>CAWIRL010000016.1:0-13781 GCA_963838545.1 uncultured Acidobacteriota bacterium
CGTCCGCCAGCATCGGCAAATAAGAAGCCTGATACAGCGCATTCTCCACGCCCCGCAAAATCAATGTGCAGTAAGGATCGGTCATATCAAAGACCATCACGCCCACGGCACGCGATCGCTTGCTGCGCATAAACGGCGTCAGCAAATGCGGCCGGTAGCCAAGCTTTTTAGCCGCCGCACGAATCCGGTCCTTTGTCTTAGCAGGAATAAACCGCGCCAAAGGAGCATCATTCAGCACAAACGACACAGTAGTAGACGAAAATCCGCTAGTTCGCGCCACATCGCGAATCGTAACCGAGCTAGCCTTCCGCCTCCGCCGCCGCGTAGCCACCAAGCCGAATCCCCCCCAATCCCAAGAGAGCGCCGAATCATACATCATTCCGAACCCAGCAGCCCGCTCTCCGCCGTACCCCGGCCTGCCGGCCCCGCCTTTTGTAGCGCCGCCCTTTCCATGGCGGCATCTTTATTCTCACCTCCAACTAACCTCCCGCCCGTAATCCCGCCTTTTCTACCGCCGCCCTTTTCATAGGGTGGCACATGCGCAATCGCCCCAACACCCACGCCGCGCTTCAGCGCTCCGAAAAATCCCCGTCCGCACGAATGCGCTTTAGCGCTGGGCCTGTCTAACTGCAGCGACACGCGGGAGGAGAGTGGCTCTACTCTCCACTTGCCACACCCAACCAAAAATGACTATAATGACCATCCTGACCACAAAACGGTAACCCCATGCCAATATCCCAACCAACCTGGCCAGTAGCCAAAGCCAAAGCCAAACTAAGCACCCTGATCCACCGCGCACTATCCGACGGCCCCCAAACCATCACCAAAAACGGACGCAAAACAGTAGTCGTAGTCGCCGCGGACGAATGGGCCCGCAAAACCAAGCCCCACGGCAACCTCGCCACTTTCCTCACCAACTCCCCGCTTCGCGCCGCTGGCCTCCGCATCAAACGCTCGCGCGATAAAGCCCGCCCCATCCTCCTTTGAATTATCTTCTGGATACCAACGTAATTTCCGAGCCGCTAAAACCGCGCCCCAATCCCAAAGTCCTGACCTGGCTGGCACAAACCGACGAAGACTCCATTTTTCTAAGCGTGATGACCTTCGCAGAAATCCGCAAAGGCATCGAAGAGATCTCCCCAGGCCATCGCCGCTCCGCCCTAACCAATTGGCTGGATCAAGAACTAGCCCCCCGCTTCGATCGCCGCATCCTGGCCGTCGATCTGCCAATAGCCGCCGCCTGGGGCGAAATAATGGCCCAAAGCAAAAAGCAAGCCACGAACCTAAGCTCCATAGACGCACTATTCGCCGCCACAGCCGCCACCTACGACCTAACGCTAGTAACCCGCAACACCAAACACTTCCACCACCTAGCCATCAGCCTCCTAAACCCCTGGACCCTGCTTGTCCTGAACTAGTGAAGGAGCCTCGAACGGCCGCCCCCGCCAAACTAAATCCCACCCGAAATTGCCCGACAACCTCCTCGTAAATCCCGCCCAGATTTTCGTCTCCCCGCCTTTTGTAGCGCCGTTTTTAGGGCGGCATCTTTATCTCCCTGCCCAACTCTCCCCCCGCCCGTCACCCCCGCCGTTGCATTCTCCGCGTAGGGGCGCCGCTTGTTTACCCTGAGCTTCGAAAGGCTGCGCCCGCCAAAGCAAATCCCTCCCGAAACTGCCCCAACAACCTCCCCATAAATCACCCGCCAAATAACGAAATCACGCATCCCGCCCCGAGTACCCCCCTAAAATCAACCCCACAGTACTATTGACACACTAATAACCCTCAGCCGACAATATACCCGTACTTCGCTAGCAGTCCGGCGTGCGGGCATGTTCTTCCGAGCCCCCGGCGATGTCCCCGCCCACGCCCACAATCTAAACGACTTGGAGGACCTAAGATGTCCGGCCTGACCGCCGCGTGCCACGCCATTCCCAAAATGCCGTCGCTCTCCGTCCGTTTGCCCCTGGGTTCGTCTTCGGATACCGCCCCCAGGCGACGAAAAAGCAAAATCCAAGCCCAAATTTTGTTTCGGTTAGAATCGACCTCCGCTGATTGTTCTCAACAACTTACAAGCAATTCTAATCGAACCATGTTTCGGTTAGACCGGCTCCGGCACCCACGATCGCCGCTCAATCCACTGGGCTTGCCGGCCACCGCTACTCCCCGCTACGAAATCGCCCAGGCGAAAATCGCCGCGATTCCCGAGGGCGATGCGATAATCACCGCGGGGGAGTGCATGGCCACAACGCGCATTCTGGTGGTAGATGCCGACGCGGCAAACTGCAAATTGGTGGAGGACGTGCTGGCATCCGCCGGACTGACCTCGCTGATCCTGAACGACACTACGCAGGCAGCGGTACGCGCCTCGTCGGAAAAATTCGCCGCCGTCTTCGTTGACGTGCGCATGCCGCCGCCCGACGGAATCGAGTTGACGCGCCAAATCCGCGCCGGCGGAATGAATCACCGCACGCCGATCGTGATTATCACCGGCGAGGAGGATCACGGCATCCTGACGCGCGCCTTCGAGGCCGGAGCGAATTTTTTCCTCTTCAAGCCGATTGACCGGCACCGCCTTCTGCGCTTGATTCGCGTGACGGCCGCGTCCATCGAAAGCGAGGCGCGCCGGTTTCAGCGCGTGAAAACCGCGTGCGTGGTCTCGCTCGATTCTGGGCGCGAGAAATTGGCGGGCACCACACTCGACGTGAGCTTGAACGGCATGTTCGTGCAATGCAATTCCACTTTGCCGGTGGGCACCTCGCTGCAAGCAAAACTGGCGCTAAGAACGGGCATGCCGCCGGTGCTGCTCCCGGCGCGCATCGTGCGCGTATCTTATGAGAACCGCATGGGGCTACAATTTGAAAATCCCGCGGCGGACGATGCGCGGCGATTGCAGGAATTCTTGCTGCCGCTGATTCTCTCCAAGGCGAGGACGTCCAAGGCCGAGTGACGTCCAAAGCCGAGCGACGTCTAACTCCGAGTCGCGTCTAAGTTCAAATGGCGGCTCTGCTAAGCGCCGCAAATTTTGAAACGCCCGCGACCGCGGCAGCGAAGAATGGAATAACGAAATGACGACGATTGGAAGGCGATCATTTTTGGAGTTGGCCATCGCGCTCGGAGCGACGGCGGCGTGGGGCCAGCCGTTCGCGACGCCTTCGCGCGTGGCCTGGAAGGAGCGCCGCGATCTGTATCCCGAGGGCGTCGCATCGGGAGATCCCGAGAGCGACAGTGTGCTGCTCTGGACGCGGCGTCCGCCGGGCGCCGGCGCGGATTCCAGCAGCGCGGTGGAAAAATTGCATTTGGAAGTGGCCGAGGATGAGGGCTTCGAGCACGTTGTGGCGACGGCCGACGCGCCGATTTCCGCGGAATCGGATTGGACTTGCCGCGTGCTCGCGGGCGGATTGAAACCGGCGCGAGTTTATTGGTACCGGTTTTCGGATGCCGCGGCGATTCGGCAGCCGCGTCGGCAGGACCATCACGGCGCCGGCGGATAACGACGCGAGGCCGGTGCGATTTGCTTTCGTCAGTTGCCAAAATGCGAATCAGGGCGCGCAGAACGCGTACCGCCGAATGATTTTCGAGGACGAGCGCGCCGCGGAGGCCGACCGGCTCGGATTCGTTTTGCATCTCGGTGATTTTATTTACGAAATCGTCTGGTATCCGGAAGACCGGCCGCAGGGAATGTATGACCGCCGAATCCGCGACATTGTGCGCTACGAGCACGGCGAGAAAATCCGCGACTTCCATATTCCCACGGTCGTCGGAGATTACCGCGCGGTTTACCGGAATTATCTCCACGATCCGGATTTGCAGGATGCCCGCGCGCGCTGGCCGTTCGTTTGCATGTGGGACAACCACGAATTCAGCTGGCAGGGGTGGCAGAGCATCCAGAAATTTGAAGGCGTGAACCGTCCGGCGCAGACTCGCAAAGTGGCGGCGAACCAGGCTTTTTTTGAATATCAGCCGGCGCGATTATTCAAGCCGAGCGGGCCTTCGCTCGAGAAATTCGATCCGCCGCACGTGAGCGATGCGCCCATCACGCAATTTGACGCGCACGGTTTCGGCCAGGAGCCGAACAACGTGGCGGCCGTCGCGAGTTTGCGCGGGTACCGGGCGCTGCGTTGGGGACGCAATGTGGAATTAATCATCACCGACCAGCGCAGCTACCGCTCCGAAGATCCGCTCGGTCACAAAGAGGCGGAGGCTTTTTCCAGCGACGACTTTCCGGAATTTATTCCCCAGGAAGTGATCGAGATTTTGGATGCGGGAAGCGCCTACGGCGGAGGCAAGCCTCCCGCAACGATTTGGTTTGGCGGAAGGGAGTTTCCGAATTACCGGCGGGACCAGCCGCCGCAGACGATTCTAGGCGCGGAACAAAAGGCATGGTTCCTCGAGCGCTTGAAGGCTTCCAAAGCTACCTGGAAAATCTGGGGCGATACGTTTGCGACTTTGGAAATGCGCGCCGATCCGAAGAATTTGCCGTCGGGATTGGCGAAGGAGTCGTGGCCGGGCGCGGGCTACGCGGGATTTCCGATGGGCGACCACAGCAATGCCTACGTCGAGCGCGGCGAGATTTATGACTTCGTGCGCGAAAATGGAATCACCGGGTTTGCGACCGTAGCCGGCGACCGGCACAGTTTTTGGGCCGGGTTGGCGGCGAAGGCGCTGCCGCCGCAAAAGTTTGAGCCGATAGGAGTGGCGTTTGTGACCGGATCGATTTCGGCGCCGGGCGTGATCGAGGCTTTCGAGCATCTATTTCCGAAGGAACATCCGTTACGCCCGCTTTTTGTGGGGCAGGGGCCGGCAGACACGGCGCCGCAGCCAACGTACAACTTGATGCTGCGGCACGGCGTGAAATCGTGCCTCGAATATGTGAAGAGCGGCGACATCCAAAAGGCGCGGGCACTGTCCAATGCGGAATTGTCGCCGCATCTTTCGTTCGTGGATATGGGCGGACATGGTTACGCCGTGGTGCGGGCGACGAGCGATGCTTTTGAGACGGAATTTGTTTGTATTCCGCGGCCGCTCGAGCGCAGCGCGGGAGCGGATGGCGGGCCGTTGCGTTACCGGGTGCGGCACCGCGCGCCATTGTGGCGCAAAGGCGAAACGCCGAAGCTGCAAGCTGAAATTGTGGAGGGCGATCCGCGCTTCTCGATTTGAGGCGGCGCCGCTGAGCCGCGGATGCGGCGTGGCGGCAATGTGGGCGTGTCTGCGCAGCACCTTTGCACCGCACCTCCGCTTACCCGCGCGCCGATGCGATGTTATTATTGAGTATCGAGTTTCGCGGGGAGTGCGCGGCTCTTTCGGGAGGCAGGCCATGGATTCCGTTTTCACCGATGCGGCGATCAGCGACGACAAGCGGCGGGAAATGCTCTACGACGGGCAGCTTTTCATTTACAACGCGTGCAAACCGTCACTGGACTTTTGCGATTTCGCGCGCGGCATGATTCGCGAGGCGTTTGGATCGCTCGATCCGGAAACGGCGCAGTACGAAATGCCGGTGGAGAAATATGCGGCCGTGCTCGCGGACCTGAAACCGAAATTCATTCATCATCCGGAATCGAAGCGTTACATTCCCTTGATTCTGAGCGCACTGGGATGCGACCTGGAGCAAACGTATTTCGATGTGCCGCGGATGCGCAGCTCCACTTCGGATGATTACCTGACTTCCGGAATCGCGTATGCGTTTCATCCGCATCGCGACACGTGGTATTCCGCGCCGATGTGCCAGCTCAATTTCTGGATTCCGATATTTCAGATCGTGCCGCGAAATGGAATGGCCTTTCACCCGCGCTATTGGAGCGAGGGAGTGAAGAACGGATCGCACGAATACAATTATCAGGAATGGAATCGCACCAGCCGGCAGAATGCGGCGCAGCACATCAAGACGGACACGCGCAAGCAGCCGAAGGCCGAAGAGAAAATGGAACTCGATCCGCAAATCCGGCTGATTCCGCCGCCGGGCGGGATCATTATTTTTTCCGGAGCGCAAATGCATTCTTCGGTGCCGAATGATTCGGGGCGGACCCGATTCAGCATCGATTTCCGGACGGTCCACCTGGGCGATGCGCGAGCAAAACGCGGCGCGCGCAATGTGGACTCACATTGTACCGGCACCACGATGGGTGATTATTTGCGCGGCACGGATCTCTCGCATCTGCCGGAAGACGTGCTGAAGGCTTACGATACTCCGCTCGGGACGATTCCAGCGCCGACAAGTTCCGGTCCGGCGACGTCTGGACCAACTTCAAACATGCCCGCGATGTAGAAGAAGTTCGCGCCGATATTTGTTGGTGACGCTTAATTGTTTTCCGCATAGCAGCGCCAGGTCAGCGCGGATTTTTTGCGGCGTGTGACACTTCAGCTGCAACGGCATACTTCCGCAAGCTATCCGCATTCAGGCTTTAGGTTCTTCTGTGCCGACGGGGCGCTGGGATGCCACCCTGAAAAGGGTGGCGCTACATAATCTGCTCGCGTCATTTTTATTTGGAATTGTTTGAGCGGAAATTCTTGGGGTTGGTGGGCTGAGCGTTGTTTTGTGCAATGGGGCTTGGTTGTGATTTGTTCCCCTGCTAGAGTCCGAATCTGTGAGACCTGCTGCGATTGCTTTCCTTGCTTTGGGGATTGTGTGTGGGGCGGCGCTTTGTGCGCTTGGGCAGAGCGCTGCGCGGGGAAATCCGCAGGAAGTTTTTGAGCGGGGGGAGAAGCTGCTGCGGGATGGGCAACTGGAGGAGGCGGCTCGCTCGTTTCATGCGGTGCTGGCGATCGATCCGTCGGTTGCGGGGGCGTATGCGAATTTGGGCGTGATTGAGATGCGGCGGAAGAAGTGGGGAGCAGCGCTTGCGGATTTGCGGAAGGCGGAGAACTTGGCGCCGGGGGTGGCGGGGATTCGATTGAATATCGGGCTGGTTTATTTTCACGAGGAAGAATACAGCGCGGCGATTGCGCCCTTTGAATCGGTGGTGCGCGATGCGCCGGATGCGGAGCAGGCGCGGTATTTGTTGGGGCTGTGCGATTTTTTTACGCAGAGATATGCGGAGACGGCGGAGGCGCTCGAGCCGTTGTGGGAGCGCGAGCGGAGCAATTTGAGTTATCTCTACGTGCTGGGGATTGCCGCGGGCGAGGCGAAGCGCGGCGAGCTGGAGGAAAAGGCGCTGGGGAGGCTGGTGGAAGTTGGGGGCGATACGCCGGAGATTCATTTGTTGATGGGCAAGGCGATGTTGAATCGCAATGATTTTGCGAAGGCGGAGAGCGAACTGAAGCAGGCGGAGGCGGCGAATCCGAAATTGCCTTTCGTACATCTGTATTTGGGAATTGCGGAGATGCGCTTGAACAAGTTTGAGGAGGCGAGAGGGGAATTCGAATCGGGAGTGAAGAGCGAGCCGGAAGTCGCCTATTACTACGATGAATTGGGGGCTCTTTCTTCGGTGCAACGCAAGGAGGCGGACGCGGAGAAATATTTCCGGATGGCGATCGAGCGCGACCCGCGGATTGCCAGCGCGCAATTTGGATTGGGCGAAATCTTGCAGCGGCAGGGAAAATTCAAGGAATCGCTCGCGGCGCTCGATGCGGCGGCGCGTTATGCGCCGGACAGCCGCAACGTGCACTATTTGCGCGGCCGGGTATTAAAACGGCTGGGGCGCGAGGATGAGGCGAAAAAGGAATTTGCGGAGGCGCAGAGATTATTTGATAAAGGATTGGCGAGGGATGCGGGGATCATGCGGGAGAAGGTGACACCGGAGCCGGAGTTGAGGAAGGCGCCGGAGTGAGCGGGATTTCTTGCCGCGCGTTCATAATTGGCGAGAGAGATTTGAGTTATGCTTGCGGCGGTGCCGATGGTTGCGGCGAGTGCCGGTGGTTGGGAAAAATCATTTACGATGGGAGTGACGAGATATGAAGAAGCTCTTGATTCTGGCGGCGGGAATTTTGGTGTGCGCGACGGCGTCTGTGCAGCGGCGCGCGGCGGGGGAGAGCACGCCGGCTGCGGAGCGGAGTTTTGAATTTACTTACGAAGCGCACGTGCCGGCGCCGGCCGCCGGGGCAGGGGAGGTGCGAGTGTGGATTCCGGTTCCGGTCTCGAACGCTTACCAGCAGATTTCGAATTTGAAGATTGAGAGCAGCGTTGCGTACAAGACGACGCGCGACGCGGAGTACGGCGACACGTTTGCATTTTTTGATGAAAAAGCGGGTAAGGCGGCGGCGTTCGACGTGAAGATGCGCTTTGACGTGGCGCGGCACGAGCATCGAGTTGCTTTGACGGCGACGGGAGAGCACAACGTGAAGGCGGATCCGTTGCTGGGGCGATTCTTGCAGGCGGACCGGTTGGTGCCGATTGACGGGCAGATCGGCGAACTCTCGAAAGAAAACACGCAGACGGGCGGGGACAATTTGGATCGCGCGCGGCGGACGTATGAGTATGTGATTAAGACGATGAAGTACGACAAGACCGGCGAGGGCTGGGGGCATGGCGACGCGGTGTGGGCGTGCACTTCGAAGCGCGGAAATTGCACCGATTTTCATTCGGTGTTTATCGGCATGCTGCGGGCGGCGGGAATTCCGGCGAAATTCGAAATTGGATTTCCGATTCCGGCAGATAAGAGCGCGGGAGACATCGGCGGCTATCACTGCTGGGCGGAATTTTATATTGATGGGCTGGGCTGGGTGCCGGTGGACGCGTCGGAGGCGTGGAAGCATCCGGAACTGCACGATTATTTTTTTGGCGCGCACGATGCGAATCGCGTGCAATTTTCGACCGGACGGGACATTCGTTTGAGCCCGGCGCAGAAGGGTGAACTGCTGAATTACGCGGTGTATCCGTATGCGGAGGCCGGCGGAAAAGCGATGGAGGGAGTGACGACGCATTTTTCATTCCGCGATTTGCAGGGCGGGGAGACGAAGGCGGCGAGGAAGGATGCGAAGCCGGGGCCGGAGAGTGGAGCGAGGTGAGCGCGTTCGCGTAGCGCGGCGATTTCAGGGTTGCGGATTTGAAATTTACAATGAAGAGAGCGCTGGGTGAGAGCGGGCGTGAGCGAGCGTGAGCGGCGCACGCGAAAGAATCCGGCGGAAGAAGCGACTGATGCGGCGCGGCGGTACATTGTGCCGGTCAAAATGAAAACATTTTTGCCGCAGGGAAAGAAATAGCGGCGGGATTTTGTTCCGACTTGAAACACTTTGTGGATATTCGTGCAATGAGTACACACAATCCAGTAGTTCTGCGCGAAAAAGCTTAAGAACTTTTTGACATCGCCGCGGGCTTTCATTAAGATTCGTTTCCCCTTCCAAAGATCTATTTCAACGCACATTGGAGCAACTATGCGGCTACTCGTCGCGGAAAGTGATGAGGCGCTTGGCGCTTTTTTGGGCCAAGGGCTGGAAGCGGAGCATTACAGCGTGGAAGTGGCGCGCGACGGCGCGGCGGCGGAAGAACTGGCGGGCGCGCGGGAATTCGATTTGATGATTCTGGATTTGAATCTGCCGGGGATCGATGGGATGGAAGTGCTGCGGCATCTGCGGGCGCGAAAGCCGGGGCTTCCGATCCTGATACTGACGAATAAAAATCGGGTGGAGGATTGCGTCCGGGCGTTTGACGATGGCGCGGATGATTTTTTGCTGATGCCGTTCGCGTTCACGGAACTTTCGGCGCGGGTGCGGGCGCTGCTTCGGCGCGGGGGGCGCGGGCCGGAGCCGGTTTTGAAGGCGGACGATTTGGAACTGGACCGGCTGGCGCGGATCGTGAGGCGCGGAGGGCGGCGGATTGAATTGACGCCGAAGGAATATGGGCTGCTGGAATTTTTGATGACGCACAAGGGGCAGCGGGTGACGCGTCCGATGATTATCGAAAACGTGTGGAATTTTACGGGTGAGACGATGACCAACGTAGTGGATGTGTACATCAATTACGCGTCGTCTCAAGTGGATAAGCGCCGCGTCGGCCAGCTGGCTCTAGCGATCCAAGTCGCGTTCCAGCAGATGGGCATCTTCGACGCCTCCAATACCAAAGTTCCCGTCGCTACTTCCGAGCCCATGCCGTTTTCAAATGTCCAAATCGTCGAAAATGTCGAGCGCTACAATTCTCTAGGCCGCATCGCGAATCCGCCTCGCGGGACGCCGTCTCCGGCACCGCAGCCCGATAATCTCAACCAACTTCGCAACGAACTCGAAAAAGCTCTGCGCGTTCCGATCCAAAAGCACCAGATCTCGCTGAAACCGACTCGTGAAGGACTTGTGGTCAGCCTGCGCGAAGCGGGCTTCTACGACGTGGGCTCGGCGCAATTGAAGAAAGACACCGCGCCGGTTCTGGACGAGTTTATCGGCATCGTCTCGCCTCGTTCCTTTCACGTGCGCATTGAGGGACACACAGACAATGTCCCAATCCACAGCGCGCAATTCCAGTCCAATTGGGAACTTTCCACGGCGAGAGCCACGCAGCTAGTGAAGCTCTTCATTACCCGCTACGGAATCTCGCCCGATCGCCTCGCCGCGTCGGGCTATGCGGAATTTCATCCCGTCGCGACGAACGCCACTCCCGAAGGCCGCGCGATGAACCGGCGTGTAGATCTCGTGATTCTGAATCCGACTGGCCAGATGTTGTCCGATGATCTTCTGCCGGATCTTGCCACGCAGTCCGGGTCGCCGGAAGCTTCGCCGGGCGCTGCGCCGCAAAACTGACCCGCGCAAATAAGAGAAGTCCAACTCAGCGCTCGGTAAGTACCGCTTGCAGTTGCTCGGAGACTTGTTTCTGATTTTTTACGGAAACGTACCAGTCAATCGTCTGGTGCAAGCCGTTGACAAAATTAACTTTCGGTTCCCAGCCCAGAATCTTCTTAGCCAGTTTGTTGTCCGCGACGCGGTTCAACGGGCCAGTCGGCATTTCCGGATGCAACTCGAATTCCGCTTTCTTGCCCATGTAACGCAGCACTTCCTTCGCCGCGTCGATCACCTTGATCCGTTCCGTTGTTCCCAGATTCACTGCCGTCGCATCATCAATTTTCTCTGCCGCCAGGATCGTTCCGCTGACAATGTCATCGATATACGTCCAATTGCGAATCTGCTCTCCTGTGCCCCAAACCACAAACGGATTCTGATTTATGAACGCGCGCGCAATCATCGCGATTACCGCATGATTTTCCACTCCGCGCGGGCCGTACACCGTGAAATATCGGCACGACGCCGACTTCATCCCCCAATCCTTGTAATAAGATTGCAGCGTCATCTCCGCCATAAGCTTGGCCCAGCCATACATATTGTCGGCGTCGTAGGGCGGTCCCACCATTTCTTCCGTGAGGTAAAGAATTTGTTTCGGATCGGTCTGAATGTGATTCGGATAGACGCACCCGGAGGATGCGTAGACGACTTTGTCCACTTTCGCCCGGTGGCACGCGCGGAACACCACTCCATCGAGCATCAGATTCATCGCGCAGGCTGCCTGGTGCAAATCCACATAGCCGCGCCCGCCATGATCCGCCGCTAGATGGAAGACCACGCTCATGCCGTCCACCACTCGTTCGGCGACGCCGGGCTCCCGCAAGTCCGCCTGCACAAACTCCACCACGCCGTCCTTCACCAGATGCTCGATATTTTCAAGCTTGCCGCTGCTCAAATCATCGGACACGCGAATCTTCGCGCCGCGCTTTGCGAGCGCGTCCACGATCCCCGAGCCGATAAACGACGTACCGCCGGTCACGAGCACCTTGCGATTCTTCCAATCCATGCGCCTAGGTTCCTCCGTACCAGTGTGTGTTTATATTTTGCTGCGATTTGCTGACCGAGAAGAATAACATTCTTGGCTAAGATTCCCCATCGCTTAGCGGCAAATTTCCCTGGCCCGGGTAAGTAATTTCAACTCCATGAACTCGCGCGAACGACGTCGTCACGTGCGGCTGCGCGCGCGTGGCGCTCATGATGTGCTCCACGCGAATTTTCCGTGCCACCAGCGCATCCGCCACAAGAGACCGGTGGCACCGCCACGGAACCGCTTCCGCGCACATAATTGCGGTCGTCTTCTCCGCCGCTAGCTCGCTAAGCTTTTCGATTCCCGCCGCAAACTCCGGCGTTTGCATGTAATCCGCATATCCCCGAAAGCTGGCGTTTTTCCACGCCGTATTGATGCTGTCTCGCTTGGCGTGGCGCAGTCCTCCGAGCTCTTTCAAGTGCACGTAATCCAAACCCGCGGCAGCAAGAGATTTCGGCAGCGCGTCGGCATTGAACTGAGGATTGTGCCGCGAACGCGGGATAGTGCGGATATCAATCAGTCTCTCCACGCCATGCGCCGTCAAGAGCCCGACGAACTCCTCAATACCTCGATTCGAGTGTCCAATTGTGAATATTCGGAGCGAACGGCCCTTCACTTCCGCCGTTTTCCGGGGTTGCCGCTTCTTTTTGGCTTCGGCTTTCATCCAATGTATATTTGCAGCGCTGTCCGCGCGTCCTATAGAATTTGCTTCACCGGCCGCGCGATTCGCCCGCTACTGGGCATCTTACTCTTGTGAGGGCGCGCGAGCAGGTTGGAAAGCGCGGTGACTTGGCGATGCGAGTGGCAATCGGCGCGGATCATGCGGGATATCCACTCAAGCAGCAATTAATTCCGTTTCTCGAGGCACTGGGACATGACGTCTCCGATCTCGGAACGAATAGCACCGATCCAGTGGATTATCCCGACTACGCCGAAGCAGTTGGCCTCGCCGTTCGCGAGACGCGCGTCGATCGCGGCGTTTTGATTTGTGGCAGCGGCGTGGGAGCTTCCGTAGCCGCGAACAAACTCCCCGGCATTCGCGCCGGCCTTGCACATGACACATACTCCGCGCATCAAGGCGTCGAGCATGACGATATGAATGTTCTCGTTCTCGGTTCGCGCGTCATCGGCGTCGAGCTTGCCAAAGAATTGGCCGGCACTTTTCTGCGAGCTTCGTTTACGAACGAGCCGCGTCATCGCCGGCGTTTGGAAAAAGTGAAAGCATTGGAGGTCAAGTATGGCCAGCAAAGTCACTCCTGAAGCAATGCGCGCGTCGCAGGCGGGCGCGGCGGCAAAATCAAACCCGCTGCATCTTCTCGAAGCGCAGGGCCAGGCCGTCTGGCTCGATTACATTCGTCGCAGCATTCTTACCGGCGGCGAGCTGAAGCGCCTTGTCGAGGATGACGGTTTGAGTGGCGTCACCAGTAATCCCACCATTTTTGAGAAGGCTATCGCCGGCAGCACGGACTACGACGAGCAACTAAAAAGTCTCCTCAACGATAACCCCGAAATGGACGATGGCGCTTTGTTTGACGCTCTGGTGATCAAAGATATTCAGAATGCCACCGATATCGTCCGTCCTGTTTACGATCGCACCAACGGCGCCGATGGATTCATTAGCCTCGAGGTCTCTCCCACTCTCGCGCACGATACAGCGGGCTCGATTCGCGAGGCGCAACGGCTTTGGAAGGCCGTTTCGCGTCCGAACGTGATGATCAAGATTCCCGCGACGCCCGAAGGAATTCCGGCCGTCGAGGAGCTGCTTGCTGCGGGCGTGAACGTGAACATCACGCTGATGTTTTCAATGGCCCACTATGAAGCCGTCGCCAACGCGTACATCCGCGGTCTCAGTCGCGCGGCAAATCCGGCGCGCATCTCCTCTGTCGCATCGTTTTTCGTCAGCCGCGTGGATAATCTCGTTGACCCCGCGTTGCAAAAGATCGGCACACCCGAAGCGCTCGCGCTGCAGGGGAAAATCGGAATCGCGAACTCTCGTGTGGTCTATCAGCGCTTTCTGAAAATATTTAACGGCAGCGATTTTGCCCCGCTGCGA
>CAWIRL010000017.1:0-184823 GCA_963838545.1 uncultured Acidobacteriota bacterium
GGCCCACCCGACCAACGCGACCCAGCCGCCAGCGAGCGCGATCTCGCGGAGGGCGCGATCAGCCTGGCGACGGCGAAACAGATATACGGCGTGTCCACGCGAACCTAAAGCACCTCGTTTGCTCCCCCCCCGTAATACGCAGGGCTAGTCTAGGTAGGTGGAATTTTGTAGGGAACGGCTTGGAAAAGGCCTTCTGGAGACGCCGCTAAATCACCTTTATCGATCCAGAGGTATTCAGCATCTGCATTGCGAAGCTTGAGCGGAAGCACTTTCACAAATCCGTTCGCAACATACCAGTCGTAAGGCAGGTCAACTCGCGCCGAGGCGAGAAACGAAGCGGTCCCAGCATACTTTTGTAAACGCGCAGCCAAGTTTATTGGGAAGCCGATATATTCTTGAAGTCCATCGGCCCTAGGCAGCTCGAATATAGTTCCATATGTGATGCCCAAACGTATATTTGGAGGCAGTCTTGCTGTGGGCATAAACTTCCGTGCAGCGTTATCTAAGGCCTGGAAGCTGTTCTTCATATTCCAGCAGTTCAAGATAAGGCTCTTTAAAACATAATCGCGCCATTCCTGCGTCATCGTAGTGACGTCAAAGATGTGCATGGCGCCATCGCCTAAAAACTTGCGATGGATCGGCACCGCGATTGGGTCCTCGGGCTTAGCGTCTGGCTCCGAGTCAATTGGTACTCTGCCATCGTAAATCTTACGTACCTCGTCATCCACAAAATTAAGGTAGCGGGTCGCAGCGTGCTGGATATCCGGCACCCCAAGAAATGTCGTGAAATCTTCGAGATCGTACATAACTACGACACCAATCTTTGACGCAACGGCTTGTTCCTTGAATACCCACCCCGGTGTACCTGGCGCCTGCTTGGGCTGTGTGATCGGGCTTTGAGTGGATCCGGTGACCGGCTTTTGTGGTAGCGTATTCGTCACAGGTGGGCTCCTGTCCTAAGTTGCCTGTCGTGGAATATTTCAATCAGGGAATATTTCAATCAGGGAAGCATAGGCCATTTGAGCTAGATTTGCGGAATCCTACAAGCCATCCTCTGTGGTACTCAAAAACTGAGCAATAGGTGGAAGGCATATCAGCAATGGGTAGCTACCGAGCCGTCACGATGAGGCTTCAAACTGCAAAAATGTCATGATTGACGTCGTCATTGTTGGTGGCGGGTCGATCGGATCTTCTGTTGCCTACCATTTGAAAAGCGATCCCCATTTCTTTGGCAGTATTGAAGTTGTTGAGCGCGATCCGACCTACGCGCGCGCCTCATCCGCTTTGTCAGCCAGTTCGATCCGCCAGCAATTCTCCACGCCGCTCAACATCCACCTCTCGCGCTACGGCATCGGCTTCCTGCGTCGTGCGCCGGCATTCCTGGGCGTCGATCTCGGGCTGAAGGAGCAGGGCTACCTTTTTCTGGCAAGCAGCGCCGGTGAGGCCGTGCTGCGCGCCACCCACACGATCCAGAAAGGCGAGGGCTGTGCGGTCGAACTGCTCGAGCCCCCCGCGCTCCGGCGGCGCTTTCCCTGGATCTCCATCGAAGGAGTGGCGCTCGCTTCCCATGGCACCGCCAATGAGGGCTGGTTCGACGGCCCGGCTTTGATGCAGGCCTTTCGCCGAAAGGCGCGCGAGTTGGGTGTAAAATACATCGCCGACGAGGTCGTAGGGCTGGCGCCCAACGTGATCGCCTTGCGCTCGGGCGGCAAGATCGAAGCGCGCACGATCGTGTTGGCAGCGGGCCCTTGGTCTGGCGAGGTCGCTGCGACGGCCGGGATCGCCCTTCCGGTCGAGCCGCGTCGCCGCTCGGTGTTCGTGTTCGATGTGCGCGAACCGCCGGGACCGACGCCGCTCGTCATCGACCGCACCGGCACCTGGTTCCGGCCCGAAGGCCGCTTCTATATCGGCGGTGCGACACCCGCACCGGGCAACGACCCGCCCGGCGCCCCGCTCGAAGTGCAGCACCAGGAATGGGACGACATGGTGTGGCCCGCCTTGGCCGCGCGCGTGCCGGCCTTCGAGGCGGCCAAGGTCGTGAATAGCTGGGCCGGCTACTACGAGTACAACACCTTCGACCAGAACGGCATCGTCGGCCGCCATCCCGGGATCGACAGCCTGATCTTCGCCACCGGCTTCAGCGGCCACGGCATCCAGCAGTCGCCGGCCGTCGGTCGCGCCGTCGCCGAGCTGATCGTGTATGGCGGCTATCGCTCGCTCGATCTCTCGCCCTTCAGTTATGAACGGATATTCGCAGGGCAGCCTATCCGGGAATTGAATGTCGTGTAATACTCGCTTGTGCGCGTTGCTGCGCCGCAATGTTGGCACTTTGGAGATGACTAAGTGCCCGAGGTTGACGTTGCAGACCTGAACGACAGGATACGGGTGCTGGAGGAGCGGCTTTCCGCGGTAAATTTGCCTGCGCCAATTACGAAATCTGGACCCGCGACCAGCCCCGCCCAAGCAGCGGAGAATGCTACTGGCCCTCGGAACGAGGCACCGTTAGTCCAGCTTGAGCAGCGCATTGCGGCTTCAACGCCGGAAGACGCGCTGAAATTTTCTCTCATCAGAGAAAGATGGATTGTCCAGGATGAGGCGGCGAAGGATCGCCATCATGCAAGACGCATGAATTTGTGGCGGTTGGCGAGCCAAGTCGGTCTTTCCGTCCTCGCTATCAGCTCAGGAGTAGGACTTGTTTTCGGAGGCTACTCATTACCCGGATTTTTCGCGCTGGGCGTGGGGTTGTATTGCTTGGCACCAAAACTCGTCGAATCAGTTTCGAAGCGCGTTTTTGGAGACGGCAATGAGTAGTAGAGAGCGCTATGCCATCTCCCTTGCATTATTGCTGATAGTCTCTGTTGGCGGGATTATGGCAGTAGCGGTTCAGACTTGGCTGAGCCCGGAACTCCGCCAAGTTATTATGATACTTGCTGGTATGCTTGGAATGGCGGCGGCTACAATCTTCGCGCGGTTCATCGAGGGCGGAGATAGAGAACCAGCGGTCCGTCTAAAGTTCGACGAGGCCCAGACGCGGCAAGCGCTCAGAAGTTCAATTGATGTTGACTACGAAGAGATCAAGGAAAACGAACCAGCAACAACTCCTTGGGAGCCTACCACCGACACGCTCCTTGCTGAGGACGCTTCTCTCGCGTTGGCAAAGCTTCGTATTGATCTTGAACGAGAACTTCGTCGACTTGCATTTGAGGAAGAGGCGAAGCGCATTGTACGACCCATTGGCATTCCTCGACTACTGGACTTGCTTGTGAAAAAGAAAATACTCAACGAGTTTCTCGTGTCGGCGATCAAGGATATTCTGCCTGCCTGCAACCAAGCCATTCATGGAGCCGAGGTGCCGTTGAGTATTGCTCGCTCTGTTCTCAGTGTTGGAGAGGAAGTCGTCAAAATTTTGCGGTCCATGCCAAGGAACGCGAAGGCTGACATACAAACAAACGAACTAACATTCTGAGGAGAACGCTGTGCCTGATTCGGCCCTGGTCAATTCAGACCTGCAGTCCGCCCTCGCCGAGGTGCGCCAGGCCTATATCGCGGCCAATCCCAAGAGCTTTGCCCGCCAGCAGGAGGCCCTCGAGGCCATGCCGGGCGGCAACACCCGCACGACGCTGCACAACGCGCCGTTCCCGCTCACCGTCGTGCGCGGCGAGGGCTGCCGGCTGTGGGACGCCGACGGCCACGAGTACATCGACGTGCTGGGCGAATACACCGCCGGCATCTACGGCCACTCCCATCCGGTGATCCGCGCCGCCATCGACCGCGCGCTGAACCACGGCTGGAACTATGGCGGCCGCAACGCCAACGAGGCGAAGCTTGCCAAGCTGATTGCCGACCGCATGCCGTCGATCGACCTGGTGCGCTTCACCAACTCGGGCACCGAGGGCAACGTCATGGCGCTGGCCGGCGCCCGCGTCTTCGCCCAGCGCACGGGCCGCAAGACCGCCACCAAGGTCATGGTGTTCCACGGCGGCTACCATGGCGGCGTGCTTTATTTCGTAAGCGGCGGCAGCCCGGTCAACATGCCCTACGAATACGTCGTGGCGCCCTACAACGACATCGAGGGCACGCGCGCGCTGCTGGCCAAGCACGGCGAGGAACTGTTCGCCGTCCTGCTCGAGCCGATGCAGGGCAGCCACGGCTGCCTGCCGGGCGACATCGAGTTCCTCAGGATGGTGCGCGAGGAGACCAGGACCCGCGGCATCACCATGATCTTCGACGAGGTCATGACCTCGCGCCTGGCGCCGGGCGGCCTGCAGGAGAAGCCCGGCGTCATCCCCGACATGACGACGCTCGGCAAATATATCGGCGGCGGCATGTCGTTCGGCGCCTTCGGCGGCCGGCGCGACATCATGGAGCTGTTCGACCCGACCAAGCCCGACCACCTGCCGCACGCCGGCACCTTCAACAACAACGCGCTCACCATGGCGGCGGGCGTCGCGGGCTACGGCGAGGTCTACACGCCCGCGGCGGCCGAGGCGCTGAACGAGCGCGGCGAGAAGATCCGCGAGCGGCTGAACGCGATCTGCGCCAGAGAGCCGGTGTCGCCTTCCAGTTCTCCGGCATCGGCTCGATGATGACGGCGCACGCCACGGCGCGGCCGATCAGGACGGCGGCCGACATCGCCACCGGCAACCAGGACGCCAAGGAGCTGTTCTATCTTCGACATGATGGCCGCCGGCATCTGGATCGCGCGCCGCGGCTTCGTGGCGCTCAACATCATGATCGGCGACGCCGAAGGTGACCGCTTTGTGGCGGCGGTCGAGGAGTTCGTGACGGCGCGCAAGGCTCTTTTGCAGCCGCAATGAGTACCTATATGGGCGGTGCCTGTCGTCCTGACCGGGGCGAGCGCAGCGCCTGCCCTGAGCACAGGTGAAGGCAGGCGAAGCGAAGAACTCAATCGACGACAGGCTAGATCCCTCGGCTTCGCTTCGTCACGTTTCGCTTGGTCCCGTGGGGTGGCATGAAATGAACGACATCCAGAAGACCTTCCCCCAGCCGGTCTCCGGCACCGTGACGCCGCGCTTCGGCGATGTCGCGACCTTCATGCGCCTGCCGCTGTTCCGCGACCCGGCCGATGTCGAGATCGGCATGGTGGGCGTGCCGTGGGACGGCGGCACGACCAACCGGCCGGGCGCGCGCCACGGCCCGCGCCAGATGCGCGACCTCTCGACCATGATGCGCCGCATCCACCACGTCACGCGGGTGGCGCCCTACGAACTGGCCAAGTGCGGCGACCTCGGCGACGCGCCGGTCAATCCGGCCAGCCTCGAGGATTCGCTGGAGCGCATCGAGAAGTTCTATCGCCAGGCTGCACGCCGCCGGCGCCGTGCCGCTGTCGGCCGGCGGCGATCATCTCGTCACCCTGCCGATCATGCGCGCGCATCGCCAAAGGCCAGGCGCCGCTCGGCATGGTGCATTTCGACGCCCACTCGCGACACCTGGGACACCTATTTCGGCGGCTACAAGTACACCCACGGCACGCCGTTCCGCCGCGCCGTCGAGGAGGGGCTGCTCGATCCCAAGCGGGTGGTCCAGATCGGCATCCGCGGCTCGCTCTACAAGCGCGACGACAACGACTGGGCGGTCGAGCAGGGCATGCGGGTGATCACCATCGAGGAGTATTTCGACCTCGGCGTCGACAAGGTGATCGCCGAGGCCCGCCGCGTCGTGGGCGACGGCCCGACCTATGTCAGCTTCGACGTCGACGGCCTCGATCCGGCCTACGCGCCGGGCACCGGCACGCCCGAGATCGGCGGCTACACGCCCGCACGAGGCGCAGCGCATGCTGCGCGGCCTGCGCGGGCCTCGACCTGGTCGGCGGCGACGTCGTCGAGGTCTCGCCGCCGTTCGACATGAGCGGCAACACCGCGCTGGTCGGCGTCACCATGATGTGGGAGATCCTCTGCCTGCTGGCCGAGGCGGTGGCGAAGCGGAAGGGCCGGATCTAGCCCCGTCCTCGCCCTGCTTGGCCGCGCACCGTCACCGCCTATCCCACAAGGGAAAGGTCCATCTGCACTTCGCGTATCAGCACCTCGGGAGCGACGGAGCCGCGCTTGCCGTGGACAAGCTTTACCAGGCCGTACTGGCTCATGGTCTTGAGCGTGCGCGACAGATTGCTCGATTTCCTGCCTGTCAGCGCCTCCAGTTCCGCAAGGGAAGACGGGCGCCGCTCGTCAATGATCCTCAGCAGCTTGCGGTTCGGTTCCGATAGGATCTTCGCAAGGGACTCCAGCGACGTGAACCAGATTTTGGGTTCACCCGGCCGTCGACGGCGCTCCCCACGCGCGATCTGCAAGGCGCGTTCACGAAGTTCATGATGGCTCGCAATGCCGACCTTGATCTTCTCAGTCATGATTTCGCTCCTTCAGGATGCGCGCGATCTCATCGAAGAAATCGGCCATCAGCTTCTCAGCACTCACGAAGCGGTAGGGATGCCCTTCGTCGGTTTCGTCGCGGTGCCAATGATTGAACGTCGCTGTCGCCTAACAAACCTGCCGCCACGGTGGGGAACGCCGTGGGCATTGTCGTAGCCCATCAGCCGCCGCCCATCCGCGGCATGGAAGGTCAGCGAATATGAAACGCCGTGGGGCTTCTCCGGCGTTGCGGCGATCCGCTTGACCGTGAACCGTGCTACGTATCCGCCATCGTAAATAATCTCTTCGCCGTTGAGGTCGAGTAGGTAGGCAAGAGTTTCATCCTCGCTAGGCATTTTCCGACCCATATCAGTTAGTGATAGTGGTCGGCAAGTGCAATCCGAGACGACGGCGCGACGACAACGATTGCGCGGTCGAGCAGAGTATGCGGGTGATCACCATCGAGGAGTATTTCGACCTGGGCGTCGACAAGGTGATCGCCGAGGACCGCGAGCCTTGCTAGACGATTTCAGTCCCGATCCTCGTAAGCGTACCCGTTGGGCATCTTAGGGATGGGCGATTTGCGATGGCACTCTATCAGCCGTCGTCAAACGCAAGCGATCTGCCCCGCACTGGAATCATCGGTGTCACCAGGCATGTAGGGGCTGCCGGAATTCGCTCTTGCCGGAACGGCCTTGCGATTGTATATACATATAGTATCTACACCGTATCCTGTCGAACGAAGGCTCTCATGGCCGAGATCGAAACCGCGAAATTGTTCAAGCACGGCGGCAGCCAGGCCGTCCGGCTGCCCAAGGAATTCAGGCTGCCGGGCACGGAAGTGCGCGTGCGCAGGCTCGGGCGCGGCGTTCTGCTGGAGCCGATGGAATTCGATGTCGATGCGTGGCTTGCAGCGCTTGGACGCTACAAGGATGTGCCGTTCATGGAGGAAGGCCGGGATACTCGTCGATGCCGCAAGACGACGTCTCGTTCGACAAATGATCTGTCTCGACACGAATGTCGTCATCGCGGTCCTGAAGCAGCAGCCCATCCATCTTCTCGAACGGTTCGCGCGCGAGCTTCGGCAAGGTACGCTGGCGCTTCTCCACCATCGTCCTGTTCGAGCTGCAATACGGCGCTGCCAACAGCGCCCGGCGCAAGGAAAACACGGACCGCCTCGCGATCTTCCTGCAGGCGCCGGTCGCGGTGCTGCCTTTCGAGTCGGAAGACGCCGAGGAGGGCGGTGAGCTTCGCGCCGAGCTGAGGCGGGCGGGAACGCCGATCGGGCCTTACGATCTCCTGGTCGCCGCCCAGGCACGCCGTCGGGGCGCGGTGCTTGTGACGGCGAACGCCGGCGAGTTCGCTCGTGTGCCGGGATTGAAGACCGAAGACTGGACCGCCGCCTGAGCCGCGAAATATCCTTCTGACTTCGAAAGCCCTCTCTGCTCGCAAGCTCCAGATGAGCGACGGGTCTCCATTCGATCCGCGTCAACAGGCGCCGCTGCCTGACCGAGCGGGCCGTGACACGGTTTGCGTGGCGGATGCCGCATAGGGCAAGATCGTTCCGATCGAAACAGCATCCGAACCAAGACCAGCCGCCGGCTGGGTCGGGCATCGTAAAGACCTGTCGCACAAGGATTTTTTGGCTTGATCTGCGTTTGCCTCCAACCTGCTCCGGTTCCTGGATCGCCATGAATACCTCGAACGCCCCCCGGCGCCGCCTCTCCGCCATCCTTCATGCCGACCTGTCGGGCTTCGTGCGTCTGACGCAGGTGCGGAGGAGCCGGCCATTCGAGCATCTGAACGGCGGTGCGAAGCGACGTCTGGCGGCCCGCCGATCGAGAGCGGCGGCGGCTGGCTGGTGGACGGCAACGGCGATTCGATGCCGATCGAGTTCGGCCTGGCGCTGGCCGCCGTCACGACGGCCATCGACATCCAGGAGCGCATGGCGCGCTTCAACGAGCGGCTGGTCGAGGACCAGCAACTCATGTTCCGCATCGGCGTGCATCTCGGCGAGGTCATCGTCGACGAGGAGAACCACGACCTGTTCGGCGACGGCGTCAACCTCGCCGAGCGCATCCAGGCCATGGCCGAGCCCGGTGGCATCGCCGTGTCGCGCGCGGTCCGCGACGTCACCGAGCTGCAGGTCGACTACGCTTTCGTCGATGGCGGCGAGCATGCGCTCAAGAATGTCAGCCGGCCGGTCCACATCTTCCACGTCCGCACGCATGTCGGGCGGGTCGGCCGAGACCACGACTCGGTCGTGCCGCTGGCCGACCTGCGTTCCAGGGTACCGATCCGGCCGGTCAGCAAGTACGGCTTCGACGTGGCCCTCGACAGGCTGATGGCGGCCGCCCAGGGCTGGTGATCGGCCGCGACGCCGAGCAGTGCGAGCTCGTGGTCGCGCATCCGACGGTCTCGCGCCGCCACGCCCGGCTCATGCCTCGCCGACAAGACGCTGCAGATCGAGGATCTGGGCTCGACCAACGGCACGTCCGTCGACGGCCCTGCGGGGCGGCGGATGCCGGCGGCGCTGCAGGCCGGCGCCAAGCTCCGCCTCGGCGACGTCGAGCTCGCGGTTCGCCACGACTAAAGCGGGTCCCGATTCTTACTGGACCGCGGGCCTCCAGGCCCGCTCATCTCCTATTGTGCCTATATCAAGCACGTGAAGCGGGCCGGGAGGCCCGCGATCCGATAAGACGCTCACCACATGGGCAGGACCGCCGGCCGCCCCGAGTTTCTGCGCGACATGGTGCGCAGAAACTCAGGTGCTTAATTATTAATAGTATTACTTGACTTTAGCCTCAGCATCACTTATCTTGTTTCAGCAGCCAAACCGGGAAGCAGCACCGTGCATCCGCCTACAGTCACGCAAGGCTACGTCGATCCTGCCGGCAACGGCCGGCCGGCGCTGCGCTGGGGCCTAAATCCGTCGCCAATTGGCGGATCGCTAGCGCAAATTGCGCAAATTGCGGAAATTACCGGCGACGTCGACCCCGCGTTGCGCTGGGACGTTTATCCGCCGCTAATTGGCGGATCGCTAGCGGAAACTGCGGAAACCCCTGCCAAATCAGATGATCCGAAAAAGGATCATCTCGCGCCAAGAGGTGCGGCCCAGCAGGAACCATGTTTCTAAGCCGCCAGTTCGAGGATCTCGCGGACCTGTTCCGGCCCGTCGATCTTGCGCGGATTGCGCGGCACCCAGGGTGTGCCCATCGCCTGGCGGGCGATGCGCTCGAAGTGCTCCTTGCCGATCTCTACTTCGCCGAGGGCTGCGGGACTGCCCATCCGCGGATGAAATCGTCGAGCACGTCGGCCGCGTCCTTGCCGGGATGGCCCATCGCCGTCGCGATCAGCGTCTGCTGTCGGCATTGGCCGGTTTGTTCCAGCGCATCACCGAGGGGAGCATGATGCACGAGGTGTGGCCGTGCGGGACGTCGAACACCGCGCCCAGCACGTAGCCGATGCCATGGCTCGCCCCCATCGGCACGCCGGCCGCCAGCCCGCCCATCGACAGCCACGAGCCGGTCTGGCAGTCGAGCCGGGCCTGCATGTCCAGCGCCGCTTGCCGCGCCCTCGTACGACCTCGAAGTCCAATAGGGCTCCACTCAACCGCGGAAGACGCGCGCCCATCCTCCGGGCTTACTCATACCTCAACGCCACCATCGGATCCACCCGCATGGCCCTCCGCGCCGGCAAATAACAAGCCGCCCCCGCAACCAAAATCAAAAACACCGGCACCAACAAAAATGAAACCGGATCGAGCGGACTAACTCCAAAAAGCAAACTGGAAAAAATCCGCGACACGCCACCGCAACAAACGATCCCAATTACCGCCCCAATCAAAACCGGCCGCAAAGCCTGCCGCAAAATCAATTTCATCACGTCGCGCCCATCGGCCCCCAGCGCCATGCGAATTCCAATCTCTCGAATCCTCCGGCTCACCGCAAACGACACCAACCCATAAACTCCAATCGAAGCCAGCAACAAAGCCAATCCCGCCAGCACACCCGAGACTCCCACAACAATCCGCGAAGGCGTCCGAAAAATATCCAGATTGTCTTCCACGCGCCCCACGTCGAACGAAAGTTCCGGATCAATCCCGCGCAGCGCCGCGCGAATTTCGTCCAGCGTAGCCGCATCGCCGAGCGTGCTGTGCACGATGAACAAGTCCGCGGATTCCTCTTTCAAATTCGTCGGCACATACAGGAAATTCGAATTCGTCTCCCCCAAGCGATCCACCTGCGTATCCTTCGCCACTCCCACCACTTCCGACAGCGCATTTCCCTCGCCGTAAAGCTGCAGCGATTTCCCGAGCGGATCTTCCCCCGGCCAAAATCTCCGCGCCGCGGCCTCCGTCACCACCACCACGCGCGGCGCAGTCCGCACGTCGGCATCCACGAATCCCCGCCCGCGCACAATCGGAATCCCGAACATCGCGAAAAAATTCGGCGACACGCGGTTGAACAACACCTGCTTCTCCACTCCGCCCGGAATTTTTGCTCCCGTTCCAAAATGCTCGTCCCCCAGCGGAATATTCACCGCCTCGGCCACTGTATCCACTCCCGGCAACGCCGCCAAGCGTTCCTTCATCTGCCGGTGCAACGCCGCGGCCTGCGCCTCGCTATATCCCTGCTGCCTCAACCGGAACGTCACGTCGTCGAGTCCCTTCATCTCAAATCCCGGATCAATCGTCTGCGCCTTGTAAAGTCCGCGGAGCAGCAATCCCGCGGCCAGCAGCAAAATCATGCACACCGCCACCTGCCCGCTCACCAGCACATTCCTTATCGCTCCCATTCTCGCCGAGCGCCTGGAGGTATCGCCGCTCTCTTCCTTCAACGAAGTATTCACGTCCGCCCGCGAAGATTGCAGCGCCGGCGCCAACCCAAATGCAATCCCCGTCAAGATAGTCAGCGCCAGCGAATAAGCCAGCACCCGCGTGTCCGGTCCCAGATGAAAAGCAAACGGCGGCGTTCCCGGCGGCAGATGCGTGATCACCATGCGCACCAATCCATCGAATGTCGCAAAAGAAATCAAAGTCCCCAACGCCCCGCCGATCAACGCGAGCAGAACACTTTCCGTCAGCAATTGCCGGATCAATCGTCCGCGGCTCGCTCCCAGCGCCAGACGCACCGCAATTTCCCGCCGCCGCCCCGCCGCCCGCGCCAGAAGCAAATTCGCAATATTCGCGCACGCAATCAGCAGCACCAATCCCACCGCGCACAGCAGCACCGCTCCCACGGTCAAAACCAATCCGCGTTCTTCCGGCCGGAAAAACAGCACGGCCCGCTGCACCGCAAGCCGCATCGTTCCCGGATTTTTTACCTCCACTCGGCTCGTAATCACCGCCAGGTCGGCGCGCACCTGCTCGAGTGAAACGCCCTCCTTCACGCGCCCCAGCGCCGCAATCCAACTCAAATCCGCATCATTTAAATATTCGCGGTCCGGCAGCAGCGCCGCCTGCATCTCGATCGGCGCCCAAAATGCCGAAGCTGCGATCTCCGTGCCGCTGAATCCCGGCGGCGCCACTCCAACGATCGTGAATCTCGAATGATTCAGCGAAATCGTCTTTCCCACGATCGCGGGATCAGCCAACAAAGTATTTCGCCAATAATCATCGCTCAGCACCACGACCGCGCTCGCTCCCGCCGCCGCGCAATCCGCTTCCACAAATCCCCGCCCCAGCGCCGGGCGCTCGTTCAAGACATCGAAATAATTGCAAGTCGCCAGCGATCCATAAATTTCCAGCGGCCGCTCGCCGCCCACCGTCGCTTCCACAAACGGAACGTATCCCGCGAATCCCGTGAACACATGATTCTGGTCGCGATACGCCTTGTATTCCGGATACGAAAACATATTCGCCGAGTTGTTTATGTTGCGATGCCGCCGCCCCTGAAAAATCGGATAAACGCTGGCCACCGTCTGCCGCCCGCCCACCACAATCGGCTGCAGCGCCAGCGCATCCAAAATTGAAAAAATTCCCGAGTTCACTCCAATCCCCAGCGCGATCGTCAACACCGCCACCACGGTGAATCCAGGGCTGCGCGCCAGTTGCCGGAATCCGTAGCGCAAATCCTGCACCAGCGTCTCCACAACCGGCAGTCCACTCTGCTCGCGATGCGCCTCGCGAATTTGCTCCGCCCCGCCCAAGCGCACATGCGCCAATCGCCGCGCCTCCGCCTCGCTCATCCCGCGCCCGCGATATTCCTCCACCAGCATCTCGAGATGTTCGCGAAGCTCCGCGCTCAATTCGTCTTCGCTCCGCTTCGAGCGAAATATTCCCCTCACTCGCGCAACGAACTCACTCATCCACGAAATCAACATCGCCCCTCCGCGAACCGCAAACGTTCGCTGCCGCAACCGGCCCTGCTTCTTCGAGCCTCAAGCCTCCAGCTCCGAGTCTCTAGAATCTCTTCGAGCCTCAAGCTTCCAGCTCCGAGTCTCTAGAAATTCCTTCCAGCCTCAAGCCTCCAGCTTCCAGCTTCCAGAATCATTCATGTCTCAACGCCGCCATCGGATCCACGCGCATCGCTCGCCGCGCCGGCACAATACACGCCACCAATCCCGCCGCTCCCAGCGCCGCCATCGCCGCGCCCAACGAAAGCGCATCCCACGGCCGCACTTCAAAAAGCAAATCGGCCAGCAATCGCGTCAGGCCCATCGCCGCAAGCGCTCCGATCGCCAGTCCGGCAAAAATTAAAGTCCCGCCCTGGCGAAGCACCATTCGCAGCACCTCCCGGTGGCTCGCGCCCAGCGCCACGCGAATTCCAATCTCGCGCGTCCTCTGCCCCACCGCGAACGCCAGCAATCCATAAGTGCCCACCGCCGCCAGCACCAGCGCCACCGCCGCGAGCCCCGCCAGCAAATCGGCATTGAACCGCTGCGCCGCCACCGACTCCGCGCGCACTTCCTCCATCGTGTGAATTTTCGTCAAAGGCAAGCTTGCATCCAGCCCCCGCACCACTCCGCGAATCGCCGATAACATCGCATCCGCCGGCTGCCGGCTCTCCGCCACCACCCACATCCATCTCTTCCACGGTTGCACCGTTTGCGAATACAAATCGTAAATCGCCGGCTGCTCCGGCTGATCCAATCCAAAATGTTTCACGTCTCCCGCGATTCCCACGATCGTCATCCACGCATCTGCATCGCCCCACGCCCAACGCACGCGCCGGCCAATCGGATTTTCACCCGCAAAATATTCACGCGCGAAACTTTGATTCACCACTACCACAACCCGCGTTCCCTCGCGGTCGCCGGCGCCAAAATCGCGTCCCAGCAGCACTTGGATATCCATCACGCGGAAATAATTCCCGGCCACCGTGCGGGTCACCACTTCCGGTTCCGCTCCCGGCGGTTTTGGCGGCCATCCCTCGATCACAAAATTGTGCGTCAAAATGCCGCAAGAAAGCGGCAACTCGCTCACCAGCGCCGCGCGCATTCCCGGCACGGAGTTCAATTCATCCACGAGCTGCCGCCGAAAACGCTGCTGCGTCTCGATGGCGCGATAGCTCTCCTCCGGCAATTCCAAGCGCAGCGATAGCCGGTTTTCCGTCGCGAATCCCGGATTCACGTGCACCAATCGCCAGAAGCTGCGGATCAAAAGTCCCGCGCCGCTCAAAAGCACCAGCGCCAGCGCGATTTCGCCGATTACCAGAAACTGCCGCAGCCGGACGGCCCGCCCGCTCGCCGATGCCCCGCGATTCACCGCGACGCCGCGCGACTCGATCGATTTCCGCACCGCGCGCCATGCCGGCGCCAATCCAAAAGCGATCCCGGTCAAAAACGAAATCCCCAGCGCGTAAGCCACCACCAGCCAGTCCACTTCAATCGCTGCAATTCGCGGCAGATTCGCGGGCTTCATTCCCATCAGCGCCGAAACCGAAAGCTGCGCCAAAATTAATCCCAGCATTCCTCCCAGCAAAGCCAGCATCGTGCTCTCGGTCAACATCTGCCGGATCAGCCGCCCGCGTCCGGCTCCCAGCGCCACGCGCAAGTCCATCTCCTGCTGCCGCGTGCTCGATCGCGCCAGCAAAAGCCCCGCGAAATTTGCGCACGCGATCAACAGCACCAGCGCCACCGAACCGAACAGAATCAGCAACGTCGGCCGGATATCCCCGACCACTTCCTCGCGCAGCGGCAAAAATTCACGGTGCGTTCGCGCATCCTGCTGCGCATAATTTCGCGCCAGCCACTCATCCGCCGCCTGCAATTCCGCCTGTGCTTGCGCGCGGCTCACCCCAGGCTTGAATCGCAAATAAGTCCGCAGAAAATGCACCCCGCGAAATTTCGCCGCGTTCGGATTCACCACTCGCAGCGACGCCCACACGTCATGCGCCAATCCCGGCACCCAAAAATCCGCGGGCAGCACTCCAATCACCGTGTAACTGTTTCCGCTCAGCGGGATCGATTTCCCCAGCACGCCGCGATCGCCGCCAAATCGTTCCTGCCAGAATCCGTACGACAAAATCACCGCTCGCGCTCCGCCGTAGCGGTCTTCTTCCGCCGAAAGCAGCCGCCCGATCAACGGCCGCGCGCCGAAAACCTCAAAAGCCTCGCGGTTGCACAGCGCCGCCTCGATCTGCAAAGGTTCCGCGCCGCCTGTGTAATCGAGCGCCTCGAAATTCACGCCGCCGATGGCCGCGAATCCGTGCGTCTGCCGCTGCAAATCTTCCAGATCCGGCAGCGACTCATTCGCTTTCAAAACGTAAAGCTGCTCCGCATGCGGATAAGGCAGCCCGGCCAGCAGCACTCCATTCACCACGCTGAAAATTCCCGTATCCGCCCCGATTCCCAAACCCAGCGTGATGACCGCCACCGCCGTGAATCCCGGATTTCGCCGCAATTGCCGCGCCGCGTAACGCACGTCCTGCCAAAGCGTCTCGAGAAACGGCAATCCGCGCTGCTCGCGATGCGCCTCGCGAATCTGCTCCGCCCCGCCCAATCGAATCCGCGCCGCGCGACGCGCCTCCGCTTCGCTCAACCCCCGCGCACGGTTCTCCTCGACCAACATCTCGAAATGCGCCATCAACTCCGCATCAAACTCCGTATCGCGCACGCGCCGCCGGAACAACCCCGCGATGCGCGCCCCAAATTCATTCATCCAAGAAATAAACATGACCCTCTCCCTACTCTGCGATTTCTCAGCGCCCTCTGCGTCTCTGCGGTTCCGCCGTCGCCTTTATCGCGCACCCTCTCCACCCGGCTGCAAAAATCGCGCAATCACCGCCGCAATCTGCTCCCAATTCTTCGCCTCCGCCGCGAGTTGCTTTTTTCCCGCGCGCGTCAAAGAATAAAATTTCGCTTTGCGATTATTCTCCGAGGCTCCCCACTCCGAAGAAATCCACCCACGCTGCTGCAATCGCAAAAGCGCCGGATAAAGCGTCCCCTGATTCAAGCTCAAAAGTTCCCGCGATACCTGCTCGATCCGCCGCGCGATCCCATACCCGTGCATCGGTCCCATCGTCTCCAGCGTCTTCAGAACGATCAGGTCCAGCGTCCCCTGCAGAACTTCCGCTTTCCGCTCCGTCACGGCCACGCTCCTGTTGACAGCCAACACGAACCTACGCGCCTCCCTGTTGAATGTCAACAGGAGATTCCCTCTCTCCACTTCGCGCCCTCTTCCAACCTCCCATTTCCTCCTTTCGCTCCATTTTGGCCGCTCACATTGCCGCCGCATCCCGGTCTAATCATCCATATCATCCTGGAACTGTGCCCGGAGGCGCCTCGCATCATGCCGACATTCCTGCAAGATCTGAAATTCGCGCTCCGCATGCTGCGCAAAAATCCCGCCTTCACCCTCATCGCCATCCTCACGCTCGCTCTCGGCATCGGCGCCAATTCCGCCATCTTCAGCGTCGTTCACGCCGTAATCCTTCGGCCTCTGCCCTATCAAGATCCCAACCACCTCCTGTACATCTCCGGCCTAAATCACCAGACCGGCGCCAACGGCGTCAGCATGTCCTTCACCAAGTACACGCAAATCCGCGAACAATCACACATGCTCGAAAATACCGCCGCGTTTTATCAAACCACTTTCAGCCTGCTCACCGGCCGCGAGCCCGAAGCCGTGAACGGCAATCGCGTCTCGCGAAATCTTTTCAGCGTCCTCGGAATTTCGCCCGTTCTGGGCCGCGATTTTCGCCCCGAAGAAGAAGTCCCCGGCGCCGATCAAGTCGCCGTCATCTCCGACGGCTTCTGGCACAGCCATTTCGGTTCCGACCCCGCCGTTCTCGGCCGCACCATGTCCCTTGACGGACGTTCGGTCGCCATCGTCGGCGTCCTGCCGCACAAATTTCATTTCCCGCTGCAATTCCCCGAGCCGGACATCTGGATGCCCGGAATTTCCGATCCCTCATTTCTGACACCCGTGCAAGTTCGCAGCGGCGCCGGCTATCTCAGTCTGCTCGGCCGCTTGCGTGCGGGCGAATCGCTCGCCGCCACGCAAGCGGAGCTCGACGCCATTGACGCGCGCTATCAAAACCAATTTCATGGATTCGTGGACTCGGGAAAAATCGGCATCTCCGCCGTGCCGCTCGCCGAAAGTTTGGTGGGTCCGTTGCGCGCCGGCTTCACAGTGTTGCTCGCGGCCGTCGGTTTCATCCTTTTGATCGCCTGCGCGAATGTCGCCAATCTGCTGCTCGCGCGCGCCACTTCCCGTCAACGCGAAATGGCCCTCCGCAAAGCTCTCGGGGCATCCGGCGGCCGCCTCGTCCGCCAACTCCTCAGCGAAAGCCTTCTGCTTTCCATTCTGGGTGGTGCGATTGGAGTCGCTCTCGCCGCCGCGATGGTCCCCGCGCTTCGCTCCTTCAGTCCCGGGTCCGTGCCGCGTTTGGCGCAGACCAGCCTCGATGGCTCCGTCCTGATTTTTTCCCTGCTGCTCAGCGTCGTCACCGGAATTCTCTTCGGTCTCGTGCCCGCTTTGCAGTCTTCCGCGGGAAATCTCCACGAAACGCTGAAAGATGGCGGACGCGGCTCCGCCGACGGCGCTCATCGCGGCAAATTTCGCAACGCGCTCGTCGTAGCGGAAATGGCCATCGCGCTGATTCTGATCTGCGGCGCTGGCCTGCTGCTGCAAAGCTTTTCGAAAATTATGAATGTCAATCCCGGCTTCTCGCCCGCCAACGTGATGACTTTATTTATCAACCTGCCGCCGAATCATTACGGCCAGCCCGACGCGCAAAAGCAGTTTTACCGCCAGCTCGATGAACGCGTGGGAACCATTCCCGGCGTTGAGTCCGTCGGCTTCTCCAGCTATCTGCCGCTCGGCGGCCCGGTCCGCATGGTCTATTTTTGTGCCGAGGGCGCAGTCTGTCAGGGCATCGGAAAAGATCCGCTCATCGCCCTGCGTCAGGTTACTCCCGGTTATTTCGACGCCCTGCGCACACCGCTGCTGCGCGGCCGCGTTTTTACTGCTCGCGATCGCGATTCTTCGCCGCCTGTCGCCGTCGTCAATCAATCCGTCGCGGATCGCTATTGGCCCGGGCAAGATCCCATCAGCAAACATATCGCTAATTCCCGCGACATGGTTCAACGCGAAGTGATCGGCGTGGTAGCCAATGTGAAATTCAGCTCGCTCGAAGCGCAAAGCTCCGAGGAAATGTATTTTCCGATGGACCAGGTAGCCGCGCCTTTTGCTACCCTCATCGTTCGCTCGCAATCCAATCCCGAATCCGTTGTCGCTGCCGTCCGCGCGAAAATGGCGGAGCTCGATTCCACACTTTCATTTTCAAACGCCTCGAGCATGGACACCGTCGTAGAACAATCTGTCGCCCAGCCGCGCATGCTCTCGGAATTCGTAGGCGTCTTCGCCATTTTCGCGTTGCTGCTCTCGGCCATCGGCATCTACGGCGTGATGGCCTATTCCGTAGCAGCCCGCTCTCAAGAAATGGGCATTCGCATGTCGCTAGGCGCAAATCCCTCCGATATCCTGAAATTGGTCGTCCGCCAGGGTATGCGCCTCGCGCTGGTCGGCGTGGGTATCGGCCTGGCCGCTTCGCTGGCGCTCAATCGCCTGATCAGCGGCCTGCTCTTCAACGTGAGCTCCTCAAATCCGGCCACCTTCGCCATCGCCGCCGCCACTCTTTCCATCACCGCCCTGGCCGCCTGCTACATCCCAGCCCATCGCGCCACCAAGGTAGATCCCATGCGCGTCCTCCGCCACGAATAACAACGTCTAGCAACTTCTAGCAACTTCGTAGCGGGGCGGATGACGCCGACGCATCTACGTACTTCCCCACTCCGTCCTATACCCAACGTCGCTTTTCTCCCCTAATTTGCCCCCGAAATGCCATCGCTCCGCGCCAAATCACGGACCGCAAAGCCCTTCAAAGGCGCGTCTCGAGCACAAGGCCCCTAATCGCCAACGTTTCCGATTAGAAATCCCCGTAACCTCAACAAAACAAACGACGGAGGCCATTTCTAATCGCCAATAAAGTGGCTTTTTGATCGCCAAATTTCTAATCGACATGCAAAGCGATTAGAAATCGCCGTAACCCGATGAAAACAAAGGACGGAGCCAATTTCTAATCGACCGTAAACCTGCCCTTTTTAGAGCGGGGGACTGAGATGCGGGAGAAGGCCGGGACTGAGATATGGGAGAATTTAAAGCGTACGGTCTCAGGACATCCTTTACACTCGTTCCCAACACATCCTTTACACCTGGCAAGCACTCGTCTTCGCTCACGTTTGCTTCCGCATCCCGTCCAACTCCCCTATACAGCTTAGGGGAGAGAGTGTATCCTTCCTAAGTTACTTAGGAGAGCCGCAGCCCCATATGACCGAACAAGCTTCGCTTTTACCCGGCACGCTCGATATGCTGATTCTGAAAGCCGTCTCCCTCGGCCCTTTGCACGGCTTCGGCGTGCTCAAGCGCATCGAGCAGATTACCCGCGGCGCGCTGCTTACCGAACAGGGCGCGCTTTATCCCGCGCTCTACCGCCTCGAACATCAACGCCTTCTCGTTTCCGAATGGGGAACTTCCGACAACAATCGCCGCGCGAAGTTTTACCGCCTCACTCCTGCCGGCCGGCGAAGGCTGCAGGAAGAAACGCAAAGCTGGAATTCTCTGGCCAAGGCCATCGAGTCCGCATTGAAAGCGAAGCCGCGGGAGGCCTGACATGCTCTCAGGATTGCGATCGCTCTGGCAGGCGCTGTGGCATCGCTCGAATTTCGAGAAGGGCATGGACGACGAGCTGCTCTTTCACATCGAGAGCCGCGCGGAAGAATTGCTGCGCGCTGGCCATGCGAAGGAAGAAGCGCGACGCCTCGCGCGTATCGAATTCGGCGGCCTCGAGGGCTATCAGGATCGTTGCCGCGAGTCCCGGCGCATTCATCTCTTCGATGATTTCGTCAATGACGCGCGCTACGCCGCCCGCGTGCTCGCCAAAAATCCCGGATTCACCGTCGTCGCCGTTCTCACGCTTGCTCTCGGCATCGGCGCCAATACCGCCATCTTCAGTTTGATTGATACCGTAATGCTGCGCATGCTGCCCGTGCGCCAGCCCGAGCAGCTGATGCTCTTGAAACGCCACAATCCAAAATTTGGCGACCCCTCCAGCAGCCTCACTTACAAACTCTGGGAACAGGTGCGCGAACATCAGGATGTTTTCTCCGGCGCTTTTGCCTGGAGCGATGAGCGCTTCAATCTTTCCAGCGGCGGCGCGGTCAATTACGCCAACGGAACTTGGGTCAGCGGAGATTATTTCTCCACGCTCGGCCTTCAGCCCGCGCTCGGCCGCTTCATCACGCCGGCGGACGATGCTCCCGGCTGCGCGGGCGCAGCGGTCTTGAGTTACGGATTCTGGCAGCAGCATTTTGGCGGAGATCCGAAAGCGGTCGGTGGCCTGCTCGCTCTCGAGAATCATTCCTTTCCGATTGTCGGCGTGGCGCCGCAAGGTTTCTACGGGATGGAGGTGGGGCAAAAATTCGATGTCGCCATTCCAATTTGCTCCGCGGCCATTTTCGATGGCTCGCCGTCGCGGCTCGATCATCGCTCCTGGTGGTGGTTGCGCGTGGCCGGGCGCCGCAAGCCTGATTTGAATGCCGCACAAGTGCAGGCGCGTCTCGCCGTGCTTTCACCGGAAATATTTTCCGGCGCGGTACCGGACAAGTGGGATCAGGAAGGCCAGGAACGCTTCCGCAAAATGACCATGGTGGCCGCGCCGGCTGGGACGGGAGTTTCATATCTGCGGGCGCAGTTCGGCGAGCCGTTGCGAATTTTGATGGCCGTTGTGGGCATCGTTCTGCTCGTGGCGTGCGCCAACATTGCCAGCCTGATGCTCGCTCGCGGCGCCGCTCGGCGAAAAGAAATCGCCATGCGCCGCGCGCTGGGTGCGTCGCGCGGGCGTCTGATTCGGCAACTGGTGACGGAATGTGTCGTGCTTTCGCTGGCCGGCGCGGCATTCGGAATCTTGCTGGCTCCCTGGGGAACCGCGCTGCTGGTGCGCTACATTTCCACCACCCGCGACCATATTTTTCTCGATTTCCCGCTGGACTTCCGCGTCCTCGGCTTCACCATCGGCGTCGCAATTCTCACCGCCATTCTTTTCGGCGTGCTGCCGGCCTTGCGTTCCACCCGCGTTTCGCTCACTTCGGCGATGAAAGGTATTCACGCGGACGATTCCGATCGCCGCGGAAAAATTCGCCCGGGCAAATGGATCGTCTCGGCGCAAGTGGCTCTTTCGCTGGTCTTGCTGGTTACTGCCGGACTGTTTCTGCGCAGCCTGGTGAAGCTCGTCAATGTGAATATCGGCTTCGACCGCAACAACGTGCTGCTCGTGAACGCCAATCTGAAAACCGCTGGAGTGCCCGACGCCGGCCATACCGCGATGTTCGGCGAAATCGAACGGCGCATCGCGGCCGTGCCCGGCGTAGTTTCCGTTGGGCGCTCGCTGCTCACTCCGCTGAGCCAGATGGAATGGAATCAGCTCATCAACACCGGCCTGCCCGGCGCTCCCCAAGGCGACGATTCATTGGTATTTTTTAATTTCATTTCTCCCGGTTATTTTCCCACCATGCGCACGCCCATTCTCGCCGGGCGCAATTTCACGAAGGATGACACCAAGACTTCTCTGCACGTTGCCATCGTCAACGAAACTTTGGTTCGCAAATTCTTTCCGGGCGTGGACCCTCTCGGAAAAACTTACCAGGCCGTCGGCGATCCCGGTAAGCCCGAACCTGTAGTGGAAATCGTCGGAGTGGTGGCGGATGCGAAATACGATACCGTGCGCGAAGCGACTTACGCGACGTCCTTCCTACCCGCGACGCAAATTCCCGAAAACGATGATTCCGAAAATTTCGAAGTTCGCACGCTGGGCGCTCCCGCCGCGATGATTCCCGTGATTCAGGATTCCGTCGGCGGCGTGAGCAAAACGATCCCGCTCGAATTCCATACTCTGGCGCGCCAGGTGGACGATTCACTCGTTCAGGAACGCTTGTTGGCCACGCTTTCCGGCTTTTTCGGCGGCCTCGCGCTGCTGCTCGCCACCATCGGGCTTTATGGCGCTCTCAGTTATTTCGTCGCGCAACGGCGCACGGAATTCGGAGTGCGCATGGCGCTGGGCGCGCAGCCTGCCTCGATTCTGCGGCTGGTGCTGCGCGATGTCGGCCTGATTCTGAGCGTCGGCGTAATCGTCGGCGCGGGAATTTCGCTGCTCTCGGTCGGCGGGCTGCAGAAATTCCTTTTCGGTCTCGACGCGCGCGACCCGCTCACCCTGATCGGCGCCATATTCATTCTTTCCGCAGTCGCTTTCATCGCAGGCTATTTGCCGGCGCGCCGCGCCATGAAAGTCGATCCCATGGTCGCCCTGCGCTACGAATAGCGCGCCCCTGCACCGCGCCCTGCCAGCAGGGTCACTGTCCTTCCGTACTATTTTCGCGTTCGTTTTGCCGCGCTAATCTTTCCGCCTGATGCCTAAAGTCCGCGAATCAAAGCGCCGCAGCAGAAGGTTGAGTCTCAGCGTGCCGGTCCGCATTTATGGCCGCACCGCGGATGACCGCCCTTTTCGCGACGCTACGGAAACCTTGCACGTGAACGCATTCGGCGCGCGCGTCGAGCTGGGCGCGCTGGTCACGCCCGGGCAGACCATTCTCCTCGTCCACGGAATCACCGAAGAGGAGAAGGAATGTCGCGTGGTGGATGTGCGCCCAAATCGTTTGGGGAAATGGAAAGTGGGCCTCGCTTTCGTGAAACCTGAAGGAAACTTCTGGCACATGTATCAACCGCTCGCAACCGTGGGCGCAGAAAGGTAACGACAATGTGGAACAATGCACCGGGGAATCCGGCGCCCGGAAATCAGCCGGCCGCTCCGAAAAGCAGCTATACCGCGTATGACGATTTCAAGCCGGTGGTGCCGTCGCCGCAGCACCAGCCGCACGCGGCGCACAACGGCGCGAGTCTGGGCGCGGGACTCTCGCTGAAGGGCGAACTGTCCGGACAGGAAGACGTCTATCTCGATTGCAAAGTCGAGGGACCGGTGAGCTTCGGCGGAAATCGCGTGACCATCGGCAGCAGCTCGGTGGTCAATGGCAATATTGTCGCGCGCGAGGCCGTGTTGCACGGCAAGCTCAGCGGCGATTTGCTCGCGCATGATCGCGTCGAAGTTAAAAAAGGCGGCGCGCTCGTCGGCGATCTGGTTACCGGACGCATCTCGATTGAGGAAGGCGCCTATTTCAAAGGGCACATCGAGGTCGATCCGGGAAATAAAGCGTCGAAGTCATAATCGCAAGCTGCGCCGTAGCTGTGCCACCGTTCTTAAATTTTTACGGCGCGGAATGTGCCGCCGCGCGCTGCGCTCGATTTCTTCCCAAATAGAAAAGTCCCACGCCAATTCCGACGAGCACTGCCGAAGCGATCACAATTTTCAGCACCGCCAAAATTTTGTGCGGCTCCTCCGCGGGAGGCACGCAGGAAAGCACAATGGTCAGCAAGGAAGTCAAAAATCCCAGCGTGCCGATCACGTACGCCACCGGTTTTCCTCCCGGCACGCGCACAATTCCCGGCGCCGCCGGCTCGCGCTGCAATCGAATCAGCGCCGCAAACACGTAAAGAAAAGGAATGAAATTCGTAATGATCGTCATGCTCACCAGCACTTCATAAGCTCCGTAAACGCTCGCGCCCGCCTGCCCCAAAAAAATAAACAAGCACGCGCACGCAGCCTGCACCAGCAGCGCAACGTAAGGACTATTCCAGCGCGGATGCAGCCGCCCGAACGCCGGAGGAAGATAGCGATCGATTCCCGCGACGAACGGCAATCGCCCCACGGCCGCGAACCACGCGCCCAGCGCGCCGAGATTGCTCACGGTAATCAGCAGCGCCGCGATCGGCACTAAAATTCCCAGCCCGATCTTGTGCGCGGCGATCGATATCGCCTGCATGAATCCCTGCAGCCCGGACAATTCGCTCGCCGGCAACGCCACCAGCATCGCCGCGCTGCCGAGGATGTAGCCGGTCGTTACGATCACTCCCGCGATGATGAGCGCGCGCGGCATGTTCCGTCGCGGATTCTCGATTTCGTCGCCGAGGAATGACGCGCCTTCGCAGCCGGTCAGCGCGAAAACGATCGTCGCCCAGAAAAGCACATCCTGAAAATGCGCGTGCGGCACGAGCTGCGACGGCGCGAACGAAGTCGCCGAGCCAAATTTCCACCAGCACACCGCGCCGATGAAATACAGGATCCCGATCGGCAGCCAGGTTCCGATCGCGCCCGCATTGTGCAGCCATTTTCCGACCGACAAGCCGAGAACATTCGTCACCGTGCCCAGCAGAATTCCGAACAGCGCGAACAAAATAAAATAAGTCTTGCTGCTCTGCAGAGAGTTCAGTCGCGCCGGGCCCATGAAAAGCGCGTTGCTGGCCGCGAAATAAAGCAGCGAGGGAAAATAAGGAATGTTGCTGGTCCAATACATCCAGCCGGAAAGGAATCCGCCGAAATCACCGAAGGCTTTTTTGCTCCAAACGTAAAGCCCGCCTTCCTGCGGATACCGCGAATTCAGCTCGATCACCGCCAGCGCCAGCGGCACGTAAAACGCGCACCACGCCAGCAGCCAGATGACGATCGAACTCGCGCCGGCGGTCGCCGCGGTGGCAATCCAGCGGACGCTGATTCCCGTGACGATGTAAAACAAAACGAGGTCTCGAAATCCCATCACGCGTCGCGGACGGTTCGAGACCTCTTTTTCCGGCATGTTCCCTCGCACGCGGCGAAGTCCAAAGGCCGCGCCATCATGCAACGGGATGAAACGAAATGCGAGAACTTCGCGTTATCCGGCGAAATGAAAATCTACGCGCAAACGCGAAACCGGCCGGGTGGCGGATTCGCCGGCCTTACTTTTTGTCGTGGCCGTAATATTCGTAGGCCGACATCGCTTTTTCGCCGCCCTTTTTCCAGACGCGCGTATCTTCCGGCAATTTTCCCAGCGCGCGCGCCATTTCGCGAATGTGCGAAGCCACCGCGCCGCAGCACGCGCCGATATAATTGACGCCGATTTCCCGCGCCTTCAACGCATAGTCCGCCATTTCGCCGCGGCTCAATTGAAAAGGATCAAGCTGCGTTGGAAATGCGGACAAGCTGGTGAAGTCGGGATTTTTATCCGTGGTGCGGTAAGCCACGGGCTGGCAGGCCAGGTACGCGCTGGTCGCTTTGCGCATCTCGGCCATCAAAGGCAGCGTATGTTCGGGGCTGCGCAGGCAATTGATTCCCGTGATGTCCGCACCGGCGTCCACCAGCGCTTTCGCGCACTCCGCGGGCGTCTTTCCTTCCGGCGTTTTCGGCTCCATCTCGAAGCACATCGTCACCATCACCGGCAGTCCCGTTTTCTTCGCGCGCTCCACGCACAGCAACGCCTCGCCGAGATACGAAAAAGTTTCGCCGATGATGAAATCAATGCCTTCGCTCACCTGCACGTCGAGCTGCTCATCGAAAAGTTTCCGCACACGATCGTGCGACGCCTTGTCTGCGGGCTCGTACATCCACGTGAGGCTCAGATTTCCCGCGACGATGCAGCGATCTCCCGCGACATCTTTCGCGATGCGCACTGCGGCGCGATTCAAATCCGCCAGGCGGTTTTCGAGCCCGACGGTGGCGAGTTTGTCGCGGCTGGCATAAAAAGTTAGCGCCTGCAGCACGTCGGCTCCGGCCTCGCGAAATTCCACGTGCAATTCCTGCAAGGCCTGGGGATAAATCAGCGCCACTTCCGGCGTGAACGGGCCTGCGCGCACCCATCCGCGCTTTTCGAGTTCCAGCAAATAGCCGCCGTCGCCTAAAACGACGCCCTCTTTCAGTCTTTCGAGGATTCCTTTATTCATTTTGGCTCTCCTAATAACTTAGGTTGCGTCTTTATTTTTGGCGCCTAAATTCCCAGCGCTAAAGCGCCTTTTTGTCTCACGCCGCACCGCGTTTCAAATCGCGCAGCACTTGACGGGCTGCGTTGCAGCCCGGCGCGCCGGTCACTCCGCCGCCCGGATGCGCGCCGGCGCCGCACAAATAAAGTCCGGCAATCGGCGTGCGATATCGCGCCCAACCCGGCACGGGGCGCATGAAGAAAAGTTGCTCGAGCGAAAGATCGCCGTGAAAAATGTTGCCTTCAGTCAATCCGTACGTGCTTTCGAGGTCGAGCGGCGTCAGCACCTGCCTGGCGACAATCGTGCCCGGAACATTCGGCGCGTACTGCGCGATCATTTTCACGACGCGATCGCCGAGCAGCTCACGCTGAGCATCCCAATTTCCTTCGCGCAATTTGTAAGGCACATATTGCACGAAGCAGGTCATGATGTGCTTCCCGGCGGGCGCGAGCGTATCGTCCACGTTCGAAGCAACCACGCAATCCACCCACAACTCCTCGGGCAGGTCGCCGAATTTTGCGATGTCGTAGCAGCGCTGCGCAAATTCCAGCGACGGCACCAAAGTAAAAAATGAACGCTGGCCCGCCGGCCACTCGCGCGGCATGCCCTTCACGCGCGGTTCTTCGCTCAATACAAAATTTACTTTCGCGCACGGCCCGGCCATTTTGATTCCGCAAATCGCGCGCCGGAATTCTTCCGGCAATTCACTCGGTTCCACCAGCCCCAGAAAAGTGCGCTTCGGATCCGCGTTCGAGAGCACCAGCTTCGCGGCGATTTCGGTGCCGTCTTCCAGAATCACGCCGCGCGCGCGCCCGTTCCGCGCGTCAATTTTCGCAACCGGTGCTGAGACGCGAATTTCCGCTCCAAATTTCCGCGCGGCCGCCGCCAGCGCCTGCGTGATCGACCCCATTCCTCCGATCACGTGCCCATAAAATCCCTGAATCTCGCCTTCGCCGCCGCTCAAGAGGTGAAAAAGCAATCCGAGCGCCGAGCCATTGTCGTAGGGCCCGCCATGCTTGCCATAAACATTATTCGCCAGGATCAGCGTCTTCATCTTTTCGGATTCATAATGGCGATCGAGAAATTCGCCGAGGCTGCCGGTGAAGAAGGAAACAAACTGCGCCACTTCGTCGCCGGAAATTCCGCGAAATCTTTTTCCGGCGCGCAGCAGTTCCATCCAACCCGCGATTCCGTTCGCGCCCACATCCGGCGGCGGCTCCAGAAAAAATGGCTGCAGGTAGCGCGCGAGTTTTTTCAGTTCATCGTCAATGCGCGCAAACGTCGCCGCATCTCGCGCCGAAATTGTTCGAAATTCCGCCAACGCCCGCTCGCGCTCCGCCCACCACGGCAGCACGGTATCGTCGGGAAACGCCACGAGAATCGCCGGATCGCAGGGCACCATTCGCAAGCCGTGCGCGCCGAGGTTCAAGTCGCGAATCACGGAGGGCCGCAACATGCTGGCGATGTAGGAAGTGGTGGAAGCGCGGCAGCCGGGCGCGATCTCTTCGGTGACGCAGCAGCCGCCCACAATTTCGCGGCGCTCGAGCACCAGAGTGGAAAGTCCGGCGCGCGCGAGGTAGGCCGCGGCCGTCAGCCCATTATGTCCGGCGCCGACTACGATGGCATCGTAAATTTTGCGCTTTGCCACGCCCAAACTGTTCCCCACCGGAGTCCATCATGCCTTGACCGAAAGTCAGAATCCGGTTGCCAATGTGCCCATAATCATATTACATTGCCTCTTTCACGCGTCTCGAATGATGTGACTTCAGGTCATCTATGAACCCTAAATCGCAGCCCGCCGTTTTCTCGCCGCCTCCGCGCTCGGAGCCGCCCGCGCGTCCGCGCCTGGAAGCGAAGCGCGCGCGCATCGTCGAAACGGCGATGCGCCATTTCGCCGAGCAGGGCTATCACAATGCGCGCATCGAGGATCTGGCCACGGAGCTGAACGTCGCCAAGGGCTCGATCTTTCAATATTTCGGCAGCAAGGCGGGATTATTTCTCGAAGTTTACAAGCGCGCCGCGCGCAGCTTCGCGAAATACCTCGATTGCCCCGCGCCCGTGCGCGAAAAAGGATTTTTCGAAGTGCTGCGTTACTGGCTGGTGCGCACCGAACACATGTTGCACGAGGATTGGATTCCTTACCGCGTGGTGCTGGTGGGGAATTACGGCGTGGATCTGGCGTTGAAGCGCGAGATCAATCGCTTTCTGATCGCCGAGGATCCCTACGGCGCGGCCGCGGCCGTGCGCTTCGCGCTGGCGCGCGGCGAAGTGCGCACGGACGTGGATCCTGCGCTGATCGCGTCCATGCTGGAGTGGACCGTGGAGCGTTTTCAGGATGCGCTGCTTACCGAAGAGCTCGATCCCGGACTTTTTCCGCATCCCGGCGATCAGGAAAAAAATAAAGTGCGCATCCAGCAATTTCTTGCCGTGCTGCGCGGCGCGATCGGCGCGCGGTCCGCTCGCGCGCATCACGCCGATTGAGCAATAAGCGCCGCCACGAATCGGAGTGAGTCATGGAACAAACCATCCAGGAAATTCTGGCCATCTACAACGAGCAAGCTTCGCTCGCCGACGCCTACACCATTCCCGCGCCGTGGTATTTCGATGCACGCATTGCCGAGCTGGAACGCCGCCGCGTTTTTGGGCGCACCTGGCAGGGCATCGGGCGCACCGACCAGCTCGCCAAGCCCGGGCAATTCATCACCGCGCAAATTGCCGGTGAGCCCGTCGTGGTGGTGCGCGGCAACGACAACGTGCTGCGCGCGTTCTTCAATGTTTGCCGGCATCACGCCGCGGCGGTGATGACCGAGCCCGAAGGCCAGGCGCAACATCTGCGCTGCCCGTATCACGGCTGGACTTACGGCCTCGATGGCGCGCTGAAAGGCATGACGGAGTTTGAAGGCGTCTGCCAATTCGAGCGCTCGCAAAATGGACTCGTGCCGATTCGCGTGGAGACTTGGGAAAATTTCGTTTTCATCAATCTCGATCCCAAAGCCGAAGCGCTCGAAAAGTTTCTGGGCGGGCTGGTAAAGCGCGTGAAGCCGTTGCAGCTCGGCAAGCTGCAATTCTTCGAGCGCCGCAGCTATGAATTGAAATGCAATTGGAAAGTTTACGTGGATAATTTTCTGGACGGCGGCTATCACGTGCCGCATTTGCATAAAGGTCTGAATAGCGTTCTCGAATACGTGAACTACACCATCGAGAACGAAGATCGCTTTTGCGTGCAGGCCAGCCCACTGAAGGATTCGAAGGAAGATGCGGATGCCTCGGCGACGCGCAAAGGCGATATGGCCTACTATTTCTGGCAATATCCGAATTTCATGGTGAATTGGTATGAGGGATATTTGGATACGAATCTGGTTCTGCCGCTGGCGCAGGATCGCTGTCTGGTGATTTTCGATTTCTATTTCGAGAAAACGGATGACAAAGCGGCGAATTACAACCGGCAGAGCATTGCCGTCAGCCATCGCGTGCAGGAAGAGGATGTAGATATTTGCGAGGCCGTGCAGCGCGGATTGAATTCGCAAGCTTATGTTGCGGGACGGTTGAGCGTGAGACGCGAGGCCGGCGAGCATCTTTTCCATCGGCTGCTCGCTGCGGACCTGAAAGGCACGCACGCGACAACAGCACGGTGATTCCGCTTAGCGCTCGGAGGATGCCGCCCTAAAAAGTGCGGCGCTACAAACACCAAATCCCGGCATGCCCCCACTTCCCCGCTCCATTTCTACATAGGTAATTTCACAACTTGGAAAGAAATCGCAACGCGATTACTGTGCTGCGGCCAGGTGTGTCTCGGAGAGTGCTGCCAGTGGGGGTACTGGACATGCCTGACAAGCGTTGAGGGCTGTGATACAGCCCCAGGAGTTCGAGTCTCCCGCTCTCCGTTCGAGCCCCAACGCGAAACACGGTGCTCTTCAAACACACCGCAATTGACGACGTCCGGGCACCGTAATACAATTAATTGCTTGTCAGGCGTGTCCAGTACACGACCAGATTTTTGAGGGCGGCGGAAACGCCGCCCTTTTCGTTTTCCACGAGCTACCACTGAAATCCGCCGGCGACTATTGCCAGCATTCGCGTCCACGCTCGTCGGATGCCGGTCCCTCGAAGCTCGGGGTAAACAGGGACGCCGGCGCTACTGGACGGCCCGCATCCGTGCCATAATCCTCCAACTAGACTGATCACGGAGGTCTCCCATGTCCGCAACGCAGACGCGCGGTCTGAATTTTCCGCGCCCGCCGCAATTTGCCAATCCCGCCGACGAGCGCCGCCACCGCAAAGAACGCCTGGCCGCCGCGTTCCGTCTGTTCTCGAAATTCGGTTTCGACGAAGGCGTCACCGGCCACATCACCGCGCGCGATCCCGAACTCACCGATCATTTTTGGGTGAATCCGTTCGGCGTGCACTACAGCGAAATTCGCGTTTCGAATCTGATGCTCGTGAATGACAAAGGCGAAGTGGTGGAAGGCAAACACCCGCTCAACGGCGCCGCCTTCGCGATTCATTCGCAAATCCATCGCGCGCGTCCCGACGTGATCGCCGCCGCGCATGCCCATTCGCTTTATGGCAAGGCTTGGGCCTCGCTCGGACGTCCGCTTGATCCCATCACGCAGGACGCTTGCGCTTTTTTCGAAGATCACACCGTTTTCTCCGATTTCACGGGCGTCGTTTATGAAACATCCGAAGGCGAGCGCATCGCGAAAACTCTCGGCGAAAAGAAAGCGGCGATTTTGCAAAATCACGGCAATCTGACCGTGGGCCGCTCGGTGGATGAGGCGGTTTGGTGGTTCGTTACGATGGAGAGAAGTTGCCAGGCGCAATTGCTTGCCGAAGCTGCGGGCAAGCCCATTCCCATCGATCGCGAAAACGCGCTATTGACGCGCAAACAAGTGGGCAGCCATGAGGCGGGGTGGTTTCAATTTCAGCCGCTGTGGCAAATGATCACCAAGGCGCAGCCGGATTTATTCGACTGAAGCGATCGCGCGCGGCAACTCGTGCGACAACGCGCGCGGCAACGCCTGTAACAACCCGTGCAACAACGCGTCCTCCGCATTGGCTTCTACGGTGCGGAGGTCGAGCAGCAGGTGATTCCGCTCCACTCTGGCGATAACCGCCGCGCCCGAACCAGGTTTGCGCAAGCGCTCTTCAATCTCCGCCGCCGAGCGATTGCGGCTGGATATCGCAATCAAAAATGTCGGCAACGCTTGATCGGGTGTCGAGCCGCCGCCGATTACCGAAGTGCCTTTCACAATTTCAACCGCAACGTCATTTGCGAGTGCAGCGCGCAAACGCTCGACGAACGATTGCGCGCGCTGCCCGATTTCCGCGGCGGAAGCGCGAATCATCCGCAATGCCGGAATTTCATCGAGAGCGCCGCGCTGATAGGAACGCAGAGTCGCTTCGAGGGCTGCGATCGTCAATTTGTCCACGCGCAGGGCGCGGAAAAGCGGATTGCGCCGCACGCGTTCGATCAAATCTTTTTTGCCGGCGATGATTCCGGCTTGCGGGCCGCCGAGGAGCTTATCTCCGCTGAAGGTGATGATTCCCGCGCCGGCCGTGAAGCTTTCGCGCGCCACCGGCTCGTTCACGCCGCTCGCCGCCAAATCGGCGAGGCAGCCGGAGCCGAGATCTTCGCAGACCGGAATTTTTCGTTTTTTGCCGAGCGCCGCTAATTCTTCGAGCGTGGGGCGCTCGGTGAATCCGGTGATGCGGAAATTCGAAGGGTGCACGCGGAGCAGCAGCCGCGTGTTTTTATTTATGGCGCGGGCGTAGTCGCTGATGCGCGTGCGGTTCGTGGTGCCTACTTCGCGAAGGATGGCGCCGCTTTCGGACATGATGTCCGGGATGCGGAAACCGTCGCCGATTTCGATGAGTTCGCCGCGCGAGACGATGACTTCCGCGTTTTTCGCGAAGGTGTTCAGCACCAGGAAAATTGCCGCGGCGTTGTTGTTCACGACGATGGCGGATTGCGCGCCGACCATTTCCGCAAGGAGATTCGCGGTGTGAACGTCGCGCTTGCCGCGTTTGCCGCTGGCGATGTCGTACTCGAGATTGGTGTAGTGGCCGGCGGTCGCGGCGATGGATTGGATGGCGTTCCGCGAGAGCGGCGCGCGGCCCAAGTTCGTGTGCAGGACTACGCCGGTCGCGTTGATCACGGCGCGCAGCGAGGGCGCCAGCGCCCGCGCGACCGCGGCTTGGATTTCGGCTTCCAGCGTCGCGGGATCGGTGGATGGCGTTGCAGCGCGTGCGCCGGATTTTTGCGCCAGCTCTGCGCGAAGCTGCGCCAGGACTTTGCGAATGATGGCGGTGACGAATGGGCGGCCGGAATCGGCGGCGAGCGATTCGATGGCGGGGCGCGTAAGAAGTTGATCCACCGATGGGATTTGGCGCAGCGCGTCGCGGCCGGCGGTGGCGGATTTCGAGGGCATCGCGTTGACATTGGAACACAGCGGCGAGTGGAGGTGCAATCTTGCGCCGCAGAGTGCGACGGCGCGAATTGCCGCGGGCTTCGCGCCCAGGCGGGCGTGCGGTTTCGAACAACCTGGCCCGCGGCGCCGTTGATTCTTGCCGCGTACCAACTTACGCTCGTACTTACGGACCATCATGGCACTGCATGCACACGATAGCGTTGACGACGACCTGGCGCAGATCGAAAAGGATATTCGCCAGCTCAAAATCGAATACGAAATGTATTTCGCCGGAGGCCGCAAACGTCCACCGGCGGATACGCAGTGGCGCGTTGATACGATGATCAAGCGCTATAGCGACCGCAGCGCCGAAATGAATTCCGGCCAGCGATTCCATTTGACGAATCTGAGCTCCACCTACGCGAAGTATCAGGAAATGTGGCGCAAGAAGCTGGCGCAAAAGGAATCCGGGCAGACGCAGCGGCACTTTGGATCGGCGGCGCGCGCGATTGCCGCGGAACGAGCGCGCGTGCAGGCCGACATGCAGCGAAATTTGCGCGAACGCGAGGCGCGCCGCAATCCGCGTCCCGAGCCCGAGCCGGAAATCGAAATTGATTCCGCGCCTTCCGCAGCGCCGGCGCCTGCCGCCGCCGCCGAGATGCGGGCTGCTGAGTTGCGCGCGCAACGGCGGGCCATGAATTTGTCCGATCCGGTGCGCGAAGTGGGCAAGGTGCGGCAGCTGTACGACATTCTCGTCGAGACGCGCATAACCAACGGCGAAGGGACCAACAATCCCAGCCTCGCGGATTTCGAGCGCTTCGTGAAAAAGAAAACCGAAGAGCTGCAGAAAAAAGGCGGCAAGGAAGTGGAATATTCCGTGGGCATTGAAAATGGCAAAGTAAAGTTGAAGGCGCGCGTAAAGTAGCCTTCGAGCGCGAACCTACGCCGCGGAATCGCGCCGCTTCTCAAAATTAATCCTCCCTCGCACTCCTTGCAGTTTTTTCGAATGCGCATAAACTGGCCTGCTTCACTCCTGGCGTAAACTAAATGCGGAGGCTTTCGTGCCGATTGAGCGAGCGCTGGTCAGCGTATTCGATAAAACCGGGCTGCTGGAATTCGCGCAGCGCCTGTCCGCGGCAAAAATTGAAATCGTCTCCACCGGCGGCACGGCGCGGATGCTGCGCGAAGGCGGCGTGCCCGTGCGCGACGTTTCCGAGCTCACCAACTGGCCGGAAATGCTGGGCGGGCGCGTGAAGACGCTGCATCCGAAAGTTCACGGCGGAATTCTTTATCAGCGCGGAAAGGAAGGCGATCGCAACGAAGCCGCGGCGCAAGGCATCGTGCCGATCGATCTGGTCGTCGTAAATCTCTATCCCTTTTCCGCCACCGCGCGCAAACCGGACGTCACGCCCGAAGAACTCATCGAAAATATTGACATCGGCGGCCCCGCAATGCTGCGCTCCGCCGCGAAAAATTTCGAAAGCGTCGCGGTGATCACCGATCCCGCAGATTACGACGCCATCGCGCAAGAAATCGAGCAAACGAACGGCGTCTCGCTGGCCACGCGCCTCTCGCTCGCGCGCAAAGCCTACGCACTGCACCGCGCGCTACGATGGCGAAATCGCCACCGAGCTCGAGCGCCTCGAAGCCAACGGCCGCGTCACCCTGGAAGCCGCGCCCGCGCTTCCGCAGCGCATCAGCATCAATCTCGAGCGCCGCCAGACCATGCGCTACGGCGAAAATCCTCATCAATCGGCCGCGCTTTATATTCCCGCGGGCCGCGCCGCCACCGGACTCGCCGGCGCGAAGCACCTTCAAGGCAAAGAGCTCTCCTACAATAATCTCGTCGATCTCGATGCCGCGTGGGCTCTGGTGCGCGAATTCGAAGGCCCCGCCGTCGCGATCATCAAACACAACAATCCCTGCGGCGCCGCCGAACAGGAAAATCTCCTCGACGCTTATCTGAAAGCGCTGGCCTGCGATCCCGTCTCCGCTTTCGGCAGCGTCCTGGCGTTCAATCGCAAACTCGACGCGGCCACCGCGGCCGAAGTCGCCAAGCTTTTCGTCGAGTGTATCGCCGCTCCCGGATACGATTCCGCCGCCCTCGAAAAATTCGCCGCGAAGAAAAACGCGCGCCTCCTTGAAATCTCCGCCGAGCCCGATGCCGCCGCATCGAAACCGCAGCTCGAGCTAAAACGCATCTCCGGCGGCGTCCTGATCCAGGATCCCGACCTCCACCATCTCGCACCGGGCGACATCAAAAGCGTCGCCGATCGCCCGCCCACCGCCGCCGAAACTCGCGCGCTCCTCTTCGCCTGGAAAGTTTGCAAGCACGTGAAATCCAACGCCATAGTTTTCGCTCGCGAAGGCGAAACCATCGGCATCGGCGCCGGGCAAATGAGCCGCGTAGATTCGGTAAAAATTGCGGTGATGAAAGCGCAATCCGCGCTGAAAGGCACGGTGGTCGCATCCGACGCCTTCTTCCCATTCCCCGATGGCGTCGAGGAAGCTGGCAAAGCAGGCGCCACCGCGGTGATTCAACCGGGCGGCTCGGTTCGCGACGCCGAAATAATCGCCGCAGCAAATAAAATGGGCATGGCCATGGTCTTCACCGGCGTCAGGCATTTCCGGCACTAGCTTCCCGGCGGAACTTCCCGGCGAGAACATAAGCGCGACGGACGCGCCGGCTAAGCGGCCACTCCTCAATCACTTCCGCGAACTTCGAACTTTATTCCACGATTTCCGTCCCAATTGCCTGCAAACTGCGTCCAATAGATGTTCACAGTTCGCTCAGCCGGGATGAAAAGGCTCCAGAAACGGGCACCTAAACGGCCAGCCCGGGCATCTTTGTATTGAGGCCAACGACGCAATTGCGGCCCATGCGGCCGGAATCTTGTCGAACTCAGCGAGCAACCCAACCTCGCGCCCAGTGAGTTACCCAGCGGGTTGCCGGATGGAACGATAGCGGTGGAAAATTTTGACGCCTGCGCGAGGGTAAACGATAATGAAGGTTCCCGGTACACCGATGACAAAATTCCGTATAAGCGTGACCCTCGCGGGGCTGGCGCTGCTGGCCGGGCCTACTCTCGCGCAAAATCCGCCTCCCGCGGGCTCCGCGCCTCCCGATAATTCTCCGGCACAAGTTTCGAAGCAGGCCACTTCGCAGACGGGCGCCACTCCCGGTCAGCAAGCCGAAGTCAATCGCACCGCTGACGCTTACTTCAATTTCGCAATGGGCCATGCCGCCGAGGACGAATACGAAATCACCGGCCGCAACGAAGCCGCCAACCGCGCCGTGGATTTCTACAAAAAGGCGCTGGAACTCGATCCCGGCTCTTCGGTGATCATCGAGCGGCTCGCGGAAACTTACGCCAAGTCGCAGCGCACTCCCGAAGCCATCGCCCAAGCCGAGCAAGCCATTAAAGCCGATCCCGATAATCCCGGACCACATCGCCTCCTCGCACGCATCTATGTCCGCAACTTGAGTGAAGTGAATGCCGGCCCCGGCCAGCGCGACACCATTGACAAAGCCGTCGAACAATTTCGCGAAATCCTGCGCCTCGATCCCCGCGACGGCCAATCCGCCCTCTGGCTCGCGCGTCTCTACCGCTTCGAAAACGAGCACGACAAAGCCGAAGAAACTCTGCGCGGTGTTTTGAGCCGCGATCCTCAGAATGAAGGCGCTCTCGAGCAGATGAGCCAGTTGCTGATGGATGAAGGCCGTTCGCCCGAAGCCATCGAGCTGCTTACCAAAGCCGCCGCGCTCACCACTTCGCCCACGCTTTTCGATCTACTCGGCGACGCCTATTCGCAATCGCACGATTACGCCAAGGCCGAAGCCGCCTATCGCAAAGCTGTTGACGGCGATCCCGATGAAGTCTCCCACCGCAAGGAATTGGCGCAGACCCTGCTGACTCAGGAAAAGTTCCCCGAAGCGCTCGACGAATTCAAGAAGCTGGCCATCGCGGAGCCCGAAGCGGCCGAAAATTATTTGCGCCTCTCGCAGATTTACCGCCACATGAACCGCTTCGAAGAAGCCGAGGACAGCATCGTCAAGGCCAAGCAATTGGCGCCCGGAAATCTGGAAGTCGTTTACAACGAAGCGCTGGTCTATGACGCGCAGGGGCACTATGACGATGCCGCGCACGTGCTCGCCGATGCCATCGCCGGCGTGCGCGCGTCCACCGATTCCAACGGCAATCCCAGCGCGCTTTCCATTCTTTACGAAGAACTCGGCCGCATTTACCGCGAGAAAAAAGATTTCACTTCCGCCGAGCGTTCTTATGAAGAGCTGGGCAAGCTCGGCCCCGAATCCGCAAAACGCGCGCAGATGCTGCTCATTGACACTTACCGCGAAAGCCACGAAATCGATCGCGCCCTTTCCGAAACGCAGAAAGCCATCAAGGATTCCCCCAAGGATCGTGGCCTCACCGTCACCTACGCCATTTTGCTCGGCGAAAAGGGCCAGCTCGACGAAGCCGATAAAGTGCTTCGCGGCCTGCTGAAGGGCGGCGATGACGACGAAGACGTCTATCTCGATCTCGCGCAGGTTCAGGAGCGCGGTCACCGCTATGCCGAAGCCGAGCAGTCCGCGCTGAAAGCTCAGCAACTCGCCAACGAATCCGCCGAGAAAGAAACAGCAACGTTCATGCTCGGCGCCATCTACGAGCGCCAGAAAAAATTCGATTTGGCGGAAACGCAATTCAAGAAGGCCCTCGAACTCGATCCGAAAAATGCCGCGGCGCTCAATTATTACGGCTACATGCTCGCCGATCGCGGCGTGCGTCTCGACGAAGCCACTTCGCTGATCCGCAAAGCCCTCGAGCAGGAACCCGGCAACGGCGCCTATCTCGATAGCCTCGGCTGGGCTTACTACAAGCAGAACAAGCTCGCCGAAGCTGAAGAGGCTCTCACCAAAGCCGTCGACCGCTCCGGCGACGATCCTACAATTCTCGGACATCTCGGCGACGTCTATGCGAAGATGGGCCGGATGCAGCGGGCCGAAGCGCTTTGGGAAAAAGCCCTCGCGGAATGGCAGAAGGCTTTGCCGGCCGATTATGAAGCCGACAAAGTGAGCGAGCTCGACCAGAGATTGAAGGACGCAAAAAAGCGCGTCGCGCAAAAGCCCGCACCGGATAATTCGCAACCGCAATAAACGATTCCGCATGAAAAAATCTGTGCGCCTTCCGGCGTTCGCAAAAGTGAATCTGTGCCTGCATGTGCTGGGCCGCCGCCCGGACGGCTATCACGAGCTGCGCACCCTCTTCCAATCCATATCCCTGCACGACGTGCTGGAACTGTCGCGGAAGCGCGGAGGCGGCATCGAGCTGGAGGTAGCGCCCGATCCGATAGCGCCGGTTTATCCTGGGCGTCGCCGAGGGGCGTCCCTGTTTACCCCGATCCGTGAGGGGCCGGCATCCGACGAGCACTCAAGCTCGCAAGTCCGCAGGTCCCGGCCGGACTCGAGATCCCGTTTCAAAGAAATCCTCCCCGGGCAAACACAAAAATCCGCCCGCGTTTTTCGCTCAAGCGTAAACCTAGCTCGCCAGATGCCGGCAGAGACGCCCCTCGGCGACGCTCAGTGCAAGCCGGCGCTACCAACCGGCCGCGAAAATCTCGTCTGGCGCGCCATCGAAGCAATGCGCCGCGAGCTCAACTACCGCGGCGGAATTCACGCGCGCCTGACGAAGCAAATTCCCATCGCCCGCGGCCTCGGCGGTGGCTCAAGCGACGCCGCCACCGCCATCATCGCAATGTTGCATCTCACCGGCCGCAAGCTGCCCCTCTCGCGCGCCATGGAAATCGGCGCACAGCTCGGCGCCGACGTGCCCTTCTTCCTTTTCGGCGGACGCGCTCTCGGCGTCGGCCGCGGCGACGAGCTCTATCCGCTCCCCGACGGCCCCAAATATTCAGTCGTCGTCGTCTCCCCAAACGGCATCGCCGTCAGCACCCGCGACGCCTATCGCTGGCTCTCTTCCGAATTGACAAAGCATCCTTCGCCCCGTAAAATCTCTAGATTCTGCGCTCTATGTTGGAGCCGGCAGGAAGCCCCCCTCGCAAATGATTTTGAGGGTCCGGTTTTTCGCCGCCACCCGCGCCTTCGTGCAATCCGGCGCGCTTTGCTTCGGCAGGGAGCAGCAGGGGCCGCGCTGGCCGGTAGCGGATCGGCGGTGTTCGGATTATTCCGGAGCCCAGCGCAGGCGCGCCGATCTGCATTTGGTTTCCCGGAAGACCAAGTCTTCGTTGTCGAGACAATTGATCGGCAAAATTACGCCCGAATAATGCACCCAAGGTTTGTGTAGCGCCGATTTACCCTGAGCTGCCGAAGGGCTTTCAGGTCGGCATCCTACGACCTCGGTCACAAATCAGGGCAACAATCAACCGCGGCTCGCCGAGTTTTTGGTAGCGCCGGCGTCCCTGCCGGCATCCGACGAGCGCAATCGCAGCCAAAGGCAACAATCGCCCGCGGCGCATAAGTTTAAAGTTTCCGTGTGTTAAGGATGACGTCTCTTGGTTGACGAGAAATTCAAAATCTTCTGCGGAAGCGCCAATCCGCCGCTGGCCCACGCCATCTGCAGTTTTCTCGGCGTCACGCTCGGCAAAACCGAGCACGGCCGCTTCAGCGACGGCGAAACCCGCTTTCAGATTTTGGAAAATGTCCGCGGCGCGGACGTCTTCGTCGTGCAGCCCTGCTCCTCGCCGGTGGATTTCCACCTGATGCAACTGCTGCTGATGATTGACGCGTTCAAGCGCGCCTCCGCCTGGCGCATCACCGCCGTGATTCCCTATTACGCCTACGCCCGCCAGGACCGCAAAGACAAGCCGCGCGTCGCCATTTCCGCCAAGCTCGTCGCCGATTTGCTCGAAACCGCCGGCGCCAGCCGCGCGCTCACTCTCGATTTGCACGCCCCGCAAATCCAGGGCTACTTCAATGTGCCGGTGGATCACTTGTTCGCCGCTCCGGTGCTCGTCGAATATTTCAAGAAGCAAATGCACGGCCCGCTCACGGTCGTTTCCCCCGATGCCGGCGGCGTCGAGCGCGCGCGTTACTTCGCCAAGAAAATGGACGCGCCTCTCGCCATCGTGGATAAGCGCCGCATTGACGTGAACGTCAGCGAAGTGATGCACCTGATCGGCGACGTGGCCGGGCGCCCGGCGTTGATCATTGACGACATTATTGACACGGCCGGAACGCTGGTGAAAACCGCCGAAGCCCTGATTGAAAATGGCGCCACGAAAGTGATCGCAGGCTGCACTCACCCGATTCTCTCCGGGCCGGCCGTCGAGCGCCTGACCGAATCGGTGATCGAGGAAGTGGTGGTGACCGATTCGGTGCCGCTTTCGCCCGAAGCCAGGAAACTCTCGAAGATTAAAGTGCTCAGCGTGGCCGAATTGCTCGCTCGCGGCATTCGCAATATTCACGAAGAGACTTCGATCTCCGAACTTTTTATCTAGATTTTGGATTTTTATTTGGGCACACAAGGAAGGTCGTATGCAGAAATTAGTTTTGGAAGGCACAGATCGCAAGACGCGCGGAACGGGACCCGCGCGCCGCATCCGGCTCACCGGCATGGTTCCCGCCGTGCTTTACGGCGGCAAAGGCGAAGCCGTCTCGCTCGCGGTGAACGCGAAGCAGGTGGCGAAAATCCTGCGCTCGGAATCCGGCCACAACTCCATTTTCACCATGCAACTCGCCGGCGGAAAAGAAGAGCAAGCCATGGTGAAGGATTGGCAGGTTGACCCCGTTACCGGCGCTCTCCTTCACGTGGATCTCTTCCGCGTGGCCATGGACGTGCGCATGCGCGTGAAAATCCCCGTGCATCCCGTGGGCGAGCCTCAGGGCGTGAAGATGCAGGGCGGAGTTTTCGAAATCGTCACGCGCGAAATTGAAATTGAATGTTTGCCCACGGATATTCCCGAAGAATTCAAAGTGGACGTAACCGAGCTGCTCATCGGCAAGCAGATTCGCGCCGCCGACGTGCCCCTCGACGCGCAGAAATTGAAGCTGCTCACCGATCCCACTCGCGTGCTCTTCCACGTCGTAACGCTGAAGGCCGAAGTCGAGCCCACCGCGGAAGCCGCCGCCACCGCCGAAGCCGCCCCGGCCGAGCCCGAGGTCATCAAGAAGGGCAAGAAGGAAGTCGAAGAGGGCGAAGAAGGCGCAACCCCAGAGAAGGCCGAAAAAACCGAGAAGCCAGAAAAGAAGAAAGAAAAGTAGCGAGAAGAAAAGTAGGGCCCAGGGTTCACCGCCGGCCCGGTTCAGCAGCAGGTTTCGCAGTAGCGCTTTTGTTCTCGGCTCAGGTTCTGCGGTTTTGGAGTTCAGGCTCGCTCTTAGTTGGTCGAAGTAGATTTTGGGTGCCCCATCCTTCGCGCTTTCCGCGAAGGGTGGGGGCTTTGAACTGCACCAGTAAAGTGCGAAATAAACTGCACCGCTAAGGTGCGCAAATGAAACTGATCGTCGGCCTCGGCAACCCAGGCGCCGAATACGAATCGACGCCGCACAACCTGGGTTTCCTGGCGGCAGACACGCTGGCCGGGCGCAACGGAATTCGCATCACGCGCCCCGAGGCGAAATCATTCCTCGGGCGCGGCGAAATCGCCGGCCAGGAAGTGGTCATCGCCAAGCCGCAGACGATGATGAATCTGAGCGGCACGGCGCTGCGCATTATGTTCGAGCGCTTCGCGTGCACGCCGGCCGATTTGATTTTGTTGAGCGACGAAGTGGCTTTGCCCTGGGGCATGATTCGCGTCAATGAACGCGGCAGCGCCGGCGGCCACAACGGCCTGAAGTCCATCGTGCAGGTTGCCGGGATGGATTTTATTCGCGTGCGCCTGGGCGTGAAGCCCGAGCACCCCATCGGCGATCTCGCCGATTACGTGCTCTGCCCGATGAATCGCGAGCATCGCGAAATCGCGCAGCAGATGGCTGCCGACGCCGCCGAAGCCGTGGAAATGATTGTCGCGGATGGCGCCGGCAAGGCCATGGCCAAGTTCAATCGCCGCGTCGAAGCGGAACCCGGCGCCGACATCGACGCTTGAGATCGCGCAGCAGAAGGTTTGTGTAGCGCCGTTGCTTTTAGCGCGGCATGTGTAACAGTGGCGTGATGTCGCGACTACCGCTCTAAATGCGCGGCGCTACAGAATGACAAATTTTGTTTCAAATGAGCTGTCCAGAAACCGAGGAAATATGGAAGAGAGACTCTACGAAGTAATTTTCATCAGCCGTCCGGACACACCGGAGGCCGAAATCGACAAGATCATCGCGACGCTGCAGCACGCCGCCGAAGAAAAGACGGCCAAGCTCGAGAAGATTGAAAAATGGGGCCGCAAGCGCATGGCCTACAAAGTTCACAAGCTGCGCGAGGGCTATTACGTTTACATGTCGCTGCGCTGCGATCACGGCGAATTGATCAAGGAACTCGAGCGCCGCTTGAAGGTCGCCGACCCGGTGATCAAATATCTCACCATCCGCATTGATGAGGATATGAAGCGCCAGCAAAAGCTCGCCAAGCACCGCGAGCGGCGCGCAGCACGACGCCCGCGCAAACCGGCTCCGTCCGCGGCGCCCACCCCCACGCCTCCGCCCACTCCCACTCCGACGCCTGCTCCGGCAGCGCCGGCAAGCGGCGGCGAGCAATCCTCCCCCGCGTAAAAGCGGGCGGAGCACGGCAACAAGATAAGTTCGGCCCGGCGGCGCACTGATTGCGCTTTGCCGGGCAACAGATTCCGAAGCGCGAGAGGAAATTGGATATGAGCGATCCGAACGAAACGAAACAGAATTCACCGGCAGCCGCACCGCCGGATGCAACGCCTGCGGCTCCGGCCGCAGCAGAAACCGCAGCACCTCCAGCGGCACCGTCAGCTCCGGGAGCACCAAGCGCACCAAGCGCTCCTTCCGGCGGCGGATACGGTGGCGGCGGCGGACGCGGTCCCGGTGGCGGCGGTCGCGGCCCGGGCGGCGGCGGACGCGGCCCGGGCGGCGGCGGTGGTGGCCGCGGGCCGGGCGGTCCAGGTGGTGGCGGTGGCGGCCGCTCGTTTGGCGGCGGCGGAGGCGGCGCCGGCGGTCCGCACAAGCGCGGCAAGCGCAATTACGTTCGCAAGAAGAAAGTCTGCCGCTTCTGTGTCGACCGCGTCGATTATATCGACTACAAAAAAGCCGAAATTCTCGCCCCGTTCATTCAAGAGCGAGGAAAAATTCTGCCGCGCCGCATGACCGGCACCTGCGCCCGCCATCAGCGCTGGCTAACGGTAGCGATCAAGCGCGCCCAAAATATCGCGCTGCTACCGTTCGCCGCCGAGCTATAAGCGACGCGAAGCACAGGGTGCCCCATGCGCCGCTTTTGCGCGTGGGTTCTGCGAATGTTTGTCAGGGCACGACTTCAGTCGTGCCGCAAGCGCGACAAAATTTCTCCGGCTTCAGCCGCTGAGGTTTTGTTCCGCGCGCGACGTGCGAATACTTTGTATTTCGACGCTCCCAGAGCGTACGTGAGGACGAACCAATGCAAATCATTCTGCAAGAAGATGTCGAGAAGCTAGGCAATCGCGGCGAAATCGTCGAAGTAGCCCCCGGCTACGCCCGCAATTATCTCCTGCCCAAAAAGCTGGCCATGGAAGCCACGCCCGGCAATCTGAAACGCCTGGAGCGCATGCGCGCCACTTTCGCCAAGCGCGAAGCCGACGATCGCGCCTCCGCGCAAACTCTCTCCGATCTCCTAGCCAACGTCTCGCTCACGCTCACGCGCAAAGCCGGCGAAAATGACCAGCTCTTCGGCTCCGTAACCACCGCCGACATCTCCGCAGCCCTCGAAGCCCAAGGCTACAAAATCGACAAGCGCAAAATTCAGCTAACCGATCCCATCAAGCTCATCGGCGAATACCAGGTCGCCATCAAACTTCACCGCGACATCGTAGCCAACGTAAAGCTAGCAGTAACCCGCGAAGGTAACGCCGTCGCCGTTGTTTTTGGTTTTGGGTGCCCCATCCTTCCCGGTTTTTGGGAAGGGTCCGGGCTGATGATTCAGCCCGGCGAATTGACAACGTCGGGGCGTTCACTTAATTCACATTCGAAACGTGACTCGCCACGCACTGCCACTTCCCGCTCGGCATCTTCACCCAAGTATCCGTCCAACGATTCTTGATCTCCGACGTCTTCCCCGAGGCATCCGTCTGCTTGCCCCTGCTCCCGCCGGTTGCGACAGCCGCGTTGCCGTAAGCCGTCACCTTGAAATCCACGTAAGAAAAATCGGAATACTTCGTGGCTTTCGCGTCGGCAATCGTCTCCGCCTTGTTTTCCACTTTGCCGGTCTCCGAAGTGCCCACAAAGCTGTCCGCCAGCAACGCATTGAGCGGCGCCGGATCGTTCATCTGCTGCGACTTCATCCACTGATGCTCCAAATCGTCAACAGCCTTAGCCCCCGCGTCCGACTTCTGCGCCCACGACGCCGCCGCCAAAAACAAAACCGTCCCCAGCAAGCAACCAATCAAAATCCTTTTCATCAATTCTCTCCTCGAGTATGTAAGTTGATACCACGAGCCCGAAATCCGCCGCGTTTGTATACCCGCAACCCAACGAAGTCAATTCGCCCTCCGACAATTGCCGTTGCCGTCGTCGCATTTTCCGTCGTAGCGCTGGCTGCCAGCCGGCGATCTCGACGATCGGCCCCGCCGTTGGCGTTCCCGCGCGCGAAAATTTGGCGCGGGTGCGATCGCGCGTTGAAAAATTCAGCGAATTCGAATTGGCCGAGTTTGTATCGATTAGAAATGATGCCGGTGATTTGTTTTGTTGGAGTTGCGTCGGATTCTAATTTTGGAATTGTATCGATTAGGATTTGGAGGTTGGAGATTCGAACTTGAAATTTGGAAGAGATTTGTAGGGGCCGGGGTTTACCACCGGCCCGGTTTACGCTCGGGTTTGCGTCGTTGACGCTGCCGGCACGCTGAATCCGTTTGGGCCAAATCTTCATCGAGGCTTTGCGCGGAGGAGGCATACCCACCGCCACCCCGGGGGCGTGGTGAACCCGCCTCCCTACGATTGTCTGAGGTCCGCGGTGGATTTGTGCAAGCAGATTAGCTCGCGTTCGCCGGATGCCGGCCCCTCGCAGATCGGGGTAAACGGGAACGGCCTTCGCCACTCGGGGCAAGCCAGCGCTACTTGAAATGCTGCCGCCACCCCGCAGAAACACGCGGGGCAAGCTGGCGTTTTTGCCAGGCACTTTCACTTGCTCCTGTCGGCTCTTTGGCGCGTTGTTTGGCGGGCACGAAGAGGGCCAGCCCACGCCTAGCCGTCTGCAGACAACTACTTCCTGAATATCGTAATAATAACGTTCGTTCAATGGTACGGACAGTCTAAAATGAGGCCAAGAGTTGCAGGTCAAGCGGCACCGGGCGGAGTTGAGCGCCAAACGTTGTCACAAGCCCTTCATTAAGGACTCGGCGGACTGAGTCCTAGCCAATGTAGCACCCAAGGCAATACTGCGGACCCTGCAATTAGGAGGGGTATTGTGAACGTTACGGTCGACAGCCAACTGCGCCATCGTTTAATTTGACGCCTCCCCTTCCAAACTCCAATGCACACTCGCGGACAAATGACCGAGCAGACGAGGCACAGGCTGCCAATGACAACATAACTCCAATAACAAAGTCCTAACAAGGTACCTCGCCCCCCGGCGTCGTACCCCGACTCGATCGCCAAGATCAACTCGATCGCGCGCTGTTCGTTGCTCGCATTCACGCCCTGAGATAACATTTTGCGGGCTTCAATCCGGCTCGCGCGCTCGCCGCCCTTGGCCCAGTTCATTATAGGAATAAACATAAATCCGAAGAACATCCAAAAAGCGAGGGCGATGACCAGATACGATCGGTGGCCGAGCCACCACTGCTGCCATTTTGCGGCTTGCACGTCGCTCGCCCAATTGTTCAGCGCACCAAAGAGCCCTTGCGCTACCTCAGTGTTATTGGGCTCGACTTCAATCGTCAACTCTTGTCTCCAATGGACGTCCGCTAAGCGAATTATGGCTTGCACTGAACCAATCGTGAGGTAGAGCCCCAGTCCAACGGGTGCTTCCTCTTCCCCGATTGGCTGATTGATGGCGTCCGAAAAACGATCGGCCTGAACTTCTCTCCCGCCCCTGAGATAAAGAGCAACGGAGACGCTATCCCTCTGCAGCCGAGAGGTGGTAGGAAGGCCAAATCGTTTGAGTCTCTCTCGTTGCGTTTCCACCTGCTCTTCCGATAGAAATCCTCTTGCCAACCGTCTTTGAATGTCCTTCTCTACGGAGGCCTCAATCTCTCTGTCCCGATGTTCACGGAGAGCTACTGCGTGCCTGTCCGTAATCTCATCCAAGGCTTGAAGTTGATGTGCGTCAATTAGGAGCGGGCCCGGAACTGCCCTGCTTGTTGGGAATGATAGCTTTGCCAATGTTCAAGACTCCCGTTCACGCCTTGTTCGCTATGCACGCAGCACTGGGCCGTTACGCTATCTAGACGCCGCCAGCGCGAGTCACCATGAATACCACTTACTCAATACAGTGAATCTTATGACGTGCTCGGTGAAACCGCAAGCCGCGGCTCGCTGGCTCACCGGATTGGCCGGGCGGCCCACCCGGTCCGCTCAGGCTATCGCGGCGCAGCGCGGTCTCGGCGATGGAGGGTGTCGGGGAATTTGCGGACGAGTAGGATTGGGGCGGCTTGGGATTGGGTTTGGAGCGGCCCCACTCCCATTTTTCTAGGGTGCGTTCGTTGATACGGTTCGAGCTTGCGGCTGAGAAAGGCGTACCTCAGCGGCTCTTTCCGATGTGTTAGCTTTGGAAACTTGTTCTAGGAGAAGGGCCGACCGGCCATTAGATTGGACGCATCGTTTTCAGGTTAGATATAGTCAACGTATGGGCAACATTATTGTCGCCATTGGAGCAGCCGTGCTTGGCGCAGTCTTGGGCGCATACCTCCAAGGGATGTGGACTCCGGACGTGTCGCCCCAAATTGCGGCGCTGCGAGGGCAAGTGGCAGAGTTCCAGAGCCGCATCGAGTCTCTGGAAATGGAACGGCGCGCCGATGAGGCGCTTCATCGATTCTCGCTGCGGGCAAAAGTAACCGGCGAGTTGCCCGGTGCTCAACAGCTTGTTCTTTCGGGAGACCGAGATTTTACTCTCCATCAGTTGGGCTACATCTCAGATATCGGAGGGCTGATAGCGTCCGACGCCGTCGAAGTGGCGGGAACATTCTTAGAGGTTGATATTGACCCTGAGAAAGTACGGAAAATTTACAACAGCTTGCCGCGAACGGGCCAACACCCTGTTCCGATCAAGTTTCGCTGTGCGATGACGGTGGGCGACATCGAAAGAACTCAGGAATTCGACGCTCTCATCGATCCACAATGGCGGCAGATTGACGGCGTAACTACTCTCTGCCTTCTGGTCCGCCGGGGCTCATGACCATCCGTCGCCGACGTTTTGTAGCGACGGAACTCGCCTGCCGGGCCGCGCACGCTTTTTCGAACGACCTCGCGCTGTTGAACATCGAGCGAAACGGACGTAGAGGCTGGGGGTAGGCAGAATTGGCTCGGTTCGCGATTCTAATCACATACACCGAAATTCTTGGCAACGAGCCCGAGGCCTCTCATCTCGAGTTGATCCTTAAGAAATACAAGCGATCGGAAGTACTCTTTTTACTTGCTCGCCTGAACTGCTTGCTTGGGACCTGGAAGAATTCCCCGGACTTCGGCATGGACGAGGCGCTTACTCGCGTTTTTTTGCAGGCGCACTTGCACCGAGTCGAGAGTATACGAATGAATGCCGACCGACGCGTCGTATTCTCGCGCATGGGGCTGCTCTACCTCATGAAACAGGCTTGTATCATGTGTCCCGAGAACGGAATGGTGCCAAGCACCGACGAGGCACGTTCCGACGTCGGCATGGCATGCCTGATCGCGAACGATCTTATGCTGCTGTCCCCTGTGAAGGGCTCTGGCGATATCTTGGCGAAACTAGCGAACATCTTTCCATTTTCCGACTACGTTTCTCATGATCACTATCCGCTGGAGATCGCGCGCGCGCAAACAATATTCGGTGAGGTTTCAAAGTCCCTGTCTCTTAAGGCAAGACCAGATTTCATAGATGTGGAAGCTATGTTTTGCGCCTCTATGGGGCTTTCACACTTGTCGTTCTCACAGCTTGTGTTTGGCTGCTCGACTAAGTTCTTAAATCTGGAAGTTGGCGATGCACTGTCGCCTGATCGCCTAGTACTGCGTACCACATTTTTTCGAAACTCGGTGGTGCCTGAGAAAACAGTAAGGACATTTTTTGAAAAGATAGGCATTTCTGAACAAGAGCTGGCTGATAAGGTGAAGGATTCCGCGCGGCCAGGAGACGACTTCACAATTTTCCAAGCTTTTCCGCTTGTCCAATTTGTCGATGGCGCATACATGTGTCTAGACCCCGGGTTTCTGGTCGAAAAAGCTGGCCGCGGGCTTTATTGGACGATGTTTGGAGAGCTCTCGGACAAAGATCGAGCTGGTCTCGCGACGTTCTGGGGTGCGGTGTTCGAAGAGTACGCGAACAAAATCCTAGAAGAGCACTATTCGGCCGGCGGACGATTCATCAGCGACCCTGGATTTTCAGACGGGACGCCGGCATTTGACGCATGCCTTATCGAGGGGAGACGGTTCATAGCTTTCGAGCACAAGAGCAGCACCCTTAGAGCTAATTCCAAGTACGCGGGAGACATTGAGGCCCTGAAAAAAGACCTAGACTCGAAATTTGTCGTCGGCGAAGGGAGTCACCCAAAAGGCGTAGAGCAACTGATTAGAAACATCGCGCGGTTTTTGGCCGGTGATACGGTCGACGGCGTATCCCAAAGCGAGATGGGAACCGTATACCCTTGTCTCGTCTGCTTGGATGACAGCGTTAGAGTTCCCTTTCTGAGCCTCTATTTTAAAAATCGATTTCATGCGGGTTTTCCACGCAAACAATTTAGGCAGGCGGTCACGCCACTTTACACGTTAGCAATCTCTGATGTGGAAAACCTCTTGGGGTATCTGTGTGAAATTCCGCTCTCCGACATTCTCGAAAGCTACTATTCGAAGAATCGCGAAATGCTCAGCGCATTGTCTAGCTCAGACGTACCGTTGCTCAAGACCGCCACGCCGGGGCCGAACAATGTGACAGAATCTTTCAAATCGTTCGGGAGGAAGATGGAACGAGATCTATTCGCGCACGACGATCGGCCCGATCTCGAATGAAACGAAATGTCGGTCCGGGTTTGACCGATGCTTCCCCGGAACATTAAAGTCCCCGTGCTTAGCCCAAGTCCTAGCCCATCCGTACCATTGACTCCTCCCAAATATAACCTCACAATTATCGCGCAGTTACTCGCAATTCCGGCGCGAGGGCGGCAATCCCAAGCCGTCCCGGGTCCGGGCTGACGATTCAGCCCGGCGAGTGTCGATGTCCCCGCGCCCACAACTGAAAATGAAGGAGATCTGGTGCAATGACTGGCAAAAACGCCAGCTTGCCCCGCGTGTTTCTGCGGGGTGGCGGCAGCATTTCAAGTAGCGCTGGCTTGCCCCGAGTGGCGAAGGCCGTTCCCGTTTACCCCGATCTGCGAGGGGCCGGCATCCGGCGAACGCGAGCTAATCTGCTTGCACAAATCCACCGCGGACCTCAGACAATCGTAGGGAGGCGGGTTCACCACGCCCCCGGGGTGGCGGTGGGTATGCCTCCTCCGCGCAAAGCCTCGATGAAGATTTGGCCCAAACGGATTCAGCGTGCCGGCAGCGTCAACGACGCAAACCCGAGCGTAAACCGGGCCGGTAGTAAACCCCGGCCCCTACAAATCTCATCCAACTTTCAAGTTCGAATCTCCAACCTCCAAATCCTAATCGATACAATTCCAAAATTAGAATCCGACGCAACTCCAACAAAACAAATCACCGGCATCGTTTCTAATCGATACAAACTCGGCCAAATCGAATTCGCTGAATTTTTCAACGCGCGATCGCACCCGCGCCAAATTTTCACGCTCGGAGACCGCGCGTGGGCAGGCCGACAGTCAAAACCGCCGGCTGGCAGCACTTCGTGCCTCCGCGTATACCGGCGCTACGGAGAGGCGGTGATTTGCACAGGATCGCTGAATTCCACAGAGCGGCTACCGTTGACCTACAGCCTGCGGTCGCGCAGACTCTGGCTTCGACTAGAAATTTCAAATTCTTGAGTCTGTCTGTCCTCAGGGGCTGAAGCCCGGTTTGATTTGGATTTTTATGTCGGAGCTGAAGCACCGACCCCTAAAAAGAGCGCGGCTTGATGTGAATTTTGGGGCGTGAAAACGTTTGTGCGGAAAAGAGATTGCGTAGAAATACGGAGTGCGGAACACTGAGGCGAAATCAAAGCGAAACTTATGGCCATTGACGTCAATCTCGAACGGCCGCTGCCGCACAATCTGGATGCGGAGCGCTCCATTCTTGGGGCGATTCTGCTTGATAATCACGCGCTGAATCCGGCTGTAGAGAAACTTAAGACTGATGATTTCTTTCTGGATCCGCACCGGCGGATTTTCGAGCGCATGATTGCTTTGGCTGAGGCGCAGCATGCGATTGACCTGGTTACATTGACTGAGGATTTGCACCGCAGCGGGGAACTGGAGGCGGCGGGCGGGGCGGCTTATCTGGCGCAGCTGGTGGACGGCGTGCCGCGGATTTCAAACGTGGAGCATTACGCGCGCATCGTCAAAGAAAAGTCGATGCTGCGGAATTTGGCGCACGTGGCCTTGGCGATTCAGGAGCGGGCGCTGGCGGCGGACGACGAGGCGGACGCGATTCTGGACAATGCCGAGTCGAGCATTTTCGAATTGGCTGATGACCGGATTCGCGCTGGGTTAGTCGGCGTGAAAGATCTGGTCCGCGACAATTGGACGCGGATCGAAAAAGTATTTACCGGCGGGCGGCAGATCACCGGCTTGGCGACGGGTTATCCGGAGTTGGATCAGGAGACGGCGGGATTGCAGCCTTCGGAGCTGATCATTCTGGCGGCGCGGCCTTCGATGGGGAAGACGGCGTTTGCGTTGAACATTGCGGAAAACGTGGCGGTGCGGAATCGCGAGACGGTGGCGGTGTTCAGCCTGGAAATGTCGAAGGAATCGCTGCTGCTGCGGCTGCTGGCGTCGCATGCGCATGTGGACGCGCACAAATTCAGGACCGGATTTGTGAAGCACGACGATTGGACGAAAGTTGCGGAGTCGTTGAACGAATTGGCGGACGCGCCGCTGTGGATTGACGATTCGGCCTCGGCGAGCGTGCTGGAAATGGCGGCGAAGGCGCGGCGGCTGGCGCGGGATAAAAATCTGGCGCTGGTGATCGTGGATTATTTGCAGCTGGTGACGGCGCGCGGGCGATTCGGCGAATCGCAATGAAGAAGTGTCGAGCATTTCGCGGGCGTTGAAGGCGCATGGCCAAGGAATTGAAGGTGCCAGTGCTGGTGTTGAGCCAGTTGACGCGCGGCCCGGAAAAAGACAAGCGCGATCCGCAGCTCGCCGATTTGCGCGAGTCGGGCGCCATCGAGCAGGATGCGGACGTGGTGCTTTTTATTAACCGCCCGGATTTTTTTAACAAGGATGCTCCCGAAGAAGACCGCAACAAAACGAAACTGATCATCGGAAAGCAGCGCAACGGGCCGACCGGAGTGCTGCATTTCGTGTTCAACAACCGCTTCACGCGATTCGAGGTTGCCGCGCCGGATGAGTTCGGCAATTTCGAGGAATAGCAGTTCGACGGCGCGCGGGTTGGCGTGTCGCGATCGTTTTCGCAATGACACACCCGTGTGGGAGTTTCCACAGTGGATTGGCCGGTGCGGTTGAGCGGCGTTTCCACATTGGCCTCAGGCACGTCCGCAACTTGTTCTGAAAACAGCGAACTAGCCTAAAATTGGGTTTGGGCTGCCGGGCGCCGGGCTTGGCACTCTTTTTGCATTCCATTGAATCGCCATGACGACGCTATTGACCGACACACGGACGATTGAGGAGGCTGCCGATACTTCGGTTGGCGCGGCGGAGTACTCTGGCTTGCCTAGCAAGCGAACGAAAGCGATGACGAGCAAGATCAAATTCGAGGGGCGGCCGGTGTGGGCGGAAATTTCGATTGCGGATATTTTGCACAATCTGCGAGTGATCCGGCGGAAGGTCGGGGCGTCGCGGAAGATTTTGGCGGTGGTGAAGGCGAATGCTTACGGGCTGGGGTCGGTGCCGATTTCGAAGGCGTTGGCGAAGGCCGGGACGGAATGGCTGGGAGTTACGTGCTCGAGCGAGGGAATTGAGCTGCGCGACGCGGGAATTCGCACGCGGATTCTGGTGTTGACGGGATTCTGGCCGGGCGAAGAGGAATTGCTGCTGCGGCATCATTTGACGCCGACGGTGACGCGGCTCGAGCAATTGAAGCAACTGGAGCGGGCGGCGGCGCGGGCGTCGCGGCGGAAGAAAAATTTTCGCGCGGCGTTTCATTTGAAAATCAATACGGGGATGAACCGGTTGGGAATCGAGCCGGGCGAAGTGGAAGCATTCGCGAAATTGCTGGCGCGATGCCCGCATTTGCTGCTGGAGGGAACGTACACGCATTTTGCTTCGGCGGAAGATTTCACGAGCGAGCAGACGGCGCGGCAGGAAAAGAAATTCTTTGCGGCGCTCGATCGGCTGCGGGCGCTCGGAGTTTCGCCCGGAATGGTGCACCTGGCGAATAGCGGAGCGATTTGCGCGCGGCCTTCGACTTGGGGCGATCTGGTGCGGCCGGGGGCAATTCTGTACGGATATCATCAGGGATTTGATCCGCCGGAGAAAAAATCGGAAGTGAAGGCGCAGATGCCGTTGCGAGGGTGTCTATCGCTGCGGGCACGGATTATTTCGCTGCGGGACGTGCCGGCGGGCGAGGGCGTTGGTTATGGCGCGCGTTTTGTGACCGAGCGGCCATCGAAGATCGCGGTGATTGCGGCGGGTTATGCGGATGGAATCGTGCGGGCGCGGACGAATCGCGGGACGACGTTGCTGCGGGGGAAGCGCGTACCGTTGGTGGGAACGATTTCGATGGATTTGGCGATGGTGGATGCAACGGGAGTTGCGGACGCGGCGGTGGGGGACATCGTAACGATTTATGGCGCGGACGGCGGAGATGCGATTGAGGTTTCGGATGTGGGGCGGGAGATTGGGACGGTGACTTCGGATTTGCTGTGCGCGTTGGGGCGGCGGGTGCGGCGGTTTTATCTTTCGTGAATTCCTGGCAAGAGTTTCGCTTGCGGGTTATACGTTTCAAGTCCTTCCTCGACTAACTTTCCTGTCTCCGGTTTTCGATTTCGTGATTCTGGGTCGTTCTTGCTTATGATGTGGGCGAGTGATTGTTGGTGGGGGTATCGGTCCGGCGGTGAGTTTTGCAGTTGGGTGGGTTTGTGGTCGTGGGATGCCGGCAGGGACGCCGGCGCTACGGAGGCGTCGTGCAGCGATTTTGCCGTTGCGGGTTGGCGGGGTTTATTTTTCTTGTGTTGGGGATCGTGGTGCGGGCGGATGAGGTTTGTTCGCAGGAACGCTTGGGGTTGGCTGCCGGGAAGGCTAAGGACGCGCAGGGCCGGTTGCTGGTCTTGGGCGTTGATGCTGGGGGGGCGGATGTGCGCGTTCCGGTTGATGCGCAGAATTCGATTCGAGCTTTGAAGGATGGGGTGGCTGCGGTGGCGGATGGTTTGATGAATTGCGAGCAGGGGGCGGGAGTGGATGCGAAGGGGATGGAGAGCCGGTTTGCGGAATTGCTGGGGGCGAACCGCGCGGATTCGGAGGGCAAGGCGGCGTCTGATTCGGACTCGGCCGTCGGGGAGGTGGATCATATTTATGGCGCGAATCTGAAAGTTGCGGTGCGGCGCGAAGAGCACGATCCTCCGTTGATCAGTGTTCAAATTGAATTTGGGATTCCTTGCGGCGTGGACGAAATGCTTTTGATGTACCAACTGGACGGGAATTCCTGGCGGCGCGTGATTCGATGGCAGAGCGATGCGTACCGGGAGATTTCGGGAGCGTTCGGAGATTTTTTTCAATACGTGGTGGTGGGGCAGCGTGGGAATAATTGGCTGGTGGCGGTGGCGCACGGCAAGCCGTGGTGCTCCGGGGAGGCGAGCGGATTTGATTTAGACGTGCTGCGGCCGGTGGGGCCGGTGATGCAGCAGAGCACCGTATTTCACAAAGAGGGTGCATACCGGCGGGACGTGGCGCCGGTTTTGCGCGGCGAAGCGGATGGATTTGATTTGCGGCTGACGATTGAAAGCTTGAGAGCGGAGAACAAGGAGCGAGCGGGAATTTATCATTACCGGCTGCATCAGGGACAACTGCACCGGTATCAGCCAGTGGCGGAGAATGCGCGCGATTTTCTGGATGAGTGGCTGGCGGCGGATTGGAACGAAGCCGCGGAATGGACGGCGCGGCAGAATTTGCGGGCCCTGGCGAGAGAGCACGACATCGTGGTGGATTTCATCAATCAACTGGAATCGAAGACGCCGGAGTTTGTGTATGGGCCGGTGCAGGAATGTTCGGGCCGGCAAAAAATGGTGCAGGTGAAATTCGACGGCGTGCCTTCGGGCTACAAATATTTTCAGATCGAGCAGGGGAAAGATGAATTCACGATGGTGTCGGGATCGGAAGGGCCGGATCCGAAGTGCGGAGACGGGAAGGCTCGCTGAGAAATCGAAGGAGCGCTAGATTTCCGCGCGCTTCAACAGGTAATCGAGGCCGCCGATGCGAAACCAGCGGTAGCCGTAGGGCTCCATCAGGATCACGTGGTTGCCGCGCTTGTCCGGCATGCTGTGATCGTGCGAGAGAAGATTGATGAGATCGCCCTTCACTTTCGAGCGCGCGCCGAGTTTCACTTCCGTTGGATTGGGACTCAGGTTGTGGATGAAAAGAACGGAATTGTTGCGCCAGTTGTAGCGGATGGCGAATATTTCCGGCTTGCCTGTGGCGAGAATCGAAAAATCACCCCAGCCGACCTCAGGGACCTCCTTGCGCATGCGGACAATGCGTTCGGTCCAATTCATTAAAGAATTGGGGTCGCGTTTTTGCGCAGCGACGTTGACGTGTTCGAAACTGTAGGCGCCTTCGGAGATGACCGGAAGCACGGGCTTGTCGCTCTCGGTGAATCCAGCGTTCGGCTCATCGGACCATTGCATGGGCGTGCGCGCGCAATTGCGTTCGGGGAGCTGGAGGTTATCGCCCATGGCGATTTCGTCGCCGTAGCGAAGGATGGGAGTGCCGGGAAGAGTCATCATCATGCTGAAGGCGAGTTCGAGGCGGCGACGATCGCCCTGGAGCATGGGAGCGAGACGGCGGCGAATGCCGCGCTTGTAGAGTTGCATTTCGGGTTTGGGGCCGAAGGCGGCGAAGACGGTCTGGCGCTGTTTTTTGGTGAGGCGGCCGAGATCGAGTTCATCGTGATTGCGGAGGAACTGCGCCCACTGCGCATTGGCAGGGCGCGGCTTGGTGGTGTTCAAAGCTTTCGTGAGAGGACGCGAGTCCGCGGAAGCCAGCGCGTAAAAGAGATGTTGATTGACTTCGAAGTTGAACATCATTTGCAGGCGCTCGCCGGCCTCGCCGAAATAATTCATGTCCACGTCCGGAAGAACATTGGCTTCGGCGAGGATGATGGCGTCGCCTTCGCGCCAGGTAAGGAATTCGCTGAACATGCGGAGCATGTCGTAGTGTTCGCGGAAGCGCTGAACCTTCCCGCCTTTGGCGGAAATCACGAAGGGAACGGCATCCATGCGAAATCCGGAGACGCCCAGTTGCAACCAGAAGCCCATGATTTTGAGAATTTCGGCCTGAACTTCCGGATTCATGGTGTTTAGATCGGGTTGAAAATCGTAAAAGCGGTGAAAGTACCAGGCTTTCGCCTCGGCATCGTAATTCCATGTGGATTTCTGGACGCCGGGGAAAACCATGCCGGTGTTGGCGTTGCGCGGCTTGTGCTTGGACCAGACGTACCAATCACGAAATTTGGATTGCGGATCTTTGCGGGCTTGTTGAAACCAGGGATGTTGATCCGAAGTGTGATTGACGACGAGATCGGTGATGACGCGGAGGCCTCGCTGCCTGCAACCCTGGGTGAATTCGACGAAGTCTCCGAGAGTGCCGTAACGCGGATCGACGGAGTAATAGTCGGAGATGTCGTAGCCATCGTCGCGATGAGGAGAAGTTTGAAAGGGCAGGAGCCAGATGGCGGTTGCGCCGAGGCCTTGCAGGTAATCGAGGCGGCGAAGGAGGCCTTGAAAATCGCCGACGCCATCCTTGTTGGTATCGAGGAAAGTGCCGACGGAGAGGGAGTAGATGACGGCGTTTTTGTACCAGAGGTCGTTGATCAACGGGCGTCCTTTGAAAGATGCGAATGAGTGCTGCATCTTGCGCAACGATTTTGCGTTGAGCAATATTGAATTGGACTACCGAGGAAGGGATTTGGGCGCATGCCAGAATTGAAATGGTGGCAACGGGGCGTGATCTATCAGATTTACCCGCGCTCGTATCAGGATAGCAATGGAGATGGGATCGGGGATATTCCGGGGATCATTGCGCGGCTCGATCATTTGGTGGGGTTGGGAATCGACGCGATCTGGATATGCCCGATTTATCCTTCGCCGATGGCGGATTTTGGGTATGACGTGGCGGATTATTGCGACGTGGCGAAGATTTTCGGGACGCTTGCGGATTTCGACCGGTTGGTGGACGAGGCGCATGCGCGAGGGCTGCGCGTGATTTTGGATTTCGTTCCGAACCACACTTCGAATCAGCATCCATGGTTTCTCGGGAGCCGCAGTTCGCGCGGGAATGCGAAAAGGGATTGGTACATCTGGAAAGATGCCGGCGCGGATGGCGGCTTGCCGAACAATTGGCTGAGCCGCTTTGGCGGGACGGCGTGGGAATGGGATGAAGCGACGGGGCAATATTACTACCACTCGTTTTTGAAGGAGCAGCCGGACCTGAATTGGCGAAATGCGGCGGTGAAGCAGGCGATGTACAACGTGCTGCGATTCTGGCTGGATCGCCGCGTGGATGGATTTCGCGTGGATGTGTTGTGGCTGCTGATTAAGGACGACGAGTTTCGCGAGAATCCCGTGAATCCGGGGTGGGAGCGGGGAGAATCGTTGCACAATCGGTTGCTGCCGCGATATACGTGCAACCGGCCGGAAGTTCACGCGATCGTGCAGGAGATGCGCGGCGTGATGGATGAGTACGCCGACCGCGTGCTGATCGGCGAGATTTATTTGCCGGTGGAACAGTTGGTGACTTACTACGGGCAGAATTTGAATGGCGCGAATTTGCCTTTCAACTTTCAACTGCTGCAGACGGCGTGGAATGCGGCCAGCATCGCGGCGATTATGGTGGAGTATGAAGCGGCGCTTCCGCCGGGAGCGTGGCCGAACTGGGTGCTGGGAAATCACGACAACGCGCGCATCGCGTCGAGGATTGGCGAGGCACAGGCGCGCGTTGCGGCCGTGCTGCTGCTTACTTTGCGCGGCACGCCGACGATTTACTACGGCGAGGAAATCGGGATGAAGAATGTGGCGATCGCGCCCGAGCAGGCGCAGGATCCGGTGGAAAAAAATGAGCCAGGGTTGGGCTTGGGCCGCGATCCCGAGCGGACTCCGATGCCGTGGGATGGTTCTGGGCACGCGGGATTCACTACGGGAACGCCGTGGCTGCCGATCGGCGAAGATACGGCAACGAGAAACGTATCGGCGTTGAGCGAATCGCGCGCGTCCATATTGAATCTCTACCGGCGCCTGATTGCATTGCGGCGAGAGAATTCCGCGCTCATCGAGGGAGCGATCAGCGCGGTCGGAGTTCAGGGAAACGCTTTGAGTTATGAGCGGCGTTTGGGGAATGAACGGCTGGCGATTGCGCTGAACCTGGGGCATGAGCCCTTGCGAGTTTCGCATCCGGCCGGACGAGTGCTGCTTTCCACGCATCTCGATCGTGCCGGGGAAAACGTGGGCGAGAGCACGTCTTTGCGCGCGGATGAGGGAATTATCGTTCAGGTGAATTGAGGCTGCAAAAGTGGTGTTATACTCCGGGATAACGGCATTCATAATTTCATATTGGTCGCCGGGAGATTCTAACTTTCATAACGGATGGGGCAACGGCAGGTCTCCGTCTGGAATCTGGGTATTGAGATTCATAAATTTATTCGATTATAAGGGGTTTGTATGGCACGCAATCCTAGTCCATTGCCTCGAACGCCGTCCCCGGGAATTTCCGAATCTCCGCAGCACCGTCCCACAGTGCTTTCGCGATCGGCGGACGCGAATGTGGGTTCGTTCTGGGACATGCTGGGAATTCGGATTGTGTTCGTGATTGTTTGCATCGCCGCGGGATATCACTTTCAGCCGTTTCGATTGTCAAAGATGATGGCTTCGATGGCCGGACTGGCGTTCGCGATTGCCATCGTGCTGTTCGAAGTGCGTCTGCGGCGGGCGAGTTTGCGGCGGCTGATTGGAGCGGTGACTGGATCGATTTTGGGGATTCTGGGAGCGTATCTGACCTCGCTGGTACTGGCGAATACGAGCATGCCGGATGGGGAGAGGTCGTTTTTGAGTTTGATCGTGTTTCTGGTGATGACTTATGTGGGATTGATCGTGGGCGCGAATAAAGGCGACATGCTGAATTTGCAGGCGCTCGGCGGGCTATTCGGCAGCGAGCGGAATATGCGGCATACGTTCAAGGTGTTGGATACCAGCGTGATTATTGATGGGCGCATCGCGGATATCGCCGAGGCGCAGTTTTTGGATGGCGCGGTGGTGATTCCGCAATTCGTGCTGCGGGAATTGCAGTTGGTGGCGGACTCGGCCGATCCTTTGAAGCGGCAGCGCGGGCGGCGCGGGTTGGAAGTACTGCAGCGGATCCAGAAGATTCCGAATTTGGACGTGCAGATCGCCGAGGATGATTTTCAGAATGTGCCGGATGTGGATATGAAATTGATTGAATTGGCGAAGCGATATGACGCGAAAATAATTACCAACGATTTCAATTTGAATAAGGTGGCGACACTGCAGGGGATCGAGATTTTGAATGTGAATCAGCTGGCGAACGCTTTGAAGCCGGTGGTGCTGCCGGGCGAGACGATGCGCGTTTTTATTTTGCGAGAGGGCAAGGAATACAATCAGGGAGTGGCGTATCTGGATGATGGCACGATGGTGGTGGTGGACGCGGCGCGGAAGATGATCAACAAGACGGTGGATATTATCGTTACTTCGGTGCATCAGACTACCGCGGGGAAAATGATCTTCGGGCGGTATGACGAACGGTCGGCTTCGGCGGCGGTGGCGGCTGCGGAACCTGCGGGGCCGCGCTCGGTGGAATCGACGGGAGGGCCGGAGCGTCCGCCGCGGCCTTATTATCCGGAGCCGGGAAGATCGTGAGCGGGTTGGTTTCTTAGTTTGGTTCGGACGCGCGATAGGTTCTCCTCATCTGAAAATTCTCATTGCACCGCAGTTGCGATAGACTCGGTGTCCTGCCATGAATCGAATCACTGCCATATTGCCTGCGGCTGGACTTGGGACGCGCATGGGCGCGGAGACGCCGAAGCAATTTTTGGAATTGGGCGGCGAGCCGCTGGTGATTTTTACTCTGCGGCGGCTGGCGGCGTGCTCGGCGATTACGGATTTTATTTTGGCGACGCGGGCGGATGAGCTTTCGTTTTTGGAGGACCGCGTAAGCAAGGCGCGGATCGGGCGGCCGGCGCGCGTGGTGCACGGCGGGGAGACGCGGCAGCAATCGGTGGCGAACGCGTTGGGGCAAGTGGCTGCGGAGACGGAAATCGTGATGGTGCATGATGCGGTGCGGCCGTTTGTGACCGTGGAGCAGCTCGATCGGTTGATCGCTGAGGCGCGCGAACGCGGTGCGGTGATTTTGGGAATTCCGGCGATTGATACGGTGAAGGAAGTGAAGCGCGAGCGTTTGCCGGAGGATGTGGCGCGGATTGTGGCGCACGATTCCGCGGGAGCGAATTGTGCTGGCGCAGACGCCGCAGGCGTTTCGCTACGAGATTTTGCGCGAGGCGTTTGCGCGGGCGGAAGCTGATGGAGTGACGGCGTCGGATGAGGCTTCGCTGGTGGAGCGGATCGGGAAGGATGTGTACGTGGTGGTGGGTTCGGAGCGGAATTTGAAGATTACGCGGCCGGCGGATATGGATTTGGCGCGATTTTATTTGGAGCAGGAGCGGGTGACTCAGGGATGAATTTTGAAGATCTCGAACCGCTCCGTTGTCTGAGCATGAAAGGGATGATGTGCTTTCAGTCCGCGATGAAGGCGGCTGCGACTGAGCAAAGCGCATCTCTCGGAAATACGCATATGCTGCGAGCGATCCGGCATCAAACTCCGGACATCCTGGATGGATTTGATCTTTCAGACGCTGGAATCGACTTAGAGCCGATTCCATCTGATTGGCCGCAAAACGACTCGGCAGGGAAAGACGTCGGCTATCTATCTCATCCCAGCCCAGATTTTGTGAGAGCGATGCAGGCGGCTTATAGCACCGCGAAGAAATATCGTTTGAAGCAAATCTCGCCGATCCACATTGTCTGCGGAATTGTTGAAACAGATCCTGAACTCGGCGCTCGGCTGGCGCGGGCGGGAGCGACTTCTGAGCGATTGGAATCCCTCTGCCGGTTGGAAGGACGAACCGACACCTCGCGGATTCCACAAACGCAAACCGGCATTGCTTACGATCTACATCGGCTTGTCGAGGGGCGGAAGCTTATTTTGGGCGGGGTGGAATTGGAATTTGCGAAGGGGCCGCAGGGACATTCGGACGGCGATGTTTTGAGCCATGCGATTTGCGACGCGCTTTTGGGGGCTGGCGGGCTTGGGGACATCGGCACGCATTTTCCGGATACGGATGCGAAGTGGAAAGGCGTTTCGAGTTTGTTATTTCTGGAACAGACTCGAAAATTGCTGGACGAGCGCGGCTGCCGCATCGCGCATATCGATGCCGTGGTGATCACCGAGAAGCCGAAATTGACGCCGCACTTTGCGGCCATGCGGACAGTGCTGGCGCGGGCGTTGGGAATCGCCGCCGAGCAAATTAATCTGAAAGCGAAAACGAACGAAGGCGTGGATGCGATTGGGCGCGGCGAGGCCATCGCAGCGCATGCTGTCGCCACCATCGAGTCCTGATCGCGCGTTCTGCCATGAACGAAAATCCCGATTCGACGGCTGCTGCGGAATCGTCCTCGCCGGTTGATCTTGCGGCGAATGTCTTTGCGGCAGGCGACGTGGAGGAAATTCTGCGCGAGCGCGGTTGGATCGTGCGAAGCGGCGATGCTGCGGCTGAGGGCGAGAACGCCGCGCCGCAGATTGCGGCGTGGCTTGAGAGTGCGGCGGCGTTCTCGGAGCGCATGCCAGTGATCGCGCGGCGCTGAGTGACTTGCTCGAGCTGATATTTCATTACGATGCGGCGGCGATCTTTGCGTCGCCCGAGGCCCAGGCGGTGTTGACGCGCACTGGCGCGAGGGAAGTGATTCGGGAGTTGGCGAAACTGGTGCTCGATGGCGCGGCGATCGATTCGCAGCGATTCAAGGAAATCATCGAAGCGCTCAAGGCGCGGGTACGGCATCGCAGCCGCGAATTATTTCATCCTATTCGTTTGGCGCTGGCCGGGCGCGCCGGTGAAGGAGAATTGGATCGAGTGATTTTGCTGCTGGATTCGGCGGCTTGCGTAGATTTTGCTGCGCGCGTGAAAGGAACGCGGCGAGCGAATGTTGGAATTTTGCGCCGCGCCGCGCTTGGATTAAGCGGCGGACGAAAAAGTGAGCTATTGTGGCGGAGTTGGGAATTCATGCCGTGGAAGAGAGCGCCTGGAGGCGCGACGGCCGCTCGATCGCATCGTGATCGCCAGTGGGCGGCATGGCGGGCGCATGGAAAATCTTGTGCGTCGGGCGCGCGAGCGCGGGGTGCCGGTGCGCTTCGAGGAGCGCGTGCAGATCGATCGCCTTGCGGGCACGCGCGAACATCAGGGCGTGATCGCGCTGGCGGCTTCGCGAGCGGCCGTCGAGCTGGAGGATTTGCTGGCGCAAAAATCGGATCGCTCGCTGATCGTGCTGCTTGATGGCGTGGAGGATCCGCAAAATCTCGGGGCGATCGTGCGCACGGCGCTGGCAGCCGGCGCGCAGGGAGTGGTAATTCCGGAGCGCCGCGCCGCGGGATTGACGGACAGCGTTTCGCGAGCATCGGCCGGAGCGCTCGAACATTTGCCCGTGGCGCGCGTGAAAAATCTGGTGCGCGCGATGGAGCAATTGAAGGAAGTGGGCTATTGGCTGATCGGGCTCGATGAACGCGGCGAGCGAAATTACACGGAGGCGGACTATAAGAGCTCGATCGGCATCGTGCTCGGCGGTGAAGGGCATGGGTTGCACGAATTGACGCGCAAGCGCTGCGACTACGTCGTGTCAATCCCCACGACGGGGCCGGTGCGCTCGCTGAATGTTTCCGTGGCCGCGGGCGTAGTACTCTTCGAAGTAGTGCGGCAACGCGGAAAGAGCGGCGCGTCTGACAAACGCAGCCGGCCGGACGAGCGAGGGTCAAGCGCATGATTTACGATTTCCTTGTCGAAACGTATGAGACGGAGCGGATCAAAGTAGTCAGCGTGTGGAGCGAATTTCGCGATGAAGATCTGGATTTCCGGCCGCGCGAGGGAGATCCGCGAGGGCGGAGCGTGCACGAGCAGATGGTGCATCAGTGCGTGAGCGAGGATTTGTGGTTTCGCACCATGATCGGCATTGACGTGGGCGCGCCGCCTTTGCCGAAGCCGGAGACGCGGCTCGAATTCATCCGCAGATATGCGGAGGATAGCGGCAAGCGGCTCGACGAACTGCGCGGAAAGAAAGAAGCGTGGTGGCAAGAAGGCGCGAAATTTTTCGATGTGCCGCGTCGCGTGCGTGGATCGTCACCCGGCGCATCGCGCATACGTCGCATCATCGCGGGCAGCAGATGGCCATGCTGCGCATGTTGGGACACGATTTGCATAGTAATTACGGGCCCACGGCGGATACCGGCGGATTGATGGCCAATCACGCGCCGACGATTTATGCGTATGCGGAGATTGACGCGCTGATTCGCGGCGAGACTGCGGGCGGAGCGAAGTCGCGATTGCCGGGCGGCGGCGGGAAGCCGGTGACGGGAGCGGGCGCTGCGGGAGCGCTCCCTAGCGCGATTTATTTGTCGTACTGCATCAGCGAGAAGACATCCACACCGGGAAGTTTGGCGCGGCCCTTAAGGAAATTTAATTCCACGGCGAAGACGCGCCGACCACGTCTGGCCACCCAATTGCCGCACCAGCTTGACCGCCGCGGCAGCGGTGCCGCCGGTGGCCAGAAGATCGTCGCAGAGTCAGAATGCTTTCGCCGGGCTTGACGGCGTCCTGATGCATTTCTAGCGTGTCGGTGCCGTATTCGAGCTGGTAGCTCACTTCGGCGCGTTTCCACGGGAGCTTATTCGGCTTGCGAATGGGAATGAAGCCGGCGTTCAGGCGATAGGCCAGCGCGGGACCAAAAATAAAACCGCGCGCCTCGATGCCCGCGACTTTGTCTACCTGGCGGCCTTGTAGTGAGTCGCAGAGTTTGTCGACCATTTCGTGGAAGCCGTTTTTATCGCCGAGCAGAGTGGTGATGTCGTAGAAGAGAATGCCCGGCTTGGGATAATCGGGAATTTCGCGGATTAGTTTTTTCAGGTTGTCCATTCGGCGATCCTTTCGTGGGGCCGCTTGCCTTGCGCTGATCCACTGTGTTCACCACTCGTGCTCGATCGAAAAATCGTTGGCATAGCGCTGATCGATCGGGCGATCCTCGGCTTCGACGCCGGAAACCTCCGCTGAATGCGGCCCGCGTTCGAGCGACGCGCGAAACGAAACGAGCGCATCAGGCGGGCCGATGGCATAAATTTCCACGCGGCCGTCGCGGAGATTCTTGGCATAGCCGCGGATTCCAAGCTGCGCCGCCAGGCGCTCCGCAAAGAAACGGTAGCCCACGCCCTGCACCATTCCAGAGACGAGAAAGAGCTTCGCTTGGAGCTTCTCATTCACGACGTGCGCGGCGCGCTGGCCGCAAGCGCGCGATTTTAGCAGACTTGGCGAGTGCAAACGATCAATCCGGGCTGTTGGCGTCTAGCCGGAATTCAACGGAGCGAACTCGAGCGGATGTAAACCACTGAGCGAGATGAAGCGCCAGAAGGGCGGTGGAAACCACGCCGCCGAACATGAAATAAATTTTCATATTTTCGAGAATTAAAGCCCACACCGGCAACTTGCCGTCAGCAACAGTCCAATACGCTGCTTGCATTCCGAGAAAAAAGACAAGAAGGAACAAACAGAACACCACGTTAGTCATTTCACGAAGATTCGCCAGTCGCTGACTCAGCGGAATGAAAGATCGTTGGAGAGTTACGTAGCTCTTAGCGTCGAGATATCTCGACAGGGAGCGAAGGCGCAGCAGAATAGCGGTGAGTGAACAAATCAAGTAGATGCAGAATGCGGACAGCAACAGCAGAAATATCCGAGCCAAAATTGGAAGGTTGTGCCACACGTCTGACCACGTTGGATAGAGCTGAAACTGTTTAATGAGCATATTAGTTCGACACCGCGGACGCGAAATAGGTTCCGCTTCTGAATTTAAGTACGATCCATCTACAAGATAGAACTCGGCCGGCCGGTGCGCGCCTGGCACTGACAATCGCGCGAAGTCGTGTCAGAATCATTGGCCTATCGCTCCTCTAACCGCTCAAGCCGATATGCCTGCTTCCCCACGCTCACGCCGCACTGGATTTGTCCTCATATTCGGCTTGTTTGCAATTGGAACGATTATGTTTGCCGCGGCTAGACCGGCGCCACCCCGCCCTCACGTCTCAGCGTCATCGCAAAGCCCGGCGGGCTTGCAACCGACGGCCTACAGTCCGGCGTCCGGCAATGCGCCAGCGGCTGCGCAATCTGCGCCAACTTCTACGGATGCGCGCGGCGTTGAGGTTGTCGTGCACGGTGGCTATCCGGAGCTGCGCGTCAATGGCGAGCCGTTTTTCATTCACTCGGCCGCGTTTTTCTATTACCGCATTCCGCAAGATCTTTGGGAAGTTTCGCTGGAGCGCTATCGCGCGCTAGGAATCAACACCATTGATATTTACATTCCCTGGAACTGGCACGAACTGAAGGAAGGGCAATTCGATTTCGACGGGCACACGAATCCGCGCCGCGATTTGCGCGCGCTGCTGAAAATGCTCGCGGACAAAAATCTGAAACTCATCGCGCGGCCGGGTCCGCTGATCCTGAATGAATGGCGCTACGGCGGCTTGCCGGAATGGCTGCTTGCGCGCGCTGATTTTGAGGCGGCGCTGCCCGCGGAATACCGCATGGACAATGTGGATTTGCTCGAGGGCCGCTATCCGCCGCTGGCCGGATTGGCTTCGCGAGATGCGGAGGCCGCGGCGCAGGCCTGGAGCGCGAATCCGGTTTACATGGATGCGGCGCAGAAATGGCTCGCGGCTGTCGGGCGTGAGCTGTCTCCGTTTGACGCGTTACGGCGCGGAGACAGTGGCGCGGCGTCTGCAGGCGCGTCTGCCGGTGCGTCTGCCGGCGAGGGCGCAACGAAGCCGGCGAGCGGCGTCCGAGCGGCGAAGGATCGGAGTGCCGGGTCTGCGAATGCGGCGCTGCTTTTCGTGCAACTCGATGACGACATGGGCAGCGGCCGCGCGAATCGAATGGGCGCAAGCTTTTGGCGATATCTCGAAACTCTGCGCCAGGCGCTGCGCAACGGCGGCGTCGGCGCCCCGGTTTTCGTGAATCCCACGGACGCGCACGATTCTGCCGCAGGCTCGGCGGCCAGCGAGCCGATTGCCGCGATGGGTCAGTGGTACATGCGATCCGACTCGAGCAGCGCACTGAGAGAACGCGAACTTTCGGCGGAAGATGCCGCGACAATCGAGTTCTTCACCGAAGAACTCAAGACGCAGCCGAATTTCCCGCCGGCGCTGATCGAATATCAGGCCGGTTGGTACGCGCCCGGCGACGACGATCGCCCTCTCGAGAGCGACGCGGAAAATACGCTCGATAGCACGCGGCTCTTCCTCGCGCACGGCCTTCACGGCATAAATTATTTTCCGCTGCAGGATAGCGTAACGCCTGCCGGCTGGTCTGTGCCCTGGGCGAATCAAAATTATTTGTGGAACGCGGCGCTCGATCCCAACGGTCACTCGCGGCGCCGTTTCGACGCCATCGATCGCAGCAGCGAAATTTTGATGCGCTGGGGACCGCAGATTGCGGCGGCGCACAAGCGCGCGGATTTCGGGATCGTCTATTCCATCGGCGCTTACGACCAAAGCGCTTTGACGGCCGCCGATATTCACCGCGTCTCCGCGAGCGTGCAGAAAATAGAACGGCTCGCGCAGCTCGATCATTTGTCGAGCGAGTTGCTCGATCCTGAATTTCAGCTGGAGGAGCAACTGCTGCGCGATCCGATTGTGCTGCTGCCGGTTTTTGATTCCACCGCGGATCCGGGAGCAAGCGCCGCCGGGAGCGCGGGAGCGGAAGGAAATTCCGGCGCCGGGCCGGCGCCGCTCGAGCTATCGGAAAAATCGCAGCATGCGCTGGTGGAATACGTGCGCGGCGGCGGGACGCTTTTCGTTTTTCCGCATCGCCCGGCCGGGAAAGTGATTGGTGAACTCTGGAAGGATGCTGCGCCATCATCGGACTCGGAGCCGTCGGACATCGGATTGCTAAAGTGGTCGTTCGGCAGCGGGCACGTGATCGAGTCTTCCAAGGATTTTTTCTCGTGGATTAATTTGAAGCAGAGCTTCGTCGAGAATCGCGAGCAGCAAAATGCCGAGTGGAATCTTCGCGCGCTGAGCAAAGTATTGGAGCAGGCGGGCGTTCGTCCGGCGGTGACGATCGAAGGCAATCCAATGCAAGCGAGCAGCCTGGTCGTAACCGAGTTGGTCAGCAATGAAGGCACCGGCAAACTCGGAGCACGCACGAGCGGGCACGGCTGGTTGAGCGTGATCAATCTGAATAGTCAGGACGCAATTGACGCTTCCGTGGCGTTCCTCCTTCCGACAGCGTCTTCCGCTGGCGACTCGTCCGCGCCACGGCCAACACTCGACGTTACCGTGCCGCCGCGCGAATCCCTGCTGCTTCCACTCGGCGTGTCGCTCTGCCTGGATGAAAAGCCGCCGCCGAATTGCGCGGACGAAGTTTCTGCATCGGGAGCGGAGTTGGTGAGCGCGGCGCGCGAAGGGAAGACGCTGCAACTTTCGTTTTATGCGCCGTCGCGCGCGGAAATTCGGCTGCACCTCGAGCAGGCGCCGTCGCATGTGGAAGTGGAGGAGACGACGCCGGAATCAAGATGGTCGCCGGAGCGCCATGAACTCGCGCTGACGATTTCGCGCGGCGCCGCGCCCAGCTACCGCCGGCTGCTGAAAGTGCAATTGCCCTATGCGCCGCATGTGCCATTGGTGGCGCGCGAATCGGATCGTGGGCGGGGAATTTCTGAATTGTCGGTGGTCAACGCGGTGCGCATGCCGCTCGGGCCCGGCGCGAATCTGGGCAGTTCGCCGCCCCTGATTGCGGTGGACGATCCCAAGGCCGTGCGCGTGGCCTTTGAAGCCAGCAACACGGATCGCGATTTCAAAGGCGATATCGAAGTGAATGTCAGCGGACCTTATAAAGGATCGGCGAGTTTGCGGATCGCGCCGGGACAGATTGCCGTGGATAGCACGAAGCTGAAGCCGCCCGCGGCCGAGGATTCCGCGCACAAGGTTTCCGATCCCGATGAAAATGGATTGCTGCGCGGAAATATCGAAGCGCGCGAGGGCCATGACCGCAAACATTCGGCGGTTTTTTTCGTGCCGCTGCGCGCCGATGCGACGACTCCTTACCGCTACGACTTTGACGGCGACGGCGCGATCGAATGGGTGCTCGAGAATGTTGACGAGAGGTTGATTTTATCGCCGGCGAGCGGAGGGCGCGCGATCGCGCTGGCGGATAAAGGCTCCGGATTTGACGTGCTCAGCAGCGTGGGGGCGTTGCGGGATGGATTTGCTTTTACCCCGAATCCGCCGGGAATTTCGCCGGAGCGTGCGCGCGGGCGCTATGGGCTTTTCAATCGCGCTTATGAGGCGGAGTGGATTTCCGGCCATAAAAATACGGGGCTGCAAATGAGGGTTCACGCGCCGGATGTTTTTCCATTCGGCGCGGATATCGAGAAGAAGATCGAATTGCAGGGGAAGTCGCTGAGCGTCAGTTATCGCGTTGCGCTCGGCGATAGCGCTGGGGCAGGCGAGGCTGGCGAGGGCGCCGCTGGAGGTGGCACAGCAGAGAAAGTCGCAGCTGCCGGCGATCCGTCGCAGTCATTCATTGTTGCGGATTCGATCCCTGCGGTAGACGAGCCGGGCCGATTGACGAAATTCTGCTGGTCGAATGTGCCGCCGCAAAACTCCGCGGAGGAGCAGACGAGCGTGCCGTCTGTTGCGGCGACGCCATCGAAGCAGAAGCGGCGTGGCGTCGCGCGGTCGCGAGACGCTTCTCCCACGCCAGGTGACGCGGGTGCGGCTGCAGGCACCGCTGCGGCGCCTGCGAACTCGACGGAGGGTGCGAATTGTCAGGATTTTTCTCCCGGCGGCACTGCGCTGGAAATTTCTGCCGATGCTAATCACCTGGAAGTGCGCACGCCGGGCCGTCCGGGAATTGCGCTCGATTGGGATTCCGGCCGCATCATCATTCAACCTAAGAGATATTCGGCTCTGATCGAACTACATTCGGCGGCGCTAAAGCCCGGCGCGAAGTGGCAGGCCAAATTTCGCATGCGAGTTTTGGATCTCGATTAAGCGCGGCCGCGAATCCCCTCGCACGTCGTCGCGGCCTTGCGTGGCGCGATGCTGCTCTGCCAGTTCTGCTAGAATCGCGGCGCTGAGAACTAAGATGAGTGCGGGAACTGGGGAAAAGAGGAGCTGCCATGGAGCAGAATTTCAAAAATCATTCGCGATTGGTGCCTTTATTTCACTTCTTTGTGCTGCCGGCATTGATACTGAACTTCGGGTGGGCGCTTGGCCGAGCCGTAAAGCATTTCTCCGCCGACACAACCATTGCCGCAATTACCGCCGCGGCTCTCATGCTCGTGGCGTTCTTCGGCCGCACTTTTGCACTGACCGTGCAGAACCGCGTAATCCGCCTCGAGATGCGGCTGCGGATGCGGGAAGTATTGCCGCCGGATCTGCGCGCGCGCATCGAGGAATTTCGCCCCGGCCAATTGATCGCGTTGCGATTCGCGAGTGACTCGGAGTTGCCGGAGCTTGCGCGTAAGGTGCTGGATGAAAACCTAATCGATCAGAAAACGATCAAGGGGATGGTACGCAACTGGCAGGCCGATCATCTCCGCGCGTAGCCTCGTCGAAGTCTGTGCGCCGCAGTGTGCCAGAGAGAATTTGCCAGCCTCCGGCGCGCCGCCTGCATCTAACTTTCTGAGGCTCAACCAGTGAACCGATTCGCAATTCTAGCCGCAGCGGCGGCAATATTTCTTCTAGCTCCCACGCGCATCGCCTTCGCGCAGACGCAAGGCCCCGTCGCCGCTCCGCCCAAATCCGAAGTGACCAAGACGCCTGTGAATTTGAGCGCGCAGCCGCCTCCCGTGCCGGAGGACGAAATTATCCATCGTTTCGCGGCCAATGAAGAGCGCATGAAGAAAGCCTACGACCAATATTCTTTCACGATGTCGGTAAAGGTGCAGGAAGAAACCAATCCCGGCGGCGAATTTCTGGTTACCGGCGAAATGTATATGAAGTCGGATGGCCAGCGCTACGAACGCATCGTGAAGCAGCCGGTTTCCACGCTGAAGCAAACTTCCTTTACGCTCGAGGACGTAAAAATTATCGCCAGCCTGCCGCTTTTCATTCTCACGCCGGACGAGCTGCCGAACTACAAATTGAAATATCAAGGCACCGAGAAGGTGGATGAGATAGACACTTTTATTTTTCGCGTCGAGCCGAAGCAATTGTCGCGCACGCGCCGCTTTTTCAACGGCGTGATCTGGGTGGACCAGAAAGATTTCGCGATTGTGAAGACCTCCGGAAAATTCGTGCGCGAAGTGGAAGCGGAGGGCACGCAATTGCCGTTCGCGATGTTCGACACCTATCGCGAAAATATCGCCGGGCAATACTGGTTTCCCACGTACATCAGCTCGGAGGACACCATCACGCCGCCGAAGGGCGATAGCATTCCGCTGAAGCTAGTGGTGCGCTCCAGCAATTTCCAGCCGAATCCGATTTCCGAGTCCACAACTCCCGCGCCGCCGGCCGCACCTCCGCCGGCAAAACCCAACTGAGCAGCGTCGGAACTTTCATCAGGCCGGCGCCGCAGCATCGCCCACGCTCTACATCGGCACGATTCGCCGCGGCAGTTCCGCGATTGACGCCAACATCAAATCGGGTTTCGCTTTGCGAACTCGCGCGGCCGTCGGAAACGGCCCGCACACTCCGAAGACGCGCACGCGAGCGCGCCGCGCCATCTCGATATCCTCGGGCGCGTCGCCCACGTAGATGCACGAATCAGGATCAAGCTTCAATTTTTTCAACGCCAAATTCAGCGGCGCCGGATGCGGCTTGCGATGCGCCGCGTCTTCCGCACACACGCAGACGCTGAAATGCTCGTCCAGACGAAACTCGCGCAATTGCAGCGTAACTCGATCGCGGTTTCCGCTCGTCACCACTCCGAGCGTAAATCGCCCGGCCATGCGCTCCAAAGCGGCGCGCGCTCCGGCCAGCAATTTCGGCGATTCTTTCCCATACGCTTCGTGCCACAGCCGGTCCGCATCCGCCCACGATTTCCGCGGCAATCGCGCCGCGCGATAGACGTTGAACCAGTTCGGCGAGTAGTGTCGCGCCAGCTCGCGCAGCCCCCAATCAATCCCCAGCGCGCGGAACATTTGCAAATAAGCGCTAGAATCCGCGGCGTAGGAATTAAGCAGCGTTCCATCCCAATCGAGAAGAATCGCGCGAGCGGGAAAGCGGCGAGGAGTCACGGCTGCAAGATCGTAGCAAAAAATAGAAAGGATTTGGCGTGAATGGCCTGCAGAGTATTGCTGCTAGGCGAATCTCGGCGGAAGCGGTTCGTCGCGGCGGAAATCAATATCATCAAAGGTCGCAGCATACCCGCGCCAGCCCGGCGTTGCACATTCTTCCACGCGCACCACATGCGCCGCTGTCCGCATCTGCACGCTGCCTTGCCCCAAAGGCCGTCCTATCAACCCAACTTCCATCTCGATCCCCGCGCCAACTTCAATTTCGCATGGCGCAAGAAAAAAGACGCCGTTCGAGCTGATATTCTTGGTCACGAGCGTAATGGGGAGGGGCTGGGCCTGCCCATTCACTTTCGTAAGCCGTAGAGGAAGATTCAGAACCGCGCGCGGGCAATCGCGCCGTTCAAAAGGAAGCCCAACCGCATGCGTGGGAACCAGGAAGACCCGGTGCGGGCGAACAACCTCCAGCCGTTTCGTTGCTTCGGCCGGATCGTTTGCTTCTTTTCGGAAAGCGTTGACACCCAGCTCGCCGAACAGGTCGCGCGCCGCTGCCATTTCTTAGGACCCCCCCAGGTCTCCCGGCAGGTGATACCGGGTGCGAGCAATATCCCGGATTCCGGCGATGCGGTCAACGCAGTGCGGCAGGCTCTTGGGCCAAAGAGTAAACACTTTGGATTCATAGTACTGGAACCATCCCGGTCCCAAATTGGCGGGTGCCAAAATTTGGCGCCTCCGAATTTTGGCTCGCGCTCGCGCACTTTGCGCGCAAGAATCGGATAGTCTCGCGTCGCGTCTAAAGGTAAGTTGGGTGCGGATTTGAAGTGAAATTGAGAGCGGACTCATGAACGCAGCGCATCAGCAAATCGCCAGCCGCACGGACAGCGCCGAACGCGATTCGCGCTGGCTTGCCGTGCAGTCGCGAAATCGCGTGGCGGACGGAGCCTTTGTTTACGCCGTGCGTTCGACGGGCATTTATTGCCGCCCGTCGTGCCCTTCGCGAAAGCCGCGGCTGGCGCAGGTGCTTTTCTTCCGCGTGCCGGCGGATGCGGAGAGCAAGGGTTTTCGCCCCTGCCTCCGTTGCAGGCCAAAGCAAGCGAAGGTGGCTGATCCTCATGCCCCCGATGTGGCGCGAATTTGCCGTCACATTGAAACTACGCTTGCCGATCAGACCGGCGACGAATCTTCGCTCACTCTGGCGGCGCTCGCCTCGCTTTCGGGCCTGAGCGCGCACTCGCTCGAGCGCGCCTTTCGCCGCGTCACCGGCATCACCCCGCGCCAATATGTGGATGCGCATCGCATGCGCCGATTGAAATCCCGCCTCAAAAAAGGAGACGACGTGACCACCGCACTTTACGACGCAGGTTTTGGATCGAGCAGCAGACTCTACGAACGCGCACCGCAGCAACTGGGCATGACGCCCGCAACTTACCGCCGCGGCGGCGCTGGAATGGAAATTCACTATACGATCGCCGCTTCGCCGCTGGGCCGCGTGCTGGTAGCTGCCACCGATCGCGGCGTCAGCGCCGTTTATCTCGGCGAGAATGATGCGAAGCTGGAATCCGAATTGCGCCGCGAATATCCGAACGCGCATATCAGCCGCGACCGCCACGGCCTCGAGAATTGGGTCGGCAAGATCGTGGAACATCTGAGCGGCCGCGCCCCGCATCTCGATTTGCCGACAGACGTGCAGGCCACCGCGTTTCAGCGCCGCGTGTGGGAAGAGTTGCGCAAGATTCCGTACGGCACCACGCGCACGTATACGCAAGTCGCGCGCGCGATTGGCAAGCCGAACGCAGTGCGCGCGGTCGCTCGCGCCTGCGCGACGAATCCGGTTTCGATCGTCGTCCCCTGCCATCGCGTAGTTCGCGAAGACGGAAATCTAGCAGGCTATCGCTGGGGCCTATCGCGCAAACAGGCTCTAATCGAGCACGAGGCCAAAAAGCCGGCCGCGCGCAGCGCCCGCGCTTAGTAGCACCGATTTTACTTGCGCAGTCCGCGGATGAGTGTTGCCTTGATCGGCGCTCCATAGGTTTGGTAGCGGCCGGCATCCGACGAGCACGAAAGCCGGCGAGGGTAGAGATCATGTGCGGCGCGAAGCGTCAAATAGATTGCGCTATCTTACTAGCGAAGTCCGCTCGTGAACTGTGCCCTTTGTAGAATTTGCGCTCGTAAGAGCCGGCGGGGACGTCCTTCGGCTACATTCAGGATAAACCGGCGCTACCAAACCGCGGTTAGTTGCGATACGAAACGCCGGCTGGCAGCTATGGTTTCTTCATGAACGACGAACATTCATCTTCATCCTCACCGCGCGACCCGATGCTGCTCAATGCCGCGGAACGCCTCGCCCTTTGGTCGCAAGTTGATCGCGTCATCGAAGATTTCATCACCGCCATCCCCGACAAGCCGGTCGTGAATGAAATGACGCCCCCGCAAGTCCGCGAACTCCTCGCGCGCGTGGATTTCGCGAAGCCGATGTCGCCACCCGAAGCTCTGCGGCTCGCCGCCGACGGCATGAGCCGCACGCACGTGCAGGTCTCGCATCCGCGCTACTTCGGCCTCTTCAATCCCGCGCCAACGGCCATGGGCATTGCCGCCGATACACTCGTCGCGGCCATGAATCCACAGCTCGCGGCGTGGAAACACAGTCCCTTCGCCGTCGAGGTCGAGCAATTTCTCATCCGCGCATTCGGCGAACGCTTCGGATACGATCCGCGCCAAACCGACGGCACTTTCACGTCCGGCGGCTCGGAAGCAAATCAAACCGCGCTGCTCACCGCCATCACCGCGAAATTTCCCGAATGGCAAACGCGCGGCATGCGCGCAATCAAGTTGCAGCCGGTGCTTTATGCTTCCGCGGAATCGCATCACTCCATCCACAAATTCGCGCGCCTCACGGGCTTGGGTCTCGACGCCGTGCGCGAAATTCCCGCCGATGCCGATCTGCGAATGAATGTCGAGCGCTTGAAATCCGCCATTCGCGAAGACCGCCTGGCTGGCCACGCGCCATTTCTCTTGATTGCCACCGCGGGCACCACGAATGCCGGCGCCATTGATCCGCTTCCAGAAATCGCCGCCATCGCCGCGGAAGAGAAACTGTGGCTGCACGTGGACGCCGCCTGGGGAGGCGCCGCCGCATTGGTTCCGGAGCTGCGCCCGCTGCTCGATGGCATCGAGCGCGGCGATTCCATCACCCTCGACGCGCACAAGTGGCTCTCCGTGCCTGTCGCCGCGGGAATTTATCTCACGCGCCATCCTGAAATTCTCAGCCGCACTTTTGGCATCGAAGCAGCCTACGTGCCGCCGAAAGCTGAAGGCGTCGCCGATCCGCTGGCACATTCGCTGCAATGGTCGCGGCGCTTCATTGGGCTGAAAGTTTTTCTCTCGCTCGCCGTCGCCGGATGGGAAGGGTACGCGCAGGCTCTCCGTTACATGACGGCCATGGGCGAAGCGCTCCGCAGCGAGCTCGCCGCCGCCGGATGGAAAATCGCAAATTCCACGCCGCTGCCCGTCGTCTGCTTCACCGACCCGCGCAGCCAGCATACCGACGCAGCCGCGTATCTCGAGAGCATCGTTCAGCAAGTCGTGGGCTCGGGCGAAGCATGGATTTCCACCACGCGTATCGGCGGAAATCAATCCGTTCTGCGCGCCTGCATCACCAATTTCCGCACCACGCAGGCGGACGTCTCCGCTCTAGTTCGTTCCGTGAATGAGGCCCGCGACCGCGTGGCGAAACCCGCGTAGCACAGCCACTCAGGAGTGCTGTGCTACAAAGGGGCGTGGATTCGGTTATCGGCGATCTAGGGCTGGGTGTCGTACGTCGCGGCCGGCTACTATGTAGATTACGTCCTCGGCTATGTTTGTGGCGTGGTCACCAATGCGTTCGAGATTCTTGGCTACTAGAATTAGTTCAAAAGCTGGGAATACTACCGCGGAATTTTCCATCATGTAGGTTAGGAGCTCGCGAAACATTTGATCGCGGAGCAAATCTACTTGATCATCGCGGGCCAGGACGCTGCGGGCGAGATCGATATCGCCGCGAACCAGGGCGTCCAAACTGTCGCGGACCATTTTTTCGGCGATCTCGCTCATGCGCGGCAAATCCACATAGGGCTTTACTTGCGGATGGCGCAGGATGCGCAGGGCGGATTGGGCGATATTTACCGCCTGATCGCCGATGCGCTCGAGATCGTTATTTATGCGCGAGACCGCGAGAATAAAGCGCAGATCGATGGCGACGAGCTGCTGCTGCGCGAGCAAGCGCGTGACGCGATCGTCAATCTCCATCTGCATTTCATTGATGGCGTTTTCTTCTTCGAGCACCGTCTCGGCGAGATTTTCCTCGACGTCGAGCACCGCCTGTACGGCCTGGTGCACGGCGCGCTCGGCAAGGCTGCCCATCCACAGCAGCCGCTGCTTCAGCTCCTCCAGATCATGTACAAAGTGGCGTTCCATATTTCCTCAGTGTCTCAGCCGAAGCGTCCGGTGATGTACGCTTCAGTTCGCGCATCCTTCGGGGTGGTGAACAATTCCGAAGTCACGCTGCGCTCGATCAATTTCCCGTCCAGCAAAAATGCGGTGTAATCGCTCGAACGCGCGGCCTGCTGCATGTTGTGGGTGACGATGACCATGGTGCAGCTGTCTTTCAGTTGGAACATCAATTCTTCAATCTTTGCGGTGGTCACGGGATCGAGAGCCGAGCACGGCTCATCGAGCAGGAGGACCTCAGGATCGACGGCTAGTGCGCGGGCGATGCACAATCGCTGCTGCTGGCCGCCGGAGAGCGCGTACGCGGAGTGGTTCAGTTTATCCTTCACTTCTTCCCAGAGCGCCGAGCGACGCAGACTCTTTTCCACCAGATCCGAGAGGCTGCCGCTGTAACCATTAATGCGCAGGCCGTAGGCCACGTTGTCAAAAATCGATTTCGGGAACGGATTCGGGCGCTGAAACACCATGCCCACGCGCCGGCGAAGTTTTACGACGTCCATATTCAAGATGTTCGCACCATCGAGCAGAATTTCGCCTTCGAGGCGCGTGTGCCGGATGGTTTCCTGCATGCGATTCAAATTGCGGAGAAAAGTAGATTTGCCGCAACCGGATGGCCCGATCAGCGCGGTGACACGATTCGTGGGCACGTCCAGGTTGATGTCGAAGAGCGCCTGTTTCGTGCCGTAGAAAAAATTGACCTTGCTGATTTTGAAGCGCAGGGGTTGCGCGGCTTCCTGCGCATTCTCCGTTTTGGCGGGTATGGCAGTTTGCATGGCTCTCACCGTGGCGGCTGCACCCGATGCTCCCATACTTATTCCTTTAACTCTAGCGTCTCAACTTCTTACGAAAGATGCACTCCGAGACATCAAATACCGTGACGCGATATTCACTAACAGCACCAATCCGAGCAGCACCAGTCCCGCTGCCCACGCCTGCCGGTGCCAATCCTCATAGGGCGAAAGCGCGTAGGTGAAAATCATGGCCGGCAGGGAGGCAATGGGTTGGTTCCATCCCGGACTCCAGAAACGATTGCCGAAAGCAGTAAAGAGAAGCGGCGCGGTTTCTCCGGCCACGCGGGCGAGGTTCAGCAGCAATCCGGTCATGATTCCCTGGAATGCCGCCGGGACAATCACAGTCGCGATGGTCTTCCACTTACTGGCGCCTAGCGCCATCGCGCCCTCGCGCAAACTGCGCGGCACGGCGCGCAGAAATTCCTCGGTGCTGCGCACGGCGATGGGAATCATCATTACGCCCAGAGCAAATCCGCCGGCGAGCGTGGAGAAATGTTTCATGGGCACAACCACGACCGCATAGGCGAAAATTCCTACCACGATCGAAGGCACGCCGTTCAGCAGGTCGGTGGTATAGCGCACGATGAACGAAAACGTTTTTCCACCGAACTCGGCCAAATAAATCGCCGCCATTACTCCGATTGGCATTCCGAAAAGTGACGCCAGCAGGAGGAGCTTGCCGCTGCCCACAATCGCGTTGGCCATTCCGCCGCCCACGTCGCCGACGGGCTTGGGCAATTGCGTGAAAAACGCCCAATTGATGGAGGAGGCTCCGTGCCAGGCCAGATCCGCAAGAATGAAAAGCAGCACCGAGACGGTGAGCAGCGCGCAGAGCCCCGTGATGCTGAGCATCACGATGTTCAGCGACTTGCGCCAAATGGTTCGCGCGGTCATGCCTGGGCTGACCCCTTCCGCTGGGTCGTGACGATCAGAATTCTGGCCAGGCCGTTGAGAATAAAAGTAATCAGAAAGAGCACGAGGCCGAGTTCGATCAGCGCCTGAATGTAAAGATCGCCGGTTGCTTCCGTGAATTCGTTGGCGATGACCGCGGCGATGGAATATCCCGGTGCGAAGAGCGAAGCTGCGATGCGCGGATCGTTGCCGATGACCATGGTCACCGCCATGGTTTCGCCGAGAGCGCGGGCGAGGGCCAAAAAAACCGAGCCGGAAATTCCCGTGCGCGCATACGGGACGACCACTTTCCACGTGGCTTCCCAGCGCGTGGCTCCCAGGCTCAAGGCTGCCTCGCGCTGATCCGAGGGCACGGACAACAACACCTCGCGGGATACGGAGATGATGAACGGCACCACCATCACCGAAAGCACAATTCCGGCCGTCAACATGCCCACGCCGTACGACGGCCCCTGAAAAAACGGCAAAAATCCCAGCGTGGATTTCAAAAATGGGGCGATTACCGTGCGCATCAGCGGCACGATGGTGAAAACTCCCAGCACGCCATAAATCACGCTGGGCACCGCCGCCAGCAAATCAATCATGAAAGCCAGCGCATCCGATATGCGCCGCGGAGCGAGCTCAGATAGAAAAACCGCCGCTCCCAATCCCAGCGGCACGGCGATCAAGAGCGCGAGCGCCGAGGTCATCAGCGTGCCGTAGATAAACGGCAGCGCTCCGAAATTTCCCGCGACTGGATCCCACGTGCTGGTGAAAAAGAAATGCCACCCAAACTCTTTGCGCGGGAGGCGAGACTGAATCCAGAGCTGATAGACCAACATTCCGGTGATCAGCAAAATACTGGCGGCGAATACCAGAGTGATGAGATGTGCGATCTCATCGCCCTCGGTAAATCGCCGTAAAAAGGAACGCGGCCCCGCTTGGTACGGGGCCGCTGGTTCCAGTGCGTTGGAGGCCGTTGCCATCACTATTGGATCTGTGAAATCGCCTTCATCTCTTTTTCGATTACCGGCTTGGGCAGCCTCGCGTAGGCCAGGCCTTCGTTGAAGTCCTGTCCGGTGGTCAGCATCCACTTCAGGAAGGCCTTGATCGCGTCGCGCTTCGCGCCATCTGAAATCTTTTCCGGAATCAAAAGCCAGGTGAAGCTGGAGATCGGGTAAGCGGTCGCTCCCGGTGCATTCGTAATCGATACGCGGAAGTCATCCGGCATGGACTTCGCAGCGCCCGCAGCTGCTGCAGCCACGCTGGCCAGATCCGCCTTGATGAATTTCCCGTCGGCGTTCTGCACCTTGCCGTAAGTCATCTTGTTCTGGATCACGTAAATGAGTTCCACGTAGCCGATCGCGCCGGGCGTCTGTTTCACCAGTCCCGAAACGCCTTCGTTGCCCTTGCCGCCGAGACCTACCGGCCAGTTCACCGAAGTTTTCTTGCCCACTTTGCTCGACCAGTCCGGGCTTGCCTTGGAAAGGAAATCGGTCCAGATGTAGGTCGTTCCGCTGCCGTCTGAGCGGTGTACCACGACTATATCTGCCGCCGGCAATTTCACGCCCTTGTTGGCGTTCGCGATTTCCGGATCGTTCCACTTCGTGATCGTTCCGAGGTAAATGCCCGCCAACGACTTCTGCGTGAAATTCAAATCCGTGCTCACGCCCTCCACGTTGTAGGTCGGCACGGCCGCGCCCAGCACGGTCGGGAAGTGCAGCACTCCTACTCCGCGCTTGTCCTTGAAATCCTTGATCTGGTCGTCGTTCATCGGGCCGTCCGAGGCGCCAAAATCCACGGTGCCGTTGGTCAATTGCGCGATTCCGGCGCCGGAGCCTACCGAGGCGTAATTGATCTGGATGGTCTGATTCTTATCGTGGTACACGTCGAACCATTTCGAATAAATCGGGTAAGGGAAGGTGGCGCCCGCCGCGTTAATCAGCACCGGCGCATCGGCCATCACCGCGCCTGCCGCCACCAGGGAGAGCAGCAGCACTGCTAGAGCGAATCTCTTCATCATTTTCGAAGATTCTCCTTTCCAACGATTCTTTCCAGCCAGTGTTACAGCCGGGTTACAACTGAAAGAATTCCAAGTGAACGAGCGTCTCGTCTTGGCACTCCGAGCAAGGAATCAAGGGGCCGACGAGGGGTATCGTCAGCCCCCTGGGGGCATTGTCGGCGGGGTGTTGCATCAGGTCTGTACTTCGGGGTGTACGCATTGGGTCATCTGCAACGTGGAGCGAGTGCAAACTAACCCATGCAAATAAACGGAATGTCAGCGAAGCATGAATTCTGAGTTACATCCGCGGAATCGCGGAAAACAATCAAGTTGGGAGCGGCGCGCCGCAGACTGACTCACAAATAATGTTTGAACCAGGCGACGGCGCGCGCTACCACGTCGCGGTTGTGCTCCGGGCTGACGAACATGTGCCCTTCATTCGGGTAGATCACAAATTGCGTCGGGGTGTGATTGGCCTGCAGCGCGTGCCAGAATTCATAGGATTGCGGCGGGGGACATTCGCCGTCGCGATCTCCGACTACGATCAACGTGGGCGTCTTGGCTTTCTTGATGAATGTTATCGGCGAGCTCTTTGCATAGACTGCCGGATCATCGTAAACCGACGCGCCGAAATACGGAATCATCCACTGGTCGATGCTGTTCTCGCCCGTAGTAGCTCTGGAAATTCGCTAGACCTGCGCCGGCCATCGCGGCCTTGAAGCGATCCGTCTGCGTCACCGCCCACATGGTCATGAATCCGCCGTAACTATGGCCGGTGATGCCCACGCGGTTGTTGTCAATCGGCGCGGCGGCGAGCGATTCGGTTACGCCCGCGAGGATGTCGCGAAAATCGCCGTAGCCGAAATCTTTCACGTTCGCCTGCGTGAACGTTTCGCCCGATCCATAACTGCCGCGCGGATTCGGCTCGAGCACAAAAAATCCCGCGGCGGCCAGAGCTGCCTGGTACGATCCATTGCGTCGGCCACATCGGCGAAACCATGGCCGCCGGCCCGCCGTGCACCATCACCACGAGCGGATGCTTCAGCGACGTATCCACGTCCGGCGGATAGTGCAGCCAGCCCTGCACTTTGAAATTGTCGCTGGTCCAATGAATGCTCCGCGCCGGGCCCCACGCCGGCTCAAGGCCCTGCATTGCGCGAAGTGATCGGCTTCCAGTCACCGATCTCGCCGGCCCAAATTTCCGGCGGGCGCACGAAGGACTGGCGAATCACCGCGGTGGTGACGCCGTCATTCGCGACCGACAAGCCCGCGCCGAACAAGCCGGAGGAAATCGTCTCGACGTCGGTCCATACGACGCTGATTGTCTGCGCGGTCACGTCGAGCAAGGCAACTCCGGTGCGGCCGTCAACGTAAACCGAGACCAAGATTTGGCGCCCGCCGTTGATCCAGGTTACGGATGTCGGTGTGGCGTTGATGTTCGGGGTCATGTCGCGTGGCTCGCCGCCCGCGGCGGGCAAAAGGTAAACGTCGCCGCCGACGGAGCCTTCATCGCTCATCAATCCGCCGATGAAAGCAACGGTCTCGCCGCCGGGCGACAAATGCGGCACGGCAATCTGCATTTTCGGCTGATAGAGCAATTTGGTTTCGCCGGTGACCAGATCGACGGTGTAAAGCGCGGCGACGTACCAATTGTCGTCGCCGCTGCCGTGCGCGGCGGTGGTGATGAAGCGCGAGCCGTCGGGCGACCAATCGAATTCGTAAATGTAGATGATCGTCCGGCGTGATTTGGCGGACAGTTGCTTTGGCGACATCCACCAGGGTCAAGCGCTGCTCGTGAACTTCCTCGCCGACCACGCCGACATCCGGAGTCTCGGCGACGAGCGGCCCGGCGACGCGCGTGGCATTCTCGGTGAAAAGCACGGCGATCGTTTTTCCGTCAGGCGACCAGGCCGGGCCGGAAAGAAATCCCTTGAGCTGGGTCATGCGGCGAGCGGCGCCGCCCGCGCTGCCGGCGATATAGAGCTGCGATTGCCCGGTCTTCAGCGCGTCGGAGAGAAATGCGAGGCGCTTGCTATCGGGCGACCATGCGATGTCGCTCTCCGCGTGCGTCGACGCCCGCGGCGCCAGCGGTGATGCGGCCGCGCCGCTTTCGGATCTTTCAAATCGGCGACGTAGATCGCGGAATTCGCCGAAGGCGCGCCGTTCTTATCTTTGAGCGATTCGACCCAGGCGACCTGCTTACCATCCGGCGAAATCGCCACCTGCGACAAATTCGTGCACGCCGAACATAGCCTCCACGGCTTTGCCTTCCGGCGAATTCGGATCGAGTTTCGGCGCGAATAGCGGATCGACAGGCTTCTTCGCGAGCGGAGTGCCCATGCCCACCACGCGCGCTCCCGTCTTTGGCCGCGCGGTTCCCGGTTTCGCCGGGCGCGTCGGCTGCTGCTCGGGTGGTTGCGGCTCTGCTTGCGGCGCGGCTTCCTGCTGCGGCGGAGGCTGCTGCGGTTCTTGTAGACGTTCGTGCGATGCCGCGATGAAGGCCGAGAGCAGGATGGCGGCAGCGATTGGAATCAGTCGGCGCATGATTTGTCCCCTTGTTCGCAATAGTGGAAATTCGCGCGTTGCTGGAATTGCTCGAATTATTCGCCCGTTACGAAATTATTTTGCGACAGCCGCACGCGCCGGAACGATCGGCAAAATCAAATGCGTCGGATGCTCGCGGTCGTGGAAAATTTTCTGATCGGCGGATTGCATACGAGTAGTTTTACCCAGCGGCTCGCCGGTATTCGGATTGCGATCGAATTTCGGCACGCCGCTCGAAGCAATCTCGACGCGAATGCGATGGCCGATCTTGAACATTTCGCAAGTGTTCCAGACATCCACGGAGTAGCGGTAGATTTTTCCCGGCTCGATGAGCGAAGCCGATTCCATTCCGTCGCGATAACGCGCGCGCACCATGCCGTCGCTCAAGCGTTCGGCGTAACCGTCGGTCCAGACGTCAATGAGCTTGACCATGAAATCCGTATCGGTCGCGCTCGACGCGGCGTAAAGTTCGGCGCGAATCGGCCCGCAAACTTCGGTGTCGCTCTTCATCGGCTCGGTGGAATAAACGAGGACATCATCGCGCGATTCAACGATGCGGTAATCATCCGGCCCGCCGATTTGCGCAAACGAAGGCGCGGTGATGAAGGGAGTGGGATTTTTCGGATCGTAGCGATAGCCGTCGGGCGGTTCGGCCGCGGGCTCGGCGGTCGAGAGCGCGCCGTCGCCGGAAAGCGAGTTGGCGCGGCCGTTGCTGTGCACGTAATAATTCGTCCACTGCGTGCGGGCCATGGGCCATTCGTTCTCGTTGGTCCATTCGTTCGCGCCCATGACGAAAATTCGGACGGGCGGCTCGGCCATGATGCCGGTGTCTTTGCCCTTCAGCCAGTAGTCGAACCAGCGCAGCATGTAGGCATCGAGATCGATCACGTCGCTCGCGCCGAAATCCACGTCGCCGAGCTTGCTGGTGGAATCGACCGCGTGCGGCCAGGCGCCCATCAGCAGTTTCTGATTCTTGCGCAATCTCGGGCGTCGCGCCCTTGGTGGTCATGCCGATGTAATTCAGCGGCGTGCCCACCTGCTCGTCGTCGTACCAGCCGGAAATGTGCAGCACGGGAACACGCACGCGCTCGAATTTATTTTGATAACGCAGCGGCTCCCACCAGGCGTCGAGCGTGGGTGCTCGAAAAGATCTTTCCAATTTTGATCGCGGCGGCCAGCCACTTCGTCGAGATCGACGATGCGGCAGATGCTCGTAGACGCGATCCCAGTCCACCGCGTCAATATTTTGCTGCACGTGCCCGGCGGTGAAAAAATACCAACTGATGTCCTGGGGAATCGGAATTCCGGTGGGCGATTCGACGAAAGGATCGGAGGGCGAGACGAGCGCGACCATGGTGGTGAGATGCGGCGGCTGCAGCACCGCGGCGAGCCATTGATTTACGCCTTCGTAGGAGCCGCCGTAGGTGCCGATTTTTCCGTCGGACCACGGCTGCGCGGCGCACCATTCGATGGTGTCGTAGCCGTCCTGTCCGTCGGCGCGATAGGGAACGAACGTGCCGTCGGAATCGCCGCGGCCGCGAACGTCTTCGTAGACGAAGACGTAGCCTTTGGCGACGTATTTGCGAATGCGGTCGAGGGCGCGCGCCCCGCCGCTGGCTTTGACGTAGGGCGTGCGGCGGACAATCGCGGGAAATTTGCCGGGAGAGTCGGGACGATATACGTCGGCAGAAAGTTCGACGCCGTCGCGCATTTTGATGCGGACATTGAATTGAATTTTCATGGTGTAAGCGGGCTCGGCGGCGGGAGCGGGATTTTGGGAGATTGCGCTCGAGCGCGGCGGAGGAGTTCCGCTAGAGGATGAGGCTGCGAAGTTCGGGACTGCGGACGCGCCCGCAATTATTGCCAGGACGGCCGCTATGGCGAGAGAGAGGCGATTCATTGCTTACGATGGCTCCACGAAATGATTTGGGCGATGGGGCGAGACATACTGACGCGGCGGTGCGGCGAAATCAAGGCTTTCGCGGCCGGCGCGCGGCAGCGTTTGGCGATGCCGCGAAAAGACGTGGGGAGCTGGGCGAAGTGGCATAATCTGACGGACTCGGCACGACGCAGTACCCGAGGCTGGGGCGAAACGATGGAGAGGAAGGCTACGTGACCACATTATTCCGGCGACGTGCATACATTTATTCAGCGATTTTCTTGTGCTGGCTGCTCGTACCGGCGGCGCGGCCGCTCGGAGCGGAGCCGGGAACCGCCGCAGCGCCGCAGCAATCGCCGGCCGAGAATTCGGCGAAATTTGTGCTCTACAAGTTCGAGCAGGCGATCGGCGAGGAAACGTACACGGAGACGGCCGCGGCGGTCGGCCGGAATTTTGCGATCAATTTTGAATTTACGGATCGCAGCACGCCGGTGCCGCTCACCGCGCATTTCAGCTCGCAAGCGGATTTAACTCCGACGGGATTCGAGATCAGCGGCCGAAATGCGCGATCGGCGGCAATTGATGAAGCCGTGGAGGTGAGCAGTGAGAAAATCCGCTCGCGTGAAGACACAACCTGGCGCGAAGAGCCGCGGCCCGCGACTTTCTTCACCATCGCCGGCTACGCTCCCGCGACGATGCAGATGCTCCTGGTGCAGTACTGGAAGTCGCATGGATCGCCGGCGGCGCTGAAAACGTTTCCGAGCGGCGAAGTGAAAATCGAGACGCGAGGCAGCGATGAAATCAAAGTTGGCGATAAGAGCGAATCGCTGCAGCGCTTCACGATCGAAGGATTGATCTGGGGCCGCGAAACGCTGTGGTTCGACGCCAAGCTGGAACTCATCGCCGAAATCAGCGTGGACGCGGAATTCGATCACTTCGAAGCGATTCGCGAAGGCTACGAATCGGCGCTCGGAACTTTTGTCGGACGCGCGGGCGCGGATGAAATGGCGGCGCTGAATGAAATGGCCAAGGGAATTTCCGGCGTGCGCAGCGATCTGATCGCGGTGGTGAACGGAACGCTAATCGACGGAAGCGGGAAGCCGCCGGTCCCCAATGCGATGGTGGTGATCGAGAACGGGAAAATCATCGCCGCAGGCCCTCGCGCGAAAGTGAAATTTCCAAAGCGCGCAAAAATTATCGATGCCGCCGGAAAAACAATTCTTCCCGGATTGTGGGACATGCATGCGCATTTCGAGCAGGTGGAATGGGGGCCGATTTATCTGGCGGCCGGCGCGACAACGGTGCGCGATGTGCGGCAACGAACTGGAATTCATCACCGCGGTGCGCGATGCGATTGCTAACGGCCACGGGCTCGGCCCGCGAATTTTAGCGGCGGGAGTGGTGGATGGCGATGGGCCGCTGGCGCTGGGCGTCGAGCGCGTAAACAATGCGGAGCAAGCCAAGGAATGGGTGGATCGCTATCACGATCTGGGATTTCAGCAGATCAAGATTTACAGCTCGATGAAACTGGCGAACGTCTGAGCGCGGTAACAGCCGAAGCGCATCGCCTGGGCATGACAGTGACCGGGCACATCCCCGAAGGCTTGAACGGCGTATCAGGGCGTGGACGCGGGTATGGATCAAATCAATCACGTGCAATACATCGCGAACATCATGAGGAAGCCGCTGCCGCCAGACGCGAATCGCACGGCGCGCCTCGAGGCCTCGGGAAATGTGGACATCGGTTCGCCGGAAGCGCAACTGGCGATTTCATTTCTGAAATCGCATGGCACGGTGATGGATCCAACGCTGGTGGTGTACGAAGGATTTACGGTGGGTCCCGATCGAACGCTAGCGAGCCTCGAGCCGGGCGTGGCGCACGTGGCGCCGGAACTTGCGGTGCAATTTGCCGGCGGCGGAGTACCGGCGGAATTTCGGGAGGCGATACGGCGGCAATTTACGAAGTACGTCGCGATTGTTGGCGCGTTGCACGCGCCGGGATTCCGATCGTGGCGGGGACGGATCAGTCGGTGCCGGGGTATAGTCTCTATCGCGAGATGGAGCTTTACGTAGAAGCGGCATTCACGCCGATGGAGGCGATTCAAGCGGCAACGATTGTGCCGGCGCGGGTGATGAAGCTCGACGGTGAATTGGGGACAATGGAAGCGGGGAAGCGGGCGGATTTGATTTTGGTGGACGGGAATCCGCTCGAGAATATTCACAATATTCGGAACGTGAAGACGGTGATTACCGGCGGAGTTGCGTACGATTGCGCGGAATTGTGGAAGAGCGTGGGATTTAAGCCGTAGTGGCGGCGATTGTGCGAGGCGTGTGGCGTTGGATAAACTGCGGTGGTTGATTTGTGTCGTGCGCGCGACTGTTGCAAGTAGCTGGGCTTGAGGTCGTAAGACGCCGGCAAGGACGCCCTTCGCGGCTCAGGGCGAGCCGGCGCTACTCTCGGCGGGAATTTTGCGCTTGAAATGAAAGATTGATGGGAAAAGGGACACAGGCCGCGCTTGCTGCGCTGCTGTTGCTTCTGATGGCGGCGGCGGTGGGCGTTTTCTGGACCAGCGATTGGCGGGCGCCGGCCCCGCTGCCGGAAGATGCGGCGACGAAGGCGGAACTGGCGGCAGCGGCGCTGGTGGATCAGCGGCCGCTGCAGAATGCACAGAAGCTCGCGCCGCTGGCGACTACTCCCGAAGAGCTGGTGCTGGTGCAAGAAGCGCTGCGCATCGCGGACCAGGAAGTGGATCTGGCGTTTGATGGCGCGCTGCAAACGGCGATCAAGCATCCTCCTGCGCCCACGCCGGCAATCAAGAAACTAAATGCGCGCATTGACGCGCTGCAATCGCGAATCGACCTCGAAGAAGACGGAAAACGAAAAGCTGACCAAGGCCACCGCCGCGGCGAAGGGCGACGCACAGGACAAATTGCAGGAGCAACTCGACCTGCTGCAAGGGCAGTTGGAGCTCGATTACGACGATCTGGCGAGCGCCAAGCAGGAACTAATCAATGCCGGCGGCGACAAGCAATCGCTGCTGCAGCATATGAAGGATCAGCACGACGCTTCGACGAACGACACGAAGGACGCGCTCGAGCAAAGCCGGGGCCGCGGCTGCGCTTTCCGCCAGCGAGACGAATGCGCTCAATCTGGTGGGGGAAACGCGCGCGTGGTGGAAATTGCGCTCGAAGCGGAAGCAGATCGAGGCGGTGCAGCAGGATGTGCTGAGGCTCGAAGCGGATCTGGCGAAATCGCACGACACGCTCGAAGCGCAATTGACGAGCGAGACGCGAAGAAACCGGAACTGCGCACGGCGCCGGCCGCGGATCAAGGCGACACTTCCGCGGCGATGAGCCACGCTCGCGCAGCTTGCCGACGATCAGAAATCGATCGCGCAGATCGATCGGCGGATTCAGTCGGCGAAAGATCTGGACGGGACGTACGGAAAATGGATTCAGTTGCTGCAAGGGCGGGAGCGGACGGCGCTGCACGGAATGCTGCTCTCGATCGTGCTGGTACTGACGATCGGAGTGGTGATGGTGATCGCGGATTCCTACGTGAGCCGGTATTTTTCGCAGTTACCGGCGGAGCGGCGAAGGCTGCGGACGGTGAGCACGGTGGTGCAGATCGGGGTGCAGGCCGCCGGGCTGCTGGTGGTGCTTCTGATTGTGTTTGGATTGCCGACGCAACTGGCGACGGTGCTGGCGCTGGCGGGCGCGGGATTGACGGTGGTGCTGAAAGATTTCATCGTGGGATTTTTGGGATGGTTCGTGCTGATGGGGAAAAATGGAATTCAGCTGGGCGACTGGGTGGAGATCGAAGGAGTGGGCGGAGAAGTCGTGGAGATTGGATTATTGCACACGGTGTTGCTCGAGACTGGAAATTGGAGCGATGCGGGGCATCCGACCGGGCGGCGCGTTTCGTTTGTGAATAGTTACGCGGTGGAAGGGCACTACTTTAATTTTTCCACATCGGGGCAATGGTTGTGGGATGAGCTGCAGGTTTTTATCGCGTCGAGCGAAGATCCCGCGCCGATCGCGCAAGCAATTCAGAAAATGGTGGCGGGGGAGACTTCTGCGAATGCGCGCGTGGCGGAGGAGGAGTGGAAACGGGTGACGTCGGCGCGCGGGTTGCAGGCATTTTCGGCGGAGCCATCTGTGAGCGTGCGCCCTACGAGTTCGGGGATTGAAATCACAGTGCGATATATCACGAGGGCGAGCCAGAGGCATGATGTGCGCACGCGGTTATATCAATCGGTGATCGAGATGTTGCAGCGAAGGCCGGGATCGGGAGCGGTGGTGGCGTCGCCGAGCGGCGATGCGGGAACGCCAGTGACGCCGGGATCGCCTGATCCGTCGGCGAAAAAGTAGCGGCGAGTAGCAGGTTCATCGGGAGGAAAATGATGAGCGAATGGACGCGGCGAAGATTTTTTCTGGCGAGCGCGATTGGCGGATTGGCGGCGAGCGGGCGGCGATTGTTCGGCGCGGCGTTGCCGGAGAAATTTCTTGCCGGCGAGGGAATGTGGCAGGGCGCTGCGGCGAAGGCGCGGCCGATCGTGGTTTCGTCGGCGAATGGCGTGGCGCATCTGGATGAAGGAATGACGGTGCTGAAAGCGGGCGGAGATACGCTCGATGCGGCATTGGCAGTGGTGACGAAAGTTGAAGACGATCCGGAAGATGATTCGGTGGGTTATGGCGGATTGCCGAATGAGGAAGGCGTGGTGGAGCTCGATGCCAGCGTGATGCACGGGCCGACGCGGCGTGCGGGGGCGGTGGGATCGCTGCAGAAAATCAAAAATCCATCGCTGGTGGCGAAGGTGGTGATGGCGAAGACGAATCACGTTTTTATCGTGGGCGAAGGAGCGCTGCGGTTTGCCGTCGATGAAGGATTCCAGACGATGAATTTGCTGACGGAAAGATCGCGGCTGGCGTGGCTCGCGTGGAAAGCCAGCACGGCGGAGAATTGGAGGCCGGGTCTCGATAGTCCGGAGTGGAAGGAGAAGATTGCGGGAATTTTAGATACGCCGGAGCGGCAGGCCTGGGCGGCGCATATCGAGGAAGCGGTGGCGCATCCGCGGACGGGGACGATCAATTGCCTGGCGGTGAATGCCAAGGGCGAAATTTCGGGGACGACGACGACTTCGGGGCTATCGTGGAAAATTCCCGGGCGCGTGGGCGATTCGCCGATCATCGGGGCGGGGCTTTTTGTGGATGGCGATGTGGGCGGCGCGGCTCGACGGGGCGCGGCGAGGAAAATATCAAAATTTCCGGCGGGCATACGATTGTGGAAGCGATGCGACACGGAAAATCGCCGAAGGATGCCTGCCTGGAGGCCATCGACCGCGTGGTGCGAAATTACGCCATCGATAAATCGCGGTTGAAGAAATTCCATTTGAATTTTTATGCGTTGAATAAGGATGGAGAGCATGGCGGGGCGACGCTTTGGGCTAAAGGGCCGGCGGGGGATGTGCATCATTACGCCGTGCATGATGGCGTGAAATCGCAATTGGTGCCGAGCGCGCCTTATTACGATGAAATGGGCGGAGATTATTAGAGCGGGGCCATGAGCAGCTCATGCGAGCGATGAGCTGCGGGCTCACGTCCGCGATATCAAAGGCAACTCCCGATCGGAAATTTCTGCTGAGTGAATAACTTTCCGCGATAATTAAATTATGGAGCAAGCGAACGTCGTCATTGTGGGCGGTGGCGTGGTGGGATGCGCCATTGCGCGCGCGCTTTCGGCGCGCTGGGAAGATGTGTTCGTGCTGGAGGCGATGCCGAAAATCGGCATGGGCGCCAGCACGCGCAATAGCGGCGTGATTCACGCGGGACTTTATTATCCGCCGGGGTCGCTGAAGGCGCGGCATTGCGTGCGCGGAAATACTTTAACGTATGAATTCTGCGCGTCGCACGGCGTGCCGCACCGGAATACAGGAAAGCTGGTGGTGGCAGCGTCGGCGGCGGAAGTGCCGAAGCTTGTGGCGTTGATGGAGAACGCGCGGAAGAACGGAGTGGAAGGATTGTCGCTTGTGGATCGCGCGGGAATTCGGGCGCGCGAGCCGCACGTGGAGGCGACATTCGGCGATCTGGGTGCCTTCAACGGGAATTGTTTCCGCCGAAGATTTGGTGAAGGCGTACGCGCGGGTGGCTACGGAGCAGGGCGCGCACATCGTGACCCACGCGAAAGTGGAAAAGCTCGAGCCGGTGGGCGATCGCGTGCGCGTGACCAGTGCGGCGGGGGAAATCGAAGCGCGCTGCCTGGTAAACGCGGCGGGGCTTTTTGCGGATGAAGTGGCGGCGATGCTGGGCTCGTCGATGGCGAAGCACCGGATTTATCCGGTGCGCGGCGAATATTGCGAAGTGGTGCGCGGCGAAGGCAGATTTGGTTCGCGGCCTGGTCTATCCGCTGCCGCATGCGGATGGATTGAGTCTCGGCGTGCATTTGACGAAGACGCTTTGGGGAACTGTGCTGCTTGGGCCTACGGCGCGTTACGTGACGGACAAAAACGATTACGAGAAGGATCGCGAGCCGGTGGAAGATTTTGCGCGCGAGGCGAAAGAGATGCTGCCGGAACTTGAGGCAAGCGATCTGGTGCTCGGATATTCGGGACTGCGCGCAAAATTAGTGCCTCCGGAGGGTCGCGGGATTGTGGATTTTATTATTCAGCGCGATCCGGATGTGCCCGCGGCGATTGAATTGATGGGGCTCGAGTCGCCGGGGTTGACGTCGGCTGGGGCGATTGCGGAGCAGGTTCTTGGGATTGCGATGGAGATTTTGAATTAAGGCGGAGCGTTGAGTGAACGTGGCGGTCGTTAATACGCATCGATCGACATTTGCAAAAACCGCCAGCAGGGACCCCCTTCACGGATCAGGGCAAGCTGATGCTACTTTCTGTGCCCTACCTTGCGGAGACGTTGGATAAAGCGGATGGGCGCGCCGGCGAATTGGAAGCGTTCACGCAATTGATTTTCGAGGAAGCGCTGAAAACTGAAGTGCAGCGGCTTGTTTTGGTTGGTGAAGAGAATGAACGTCGGCGGCGAGGACGAGGCCTGCGTGATGTAATAGATTTTCATCTTGCGGCTGGCCGGCGATGTTCCGCGCTCGAGATCCACTTCGGAAAGCCAGCGATTGAGTTCACCGGTGGAAATTCTGCGGCGACGGGCTTCGGCGACTTTATCAATGAGTGGAAAAAGTTTTTCGGCGCGCTCGCCGGTTTTGGCGGAGAGGAAAACGATCGGCGCATAGGGCAGAAATTTCAGCTTCGCGCGCACAAGTTTTTCGTAATCCTGCGCGAGGCTGGCGGGGTCGATCGAGCCTGCCATGCGGAGAGATTGACGCCGCGCGGAATCTGCGGTGACCACGGCGCGATCGAATTTTTCGGCAACGGCAGCCTGCCTTCCGCCCCGTGATTTTCCTCGAGCCGCACCTCCGCGCGATCGGGAACGCGAATTTGCTCTCGCGCCACGAATCACGCGCTCGCGTGTATCCACCGGTTCGCGCTTTGGCGGCGTGGCGGCTTTCGCGCGGGCGAGCTCCACGGCCAGATCCCACTTGTTCATTACGATGATCACCGAGCGGCCGGATTCTTGGGCGTAGCCCGCGATCGTGGCGTCATGTCCGGTGACGCCGAACGACGCGTCGACTACTAGCAGCGCTACGTCGGCGCGATCGAGATGGCGCTTGGCCATGATCACGCTCAATTTTTCAGCGACCAGGGTGGTCTTGCCTTTGCGGCGGATTCCGGCGGTATCGAGAAAGCGGTAAGCGACGCCGTCGCGGATGGTGACTGTGTCGACAGCATCGCGCGTGGTGCCCGGCTCGGGCGAGACGATGGCGCGATCGCTTCCCACCAGCCGATTCAGCAGCGTGGATTTTCCGACGTTCGGGCGGCCGATGATCGCCACGTTGATTTCCGGCAGCGCTTCGGGCGCGTCGCCTTTTGCAAAAGTTGCCGTGATGCCGTCGAGCAAATCATCGAGACCGAAGCCGTGCTCGGCCGAAATCGGATAAACGTTGTCGGACATTTCGTAGAACGGCGCGGCGAGAAACGCCTGCTGCGGCGTATCCACTTTATTGGCGGCAATTACCGGCGGCTTGCCTGCGCGGCGCAATAATTCGGCGAGTTCGAGATCGAGCGGCACGGGTCCGCTGCGCGCGTCAACGATCTGCACAACGACCGTTGCGGCTTCGATGGCCTTGCGCGCCTGACGCAAAATTTCACCGGGAATTCCGGCTTGCGAATCGGGGACGATGCCGCCGGTGTCCACGAGTTCAAATGGTTTGCCATCCCAAGTGACCGCGCCGTAGATGCGATCGCGCGTAATGCCCGGCTCGTTCGTGACGATAGAGCGGCGGGTGCCGGTAAGGCGATTGAAGAGCGTCGATTTGCCGACGTTGGGCCGGCCGACGATTACGATGGATGGCAATTTTTCAGTCATGGAGATTTTTTCGGAGACCACAACAGTCTCTCATAAGACGCAGCCCACTGATGCTGCTGCGGAGTTTCGGGAACGCTGAAACCGCGGGCGGTGGAAAGTTGATGAAAGGCCGAGTGAACGCTACAGCTCGGCGAGAGCATCACGCAGGCCGCGATCATCGGCGATCTTCCCATTCCCGCGCGGCAATGAACCGTGATCGAATTTCCGGCGGAGTGAAGCTCGCGCATCTCGGCGAGAAAATCGATGGCCTGCTGATTCAGTTCAGGCACGCTCAGGTCCGGAATCGGGAATCGCTTGAAATTTAATCCGGCGATTCCGCAATGGCTGCTCTCTTCAGTGAGTTCGAGTTCCCGCTGCTCGTCATCGGTAAGCAGTGAGACGACCACCGCGAATCCTTGCTCGCGTATCGAACGCACCTCGTCGCTGAGCCATTCGCCGCCTCTCGGCCGCGCCATCACACCAATTCGTACGCCGCCGTTTCCAGCGACGCTAAATATTGTGCAAGCCATTTCGATGCTTCGTGGGATTAGCCCGGGCTCAGAACGGCGTGGCTTCGGATAAATTTTCTACGCAGCTCGCATAGCTATCTTACTATGTCTCGGGCTCCGTGCTATCTTAGAGTTTTGGGCGGCTCCCTACCGGCGATTCCTTGAACCCTGTGACTAAGCGCGCGAAAGACGTCCCGGCAAAAGATGCTCCGGCGAAAGACATCTCCATGGCCGATATTTTCGGCGATGGCGGGCTGCTGGCGAAGCGACATCAATCGTACGAATTCCGGCGCGGGCAATTGGAGATGGCGGAGATCGTCGAGGAGGCTTTCGCGAAGCATCAGCACGCATTAATTGAAGCGGGTACCGGCACGGGAAAGACTCTCGCCTATCTTCTGCCTGCGATACGCAGTGGGCAGCGCGTGGTGATCTCCACGGCCACGAAATCGCTTCAGGAGCAGCTCTATCACAAAGATATTCCCTTCCTGCAGAAACATTTCGCGCCGGAATTGAAAGTGGCATTGATGAAGGGCCGTAATAATTTTCTGTGCAAGCAGAAAGTGCATTTGATGGCCGGGCAGCCGGTGTTGAAGGGCATGGATGAAGTGGATTGGTTCGCGCAGATTCGCGATTGGGAGAAATTGACGGAGACGGGCGATCGCGCGGAATTGAATTTCCTGCCCGATGACGCTGATCTTTGGCATCGCCTCGATGCGCGCAGCGACACGTGCACGGGCCAGAAGTGCGAGCTATTTCAAAGCTGCTTCATCACCGCGATGCACCAGCGCGCGCATGACGCGGACGTGATCATCGTCAACCATCATTTATTTTTCGCCGACCTGGCCATCCGCCAGGATGATTTCGGCGCGATTCTGCCGGAATACAGCGCAGTGATTTTCGATGAGGCGCACGAAATCGAAGATGTGGCCAGCGACTATTTCGGGCGCGCCGTTTCGAGCTACAAATTCGACGAGCTCTCGCGCGACGCGGAGCAAACGCTGAAGCTTTTGAGCGTTGATGCGCCGACGCTGCGCCGCGCGATTTCGCGGATGCGTGAGCGGGCCCACGGTTTCTTCGAACTTTTCGGCGCGCGCGAGGGGCGGCATCCGTTTGAACCGGCCGAGCGCGCTTCGTTCGTGGAGCATCATCGCGAGGCGTACGAAGAATTCGCCGCGGCGCTGAAGCGCGTGGAAACGGAAATGGCCGCGCTGCCGGCCAAGCCGGAAGAAATCGTGAGCCTCGCCCGTCGCGCGACGGAAGCCCGCCGCGAGCTTATTTTCCTGCTCGAAAGCAACGAGAAAAACTACGTCTACTGGTTCGAGCGGCGCGGGCGCGGCGTTTTTCTGGCGGCCACTCCGATCGACGTGAGCGCGATCCTGCGCGAAAAATTATTCGAGCCATTCGATACCGTGGTGCTGACTTCAGCGACGCTCGCTGTCGCCGGCCACTTCGATTATTTGAAGCAGCGCCTGGGGCTCGACATGGTGCGCGAACGTGTGCTGCCGCAGGAATTTGATTTTCACGAGCAAGCGGTACTTTACATTCCGGATAAGTTGCCGGATGTGCGTGACGCGGGGTTTCCGGCGCGCGCGGCGGAGGAAATTGTTCGGCTGCTCGAAATCACGGAAGGCCGCGCGTTCTGTCTTTTCACCAGCTACGTGCAAATGCGCGACGCGTTCGAGCGCGTGAAGGTACGCGTCGATTTTCCGCTAATGCTGCAAGGGACGGCGCCACGCTCCGTGCTGCTCGAGCGATTCAAGACGACGCCGAACGCGGTGCTCTTCGCGACGGCGAGTTTCTGGCAGGGCGTGGACGTGCCGGGATCGCAACTTTCGTGCGTGATAATTGACCGGTTGCCGTTTGCCGTGCCGAACGATCCGATTGTGGCGGCGCGGGTGCGCGCGTTGAAAGAAGATGGACGCGATGCCTTCGCGGAATATCAGGTGCCGGAGGCGGTGCTGGCGCTGAAGCAGGGATTCGGCCGGCTGATTCGGTCGCGCAGCGATCGCGGCGTGCTGGCCATTTTGGACAACCGGATTCGCCGCATGCGCTATGGTAGAATTTTCTTCGAATCGTTGCCGGATTATTCAATTGCGCAGGATCTCGCCGCGGTCGAGCGCTTCATGCAAAATTCTTGATTTCGCTTGCGAGTACAGTGATTGCCGCCGGTGGAAGATCGGGAAAAGGACACAGGGCATGTTCGAAGTCAGCGTAGACGAAACATTTTCCGCGGGGCACGCGCTGCGCGGCTACAAGGGCAAATGCGAGAATGTTCACGGGCATAATTACAAAGTGCGCGTGACGCTGGCCGGGCGGGAACTCGATTCCGTTGGCCTGCTTTATGATTTCGTGCATTTGAAGCAGGTGATTCAGGGAGTGATTCGCACGCTCGATCATAAATTTCTGAATGATTTCGCGCCATTCGATACTTTGAATCCTTCGGCGGAAAATATCGCGCGGCACATTTATGTGGAAATCAGCGGGCAGATGAAAGCGATCGAAAACGGCGCCGCGATTTCGAGCATCACGGTGTGGGAGACGGACATTACCTCGGCGACTTACCGGCCGTAGCGAAGCCATGAACAAAGCCTTCCTGGTGATTTGGATCCCCGCCTTCGGCACCACATTTTATTGGATGTATGAAGGATATAGCCTGCGCGTGGCGATTTTCGGAACGATTGCGGAATTGGCGCTTGCGGCCGGAGTGATTTTATATTTGCGGCGGCGTCGACAGCAGAAGCAGGCTGCGCCGCAGGCTTAGGAACTGCGCGGCGTTTGGGGGACTGCTCCGCTGGCGCCGACTGCGAATTCAAATCGGATTTTGCGTCACTCTTCGATTTATGGTCATCACCGAAATATTCAAATCCATTCAGGGCGAGGGAACGCGCGCGGGTTTGCCGTGCGTTTTCGTGCGGCTCACGGGATGCAACTTGCGTTGCACGTGGTGTGATACGGCGTATGCGTTTTATGGTGGCACGAAGATGGAGCTTGAGGAAATTGTGGCGCGGGTGCGCGAGCTTGCGGGATATGACGGCGATGTCGGAGCGCGGAGGACGCCGCTTGTGGAGATTACCGGAGGTGAGCCGCTGCTTCAGCCCGAGACGCCGGAATTGATGGCGCGGCTGTTGCAGCTTGGATTTACGGTGATGGTGGAGACTAGCGGTGAGCGATTGCTTTCGAGAGTGCCGTGCGGGGTGATCAAGATTGTGGACGTTAAGTGCCCGGATTCCGGTGAGGCGGATACGTTTCGCCTGGAGAATTTGGAAATGGCTGGGCCGGAGGATGAGATCAAGTTTGTGATTGCATCGCGGCGCGATTATGAATTTGCGCGCGATTTTTCGGCGCGGCACCGGCTTACCGAACGCGTGCGCGCCGTTTTATTTTCGCCGGTGTTTGCGGATCCGGCGGGGAACTGGCCGGGGTTGAATGCGCGCGAGTTGGCGGAGTGGATTTTGGCGGATGGGTTGGCGGTGCGGCTGGGACTGCAGTTGCATAAATTTATTTGGGACCCGGCGATGAAGGGGGTCTAGCCCGATTATCCGGGTCCCGCCGATGAAGGTGTAGCGCAGTGGCGCAAAATTTTGCGAGAAAACGGGCTGCTTACTCGCAGAAAATTTTGACGCGCTTACCGTTGCCTTTGTCTACGTCGATGTGCATGTCCTCCATCGAGCTGGTCATGGCTCCCAGCGACGCTACGTCTACGCCGAGCTCGTCCAGCTTTTCGATCACGTTGACGGGCAGCACGGCCATCAGGCGGGCGCCGGTGCGCGTGAAGGCCAGCGGCATGCGGATATTGACCTGATCCTTGCCGGGACGCTCGACGACGATGCGCATAAAACGCGGCTTGTTGGGCGCGGCGCTAGGGTCCGGCGCTTTTTCTTTGGCGGCTTCGCCAGAGGCGGAAGCGTTTAGCTTGTCGAGAAGCTTTTCCGCGTCGTCGGCTGAGATTTTTCCTTCTGCCATCATTTCCAGGATTTTCTTTGTTTCCGCGGACATTAGTCTTTCCTCCTGATTTGATTTAACTTCTGAACGATTTCAACCGAGTTTTTCGAGGGCTTCTTCGACGGTCATTTCGCCGCGGGCCAATTGCTCCAGAACGTAGAGATTGGCGGAGGGGCCCTGAAAACTGCGGTCGAGCGAGGCGGCGATAGAGTTCAGGCGATTTTTGACCGTGGGATAGCTGATATTAAAAATGCTCTCCATTTTTTTCAGCGAGCCGTGATGGCGGACGAAGGCGATGACAAAGGCCTGCTCATCGAGATTCAGGCTGCTTAGCGGGGACAGCGCGAAACTGCCCTGCATGACGAAGGAGCAGGTGGGACAGGCCATGCGGGAGATCGTTAGAGGTCGGGCACATTCAGGGCAAGTGGCGTTGGCGATTTCCATTGCAATCTCCAAATACATAAATATTATGCATAATTAAATTAATAAAATCAAGTATTGAATTGACTTTATTTATTCTAGCCGCTGGGCTATTATGCGGGTTCTGTTGACGCGAGTTCGCTGTCCTCAGTTGGCAGAAAAAAAAGGGGCTGTCAGTCATGTTGGACATCGCCCTCGTGGTGAGCTTTTCTATGTATTTGCTCGGTGTCGCTGCGGCCACGCGCGAGGTTGAAAGACCGAGCCATACGGTAAGAGATAGAGCACGTCTTGAGGTGGCGTGAAGGGATGTCCGGGGTTCCGATTTTGGGAGTATCGCGGTTCGGTCTATACTCCGCGACATGGCGATGCCTGGGTTAAAAAAGGCCGTGGTGCTTTTGAGCGGCGGGATGGATTCGTGCGTTACGGCGGCGATTGCGCGCGAGACGCATCAACTCGCGTTCCTGCACGCGAGTTATGGGCAGAGGACGGAAGAGCGGGAGCGGCGGGCGTTTGATGAGATCGCGGATTTTTATGACGTGAGCGAACGGTTGGTGATCCGGCTTGATGCACTATCGCAAATCGGCGGTTCGGCTTTGACGGACTCGAGGATTCAGGTGCCGGAGACGGGAATCGATCCGCGAGACATTCCCATCACATATGTGCCGTTCCGGAATGCGCATTTTCTGTCGGCGGCAGTGAGCTGGGCGGAAGTGATTGGAGCGTCGGCGATTTTTGTGGGCGCGGTGGCGGAAGATAGTTCAGGATATCCGGATTGCCGGCCGGAGTATTATGTGGCGTTTGAGAAAGTGATTCGCGCGGGTACGCGGCCGGAGACGCACATCGAAATCGCGACGCCGGTGATCGGAATGCGCAAGAGCGAAATCGTGCGGCGGGGATTGGATCTGGGCGCGCCGCTGGAACTTTCGTGGTCGTGCTATCAATTCGATGAAGCAGCGTGCGGGGCGTGCGATAGTTGCCGGCTGCGGCTGCGGGCGTTCAGCGAGGCGGGAGTGCCTGACCCTATCGCGTACCGGACGCGAGTTGGGTCATAATACGGACGGAATCGTGCAGTGGGTTGCTCGCGGGGGATTCGGGTGCAAGCGGGCAGCACGGGAGGAAGCAGCCATGAGGAAAAATCTAATTCATTTTGGTGGGGTGCTCGCGCTGATCCTGTTGGCAGCTGCGAGCGCCGCGGCGCAGGGCGTGGGGCGTCTCAATGGCGATATTAAGGATGCGCAAGGAAATCCGTATCCTGATGTTACGGTGGTGATCAAGAATCCGGAGACCGGCCAGACGTTGACGACGAAGACGGATAAGAACGGGCATTTCACCGTGCTCGGGCTGCGCTCCGCGGTTTACAACGTGACGGTGACGAATGAAAAGGACCACCTGAATTTTCAGGATCAAACGCGCGTTGATGAAACGAAGGAAAACAATTACACGCTGAATATCAAGGAACAGCTCGCGAAGCAGAAGGGCGCCAATCCTGAAGCGGAGAAAAAGCGCGAGGAAGAACAACAGAAGAGCGAAGGGATGAAAGCGCACTACGACGCGGGAATGGCGTCGATGACTGACGCCAAGTCCGTGAAGACGCAGTTGCAAGCGGCGCCGACGGACCAGGGCTTGAAAGACAAGCTTGCCGCGGATTATCAGACAGCGATCACCGAACTGAAACAAGCGGAGCAACTGGTGGGCGCAAAGGAAATCGGAAATCACGCAACGATTTGGGCGCAGATGGGCGTGGCCAATGAGGGAATGGCGAAGTGGGGCGATGCGGCCGATGATTTCGGCAAGGCCAACGAACTGAAGCCAAACCCGGGCTATTACATCGCGCAAGCAACGGATTTGGCCAAGGCCGCAAAATACGATGAGGCGCCGGCGCTTTGCGACAAGGCTGTGGCTGCGGACGCGGCGGCGGCAGCAGCGAACGGCGCGATGTGCAACAAGAATCTGGGCATCGTGCTTTCGAACGCCGGGAAATTCAAGGAAGCGGTGGCGTTCCTGCAGAAGGCCACGGTGGCGGATGCGAAAGATGCGCAGGCGTGGTATCTGCTCGGCAATGCCCTTGCTGCAATGATCGACAGCAAACAAGAAGGCGAGAAGATGACCTACATCATCCCGCCGGGCACCAAGGAAGCCTATCAGAAATGTATCGACGTGAATCCGACGGGGCCGTACGCGGCGCAGGCGAAGGAGTCGCTCGCGGGCCTCGACGCTCTCGATCAGGGCGCGGATACAACCGTTGGAAAGCGCGCAACGAAGAAAAAAGGATCCGGTAACTAGAACGGGATTCGCGCGCCTCGAACTCTTTTGCGACGGCCTCCGTATGGGCCACTACAGGCAGTTGGATAATCCGTTCCGGTTTGCATCGCCCCGGAGCTTTGTCTCACAAGTTGGAAAATTTGCGCGGAGAACCCCCGCCTCTCCGTGAGTTTTGAATCTCGCAGGCAGGCTGCCCAGCCGAAAATGTATTTCGTGCTCTCGATTTGAGAAGGCGAGGGTGCTATGCTGCGGCAGCAATTCAGGCAACGACCCGTGAGGGAACGACGTGGCTGAGCCCGCAATGCCAGAGCCCGCCGTGCAACGGCGACGCAGCACACGCATCTCCCGAACTGTGCCTCTGACGATTCGCGGCGTCGATCTGCTGAGCCAGCCTTTCGAAGAACGCACCACGACACTCTCCTTCAACACGTTCGGCTGCCGCTATCCTTCGCGGCATCATCTGCCAAAAAATACCTGGGTGACGCTGGAAGTTCCGTCGAGCGAAAGCGCGGAGGGGCGGCAGCGCGTGCGCGCGCGGGTGGTGTGGATTCAGAAGCCGCGATCGTTGCGCGAGCTTTTTCAAGTCTCGGTGGAACTCGAGTCGCCGGGGAATATCTGGAGCCTCGAAGTGCCGCCGGAAGATTGGATGTTGGCGGAGTCGCGGTTTGCCGCCGCGGTTGAAGAGGATCGCAAGGCTGCCGATGTTATATCCACGTGGCTGCAGCCGGGCGATTTGCATATCGAGGCGGATTCATCCCAGCGGGACAGGCCCAGCGGGAAATCGGAGACCCCAGTGTCGGAAACGTTCGAGCGCGAGCATCATGCAAGCAAGGGAAATGGAACAGACGAGCCGGTTGCGGCGGCGTTTGGATTTGCCGGCGAACATGCGGGCCCCGAAACGCTGGAAAGCCCGCTGCTGCGCGAATTAAAGGCGCAATTAGAGCGCGACGCGCAGCGCGCGGTGGAAGTGGCCGCGTCGAACGCCACGGAATCGCTGAAGCGCGTGGCGGAAGAATCCGAAAAGCAAAATCTGGCTTCCGCGGAATCGCTATTCGAGCGATGGAAGCAGGCCGTCGAGAATGAGCGCGAGGCTGCGCGCGAAGAGGCGGCTAAAAACGTAGCGGGCCAGATTGCCGGCGCGCGCGATGAGATTGCTTCGCACTTCACGGGGCAGATGGCGTGGGCGCGCGAGGAAATCCGCTCCGATCTGAAACTCGAATTCACCACGCATCTGGATCAGGTGCGCGGGCTGGTGGCGGACCTCGAGAAAAACGCGCAGGCTTTGCGCGAAGAAGCGGGCGCGGTGACATCGGCGTCCGATCGCATGGCGCAGATCAAGATGAGCCTGGAAGCGGCGGAAGCTGCAGTGGACCAACGCATGCGGCGGTTGAATGATGCCGCGATTCAAGACTCGGTGTTGCTCGAGGAAATGGGCGTGGCGTGGCAGGGGCGGCTTAAAGAGCAGATGAACGAGGCAGGACACGAGTGGGACGAGCTATTGCAGGGATCGCTCGACGGAGCGGCGCAGCGGCTGGCGGCGAAGTTGGCGGAGAGTTCGCAGACGGCGCTTGAGGGCGCGGAGAGCAAGCTATCGGAACGCATCGCGCAATTGGCGCAGCCGGTGACCTCGGCGGTGTCCGATGCGCGTGCGGCGCTGCTGGAGATCCGCACGTCGCTCGACGAAGAGTTGCATCGAGCGCGCACCTCTTTGCGCGAGATCGAAGGCGCGGCCGAGCGCATGACGGAATTCTCGTCGCAGATGGACGCGGCTACGCACGACGCTGTGAATCAATTGCATCGGAGACTGGAAGCGGCGCTCGAAGCGCAGGCGGCAGAGTTGCGGCGGCAGGCTGACGCGATCGCTGCGGAGATGCCGCAGCGCGTGCAGCCGGCGCTCGAGGCCGCCGGGGAAATGCTGGTGGGCCGCACGCTGGCGGAATTGGATTCGCGGCTGGCGCCGCATCTGGAGCGGGTGCCGGAATTGCTGCGCGAACTTGCGGCTCGCGAAGTGCAGGCGGAAGAAAGTCTGCGCATGCATCGCGAACGCTTGCGGCAGGCTGCGGAGAGCAGCCGGCGGGACTCGGCGGCGCAATTGGAGCAGGCACTCTCGAATGTGCGCAACGAATTCGAAGCGGCGCGGGCGGAAGCGTTGAGCAAGTGGTCGGAGGAATTGAACGCGAGCGGGGCGCGGACTTCACATGCGTCGATCGAAGAGCTGGTGAAGGCGGCGGAGTGGCACCAGGAGCAAGCGAAGGCGCACGTTGAAAATCTGACGCAGGAATCGCTGCGGCGCGCGGATGGCGTGTTCGAAGAGAGGACGCGCGCGGCTTCCGAACGGCTGGGCGAAGAACTCGAGCGGCGAAAGACGGAGTTTGCAGCGGGCGCTCAGACGCATCTCGAAATGGCCGCGGCCACGGTGGAAGAACGCGCGGCGACTACGCTGGCGAATGCGGCGGAAGCGGCCGCAAAGAATTTCGAGGAACGCGTGAACTCGATTGCTTCCAGCCTCTTCAAGGAATTCGAGGAAGCGACCGCGAAATCGCTATCGGAAAAAGAAACGCAGGTGGAGCGGATTTCGGAGAAGGTGCGCGTCAATTTCGAGGAATCGGCCGCGGGACTTTTGGATCGCTATCGAACGGATGTTTCCAACCACGCGGCGGCGCAGCTTGCTGAGGCGCGCGAGGCGCATGCGAGGGAATTAGCCGCAGCGGTGGAGGCGGGCCGGTTGGAGCGCGGCAATCGCGACGCGGAATGGCGCGAGAGCCTGGAGCGCGTGCACGACGAAACGCTGCACCATTACGAAGATGCGCTGATGCAGAAAAATCAGGCGTGGGTGAATGAAGCGGTGCAAAAGCTCGAGCAGAACGGGCAAGCTGCGGTTGCTTCGCTTTCGCACTTCGGTGAGCAGGCGCTGCGCGGTTCGTTCCTGAAGATTTTCGAGCAGATTGCGGACACGATTCGGCATAGCCTCACTGAACCTGTCGCTGGGGCTGCGAGTTCGGATCCTACCGCGGATACGAAAGCTATGGGTGCGGCGGCATCTGCGTCTTCCTCCGCGCCACCGCCGATTGTGAATCCCAGCGGCTCAGCGGGGCACGATTCGCACGCCGGGGCGTAATTTTCGCCGGCAAGATCTTCAAATTATCTTCAGAGCCTGAAACCGGAGCGAAATTTCTTCGAAGTAGCGCGAGCGCTGCTGCGGTGGGTTATTTCCGTCCGACGATATCGCACAACGCGGCAGCCACGAATTCCACCTGCTCGTTCTGCAATCCAGGAAACAGCGGAAGACTCAGGACGCGCTGGCAGGCGCGTTCGGCTTGCGGCAGGCTGCCTTCGGGAACGCCGAGCGTGGCATAAGCCGGCTGAAGGTGCAGCGGGCGCGGGTAATGAACCATCGTTTCGATTCCGCGATCGGCGAGGAGACGGCGGACACAGTCGCGCTCATTGATATAAACCACGAAGAGATGATAGGCACATTCATCGCGCGAATCATCGAGCGGGATATCCACGCGAATGTCGGCTAGCGAGCGGCGATAGATGGCTGCCAGTTCGCGGCGACGCGCGTTCCATTCTTCCAGATGCTTGAGTTTGATTTGCAGCACCGCGCCTTGAAATCCATCCATGCGGTAGTTGTAGCCGACGAATTCATGCTCGTAGCGTTTGGATTGGCCGTGATTGCGGGCGACGCGGGTAAATTCGGCAATGCGATCGTCATTCGTGGTCAGCGCGCCGCCTTCGCCGTAAGCGCCTAAATTTTTCGCAGGATAAAAACTGAACGCTGCGGCTTGGCTGAGCGAACCGACGCGTCGCCCGCGATATCGCGCGCCGTGTGCTTGCGCTGCATCTTCGAGAACTTTCAGATTATGGCGCGCGGCGATTTCCATGATGGCGTCCATATCTGCGGGGCGGCCGTAGAGATGTACGGGCAGAATCGCTTTGGTCGAGCGCGTGACGGCGCGCTCAATGCGGCCCGGATCGATATTGCCGGCGGCGTCCACGTCCACGAATACGGGGCGCGCGCCGCAGTACGTGATGGCTTCTGCAGTGGCGAGAAACGTGTTCGGAGTGGTGATCACTTCATCGCCGGGTTGCACGCCGAGAGCGAGCAACCCGAGATGCAAGGCGCTGGTGCCCGAATTTAGCGCGATGCAATGCTTCACTTCGCAGAAGGCGGCGAACTCGCGCTCGAAGCGTTCGACTTCTTCACCGAGGATGAAGCTCGCGTCGCGGCAGACGCGATCGAGCGCGGCGAGGATGTCATCGCGGAGAAACGCGTACTCCGCTTTCAGATCGAAATATGGAACGACGGTGGATGCTGCCGTGGTCATCTCCCCTGCTTTCCATCTAACTCTACTGCAAATGGGCAAACGGTCTCAAGTTTCGCAGAGGCTGCGGGAAAGAGCTTGCGAGGGATTTCACGGACAGGGCACAATCTGTGGTCTTGCTTTTGAGGCAATGCAGCCAGGGCGGCGGATGAGCGGCGCTGCTGGGAGCTGTTCGGGGGCGACTATCGTCGTGCGGGACGAATCATTTGTTTTAGCCGGGCTCAATCATGAGTCCGGACTTTAGTTTTGCCGGGCTCAATCATGAGCCCGGACCCGACACACTGGAAATGCAAGGGAGGATCGGCGCGATGCGAAAGTTTCTCGGACTCGTGGTGTTGATCGTGGCAGCGGGGCTGCCTGCAAGAGCGCAGATCACGCCGAAGTACGAAATCAGCGGCGGATATCAATTCATGGCTTACTACAGCACTGCCGGCGGGCCGCGCACCAACATGAATGGGTTTGACGGGTCGGTGACTTACAATCTCTATCGCTGGGTTGGCGTGGGGTTCGACGTTAGCGGGGGATTCAATCGGAAATCTTCGTCGGATCCGGCCATCAATGGGGCGAGCACGGATGTATACGCTTATCTCGCTGGGCCGCGTTTCTATCCTTTCGGACATCACAAACTCACCCTTTTCGGCGAGGCGCTTTTTGGCGGCAGCTACTTGAAGGCAGAGGTGCCCGCGGTTCCTCCGTTTCCGCATCAGACGCTGACCGATCAGGCTTTTGCGTGGGCTGGCGGAATGGGATTGGACTATTCGCTCGGCGATCATTGGGCGATTCGGTTGGAGGGCGATTATCTCTCGACGCGATTTTTCAGCTCGAGTGCTGGCTCGCAAGGGAACGAGCGTGTGATCGCTGGGGTCGTCTATCGCTTCGGAGTGAGGGGGCCGCACCGGCACAAATAGGCGCGGGATTTGGGCGCAGCCGCTCTTGCGTCCACGCGTTAGGATTCGATCCGCGAGTCGTGGGCTGCGAAATGCAATTGCGGATTGTTGGAGCTTGCGGCGCGGGGCAGCGAGTCGGTGAGCACCAGGTCAATACGCGCCATGGCTTCATCAATTCGGCGCAATCTTTCATTGCGATCTTCCAACACCGCGGAAAGTTCGATTAGCGTCATCGCGCTGCGCAGGCTGCGATTCAATTCTCCCACGAGATTCATGCGTTCGCGGGCTCTTTCAAATTCCTGATCGCGCTGCGTTTTGAGTTGATAGAGGAGCAGAGCGGCGCCGCCGAGCACTCCAATCGCGCAATCATTCAAAATGGTGGCCGCGAGGGGAACTCCCATGCGTTCGAGAAAGGCATCAATGTAATGGCTCGCGAAGGCGAGGAAAATTACCGTAAGAGCGACGGGAATAATAGGGTCAAGCGTGAACCGGCGGGGACGGTTCTTGGCAGAAGTCATCGAAACATCTCCAGTTAAAAATGTGCGGCCTCGCGAGATTCGAATCGCGAACGCCTAAAGCACAGCTCAGAGCGAATACACCTATGCTCAATTCCGGTCTGGGGGACGCTCCGGTTCCGAGAGGCTGGCAAGAAACTATATCAACGGGGAGTCGCGTGCAAGAATTTTAATTTCCTAAGTCCGTGCGATAGCGGACGGCGTGCGACTGGACGCATGCAGTCTCGAGGAGTAAAGTGCAGCACGTCGTGAGGGCGGATTCCGTCCGCGGCCGAGGGCCTGTGCGCAGAAGCCACGCGTTTGGGCCATATCCATTCAAAATCCAGACACAAATAATCATGGAAAGGACTTGAAGATGAGGATGCTAGTACGCGTGAAATTTCCGAATGAAGGATTCAATGCGCGCGTGAAAGATGGTAGCGCAGGCAAGAAGATTGGGGAGATCTTGGCGGAGCTGAAGCCGGAGGCGACGTATTTTACAGAGATAGACGGCCACCGCGGTGCGATTTTGATTGTGGAAGTGGCCGAACCCTCGAGAGTTCCCGCGCTTGCGGAACCGTGGTTCCTCGCATTCGGCGCCAGCTGCGAATTTCGGATCGTGATGTCACCGGAAGAGCTAGGGAAGGCGGGACTCGATGCTTTGGGAAAAAAATGGGCGTGAGGCGTTGAGCGCTCCCGCGCGCCGCGCCCAACGGTAAATTTCCGCTTGCTAACGGCCAAACATCCGGTGCAGATTAACGGACAATGAACGTACCCCTCGATACCCCGGAGAAGAGGTTCATGCTGATTGCCGGCGCGGGCCTTGCCGCCACGATCCTGGTGTACTCGGCGGCGGTGTCGCTGCTTGCGTCGCGCAAGATGCATTCGCTTGATCCGGTGAAAATGGAGCGCGCGATTGCGCTCGAGCCGGGTGATGCGGACTACTGGGATCGCATGGGGCGATTTCTTCAGTTCGAACTCGACAACCAGGATCTGGCGGGGGCGCTGAAGAATTACGAGATGGCAGTGAAGCTGAGCCCGCGAACGGCCCGCTATTGGGTGGACGTTGCCGTGGTGCACGAAAGTCTAGGCGATGTGCCGCAGGCTCGGGGAGATTTCGCACGGGCGCTGGCGGCCTATCCGGCTTCGGCGGATATCCGCTTTCAGTACGCGAATTTCCTTTTGCGGCAAGGCGAGCTTCCGCAGGCGCTGGCGGAAATGCGCGCGAGTGTCGCCGGAGATCCGAGTCTGATGCCGCTGGCAATCGCGCGCGCGTGGCATGCAACACGCGACGCGGATCAGATAGCCGCGGAACTTTTGCCGCCGGGCGATTTGGATGCGGATCTGGCGGCACTGGATTTTTTCGCGGACGAGAAAAATGTGGATGCCGGCGTGCGCATCTGGAGTCACGTGGTTTCTCTGCGGGAGCAGTTTCCGCCCGAGAGGATTTTCCCATTTTTCGAAGAAATGATTCACGAGAATCGCGCAGCGGATGCCGTAAAAGTGTGGAAAGAAGCGCTTGAGATTTGCGGAATTCCCCATCAGAAGCCGCACGACGAGTTGGTGTTCAACGGCGGATTTGAAAATGACATTCTGAATGGCGGCCTCGACTGGCGGTTGAGCCCGGGCGTGGGGATGAGCGTGGAATACGACACGCTGGTTCATCGCAGCGGAGTGCGATCGCTGAAAATGGATTTTAATGGGGGAGCCAATATCGATTTGAAAGCGCCGTTGCAATATGTTCCCGTCGAGCCAGAGCATGCGTATAAGTTTCACGCCTACTTGCGCACGGAATCCATCAGCACCGACAGCGGAATCCATTTCGAGATATTCGATCCCACTCGCCCCGCGGACATCATCGCCAAGACTGATGGGCTCACGCGCACACACCTCTGGACCGGCGTGGACGCCGAAATTCATACCGCATCGGATACGCAGTTTCTCGAGATCGTGCTGCGGCGTGTTTCCAGCCGTCTTTTTGAAAATAAATTGAGCGGCACGGTCTGGATTGACGACGTTTCGCTGACTTCTGCGTCGAAATCCGAGTCAGCCGGGCCGTCGCCGCGAGGATCGCAGTGAAATTGATTCGCGCAGGCGTCTGCATTCTGGTGGCTTTTGCCGTGGCCGCGCACGGCGTGGTGGAAGTATGGTCGGTATCGTTGTTTGAAGCCGGCGCCGCGCTGCTTTTTCTGGCGTGGGCGTTCGCCGCTATTCGCACGCGCGAGGACGCGAAAATCGAGTGGAATGGTTTGCATTGGGCCGTCGCCGGTCTGCTGCTCTGGTCCGTTCTTCAACTGATTTTCAGAATTACCGTTTCTCCATTCCTTACGTGGAATGCAATTCTGCGCTGGAGCGCCTGCGCGCTTATTTTTTTCGTCGCGACGCAAGTTTTTCGCGATCGCAGCAGCTACCGCGTGCTGACTTGGTTCCTGATCGTGTTTGGGTTTTTGGCCGCCGTCGAAGGGATCATTCAGTATTTCACTTCGACGGGCACGATCTATTGGCTGCGTGAGTTGAGTGCCGGCGGTCAGCCGTTCGGACCGTTCGTAAATCGAAATCACTTCGCCGGATTTATGGAATTGCTCGCGCCAATTGGCCTGGCATTTCTTGCGTTTCGCGGGGTGCGCCGCGATATGGTGCCGCTCGTGGGATTGTTCACGCTGGTTCCCGTCGGCGGGATTTTTCTCTCCGCGTCGCGCGGGGGAGTGGTGGTTTCTGGTGGAGATGGCGATTTGGCGGCGCTCTTGTTTTCCGTGGATCACACAAATCAAAGTGGTGCCGGCGATCGTTTTCGTGCTTCTCGGAATCGCGGTAATTGGCTGGCTGGGCGCGTCGCGCGCCGCCGAACGATTTCTGCCCAATCAACCTGGCGAAGCGACCTGTCACCGCCGCTGGACGATGCTCAAGGGCGCGTCGCGCATTTTCCGCGAGCACCCTGAACGGGCACTGGACTCGGAACGCTTGTGGTTGTATTTCCGCTATACGAAACCGACTTACGACGGCAAATTGGTGGATCACGCCCATAATGATTACATCGAGACGCTCGCCGACCTCGGGGCTTCCGGGAGGTTTATTCGGCTTGCGTTTCTCGGCACGCTGTTCAAGAAGGGCATCGGCGGTCTGGCAAAAGAGCAGAGCCATTTTTCGCTTTGCGTTCCATGCCGCGGCGCTGACGGCGTGCATCGGATTGCTTTTGCACAGCCTTGTGGATTTTAATTTGCAGATTCCCTCGAACGCCTTGATCTTTCTCATTCAAGCGGGGTTAGCGGTCACACCAACCCTGCACTCCGGACATTGTCGTACGTAAAAGCCGCAGTTCATCGTTGCGGCATTCCACAGTTGACACGAGCGTCTCGGCTCGTCCATAGTAGGCTGGGGTCACACTCCTGATGAATTTTGCAGTCCGTAGGAACTTGGACTGGTCACTGGCCAAGTATGCCTGGCTTATCCCGTGCTTCTTTGGGCGCTTCCGGCACTCGGTCAGTCTCAGTTCGAGACGCCGAAACAGACCAACGACAAGATCTTCCAGTTAGCCCACACGCGAGAGTACGCGGCCCGTCGAGACTCCCTCGGCACCGGAGACGTGATACATCTCGACGTTTTTGACGTCCCTGAACTCGCTCGCGATGTTCGAGTTGGGGATACAGGCGATATTTCGTTGCCGTTGATAAGGGGCCGCATTCACGTCGCAGGGTTAACGACGTTCGAATTGGAAGCCAAAGTCGAAAATCTGCTGGTTGAGAATGGCTTGGTAACCCACCCGCAGGTCAGCATTTTCATCAAAGAACAGCTGAGCCAGCCGGTCTCTGTCGTTGGAGCAGTGCAGCATCCGTTGGTGCTCCAGCTTTTGCGGCCCACGACGGTGCTGGAAGTTCTCGCTGCCGCCGGCGGACTCGCTGATGATGCTGGCAACGTGGTGCTGATCACTCACGGTTCACTTAATCCGCGAGATTCGGCGCCTACTCCCGCTGCGAGACCCGCAGTTCAGCCGCAGGATATAGCGCCGAAAGGCGGCGGCCAGGATCCCCGGAGCGCAGACAGTCCCACCGAGAGCGGTGCGATTGAGGACTTGCTCGTGTCCGGCGATCCCACATTCAACATTTCTGTGTACGGCGGTGATGTTGTGTCGGTGCCGCGCTCGGGGATCGTTTACGTAATCGGAGCAGTCAGCGCGCCTGGTGGCTACGTGCTGCAGAATCGGGGCGATGAGGTTTCGGCGTTGAAGGCCGTCGCGATGGCGCACGGGACACTCGGAACGGCGAAATTGAACAGTGCCGTGATTGTGCGGCAAGATCCGATCACCGGCGCGAAAACAGAGATTCCCGCGCCTTTAAAAAGATTCTTCAATCGGAAAATGGACGACATCCGCTGAAGGCAGGAGATATGTTGTACGTTCCAGACAGCGTAGGCAAAAAGGCATTGGCGCAAGTCGGCGAGGCCGCCGTTGTGATTGGAAGCGGCGCTCTGATTTACCGGACGCCCTAGGCTTCAAACCGGTTTAGGCGACCGGCGCATCTCACGACGACTCCGAAAAGACGCGATGGAAGAACCGACTAGATTATCGCTGCGAGACCGCAAAGGCACGGACTCTCTTTCGTTGATTACGACCGCCCCGGTGGCGAGTTGGGAGCAATTGCCGAGAGAACCGCACCTTCTCGATTACCTGATTACGCTGAAGAAGCATCAGTGGCTGATCGTGAGCTTTCTGCTGACGGTCGTCACGGTCGTCACCATCACGACATTCAAGACGAAACCCGTCTACGTCGCTGCAGCGCGAGTAGAAGTGGATCGCGAAGCGCAGACGATGCAGCCGTTTCCGGACTCGAATTCCTACGACGAGTACATGGATACGGACGCGTATATCGAGACGCAGACGAAGATTTGGAGAGCGAGACGCTGGCGCTCTCGACGATTAAGTCGCTCGACCTCTGGCGATACCCGGAGTACGGCGGCAATCCGAATGCCGTCGATAACCGTTCCGCGCATCGGCCAGACCGGGCAGCGGCCTGCCATTCTGGGATCGTTCCTGAGTAGCCTGGCTGTGAAACGCGTACCGAATAGCCGGCTGATCGAAGTGCAATTCGAGGCGGAAGACCCGCAATTCGCCGCGCAGTCGTGAATGGCCACTGCACAATTTCATCGAGGAGAATTTCCGCAGCCGGTACGACGCCACGACACAGGCTTCGAACTGGCTTTCGGCGGAACTCGAGGAATTGCGCATCAAGGTGCAGAAAGTCCGAGGACGCGCGCATCGCCTATGAGCGCGAAAATCAGATTTGGACCATTGACGAGAAGTCGAACATCACCACGCAGAAGCTCGCCGACTTGAATAAATCGTCTCACCGATGCGCAGACCGATCTTCTGCAGAAGCAGGCGTTTTACGAGATCGTGAAGACCGGCGATCTGGACCAACTTTCGCAGGTTCGTGAGAACGCCTACATCGCTGATATTTTAAAGCGAAAATCGGAAATCGAAGAACAGTACGCCGACGTTTCGGCGCAATTCGGGCCCAATTATCCGAAGGTGCAGCATCTTCTGCTCGAAAAGCAAAATCTGGACGAGGCGCTACACGCGCCGAGAAAAGTGTCGTTTCGTCAATCGAGGGAGACTATCGCACCGGACGCGAGCGCGTCGATCTTCTGCTCGATGCATTGGACAAGCAGAAGGCAGAAGCGGCCATGAAATGTCCGAAAAGCTGGTTCAGTATCACATTCTGGAGCACGACGCCGAATCCAACAAGCAACTCTACGACAGTCTCCAGCAGAAATTGAAGGAAGCCAGCATTACGGCCGGACTGCGTTCGAGCAACATTCGCATTGTGGATCCGGCGCTCGTCCCGACGCATCCCGCCCGGCCGCAGAAATCGCGGAACATTCTGCTGGCATTTCTCGTCGGATTGATCGGCGGCGTAGGTCTCGCGCTTTTGCGCGAGTATCTCGACAACACCGTCAAGTCTCCGGACGATATCGAGCGCCTCGCCGGCCTTGCCTTCTCTTGCCGTGGTCCCGGAAGTGCGCAGTCTCAGGCACGGGCACGGCCGCGCGCGTTCCGCCAAATTGCTCGGCAGATGGCCAGGAAGCTCCGCAAGAGGACGAGGATTCGCGCGTCGAGATCGTCTCTTTCGCCAAGCCGAAGTCGCAGGTTTCCGAAGCGTTTCGTGCTCTGCGCACGTCTCTGCTGCTTTCGCAGGCCGACCATCCGCCGCAGGTGATTCTGGTGACGAGCGCGCTGCCGCGCGAAGGAAAGACGACCGCCGCCGTCAATCTTGCCGTGACGCTCGCGCAGCTCGGCGATCGCACTCTGATTCTCGACTCCGACTTGCGCAAGCCCGGCGTCCGGCGCGTACTCAACATGTCACGGTTGGCCGCGAATCAGGCCTGAGTTCTTACTCGCCGGCGTCGCTTCGCTCGACGAAGTCACTTTCCCGCATCCCCAGATCGACAATCTGGTCATGCTGCCGACCGGCCCGATTCCGCCGAGCCCCGCGGATCTGCTCTGTTCGCATCGCATGCGTGATGCCGATCAGCTACTTGCGCCAAAAGTATAAGTTCATCGTGATCGATTCTCCGCCGATTATGGCCGCCACGGACGCCGTGATTCTCTCGGCGCTCACGGATGGAGTGTTGCTCGTCGTACGCAGCGGCACGACGCCGAAGGAAGCCTTCACGCGCACGCGAGATCTGTTGCATGCGGTGAAGTGCCGCTTGCTCGGCGTGGTGCTCAACGCCGTCGATTCCAGCGCGCCGGATTACTACTACTCGTACCGCTACTACCCGTACGCGTATGGCTATGGCTACGGCGAAGAGGCCGCCGAAAAGAGCCAAGCATCCAGATCGGGCAACGGCGACTGAAGTCCGAATCTTGGGAGGACACGTTTGCGATATCTAATCACGGGTGGCGCTGGATTTATTGGGTCACATTTGGCGGATCGTTTGTTGCAGCGCGGCGATCGAAGTATCGATTCTCGACGATCTCTCCACCGGCAGCGTCGAGAATATCCGCCATCTGAAATCGCATCCGACGTTTCCACCACGTCTTCGACACGATTCAAAATCGCTCGCTGCTCGCCGAGCTCGTGGACGAATCCGATGTGGTGTTCCATCTCGCGGCTGCTGTCGGCGTCCGCCTGATTGTCGAAAGTCCGGTCCGCACGATCGAAACAAACGTGTACGGCACGCAGCTTGTGCTCGAAGCTGCATGCAAAAAGAAGAAACTCGTCTTCGCCGCCTCGACGTCCGAGGTTTACGGCAAGAGCGAAAAGGTGCCGTTCCACGAGGACGACGATCTCGTCATGGGCGCGACCACGAAAGGCCGCTGGAGCTACGCCGCCTCCAAAGCACTCGATGAATTTCTGGCGCTTTCATACTGGAAGGAACGGCGTCAGCCTGTGGTCATCGCACGTCTTTTTAATACGGTGGGTCCGCGGCAGACTGGCCGTTACGGCATGGTGCTTCCAAATTTCGTGCGTCAGGCGCTCGATTCCAAGCCCATTACGGTTTTCGGCGATGGAAAGCAGTCGCGATGCTTCTGCGATGTCGCCGATTCCGTCGAAGCCATCTTGCGGCTCGTCTCCACGCCCGCGGCCATCGGGGAAGTTGTGAACATCGGCAACGATGAGGAAATCTCGATCGATGGACTCGCGCACCGCGTCAAGCAGCAAGCCAAGAGCAGCTCGCCGATCGAATTCGTTCCTTACGACCAAGCCTACGAACCGGGCTTCGAGGATATGCCGCGCCGCGTGCCGTGCCTCGATAAGCTGGTGAAACTCACGGGATTCCGGCCGGCCACGCCGCTGACGAAAATCATCGATCGCGTGATTGAACACGAGACCGCAAGGCGCTCCGCAGGCAGCTCCGGTTCGCACGAAGACGTCCGCGAGACCGCCGCGCGGGCGCTGGCGATGTAAGGAATTGAAGCGCGGATCCGGCCGGACGATAGCTTTTGCTCGTTGCCCCTGGCGTCGAGGCCTCTCGGCCTCCCTGGCGCGTACCTGTCGCATTCACGATCAGCAGGGGCCAATAAACACCGCTCGAATCAGCGATCTCAACGGGGGTGTAGGGAGCGGCGCGTCAACGCGTCCGGAAGATTCCCGCGATAGAATCGCGAGAGAAACTGACTCATGATCGCTTCGCAATCGCGTCCCAGACTTTCCGTCGTCATCCCCGTCTTCAACGAAAAAGCGACGGTCGCCGAGGTGCTTCGGCGCGTCCAGCTCGTGGATATCGAAAAGGAAATCGTGGTCGTCGATGACGGCTCGACTGACGGCACTCGCGAATTTCTGAGCGCGCTTACGGTGCCCGATGCCACGGGCGCAGTCCCCGGAGCTGCGAGCTCTCCCGCAAGCTTCCGCACCGACAACATTCGCGTCTTCCTCAGCGATAAAAATCACGGCAAAGGCGCTGCCGTCCGTCGTGGAATTCTGGAAGCGCGCGGCGAATGTATCCTCATCCAGGACGCCGACCTCGAATACAATCCCGTCGATTTTCATCAGCTTCTTGCCCCGATCGATAGCGGCGTCGCGGACGTCGTATTCGGCTCGCGCTTTCTCGGCGGCCCTCACCGCGTTCTTTATTTCTGGCACTATCTTGGCAATAAGGGCCTCACCCTGCTTTCCAACATGTTCACCAATCTGAATCTCACCGACGTCTGGACTTGCTACAAAGTCTTCCGCCGCGAGGTTTTCGATGGCTTCAATCTCCAGGAAGCACGATTCGGTTTTGAGCCGGAAGTCACCGCGAAAGTCGCCCGCGGCAAGTGGCGGGTCTACGAAGTTCCCATATCCTACTCAGGACGAACCTACGAAGAAGGGAAGAAAATCGGCTTCAAGGACGTTCCGCGAAGCCTCTGGTGCGTGATCAAGTACGGATTACTTCGAAGCGGAATGAAATGATCGCTCCACTTGCAGCGCTGAAGAGCCTCACCCGGAGCGAAAAGGCTCTGATCGTGATTTTTCTTTTCACGCTGCCGCTGGTGAATCCCTGGGTCCGCGGCGATGGCGTGGGCTACTATGCATATGCCCGCGCTCTTCTGATCGAGCACTCCCTCGATTTCCGGAAAGATTGGCAATCGGCAAATCCGAGCTTCACGATGAGCCGGCTCGATGCAAATGGCGGCATCCTGCCGGAAAATTACTCGGCTACCGGCCATATCCAGAATCATTTCACCATCGGACCGGCGATTCTCTGGGCGCCTTTCTTGATCGTCGCCCATGCACTCGTGATTCTTTCTGACGCGCTCGGCGCTCACATTCCCGCCGACGGATTTTCGTGGCCCTACCTTTATTCAATGGCCGCTGCCACAGCCCTGTATGGTTTTCTCGGCCTTTTTATTTCCTTTCGCTTGGCGCGCCGCTACTTCGGCGAGTCGTCGGCGATGGTTGCCACCGTAGGCATCTGGTTCGCCAGTTCTCTTCCGGTTTATATGTATTTCAACCCATCGTGGTCCCATGCGCTCTCTGCCTTCGTCGTCGCGCTGTTTCTCTGGTATTGGAATGAAACGCGCGAATCCAGATCGTTGCTGCAATGGATTTTGCTCGGCCTGCTTACCGGCCTCGCTCTCGACGTCTACTACCCCAATTTCGTAATTATCTTAATGCCCGCGCTCGAATCTCTGGCCGTATATGCGGGAATCACTCCCAAGCTTCCGGGGAAGGCCGCGCGATTTGCAATCGGGAACATCGGCTACAGCGCAGCATTCTTTCTTGGTTTTCTCCCCACGTTGATCACCCGCTGGATCATTTACGGCAGCGGCGTCGAGACGGGCTACGTTCCTATCTCCGATTGGGCCTGGCTTCGGCCGCAGCTCTTGTCGGTGCTGGTGTCCTCCGATCACGGCGTCTTGAGTTGGACTCCAATTGTCCTGTTCGCCGTGGCCGGTCTGTTTGCTCTCATGCGCCGCGATCGGCAGCTCGGGATTGTTTTGCTGTGTGTAGTCGCAGTGTTTGAATATTTCATCGGAGCCTATCCCACCTGGGACGGCCTGTCGTCTTTCGGCAATCGCTTCTTTGTGTCGCTCACCGCCATTTTTGTCCTCGGACTCGCCGGCGGAGTGGAATTGCTCGGCAGTGTGTTGACCGCCTGGCGCGCTCGCGCGCTCGCCTACGGAGCCACTGCGGCGCTGATCGTTTGGAATCTCGCTTTCATCTATCAATGGGGCATGCATCTCGTTCCGGCGCGCGGCCCGATCTCCTGGCGTCAGATGGCTTACAACCAGTTCGCCGTCGTGCCCGAACGAATCGCGTCCGATATCGGCCAGTATTTTGTTCATCGCAAACGATTGATGAAACACATCGAATCCGTTGATGTCGATCAGCTCAAACATTCGGACGCCCCGGCGCAGAAAGATAATCCATGAGCGGCGTCGGCGATTTCCGGATTTGGCCGTACCGAGGCGAAATCGCTTGATCAAGCGCCTGGTTCAGTCGGGGCTAAGCGTATTCGGCGTCCGGCTGGCGCGTTTGGGTCCCGGCGCCGCGCCAACGTACGGCCTGGATCCTTTTTTCGCATTGGTTCAGCGCAACGGCTTCGATCCGCTGCATGTGCTCGACGTCGGTGCCAATCATGGCAATTGGACGAGAGAAGCTTTGAAATATTTTCCGAACGCGCACTACACATTGGTCGAGCCCCAGAATGAGCTCAAGGTCCACGTGAGCGACTTGCTCGAGCGCGGCGTCCACATTCACTGGATCAACGCGGGCGCGAGCGATGCCTCCGGCACTCTGACGCTGAACGTGGACCGCCGGGATCACAGCAGCACTTTTCTTGAAGTTTCACGCACCGTGACAGCCGCGGTTCGCCGCGTCGAGGTGCCGGTGATGACCGTGAACGAAATCGTCGCTACATCCGGCTTGCCGGTCCCGAACATGGTTAAAATCGATGCGGAAGGCTTTGATCTGAAAGTTCTCTCCGGAGCGTCGGAACTATTCGGCAAGACGGACATTTTTCTCGCCGAAGTAGCGCTCGGCCAGCGCGATTTCGAAAATACCGCGCTCGCGATGATTCAAAAAATGTCCGATGCGGGCTATCGTTTCATCGACATTACCTATATCGATCGCAGCCCGAAGTCCGGAGTGCTGTGGTTGTGTGAATTTGCGTTTTTGCGGAACTCTTGCACGCTGCTGGATGCCGCTACCACGTATGAGTAGCGCGAAATTTCGCTTGCGAGCCATTTCATGAACGCTTTAATACTCTGCCGCGAAGATAATTTGTGCAAGGAGCTGTGGGGCTACGCTCGCGCCTTTCGGCGCGCGGGAGTTGAGTTGCAATGTCTCGATTGGGGCACTGGCGTAGACGCCGATGTGCGCACGCTGCTGAGCAAATGCCCGCAGCGGCCGGATTTTATTCTCAATCCGGAGTCCGGGATCAATTTCATGCCGCGCGGCCTCACGGAAATTGACATTCCCACGGTCTGCTTTCACTTCGACACCTATCAGGCCACCGCGCGGAGAATCAGATGGGCGATGATTTACGATATTCCCGTCGTGTTTCATCCTGGTTTCGAGGGGCTGTATCGTCGTGCCGGCCATCCGAGTCCTCTGACCCTCGCCCATGCCGCAGCCACCGATCTTTACGACGCGCCCAACGTGCCCGTTCACGAGCGCCGCTACGATGTCGGCTGGGTGGGAGTATGACGAACGCGCCATACAGCGCGCGCCTGCGGATACTGCCTCAGCTTGCGGCGAATTTCGCGATGAACGAATGGCACCGCACCTATTCCACGGACGAGAGTCGCCGAAATCAATCGTCACTCGAAGATCGTCGTCAATATCAGCCGCGATGACTACCCGCAGGACGCGAACATGCGCGTATTCGAGGCTATGGCGGCAGGTGACTCTGCTGATCACTCGCTACCCACTGAACTCTCGGAACTGGGCTTCGTTGACGGCGAGCATTTCATCGGTTACCAAACGAAACGGATATCATTCCAACGGTGCGCCGCTACCTCGCTGATGAACCGCGCGCAGACGCATACGTCGCCGCGCGCGCTCGCGTGTTGGTACGTGCGCACCTACTTATGACGCTCGCGTGAACTCGCTTCATTTCCTCGTCGCCAACGGCTCCAAGTTGACCGCCCCCGCACGCCGCTGGCCCGAATCGAAAGTGCGGCTCACTTATCTCGACTACTATGCGGGCACGTTCAGCATGGACTGCGCCTACGAGGAATTTGGCTGGATCGCTCGGCATAGTCTTATGGATTCCGTTGCCGGCGGCGCGTATTCTCGCGCGCGGCTGGGCGCGACAGCGGCCTCAATCGCGTGGCGGCGTGGTCGCAGCGGATGACAAACGAGCGCGATGGGACCCAAGCGGAAAATGGCGCCGGGACTTTACTCAACGAATTGAAATGAGGCCACATTGAAAATCCTGATCACAGGCGGATGCGGATTCGTTGGCGCGCAACTCGCGGTGCATCTACAAAAGCGCGGGCATCGCGTCATCGCCGCCGATAATCTTGTCCGACGCGGCAGCGAATTGAATCTGCCTCGATTTAAGCGGCACGGCATCGAATTCTTTCACGTCGATGTGCGCAATGCGGAGGATCTCGCTTCACTGCCAGCCGGGATCGATCTTATCTGCGACGCGAGCGCGCAGCCGTCGGTGGTAACGGGCTATGCGAATCCGATCTTCGACATCACCAACAATGCGCTTGGATTGATTCACGTCCTCGAATTCGCGCGCCATCGCAGCTGCCCGCTGATTTTCTGGAGCACGAATCGCGTTTACAGCGCGGACAAGACTAACACGCCTCCGCGACGGGCCACTGCGACGCGCTTGGTGTGGGACAAAGAGAAATATCTCCGCGAATATGCCGCCAAGCTGATTCCCGGCTTTGATCCCGATCACGGCGTCTCCGAGGAATTCACGCTCGATGGCAATGAGCGCAGCATCTATGGTCTGAGCAAACTCATGGCCGACCTCGCGTGCCAGGAATATGCCGGAGCATTCGGCCTAAAAACGGTGATCAACCGCTTCGGCGTAATCAGCGGCGAGGGGCAATTCGGCAAAACCGATCAAGGCTGGGTCGCCTGGTGGGCCGTGGCATTTCATTTCGGCCTTGCCGCTCAAATATATCGGCTGGGAAGGCAAACAGGTTCGCGACATTTTATTTATCGAGGATGTTTGCCGGCTGGTCGAACTTGCAAATGGAAAATCTCGATCGGCTTTCGCGGCCAGGTTTTCAATGTCGGCGGCGGCCCGGCCAATTCGCTTTCGCTCGTCGAAGCCACCAATTTGCTCCGCGAAAAACTTCGGCCGCGATATCCCCATCACGCACGAAGACAAGCCGCGCAAGGCGGATCAATCGATCTACATGACCGACAATCGCAAAATCGAGCGAGTACTCGGCTGGAAGCCGAAGATCGGCATCTCGGAAGGATACGATCGCATTCTCGCTTGGATTCGCGAGAATGAAGAATCGCTACGCGTGCTGTACGCCAGCGAGGAAAGGGCGGCCTCAAGCGTCCGATGAAGATTCTGGTCACAGGCAGCAGCGGACTGATCGGCTCGGAAGCTGTGGAGCATTTCGACCGCGAGGGCCACACGGTCATCGGCGTGGACAACAATATGCGCCGCGAGTTCTTCGGACCGCCGGGTGACACGCGTTGGAATCTCGCGCGGCTGCAGCGCGCCACAAAACACTTCACGCATCACGATGTGGATATCCGCGATCGCGATGCGCATCTTGTCGCTTTTCCGCGAGAATCGCTTCGACCGCATCATTCATTGCGCCGCGCAGCCCTCGCATGATAAGGCCGGCGAGATTCCACTCGTGGATTTCGACGTGAATGCCGGCGGCACCCTGAATCTGCTCGAAGCCGCGCGCCAATTCTGCCCCGAAGCCGTGTTCCTTTTCATGAGCACCAACAAAGTCTACGGCGATGCGCCAAATGAGCTGCCGCTCAACGAACTGCCCACGCGCTACGATTACGCCGATCCCAGCGATTACGAAGGCATCAGCGAATCCTGCCGCATCGATCGCTGCCTGCACTCGATTTTCGGCGCATCGAAAGTCGCCGCGGACGTGATGGCGCAGGAGTACGGCCGCTACTTCGGCTTGCCCGTGGGAATTTTCCGCGGCGGGTGCCTCACCGGTCCGAATCATACCGGCGTCGAGCTCCACGGGTTTCTTTCCTATCTTGTTAAGGTCGCGTTCACCGGCCAGACTTACACTCTCTTCGGCTATAAAGGGAAACAGGTTCGCGACAATATCCACAGCCATGACGTGATCGCCGCGATGGAGGCTTTCGCGAAAAATCCGCGGCCGGGCGAGGTTTATAATCTCGGCGGCGGACGCGCGAACAGCATCTCCGTTCTGGAAGCCATCGCGCGCATCGAAGAGATGACCGGGCAGAAAATCCGCTGGGTTTATCGGGAGCAGGCGCGCAAAGGCGATCACATCTGCTACATCAGCGATCTGCGCAAACTCGAATCGCATTTCCCGGGCTGGCGGATTACGCGCAGTCTCGACGCCATCCTCGAAGAAATGGTCGCGGCCGAGCGGCAGCATGCACACACCGCCGGCTCGGACTGACGCAGGGTCGGACTCATGATCGAGCCCGGCAAAAACCGGGTCCGGGCTCATGATTGAGCCCGGATAGAACGAGATAATTTCGCCCCCGGCGAACAGCAGCATACATTGGGGAGATATAGCGGCGATGCCGCAGCCGAAAGTCACAGTTCTCATTGACACGTACAACCACGAGCGTTTCGTGGAGCGCGCCATTACCAGCGCCATCGAGCAGGATTTTCCGTCGAGCGAGGCGGAAATTCTCGTCGTGGACGATGGCTCGACCGACTCGACGCAGGAAATCGTCGAGCGCTTCGCGCCTCGCGTCACTTACCTCCGGAAAGAAAATGGCGGCCAGGCCTCCGCTTTTAATTTCGCCATCCCTTGCGCAAAGGTGAGATCGTCGCTTTCCTCGACGGCGACGACTGGTGGGAGCGGCACAAACTTCGCGCGATCGTCGAGGCGTTCGATCGGAATCCACAAGCCGGAGTGGTGGGCCACGGCATCATTCAAATCGACAGTGATACAGGCAACGGCTCGGCGCTTTCACCACAGCAGACGGGATGTTTCGATCTTCGCAGCGATGAAGGCGCGCAGAAATTTCGCAACTACATGTGCTTCCTCGGCACCAGCCGCGTTGCGATCCGCCGTCGAATCCTGGAAAAAGTTCTACCGATTCCCGAAGCGCTGCTGGTCGAAGCGGATGAATTCATGTCCGCGGTAGCCATCGCCCACGGCGGCGCCTATCTTCTCGCCGAGCCGCTCACCTACTACCGCTTGCACGATCAGAATCAATATCAATTCCGTGAGGGCGACGACCGGCGGCAGCATCGAAAAATGAACTCGCTCGCATCCTTAGAAGATGCCCTCAAGCAGCGTCTCGCAGCAGCGGGAGTTTCTCCCAGTGCAACGCAAATCATCGTCGAGCCGATTCACATCGCCACCGCCCGCATGAGACTGGCTCTTGACGGCGGCATGCCCTGGGAAACTTACCGCGTCGAGCGCGCCGATTTCCGTCTGGCTTACCGCGAGACCTCGCTCGGCTATCGCGCCTGGAAGGAAGCGGTCCTCGCCGTGACCCTTTTTGCTTCCGCCGCGCTGGTTCTATCGCCTGCGCGATTGGTACTCGGAGCGAAATCTGCGGCAGTTCCGCGGCGTGGTCGGCGAGCCTGTCCCTGCGAGCCCGATCGTCTCCACTCCTGTCGTCTCAACCCCCATAGTCTCGACCCCGGTCGAGCCCGGCAGAGTTTCCACACTCCGATGAATGCGAACCGCGAGGCCCATTGAAATGACCGTCACTGACGCGATGAAGCGTGATTGGGATGAGCGCGCCCGCAAAAATGCGTTTCATTACATCGCTAGCTGGCGATCGGATTGGGATCCGCGATCCTTCTTCGAATCCGGCGAAGAAGATTATCGCCGCCTCGTCACTCCGATTCTCCAGGAAATGAATTTCGATCCACGCAGCAAGTCCATGGTCGAAGTCGGCTGCGGCGCCGGAAGAATGACGCGCGTATTCGCGCGCGAGTTCGCGCAGGTGGATGCCTTGGATATCTCGGTGGAGATGCAGCGGCAGGCGAAGGAATATTTGCGCGAATTTCAAAATATCCGCTGGATCCTCGCGGATGGCGCCACGCTCAACGGCGTCGAAGACGCCAGTGCAGATTTCGTTTTCAGCTACCTCGTGCTTCAGCATCTCCCGGCTCATTCGCTCGCCACCGCTTTGCTCCGCGAAATTCTTCGCGTGCTCAAACCCGGCGGCCTTTTCCTCCTGCAATATAACGGCGCGCGCAAACCATCCATGAATTGGAAAGGCCGCACGGCCTGGAACGCAGTAAACGCGCTTTGGAGTGCGGGCCTTCAACGCGCCGCTCGCGCCGCCGCCAAATCGCTGCACCTCGATCCGGAGACGGTGGGCAAGAGTTGGCACGGCATCGCCATCGAGCTCCGCCGAAATGCGAGCGCCCTCGAAGCCGCTGGCGCGCAGTCCCTGTGGTTTGCGGGAGAAACAACTCCCATGGCCTGGTGCTGGGGCCTCCGCGGCAACGGAGCTCGCGCTTGATCTCTCTTGGCATCAACTATTCGCAGATGCACGATTCTTCTGCCTGCATCGCGCGCGATGGCGAGACGCTTTCGCCGTCGCCGAAGAGCGACTGAGCCGCGTCGAAGCACGATGCCCGGTTTCCCAGTTCGCGCGATCCGAGCGTGTTTCGACTTCGCCGGCGTCAAAGCCGCCGATCTCGATTTCGTTTGTTTTGGCTGGCAGAAACGCGGAGCGCTTTTTCGCCACGATCTGAAATGCTTCGCGCAAGGCAGCCCGCGTCTCACGGCTCTCAATCTCGTAAATTCCACGCGCTATCTGGCCAGCGTCTGGCATCAGCAAGGCGGCGAGAAGCCGTTTCTTCGCAATTTCGGTCCGACGCGCGCGCAGTTTCGCTTTGTGGATCATCATCTCGCGCACGCCATCAGCGCCTATGCTTTTTCGGGATTCGATGATGCCGCCGTTCTGGTGATCGATGGCCGCGGCGCATGGGAAGCCACTTCTCTTTGGCGCGGCAGTGGCGGAAGTCTCGAGCACGTCTTCACGATTCCCTGGCCCAATTCGCTCGGCCTGTTTCTACGCGCAATTCACGCAATATCTCGGCTTCGCTCCGTACAGCGACGAGTGGAAAGTGATGGGTCTCGCGCCGTACGGCGAGCCGGGCGTCAATCTCGCGCGGTTTCGTCAATCCGAATGACAATCCCTATCGCGTCAATACGAGGCGCCTCTTTGGCCGCGATTCCGCGCCTACGGCAGGAATTGAAGAGTTGCTCGGCCCGTCGCGCGTCCCCGAAAGTGAAATCGGCGATCGCCACAAGAATGTCGCCCACGCCGTGCAGGATGCCTGCGAAGCCGCCATGTTCACGCTCGTTCGCGCCGCCGTGGCAAAAACGAAATCGCGAAATCTGTGCCTGGCGGGCGGCGTCGCGCTCAATTCCAAAGCCAACGGCAAAATTCTCGTTTCCGGCCTGGTCGATAATCTTTTCGTCCAACCCGCAGCGGGTGACGACGGCGTTTGCCTCGGGGCTGCTCTAGCTCCTTATCTCGATCACGGCGGGAAATTACCGGTGCGTCGCATGCGCCACGCCTATCTCGGCCCAGCCGCGTCCGATTCGGAAATTACGCGCGCGCTCGACACCTACAAGACTTCGCAACACGCGGCTCAGCGATCCAGCCGCTGCAACCGCCGATCTCCTCGCCTCCGGAAAAATTGTCGGCTGGTTTCAAGGCCGCATGGAATTCGGCCCTCGCGCTCTGGGCAGCCGCTCGATTCTCGCCGATCCCCGCGATCCGGAAATGAATGCGCGTGTAAACAACGCCGTGAAATTCCGCGAATGGTGGCGCCCCTTCGCGCCCTCGATGCTCGCCGAAGCCGCCTCCGAATATCTCGAAACCACGCCCGACTCGCCTTTCATGATCGTCACCGCGCAAGTGCGCCCGGAAAAGCGCGCCATCATTCCGTCCGTCACTCACGTGGACGGCAGCGCCCGGCCGCAAACCGTCGAGCCCGACGTCAATCCTCTCTACTATAAATTGATTCAGGAATTTGGACGCCGCACGGGCGTCCCCGTGATCATGAACACGTCTTTCAATTTGCGCGGCGAACCCATCGTTTGCACTCCGACCGATGCCATTCGCACATTTTATAGTTCGGGACTCGATGCGCTCGTACTCGGCGATCGTTTGGTGGAAAAATGACGTTGGCCACGGCGAGGCACTTCTGCTAGCGGCTTCTCGTTGCGATGGAATCCTCTCCCGCATCTTCGAGCCCGCCTAGAATTATCCACGCGCTTTTGGGCCGCCGCGATGAGCCGACCGACGGCGTCGCAGATTACTGCCAGTTCCTCCAGAAAGAGCTGGCAGCACGCAACGTGGATCTTCAAATCGCGCACTTGCCCTGGTTCGAAAGCGGCTGGCCACAAGCGCTGGCGTGGCTTCGCAGCGAAAGTGCAAAGTGGCGCGGCGAGTGGGCGTTGCTGCAATATACGGCGCTGGCGTGGTCGCGCCGCGGTTTTCCAGTGGGAGCGTGGCGCGCGGCAAGAATTCTGGAAGCGAACGGAGCGCGCCTCGGAGTCGTATTCCACGATGCAGTCACCTTCAAGAGCAATCGCATCGTCCAGAGCGCGCGGTTGCACTTCCAGCATCGGATCATGAGCAATCTTTACTCGCGATCGCTGGGATCCATCCTCACTGTTCCTCCAGAGTCGGTGGAATGGCTTCCGGCAATTCCATCGCGCGCGTCGTACATTCCCATCGGCGCAAACATTCCCGAATTTCTGCAAGATCGCGGGATCAATCGCACCAACCCAACCGTCGCCGTCTTCAGCGTCTCCGGCACCAAGGGCGGCGCCTCGGGCGCTGCCGAGATTGAAGACATCGCGCTGGCGGCGAGGCGAGCGAGGGAACGCCTGGGCGCGCTGCGTCTCGAAGTATTTGGACGCGGCGCGGAGAACGCGCGAGCGCTGCTTGAGCATGCGCTCGAGGGCAGTGGCGTCGCGCTTCGTCTGCGTGGCGTCATCCCCGCCGAAGAAATCACGCGCACTCTTGCGGCGGCCGACGCCCTCGTGTGTGTCCGCGGCTACACCACATCCCGCCGCGGAACGGCGATTGCCGGTGTCGCCTGCGGGCTGCCGGTGATTGGCTATTGCGGACCCGTCGCCGATCCTGCGATTGACGCGGCGGGCGTCCGGCTTACTCCGTGGCGCAACCCGGAAGCGCTCGCCGATTCGCTAGTGGAGGTACTGAGCGATGCAAAGCTCTGGCAGGAATTGCACCAAAAAAGCGTAAAGGCGCAGAACGAGTTCTTTTCCTGGCGCGCAGTCGCGGATCGCTATTTAACTGCCCTCGGCTTGTAGCAACCAAGTCTCTCTCTCCTCGCGCCCATCGCGCACCTCTCCTCCAGATGCGGCTTGTGTCCGCTCCAGTCTGATGCTAACTTGCCCGCGTTTGCAGTCCAATTCAGCGCGATGCCAGGAGCCGCGGCGCGCGCGGAGGTGAGAGTTGGGTTCAAAACCGTGGAGTTCGACTGCGCCGCCGGGTGAATTTCGGCCGTACGTGGAATCTTCCGAGACGCTGGCCGAGTTCACCATTCGCGCGATCTTGTTGGGCGGTTTCTTCGGCATCGTTTTCGGAGCGGTCTCCGTCTATGTCGGACTGCGCGCTGGATTAACGGTTTCGGCTTCGATTCCCATCGCCGTTCTCTCAGTCAGCATTCTTCGCGCCTTCGGCCGCGCCACCATTCTCGAAAATAATATCGTGCAGACTACCGGTTCTGCCGGTGAGTCGCTCGCTGCCGGCGTGATGTTCACTTTGCCGGCGCTGATTTTCCTCGGCTTCGGCTCTGAATTCACTTTCTGGCGGATTTTCCCGCTCGCGTTGCTCGGCGGATGGCTCGGCGTTCTCTTCATGATCCCGCTGCGCCGGCAATTGATCGTAAAAGAACATGGCAACCTCTCGTTTCCCGAAGGCACTGCATGCGCGGACGTTTTGGTCGCAGGCGAACGCGGCGGTTCCTTCGCGGGCCGCGTTTTTTGGGGACTGGGTTTGGGCGGCGTCTATACGTTTTGCATGAACACGTTTCAAATGTGGAATTCGCAACCCGAAAGCCGCCCGGGATGGCTGCCCGGAGCATCTTTCCGCATGGCCATCACCAGCGAATATTTGGGCGTTGGCTACATCATCGGCCCGAAAGTATCGGGAATCCTATTTGCCGGTGGTGTTGTCTCCTGGCTGCTGCTCATGCCGGCGATCAAATTCTTCGGTCAGCTTTCCGGGAACACTCCGATTTATCCTGCCACAATTCCCATCCCATTGATGACGCCCGACGACTTATGGCGAAGCTATATTCGCCCCATGGGCGCAGGCGCGGTAGCTGCGGCAGGATTAATCACGCTGATGCGTACCATGCCCACGATCATTTCAGCCCTGCGCTCCGGCCTCAAAGACATCCGCTCGCAAAGCGGCGCGCAAGCATCGGCGCCCAGCCGTATCGATGACGACATGTCCATGCGCACCGTCGTGCTCGGCTCAATCGTAATCATCGTCATGATGTGGGTTCTGCTCACGTTTCATCCCATGCACGGCGCAAACACCACCTGGTACCAAAATCTCTTCGCGGGGATTTTCGTCGTCGTCTTTGGATTCCTTTTCGTTACTGTTGCCTCGCGCATCAGCGGCCTCCTCGGCAACTCTTCGAATCCGGTCAGCGGCATGAGCATCGCCACTCTCATGGCCACTTGCGGCATTTTCTTTTTCGCCGGATGGACGGCTCCGAACTACGCTGTGTTGGCCTTGACCATCGGCGGCGTAGTTTGCATCGCAGCAGCCATCGCCGGCGCAACATCGCAGGATTTAAAGACCGGCTATTTAGTCGGCTCCACTCCCTATCGCCAGCAACTTGGCCTGCTCATCGGCGTCACCGTTTCCACCATCGCCATCGGCGGAACTTTGAATCTGATGAACACCGGCCTCGAGCGCTACGTGCCCATGCAGATGCCGCTGAGCATTCAATCGCTGCCGTCCGGCGTGCAAGTCGAGCGAGATTCCTTCACCTACCAGGGGAAAAACTACGTTCTGATCAATTCCCTCGGCTCACATGAAATCCCCGATGGCGAATATCTTTACGATCGCGATTCAAAGCAAATTGAAGTGCAGTGGGCGCAGGGAATCGGCAGCGACAAAGCTCCCGCCCCGCAAGCCCGTCTGATGGCCACCGTCATCAACGGAATTCTCAATCAGCGTCTGCCGTGGCGCCTGGTATTCATGGGCGTTGCCCTGGTGGTCGCCGTCGAAATTCTCGGCGTGAGGTCGCTCGCCTTCGCGGTGGGATCTTATCTTTCCATCGGCACCACGGCCGCAATGTTTGCCGGAGGATTGGTGCGCTGGGCCATCGAGGCCAGCGCGAAAGGAAAAACGGAAGAAAGCGAGGCGAGCCCTGGCGCGCTTTACGCCAGCGGATTGATTGCCGCCGGAGGTGTCTTCGGACTGCTCGCCATCGTCATCAATTTATTTCAGGATCCGGATTTGAGTTCGCACGTTCCGCATTGGCTGGTCGCTATGCTGCGTTTGCCGTGGGACCCCAAAACTCTGGCGTTCGGCCCGAGATTTTTTCCCGCTTTGAGCAATTCGTCAGTCGTGGGCATCATCATGTTCATACTGCTGGCCGTTTCGCTCTACGTCAGCGCCAAAAAGAAATTGAACTAACGAAGCCCGCGCGCGATCCCTCCGGCCCTGTATCGCGCGGAGCTGGCGGATTCAAAATGCCGCATCGGCACTCTGCGCCTTCAGAATTTTGACAGTTGCAGCTTCCTGTCGCTAGACTTGTTCCGCGATGGGTGGTTTCCGCAATTACGGTCCGCGATTCAGCCTCAGCGGCGCCTTTCCCCGGGGAATCAAAACGCTGATTATTGCCTGCGCCGTGGTCTTTCTCGGCCAGACTCTGGTCGGATTGTTCGGCGGACCCAACGACTATCGCATCGTCAACGATTATCTGGGCCTGGTGGCCGTCGAGGTCACGCACTTCGGTTTCGTCTGGCAACTCTTCACCTACCTGTTTCTGCACGGCGGCATCATGCACTTGCTGCTGAACATGCTCTTCTTGTGGATGTTTGGCAAAGATCTCGAACGTGCGTGGGGCACGCGCAAGTTTTACACCTACTATTTCACTTGCGGAGTCGGCGCGGGCATCGTCGAAGTGATCGTAAAGACGATTCTGGATCCTCATGCGGCGTCGCAGATGTCCACGATCCCCACCATCGGAGCTTCCGGCGCAATTTATGGCGTGCTGGTGGCCGCCGCGATCGTATTTCCCGATCAGCAAGTTTGGATTATTCCGTTTCCAATCACGCTGCCGATGAAAGTCTATGCCATGATCATGGTCGCGCTGGAATTTTACTTCAGCCTGAGTTCAGGAGCCGGCGATAGCGTCAGTCACGTTTGCCATTTGGGCGGAATTGCCGTCGGATTTCTTTACTTGCGTCGCGGAAGTTATTTTTACGGATTCCGGAATAAGTATTCAGATTGGCAGAAGCAGCGCTTGCGGAAGAAATTCGAAGTCTATACGCGCCAGCATCAGGATAAACCGCCTTCGCGTCCGGATAACTGGGTCAACTAATTAGCCTGAGTGCCGCCGAAAATCGCGCGCACTACTCTCCAATGCGATGCAGCCGCATCATGTTCGTGGTTCCCGTCGTGCCCAGCGGAGTCCCGGAAATAATTCCAATCACGTCGCCCTTGTGCACCATTTTTTCTTCGATTAAGCGCTTCTCCGCGGCTCCCACCAACACATCCATGTCCGTCAACCGATGAATCGACCGTGGCCGGACACCCCAATAAAGGCTGATGCGCCGCCGCGTTTCCTGATTCGGCGAGAATGCGATGATCGGTGCGCGCGGCCGGTATTTCGAAACGAGCCGCGCCGATGAGCCTGATTCCGTGAAAACGGCAATGGCTTTGATATGCAATTCCTCCGCGGCGTGGCAAATCGCTTCCGCGATGGTTTCGTTGATGTGCAATTCGGTGAAGCGCGCGGGCCGCAGCGGTTCGCTGATGCTGGTTTCCGCCACGCGGATGATGCGGTCCATCATTTCCACCGACTCAATGGGATAGCGCCCAACGGCCGTCTCGCCCGAAAGCATCAAAGCGTCGCTGCCGTCGAAGATCGCATTCGCCACATCCGACGCTTCCGCGCGCGTCGGGCGCGGATTCTGCGTCATCGAATCAAGCATCTGCGTCGCGGTGATGACGGGCACGAGTGCATTTCGCGCCCGCGAAATAATTTGCTTTTGCACCACGGGAACTTGCTCGGGATCCATCTCCACGCCGAGATCGCCGCGCGCCACCATCACTCCGTCTGCCACGCTCAGAATTTCATCCAGATTTTCGATCGCTTCGGGCTTCTCCAGTTTCGCGATTACCGGAGTTTTCTTCCCCGCACGCGCCACCGCCGCCTTGGCGGCTTTCACGTCTCGAGCCGAGCGAACAAAGCTGAGCGCCACATAATTTACTCCGAGGCCGAGCGCCACCAGCAAATCCCTGCGGTCTTTCGGCGTAAGCGAAGGGATCTTCAACTTCACGCCGGGAAGATTGATGCCCTGGTGTTCGCCCAGTTCGCCTCCATTTTCGACGCGGCAAGTCACTCGGCGGCCTTGCGTGGACTCTACCCTCAGTGCAATTTCTCCATCACTCAGCAGAATTCGGTCGCCGCGATGAACGGCGTGCGGAAGCTGTTGAAACGTGGTGCTCACGCCGTCCCTATCTCCCAGTGCGTCTTCCGTTGTAATCACGAATTTCTGGCCGACTGTCAGTGAAATCTTTCCCCCGCCCGCCAATTTGCCCGTGCGGATTTTCGGGCCCTGCAGATCACCCAGAATTGCGATCGGCTTTTCGTGGTTCCCCGAAGCTTTGCGAATCGCGGCCACGCGCTGTCCGTGCTCCGCTGGCGTGCCATGCGAAAAATTGAGCCGCGCTACATCCATTCCCGCGCGCACCAACCGGTCCACCATGTCGGCCTTCGAGCTCGCCGGGCCGATGGTGCAAACAATCTTCGCTCTTCGAATGGTTTCCGTCGGCATCAATTTCCTCTATAAAATCCGTTTCAATTTTATCCGGCCTGCGGCTTGTTGCCGAGCGAAGATCGAACGAGAGTGTGAAACATGCGGCTGCCCTGCGCCATGCGCGGCAATTCCAGGCTACGGAGCGACAGCGAATCCCGTGACAATGTGATTCAGAAACGCGAGTCCCTTTCGAAATGAATCGATCGGCAACCGTTCATCATCCGCGTGCATGCGCAAAACTTCCGCTTCCGCCAGAGGGAACGGCAGCAGCCCGTAGGCCTTCACGCTGCGTAGCCGAAGTTGCTGCGAATCCGTCGCTCCCGTGGACATCATCGGAACCACCGTGGTGCCGGGAAATTCCTTCGCGGCTGTGGCGCTGATCTCCGCGAATAAATCGGAATCGACCGGCGACGATGGCGCGGATTGCCCAATAGACGTCTGCGGCTCGAATCGCACCTGCGGATCATTCACGAGTTGCGTCAGTTTCCCAAGCAGTGGATCGAGCATGTTCCCGGGAAGCAGGCGAATATTGAGTACCGCGCGCGCCGTGGATGGCACCACGTTCTGCCGAATCCCTGCTTGCAGCATCGTCGGCGCGATGGTGTCGCGCAGCATTGAATTCCAGATTTGATTCTGCGAAATAATGCGCGCGGCGTGATCCTTGCGGTCCGGAGTTTCCAGCGCGCGCATCCACTTTCCGGTCTCTTCGTCCACAGTTTTCGAAAGGCCCTCAAAATAAGCCCGCGTCACGGTGTTGAGCTGCACCGGCGCTTCATAGCCGCCGATTTTTTCCACGGCCGCCGCCAGATGTACCACGGCATTGTCCGGCCGCGGTACAGATCCGTGCCCGGATGGCCCCGTGGCGATCACATCCACGTTGACCGGAACTTTTTCTCCCGCTTGAATTCCAACGTATTGCACTTTGCCATTTGCAACGATCACGCGGCCTTCTTCATTGATCGCATATGCCGCCGCAATTTTGTCCCAGTGCTTCTGCACCGCAAAAATCATGCCGTCCTGCCCGCCCGCTTCTTCATCGCCTTCCGCCAGGAAAATCACGTCGCGATTCAGCCGCGCGCCGGTACGTTTGAGCGTGATGAACACCGCCAGATTCGCCGCGAGCATTCCCTTGTCGTCAATCACGCCGCGTCCGTAAATATAATTGTCCTTGATCACCCCGCCGAACGGGTCCACCGTCCATTTCGACTTATCCACGCCCACTACATCGAGATGCGCCATCAATATCAACGCGCGCGAGGGATCGGGAAATGGTCCGGCGTTTAATCGCGCGACGAGAAAGCCGCGTCCGGGCGTGCTCTCGAGTATTTCAAAGGGAATATTTTCTTTCTGCAGCACCGTGCCCAGATATTTCGCCGCAATAAGCTCGTTTCCCGGCGGATTGCTGGTATTGATGCGCACCAAATCCTGCAGCCACACCAACGCTTCGTCAGTGATGTGCGTGATGTCCGTGGATGGCGGCGCCTGTTGCCCCGCCTGTGGCGCTGCCTGCGAGGGAGCAGGTGGCTGCTGCCGCGACTGCGCGTGAATTCCCGGCGCCGCAAGCGATACCGCGAAGAGGCAAGCCACTCCTGCCCTGATAAAATTTCGGAACATCCGCATCCCCCCCCCAAAAAAAAGAAACGCAATGCCGAGCAGATTGCGTGCGACCATTTCATCGTAGCACGAGCTTTCGCGCCGCGAACTCCGTCGTATGCCCTCGTTCCCTGCATCGCAATTGACCATCCGTTGTGCTCCGTGGCAGCATCAAAGTTCATACGGGGACAATCGGGCCCGGAGAGGGTGCTATGAAACGGCAAAATTGGATTCGTGCGGCCGCGCTGGCCATTATCATCGTTGGCCTCGCGGTCCCGCCGGATGCCTGGATCGCCTTCGCGCAACAACAGGACAATGGGCCGATCAAGCCTCCGCAGCAACTGACAGCTCCGCCGCAGGCGCCTGCTCAGTCGCAAGCCCCTCCGGGTGCGCAACCTGGCGATGATAAGAAGCCAGAGTATCAACTCTCCGTCACTTCGAACCTGGTGAACGTCGACGCTGTGGTGACCGATCAAGACGGAAACATCCTCACCGGATTGAAGCGTGATAATTTCCGCGTCACGGACAACGGAGAGCCGCAACAAATCACCAATTTCGCTCCTACAGACGCGCCCATCACGATCGTGATGTTGATGGAATTCAGCAATATCGGCGGCGGATGGTTTGCGCAGTTCGCGAAGTATTGGTCCTATGGATTCTTGAGCCATCTGAACAAGAATGATTGGGTCGCTTTAATCACTTACGATTTGAACCAACATATCGAAGTGGACTTCACGCAGAACAAAGAGGAAGTTGGCCAGGCCATCGCCAGTCTTTTCTTCCCCGGGTTCAGCGAAGCGAATACTTTCGATGCGGTGCTCGATACCATCGATCGCCTGCAGGACGTGAAAGGCAAGAAATCCATTCTGCTCATGTCTTCGGGATTTGATACGTTCAGCAAACACACTTTGGATCAGACGCTGAAGCGCTTGAAAAATACAGACGTCACCATTTTCTGTGTTGGGACCGCTGAGGAGGTCGCGGTCCGTGCCAGGAACGACGGCGGCATCGGTTATCTGCAGGCCAAAAACCAGCTCGGCACATTTGCGAAACTCACGGGCGGGTTCGCGTGGTTCCCGCGCTTTGACGGCGAACTGCCGAGCATCTTCCAGTCCGTGACGGCATTTCTGCGCAACCAATACACGATCGGGTTTGTCCCATCGAATACCACCCACGACGGGAAATATCACAAGCTGAAAGTGGAAGTGCTCGACGACAAGGGCAATCCGCTCGTCGTGACCGACAAGAAAGGAAAGGCGCGAAAGATCGTTGTTTATGCGCGCGAAGGATACACGGCGATTTCCGGCGCGGTCGGTGATTGATCGGGCCGCGTGATTTTTTGCCCGATGCAGCGGCGCCGCTGCGCGCCAATGATTGCTGTACAGTGCGATGGCGCGCGCGTTTGACGCATCAATATCCGCGATTGAAATCCACTTTGTTTTTTAATTCCTTGCCTGCGAACCACAACTCCAGATTTTGAAGCAGCAAATCCGTTTGCCGCGGCCAGAGATGCTCGCTCGCCGCGGCGAGATGCGGAGTGATGAATATATTGTCGCACCGCCAAAGTGGGCTCTCCGGCGGCAGCGGCTCCTCCGCCGCGACATCGATTGCCGCGCCGGCGATTGTTTTCTGTTCGAGCGCCGCCGCGAGAGCGGCTTCATCGATGAGCGAGCCGCGCGCCACATTCACGACAAATGCCGTTGATTTCATGGCGGCAAACTGGCGTGCGCCAATCAAATTCTGCGTCTCCGGCGTTTCCGGAGCGGCAACGACGATGTAGTCAGCTTGCGCGAGCCCTGCTTCAAGTTCCGTCGCGGGATAGATTTTTTCTGCGAGCGAAGTATCTCCGCGGCCTGAGCGCGTCACTGCCTGTATTTTCATTCCGAAAGTTTGCGCCCGGCGGGCAATTTCTTTTCCCACCTCGCCGAATCCAATCATCAGCAAAACCGCGCCATGCAGCTCTGCCGGATGAGGTTTCGCATCCCAAATCTCCTGCTGCGCCCAGCGATTTTTGATTTGATATCGAAGCGCGTCCGGAAAGCGGCGCGCCAGAGCCAGCAGCATACCCATCACGTGTTCGGCGATCGGAATGCTATGAACGCCGCTTGCATTCGTAACCGTGATGCCGCTTTCCCGCAGCTCGGGATAAGTCAGTTGCGCGACCCCCGCCGCCGTCGAATGAATCCATTTCAATTCCCGCGCCCACTGCAATTGTTTCGAGCGAATCGAATAGCCGACAAAAATCTGCGTATCCGGCAATTCTGTTTCCAGCCGATCGTAGTTCGGCAAGTGAACCACGCGCATCTCAGGCCATCGCCGCCGGACCGCTTCCGACATAGATGCGGGCGGCCGCCACAGATCGAATGGATGCCAGACGCAAATCAGCAGCTTCGTTTCCGCGGGCCCGGCGCGATTCATTTGCCCTGCGTCACGCGAAGATCCCGGCCGGTCATTTCGATGGGCTCGGGCTGGCTAATCATGCCCAGCAAAGTCGGAGCGACATCTCGAAGCGACCCATTGGAATTGAGCCGCAGCGTCGAATCTTCCGTCGCGACGATAAACGGAACCGGATTCGTGGTGTGATACGTATGCGGACCGCCGGTTTTCGGATCGATCATGGTTTCCGCGTTCCCATGATCGGCGGTGATGATCCACGCGCCTCCTTTCGGCTTCAGCGATTGATAGAGGCGTCCGAGACATTCGTCCACGGTTTCGACTGCTTTGATCGTGGCTTCTAGTTTGCCGGAATGGCCGACCATGTCCGCATTGGCGTAGTTCATGATGATGGCGTCGAAATCGCCTTTATCGATCGCTTTGACCACCGCCTCGGTGATTCCCGCCGCCGACATTTCTGGTTTGAGATCGTAGGTGGCAACCTTCGGCGACGGGACGAGCACGCGCTCCTCGCCGGGATACGGTTTTTCCACGCCGCCGTTGAAGAAATAAGTTACGTGCGCATATTTTTCGGTTTCCGCCACGCGCAGATTCTTGTAATTCAGCTCGCCGAAGACCTGCGCCAGAATGTGCTCGAGTTTCTCGGGCCCTTGGACATAGCGCAGCCACGGCCAGGTTTTTTCGTATTGCGTCATAGCCACGTACAGCAGATTCTTCGGCCGGCCTGCGTCGGCGAAGTCGTGGAAGTCTGGCTCGGCGATCGCGCGAGTCATTTGCCGCGCGCGATCCGCGCGGAAATTGAAAAAAATCACGGAGTCATCGTCGCGAATCGTCGCTCTTGGAACGCCCGCACCGCCGGCCGATGGAATATCGGTGATCGCAACGGGCACGATAAATTCGTCGCTGACACCTTTTTCGTAGCTCGCGCGAATCGCAGCGCCAGGATCGCTGAAGGTGGTTTCGGACTGGCCGTGCACCACGGCGCGATACGCGCGCTCAATGCGTTCCCAGCGATTGTCGCGATCCATGGCGTAATAGCGCCCGCTCACGGAAGCGATGCGGCCCATATTGAGCTCGCGCATCTTCCGCTCAAGCTGCTGCACGAATCCCAAGCCGCTTTCAGGGGGCGTATCGCGGCCATCGGTGAAGCAGTGAACGAAGACGCGCTCGACTTTGTTCTCGCGGGCCATGCGTAGCAGCGCGAAGAGGTGTTGGATGTGCGAATGCACGCCGCCATCGCTGAGCAAGCCCAGAAGATGGAGCTGCCGCGTGCGCGCGTGTTGCATGGCTTCGAGCAGCAGTGGCTGGCGGTAGAATTCGCCGCTGGCAATCAGTGCGTCGATGCGGGTAACGTCCATCTGGACGATTCGGCCGGCGCCCATATTCATGTGGCCAACTTCGCTGTTGCCCATCTGTCCATCGGGAAGGCCGACGAACGGGCCGGAAGTATGAATCAGCGTATTCGGAAATGTCTTCAGCAGCGTGTCGTAATTCGGCTTGCGGGCCAGGGCGATGGCGTTGCCCTTCGTCTCCGCACGGAAGCCCCAGCCATCGAGAACGGTGAGTACAACTGGTTTTGGTCGGCGCATCATCGCCTTGTAGAATACACGGCCTATAGAATTTGCGGCAGTTAGAATGCAAAGAACGTGTGAGCCTCAAAAGTCCAATTGAGGCGGATTCACGATCTAGTGTTCAAGGAGGAACGCGAACCATGTCAGCCACAAGTGAGATGAAAATGCCATCGCCCGATCTGTTCATGCAGACCACGCGCGCATTTCAAGCCACCGCGGCGATCAAGACGGCGGTTGAGCTCGATCTCTTCACCGCCATCGGAAAGGGCGCTGCGACGGCTGCAGAAATCGGCAAGAGCTGCGGCGCTGCGGAACGCGGAATTCGGATACTTGCGGACTACCTTGTAATCCTCGGATTCTTGACCAAAAGTGGAGACAAGTATGCGATGACGGCTGATACGGCCGCGTTCCTAGATCGCCGCTCGCCGATGTGCATCGCTTCTGCGGCCGATTTCCTCTGCGACACGAAGACGATCGCTGCGTTTGACACGCTCACCGAATCCGTGCGCAAGGGCGGCTCGGCGATGCCCGAGGGCGGAACGACTTCGGCGGAGAACCCAGTTTGGGTGCGCTTCGCGGAATCGATGGCACCGCTGATGATCGGCATCGCGGCGATGATGGCGCAGGCGCTGGGCGAGACTGCAGCGCAAGCGAAGAAAGTGCTGGATATCGCCGCGGGGCACGGAATTTACGGAATCACTCTGGCGCAGCGGAATCCGGGAATGCGCGTGACGGGAGTCGATTGGCCGCAAGTGCTGGAAGTGGCGAAGCGGAATGCGCAGAAGTTCGGAGTGGCGGATCGCTACTCGACGATCGCGGGAAGCGCTTTCGATGTGGAGTTTGGATCCGGCTACGATCTAATTCTACTGCCGAATTTCCTGCACCACTTTTCGGTGGAAGTGAATACCGAGCTGCTGAAGAAAGTGCATGCAGCGCTTACTTCGGGCGGGCGAGTCGTGATCGTGGAATTCGTGCCGAATGACGATCGCGTGTCGCCACCGTGGGCCGCGGCGTTTGCGCTCACGATGCTCGGGTCGACGCCGGAAGGCGATGCGTTCACTTTCCAAGAGCTCGAGCAGATGTGCAAAGGCGCGGGATTTTCCAATGTCTCGATGCAGCCTTTGACGCCTTCGCCGTCGACTCTTGTTGTGGCGGAGAAATAGATTGCATTGAGAACGCGCTGATCGGATTGTTCCATCGCAATATTCAAGCAGTGAGCCTTGGTAGTGAACACAAGATCCCGGGCAGGAAAACGAAAACACGCGGCCGAACGAAATGCAGCCACCGATCATTCGAAGTCTGTCTTGACAACGCCGACGCCCTTATAGACGGCGCTACCTCGATCCGGCCAGCGCCGAACGGCCCGGAAATTTTGCGGCCGAGCCCAACTCTTCTTCGATGCGCAGAAGTTGATTGTATTTGGCGATACGATCCGTCCGCGAAGCCGACCCAGTCTTAATTTGCCCCGTCCCCAATCCCACCGAAAGATCAGCAATAAAAGTATCCTCAGTCTCACCCGACCGATGCGAGGCAATCGACGCGTACCCCGCCTTTCGCGCCATCTCAATCGCCGCAATCGTCTCGGTCACTGTCCCGATCTGATTCAGCTTGATTAAAATCGCATTCCCGATTTTCTCTTTAATCCCCCGCGCGAAAATTTCCGGATTGGTCACAAAAATATCGTCGCCCACAAGCTGCAGTTTCTTCCCCAAATCCCGCGTCAAAGCTTGCCATCCTGCCCAATCGTCTTCCGATAGCCCGTCTTCAATGGACACAATCGGAAATTGCCGCACCCAATTCTCCCAGAACGCCACCATCTGCTCCGAAGTCCTCTCCGACTTGTCCGATTTCTTGAACACATATTTCTTTTTCGCCTTGTCGTAGAACTCGCTGGCCGCCGGATCGAGCGCAATGGAAATCTGATCACCGGGCTTGTATCCAGCGGCGGTAATTGCTTCCAGAACCCTTTCGATCGCTTCATCATTCGACTTCAAATTCGGCGCGAATCCGCCTTCATCACCCACTGCCGTCGAGTAGCCGTTCTTGTGCAGCACGCCCTTCAACGCGTGAAACACTTCCACGCCCCAGCGCAGCGCCTCATGAAAGCTTGGCGCGCCCACGGGCATCACCATAAATTCCTGCAAGTCCACGGAATTATCGGCGTGCGCGCCGCCATTCAATATATTCATCATCGGCACGGGCAGCTTCGCCGCCGAGGAATCACTCGAGTATCGCGCCAGATATTTATAAAGCGGAATGCCCGCCGCCGCAGCCGCTGCGCGCGCCGCAGCCATCGAAACGGCCAAAATCGCATTCGCGCCCAGCTTGCCTTTCGTCGGCGTGCCATCCAGCTCGATCATTTTCTGATCGAGCGACTTCTGATCGCCGGCGTCCGCTCCCACCACCGCCTTCGCGATCATCGAATTGATATTCCCGACGGCCTTCAGCACTCCCTTCCCGCCGTATCGCGATTTGTCGCCATCGCGCAATTCCAGCGCCTCGTGCTCGCCCGTCGAAGCGCCCGATGGAACCGCAGCGCGCCCGCGAATCCCTCCCTCCAACACCACATCCGCTTCCACTGTTGGATTTCCGCGCGAATCCAGAATCTCGCGCCCGTGTATGGACTGAATTTTCGTGGACATTCCTACGCTCCTGAATATTTCATCGGCAAATTACGAAGGGGGTTGGAAATTCGGCCGTTATTGCCGCTCGCGTTTATTCCGGTTCCTCGAGCATGGATTCCTGGCGCACCACCACGACGATCCCGTCATCGGTAATCTGATATTTCTTGCGATCGGATTCGGCATCGTAGCCGATCACCGTTCCCTCCGGCAGGCTCACGTGCCGGTCAATGATCGCCCGCCGGATTCGCGAATGTCGCCCCACGTTCACGTGATTGAAAATGATCGAATCTTCCACGTCGCAATAGCTATTCACGCGCACGTCGTATCCGAGCACCGAACCCTTCACGCGTCCGCCGGAAACAATCGAGCCGCCCGCCACGATCGAATCGAGCGCCACGCCCATCCGTTCCGGATCGGCAAACACGAATTTCGCCGGCGGATATTGTTGTTGCCACGTATTCAACGGCCAGCTCTTGTCGTACAGGTTGAAAATCGGCGACACCGCCACCAGATCCATATTCGCCTCGTAGTAAGCGTCGATCGTCCCGACGTCCCGCCAATACGAAGTCTCTTTCTTATTTTCATCGCGGAAGTTGTAGGCAAACACGCGATGCTTGTTCAATATTTTCGGAATGATGTCCTTCCCGAAATCATGCGCCGACGAAGGATCCTCGGCATCCGCAATCAATATCGGCACCAGAAGCTGCGTGTTGAATATATACACGCCCATCGAAGCATTTACTTTGCCGGGGTGAATCCGCGAAGGCTTCGGATGCGCGGGCTTCTCTTCAAAGCCGATGATGCGCCAGTTCTGGTCCGTTTCCAGCACTCCAAATCGCTTCGCCGCCTCGGCGATATCCACTTCCAGCGTCGCCACGGTCACTTCCGCGCCGGAATCGCGATGCTGATCCAGCATCTTCCGGTAATTCATCTTGTAAATGTGGTCGCCGGATAAAATGAAAACGTAATTCGAAGGCTCGCTGCCGATCGAATAAATATTCTGATAGACCGCGTCCGCCGTTCCCTGATACCAGTGCGTCGAAACGCGCATCTGCGGCGGCAGCACTTCCATGAAGTCCCCATGCCCCATCAACGACGACCAGCCGCGCCGCACGTGCCGGTTCAAGCTCAGCGCCTTGTATTGCGTCAACACAAAGACACGCCGCAAATCGCTGTTCAAGCAATTTGATAACGTTACGTCGATGATGCGATAAACGGCCCCGAAGGGCACAGCCGGCTTCGCGCGATCGCGCGTCAATGGCCAGAGCCTTTCGCCCTGTCCGCCCGCCAGCAGCACTCCCAATGCTTCGCGCATTGCCGACATAAATCACCCGCCCGGAGCGATTTCCACTGCCCGGGGAGGATTATTCTAGTTCGGTTCCGCCAGGATTGCGCAATTCTTTATCAATTTTGTGCAACTTCCTGGTCGGGTGATCCCTTGAGATTTCACACCTTGCCAGCGTAAATGGCTTGTCCGCAGGTCAAAATTTGTGGTTGCTGAATTGCTTGTTGATTCAGTAGCATATCCGCGACTACTTGGGCGCCGTCTCTCTCTCCCACCCTGCCAGCCCATTCGGCGAGCCCGTCGTGGTCGCCGGCTATATGCGAAATCAGTTGCGCTGAATATTGAAGGACGCGCTTTGCCCTCTACGGAACCAGAGCGATCTTCATTTCCCCAGCCGCCCGAGCGGCACGCTACCCCCTCGCCCGAGCGGCGTCGCGTCCCGAGAGCAAAACCGTCAGGCCTCACTTACGTAAAAATTGAACCCGACAATGGCGGCACACTTCTCGACGTTTGCGAATCCGGCCTGCGATTCCAGGTCGTTGCTCCCGTCGAGGAAAGCGCGCGGATTCAACTCTGGTTCGTCCTCGATGCCGCAAATCACATCGAAGTTTCCGGAGAGCTCGCCTGGATCGATGAGACGCGCCGCACCGGCGGCCTGAAATTCACGCACTCATCGAAACAAGCGCGTCGGCAAATTCGCGCCTGGCTCGCGCAGCATCCGCCCGAGGCCGCAAACGTCGAAACCATCTCGTTGGCGCCGCAGGCGGAACCATCCGCTGATGAAGGCGCGATCCTCGCCAATGATTTCGAAGGGCAGCTTCAAAATTTGCATCATGCGGATCCCGCTCCGCTGGAAAGTTTGCTCGATGGAATTCTTGCCTCGTTGAACCGCCCGCATGCGGAAGATATTTTTGCTGCGCCGCTAGCGTCCCTCGATGGCTTGCAGGCTCCTTCTGCGCCGATCGAATCTTCGGCTGCAAGTTCGGCTGAGGCCGAACGGGTGCGCGAAGAATCTTCGCAACCGGCCGGTCTTTCGGCTGCCGCGTCCGCTCCTCAAGCCGCTCGCGCCAAGCCGGCTCGTTCCGCGCCTCCTCGCCGTGTGCCTGCTCGCACCGTGCCTTCGAATAACGTCGCATCTCGTCCGTCATCGCCGTCTGCCACTCCTCCTGACGTTCTTCCCGACGATCTTCGTGACGCTTTTGTGCCGCCTCGCGCCACTCCGGCTCGCGTCGAACCTGTGCGCCCACTCTCTCGCGCGGCATTGCCCGCTTCCCTCGCCGCTCCCAAACCGGACCCGGAGACAGAAATCAAATTTCTGCAATTTCGCCTCGCAGTGAACCGCGTCAGCGGAATGTTGTCCACGCTCCGGGACGCAGTCGAATCCGACGACTCCGAATGGCCGCTGACGGCGCCGCCCGAATATCATCCGATAGCCGCGGAGCCTGCGCCCGCGGAAGTGTTGGCCGCCGCCTCACCGCAGCCACGCGCCACGCAGTACGCTCCAGAAATCGAATCCATTGCCGAGCCTGAACCGCAAGCCGAACTGGACGCCCGGCCGTGGTCCGCTGGCGCCCCCTGGCGAGCAGTCGAATCGCCGGCCGCGTCTGCGAGCTGGCGCGAAGCGATCGCGAAATCTAGTCGCGAATATATTTCCGCCGCACGCCAGGTCATCGCTCCGCAATTCACGCGCGCGAAGAGCGCCGCCGCCTCTTCCTGGATTGTATTCAAAGACGGCACGCGCTTCGTCGCCGCCCAGATCTCTTCGGCCGCCTCAAGCGCATCCCGCGCCGCGAAATTTGGCGCTGCGCTCGCCGCAGCCAAGACTACACGCGCGGCAAAATCCGGCGCCTCTGCAATCACCGCCACCAATTCGCGCCCTGCAAAGGTCCCGGCTCGCGCCACTGCATCCACCAAGACGAGCCCTGCGCGAACTCCGGCCCCGGCTCCAGCCCAGGTCCCAGCCCAGGTCCCGGTCCCGGCCCCGGTCGCCATCGCCCCGAGCCCCGTAACTATCGCCCCAGCCGCCAGCCCGGCCTTCGCCTTGCGCGCCGCTCTCAATCAAGCGGCCAGCGCTGTGGCAAGCCCTGCCGCAACCCGCGCCGCAGCCCCAGCTCGTCCGCCTGCCAGCAAGAAAACGGCAGAAATCCTCGAAGGCGCCAAGGGAAAGCTCACCGCCGCCACAAACGTAGCCAAGCGCGCCACTTCTTCGGTTCTTTCTTCCATCGTTCCAGCCGAGCCCACACCCGCCGAAATGCGCACGTTGCTGGTCGTCACCGCCGTGCTCATCGCCGCGCTCCTCGCCTTCTCCTACCGCGACAAGCTCACCTCGCACGGCCCCTCCCTCGCGACCACCGGCTTTACGGAGATCACCCGCCCCGCCGCAGCTCCAGATTCCACTCCCGCCTCCACGCCCTCTGCAAATCCCGCAACCCCCGCGACAAAACCAGCCGTACATCGCGTATCGCAAACGCCGCCGCGCGCCATCGCCGCCCGCACCGAGCCGGAAATCATCACCCGCCGCTCCTCCACGCCCGAATTCGAAACCGCTCTCGCCTACCTCGGCGATAGCAGCAGCTCTTACGACCCCGCCACCGCAGCAAAATGGCTCTGGGCGGCCACGCGCAAAGGCGACACCGCCGCCAATATTCTGCTAGCCGATCTCTACATACGCGGCGATGGCGTCCCGCAAAATTGCGCCCAAGGCCGCATCCTGCTTCTCGCCGCCTCACAAAAAGGCAACGAGGAAGCCACCCGCAAGCTGCAGCAGGTAGATGCCGGCGCCTGCGGCAATCCCGGCCAGTAATCCCGCAAATTCAATTGCAGCAATTGCAGCCTTCCCGCCGCCGAAGTGATCTTTCGTCACCAGCAGCCGAACCCCGCCCACACCCGGCTCTTTGTCCCGTTTTATTTCGCGTCAATGATGTGAAACTGGTAATCAAGTTCCCGCCCATGCCTCCCCTACCAAGGTATCTTTTCATTTATCACTTGACTTCGGGTTCTGGCAGGGATAGAACCAGCACGCATTGCCGGTTTTGGGGAAAGCCGGTTATACTGAAGGTCTTACAGAACATTTAATTTACTCGATCCGGGATGGGGGTGAGTACGCGTGGCTGAAGTTGTCATTCAGGAGGGTGAGTCTCTCGAGAACGCTCTCCGGCGCTTCAAGAGGAAAGTGCAGTCCGAGGACATCATCAAGGAAATCAAAAAGCACTCTTACTTCATGAAGCCCGGCGAACGGCGTCGTGCAAAAGCCGCCCTTTCGCGTAAACGCCTCCGCAAGAAGCAGCGGCGTGAGCAGGATTAGGCGATCCAACCCATTTGGGTTTCCTCAGGCATTTTCGTGCCAGCCGGCTAACGGGAACCGTTTCCTTCCCCAGGTTTCAGTTTCGTCTGACATGGCCTGTCGCGCCGCCTGACCTGTCCTAGCCAGGCCACGGAGCGGCCCATGGAATATCACGACAAGGTCCTGAAGTGCGCGGACTGCGGGGCGGAGTTTGTCTTCACCGCCGGCGAACAGATGTTCTTCGCCGACAAGGGCTTCAAGAACGAGCCCAAGCGGTGCAAGGCCTGCAAAGCCACACGCGCGCAGGGTGGGTCTGCGGTTTCGAACGGCGGCGTCCAGCGCGTCGAAACCAAGACCGTCTGTTCTCAATGCGGGAAGGAAACTACAGTTCCGTTCAAGCCCACTCAAGGGCGCCCCGTCTATTGCCGCGAATGTTTTCAGCAGCGGCGTACGATGGGCGCCGCTAGCGGCGCAACCGGCGCTTCTGCGTAGCAGCAGAAGCGTCGCAAACGCATCACCTGGGGCGAGGGACTAGCTACTTCTTCGCGTGTCGCGGCCGATGTCCCGTCGAACTCTCGACCGGCGCCGGCCGTGAACTCAATTTCTGCTGCCTCGCTCAGCGCGCCGCAGCCGTCTCCGAACCGCGCGAATCTACCCGTCGCAAAAATTCACGCAGCGGAAATTCACGCTGCGGAAACGCAAATCCTCCCGCCGCAATAAATCTCCTTGAACGCCGCCAGAAACGCCTTCGTTTCCTCCTGCGTCCCGATCGTCACCCGCAACCAAGTTCCCATCGACGGAAATTTCCGCCCCACCTGGATTCCCTTCTTCCGGAACTCCGCAATGATCGGCTTCACGTCGCTGCCCATGTCCACCATCACGAAATTCGCCTGCGAGTCCGTCGTCTTGCAGCCCAGCGCCTGCAATTCTTTCGTCAACCATTTTCGCGTCCCGTTGATTTTCGTCCGGCAATCGTCCACGTGCGCCTGATCCTGCAGCGCCGCCCGCGCCGCCGCCAATCCCGCCGCACTGCCGTTGTCCTGGATCAATTGTTCGCTCATCAACGCGATCACTTCCTTGCTTCCGATCGCATATCCAATGCGCATTCCCGCCAGCCCGTACACTTTCGAAAATGTCCGCGCCACCACCAGATTCGGCAATTTCTCCAGCCATTCCGTCGCGCTCGCATAGTCCTGCGAATCCACAAAATGGTGATACGCCTCGTCCATCAAAATCATCGTCGTCTTCGGCACCTGATCGAAAAATCGCTGCATCTCCGCCCGCGTCACGATCGTTCCCGTCGGATTATTCGGATTGCACACGTAAACGATTCCTGTCCGCGAAGTGCATTGCGCCGCCATCGTCGCCAGATCGTGCCGCGCATCAAACGTCAAAGGCACTTTCACCGGCGTGGCCCGCATCACCCGCGAGTAATCCAGCACCGCCTCAAATGTCGGCTCCGCCGCCACCACATTTCGATCCGCGCCAAGAAATGCTTCGTCCGCCGCGCGCAATATTTCCGTCGATCCGAACCCCAGCATGATTCGCTCCACCGCCACTTTGTGCAGCGCCGCGATGTCCTTCTGCAATTCGTCGTACACCGCGTCCGGATAACGCATCGCGATCCCCTCGGACCGCGTCATCGCCGCCATCGCTTTCGGCGATGGTCCATACGGATTCTCGTTCGCGCTAAGCCGGATCGGCCCCGATCGTTTTGCTGGCGCCGCACCGCTCTGCCCGCCCAACGGCCTCCACCCAAACGCCGGCGCCGCGCTGCTCGCAGCCACAGCAGCTCCCAGCCCCAAAGCGAATCGCCGCCGCGATAGCCCAAGCTCTGTCATGTGCATCCTCCTGACTGAAAAACAACGCCAGGATTATGCATCCCGCTCCCCCCTCGGGCAATCAAATCACGACAGGCAATCGAATTACGATTGATCGCATCGAGCACGGAGGAAATCATGGCCTCACGCAGCAAAAAACGCCCCGCGTCCAAATCCGCAAGCCGCCGCTCCAAGCCCACCAGCGCACCTCAGCCCAAGCCCAAGCAACCGCGCGCCACCCAGCCCGCGACTGACTCAGTCGCCCTTCTGCGCCAAGAACTCGCAAGCTATCTCGACTCCGGCCATGCCCACGCTTCCTGGCGCGACGCCTTCGCTGAATTGCCCCCGGAACTTCGCGGCTCGAAAGTAGTCGGCTCGCCGCACACCGCCTGGCAACTCCTCGATCACCTGCGCATCGCCCAATGGGACATCCTCGAATTCAGCCGCAATTCCAAACACGTCTCGCCCGATTTCCCGCTAGGCTATTGGCCCGCGACTCCCGCACCGCCGGACGAAAACGCCTGGGACGCCAGCGTCCGCGCCTACCGCCGCGACCTCGACGAAATGCGCAAACTAATTCTCGATCCCCAAACCGATCTCTTCGCCAAAATTCCCCACGGCTCCGGCCAAACCATCCTTCGCGAAGCCTTGCTAATCATCGACCACAACGCCTATCACCTAGGCCAATTAGTCCTGCTCCGCCGCCTCCTGGACGCTTGGCCCACACAGTAGCAGGGCGAGTTCACTCGTCCCGGGTTTGGCACCGAGTCGTATAAATCATCGCCACAGCCCCGCGAATCGCAAGAAATGTAGCGCCGGCCTTTCAGGCCGGCATCGGCGTGGCTTTCCGCAGCGCGTTCGCCAAAACCAACACCACCCCGCCAAAAAACAACGTATCCGCAAAATAATTCAACCCCTGAATCTTCCCCGCAGCTGTCGGAGCAGAAAAGCTCTCAATCAGAATCGGCAAGTAAACCCCCAAAATCACCAGCAAAATGAAACTCCCCAAATACGTCGCCGCCGCCCGCGCTTTCCGGTCCAACAAAATAAAAACTCCACCGGCAATAAGCGCCGCTCCCGTCACGTACCCAATCACCATCCGCCCCGGAATCCACGCCGGCGTAAGCATCTCCAGCGGCACCACAGGCACATTTCCCGGATGCAAAAAATGTTCCAAGCCATAGAAAATCAAAACGAGTGAAATCACAATCCGTGTCACCGTCAACAATGCGCTCGCACCACGCGCTCGCAACGGTCCCATGTAAGTCGCCGCCAGCGTGAACGCCCCGCAAGCAAATGCCAACTCCCGCGCCGCAAGTATCCACGTAAACCTGTTCCTCGGATCGCTCACCGCCCCCGGAATATCCATCATGGCCACAAAAAGCGTGAACATGATTCCCAGCAGCATCCCCGACCACTGCACTTCTCTCTTCAACACCATGCTCAGCGCCGCCGCAAACAACGCGATGCCCACGAAGAAAGCCCAGAAAAGTCGCCACGGCATGAATTCGGGGACCATTTTCATAATCGCGTGCGGAATCGTCATGTGCTCGCCGCCAAACACAGCCAACGGCGCGGCATACAACAATCTCCCGAAGACCACGATTTTGTCCAATCCCCGCGCCTGCGACGCTTCCTCCCGCGTCGCGTAAATCCCCAACACAACAGCCACCGCTCCAGCGAAGTGAGGCCAAAACACCTCAGGCGTATACAGAAACAACGCAACAGCCATCAACGTATGCACGATTCCCCCTGCGCATTTTTGACCGCGTCAAATTTTCCAGCGGGCCCTACGACGCAAACACCAGCAAATCCCAACACCCCATAGCCGCTTCTGATTCCACACGCCCCGGAAGGGTTGCCGCCAAACAGGCCAGATGATATCCCCAGACTCCGCACTTGGTAGCGCCGCCCTTTTGAGAGTGTGCGTGAGAACTCACTTGAGTTTCAAAACGAAATGGTGCAGTAAAGGAGCATGACACGATTTCTACCGTACAACCCGGATCAAGCGTATCTGCTGCCGCCGAACGTCAAGGATGTGTTGGGAGCGGATCACTTGGTGTTTTTTGTGCATGGTGTGGTGGAGCGATTGAACCTGGAGGAATTCGAGCGGGCCTACGCGGACGAAGGCGGGGCGGTGTACGCGCCGGAGTTGATGCTGAAGGTGTGGTTGTATGCCTATGCGCTGGGGGTGACTTCGGCGCGTCGGTTAGAGCAACGGATACAGGAGGACTTGGCGTTCCGCTATTTGGCGGGAGGGGCGAAGCCGGACAACTGGGCGTTGAGTGCGTTCCGGCGGCGGCACCAGCGTGGGATCAACGACGTATTCACGCAAGTGCTGGAAGTGGCGCGGAAGCTGGGAATGGTGCGGCTGGGACATGTGGCCATCGATTCGACGCGCGTGCGAGGAATGGGCTCGCACGAGCGCGTCGACACGGAAACGAAGCTACGGCGCGAACGAGCGCGGCTGCGACGGCAGATTCGGCGGTGGCAGAAAGCGTGTCAGGCGGAGGACCCGGACGAAAATGCGGGGATGCAGGTCGCGGTGCAGGAATTGGAGCGGCGCTTGGAGACGATTCCGGGACGGTTGCAACGCTTGCGCAAGAGCGGGCTGCGGCAGATTTCCCGCACTGATCCGGAGAGCCGATTTTTGCACAGCCGGGAAGGCTGGCAGTTGGGCTACACGGCGGAGATCGCGGTGAGCGAAGATCATTTGATCGTGGCGCAGCGGGTGACGCAAAACACCAGCGACAACGCCTCTTTGCTGCCTCTGGTGGACCAGGCGAGCCGGCAATGTCGCGGGAAACCGCAACGAGTGAGCGCCGATACCGGATTTTTCTCACTGCAGAACTTACACGGGCTGCAACAGCGGGAGATCGAAGGCTATATCCCAGACCCCAATCTCAGTCACGAATTAAAGGGCCACGGAAGAGCGCACGGAATCGGAAGCAGCAAATATCTACGAGACCCGGAGCATCGCCGGATGCGGAGAAAACTCCGCGATCCGGCGGGCCGGCGAATCTACGGCCAACGCAAAGCAATCGTGGAGCCGGTGTTTGGAGTCCTGAAACAACAACGCGGGCTGCGCCAGTTCCGGCTACGGGGGCTGCATCGCGTCGGAATCGAATTCACCCTGGCGGCGATTGGATATAACTTAAGCCGCTTGCACCACCAGCGGAGTTAAGAGCAGCAGCGAACAGGCCTGACGGGCGTCACGGCATCGAAACCGCACCCGGAGCAATAACAAATTCACCGCTCCGTCGCGACGTCAGCTTGTTCTCACGCATATTCTTTTTAGGGCGGCATCCCAAGCCCAAACCTCAGCAGCACCCGCGCAAAAAGCACGCCCACGCCCGCCTTCCGCCCTCAACCAATCAATTCCACCCACCCCCGCCGCCAAGCCGGCGCCTCGAACGGATCCGCAAAATACTGCGTTTCATGCGCCACCTGACCGTCGCGGAATTCCATAATGCTCACCGTGTAAGCCCGCCGGTCCTGATACGTGATGATGAATTCCGAGATCCACAGATTCCCGTTCCCCAGAATCCGCTTCACATTGAATCCCGAAGGCTTCCCGGGATGATGACTCCGCAACGCCTGCAAGTTTTTTCGCCCCAGAATCCGCTCGCCGGATTGCGGATAATCACAGATGGCATCGTCCGCATAAATATCGTGTTCCGCGTTTGCATCTCCAGCCGCCGATGCCTGCCAATGTCTATCAAGGGCCTTACGTATCGCCTCGTCCGGCGTGGGTTGCTCGAGTTGCTGTTTTGCTTCCATATTCATCCACCTCTCTGGAATGAAATCCGAATCCAGGCCGTACTGCTCTCGAAGATCGGAAGATTGAATCAGTCCTTACCGCTCGACGGTCTTTCGCGTCGCATGGTTTCAAGAATCAGACGCCCAGCCCGAAATCTCCGGTTCCCCCGCTTCCAATCCGTACTTTCCCCAATGGACTCACAATGCCCCACCCTCCATAATGTCTCGATGCCCGACGACATTAATCTCCTCGATCCGCTCCGCCGCTACTGGGGCTACAGCTCTTTCCGCCCCATGCAAGAGCGCATCATTCGCAGCTTAATTGCCGGCAAAGACGCCTGCGTCGTAATGCCCACCGGCGGCGGCAAATCTCTCTGCTATCAATTGCCCGCCGCTCTCGCGCCGCAAAAAACCGCCATCGTAATCTCCCCGCTCATCGCCCTCATGCAAGATCAAACCGCGCAACTCGCCCAGATGGGCATCGAATCCGCGGCCCTCAATAGCTTCGCCGAAAAAAAAGAAAGCAGCGAAATCATGCGCGCCGCCGAGCAAGGCCGTTACCGCCTGCTCTACCTTTCCCCCGAGCGCATCGCTCTGCCTCACACCATCGACTGGCTCCGCAACGTCCCCGTCTCCTTCTTCGTGATTGACGAAGCTCACTGCATCTCCGAATGGGGCCACGAATTTCGTCCCGAATACCGCCAACTCAGCAGCCTCCGCACTCATTTCCCCGATCGTCCCATCGCCGCGTTCACCGCCAGCGCCACACAACATGTCCGCCACGACATCATCGAACAACTCCAGCTCCGCAATCCCGGCAAATTTATCGCCAGCTTTCATCGCCCCAATCTCAATTACGTCGTCAGAAAATGCGATGCCGATTCGCAATCCGCTCAGCTCCTCAACGCGATTCGTGCGCATCCCGAAGGCAGCATCATCATCTATTCCCCCACCATTGATCGCGTCAAAGCCACCGTCGGCGCCCTCGCGGCCAGGGGCATTCACTCGATCGCCTATCACGGCAAAATGGACGCGCCCGCGCGCCGTCAAAATCAAGAAGCCTGGATGGCCGGAGACACGCGCGTAATCGTCGGCACTGTCGCCTTCGGTCTCGGCATCAATAAGCCCGACGTCCGCGCCGTCATCCATCTCTCGCTACCGAAATCCATCGAGCAGTATTACCAGGAAGCCGGCCGCGGCGGACGCGATGGCCTCCCCACCGATTGCCTTTTGCTCTGGCAGCCGCGCGATGCCGGTCTCCTCGCGCACTTCATCGGACAGATTGGCGACAACGCCGAGCGCGAACGCGGCTGGAATCGCTATCACACCATTCGCAATTTTGTGGAATCAGACCTCTGCCGCCATCGCCAAATCTGCGGCCACTTCGGCGAAAATACAAAATGGGAATCCTGTGGCGCCTGCGACGTCTGCGGCTACGTCCCCGAATGGCTCGACGCTCCCTCTGCAACGAAAGCTCGCAAGCGCTCGAAGGCTGCGCGGCAATCGCAACGGACGAGCGCGCCGATTCCCGCGTCAACTCCGCCTGCCACTCAATTCACAATCCCGCGCGCGATACCCGCGCCCATCCCGGCCGCGTCTTTCAACGCGAAACCATCCTCGCTTTCCGCCGTGGCCAAATGGACTCCGCCGGCATCCGCGCACTCAGCTCCCGCAGCTGATAATTTCACTCCGCCGCAACCCGATCTCGCCGACCTCCGCGCCTACCTCCGCGAATGGCGCCGCCAGACCGCCGCCCGTCAAGGCATCGCCGCCTTCATCGTCATGCACGACACTGCTCTAGACGATCTCTGCGAGAAGCGCCCAAATTCTCTCTCCGCCCTACGCCAGGTCTTCGGCTTCGGCGTCCGCAAAATCGAACTCTACGGTCAGGAGATTCTCGAAGCGCTCAAACAATTCAATTCCGGCGCCCGCGTCTCTCCAGATCAACCAAAACTACAAAAAGCCGCGACGCCGTAGATAGAGTCCCGCAAGAACACACCGGGATTCCCCTCCGTATTTCCACGTTCCGGGCTATTGCTTCATTCCAAATCCTCCGCTACCCTGCGCTGGGAAAATGCAAATGCACGCCACCACACAAACAACAAAAAGCCGGCGCCCGGTAACCCCGAAATCGAAGTTTCTACTCGATACACGAAATCGAATAGGAATTTGCGTAACCAACTGAAAACAAAGCGCATAGTAAATTCCTACCCGAGACAAAATGGCACCCCCAGGAACCCCACTAGCCGCCGCAGGTTTCCCAACCGATTCCGTTTATAATGGCTATTCGTTCAAGGGGAACCAAGCATGCCTCGCGGACAGGCCACCGCAGACGTCGAAACCACTCCCAGCAAACGCGACCAAATTTTCGACGCGTTTCGCCGCTGGGGCTATCTGCAAGCCGATCTCGATCCCCTCGGCGATCTCTTGCCGTTGCCCATGCCCGAACTCGAGCTCGATGGCAAGGACGCCTCCGCGGCTCGCAGCTTCTATTGCGGCACCATCGGCGCTGAATTCATGCACATTCCCGACGCCGATCGCCGCCGCTGGATTGCCCAGCGCATGGAGTCGGAAGCCGCGCCCGCGGATCGCGAGCGCATTCTCGAGCGTCTTGTCCGCGCCGAAGTTTTCGAGCAAGTGCTGCAGACGCGCTATCTCGGCACCAAGCGCTATTCGCTCGAAGGCAATTCCTCACTGATTCCGCTGCTCGATTCCATTCTCGACGCCGGAAGCGCACTCGGCGCCGAACAAGGCGTCGTCGCCATGAGCCATCGCGGACGCCTCAACGTGATGGTCCACACCATCGGCCGCGACGCCGCCGAAGTTTTCGCCCGTTTCGAAGACGTGGACCCGCGCAGCGTTCTGGGCGGCGGCGACGTGAAATATCACCTCGGCGCCACCGGCGAATTCCTCACGTCGGAAGGTCGCCGCATCGCCATGCATCTGGTCTCCAATCCCAGCCATCTCGAAGCCGTTGATCCGGTAGCCATGGGCCGCGTCCGCGCGAAGCAAACGCGCATCGGCGCGGAAGGCCGCCGCCGCGTGCTGGGCATCGTTTTGCACGGTGACGCCGCTTTCGCCGGACAGGGCATCTGGGCCGAAACGCTGAACATGGTCGGCGTGGAGGGATTTACCGTCGGCGGCTCGGTGCACATCATCGTCAATAATCTCATCGGCTTCACCACCGTCCCGGCGGAATCTCATTCCTCGCGTTTTTCATCAGATCTCGCTAAGCGCCTTCCCATTCCCATCTTTCACGTGAACGCCGAAGATCCCGACGCCGTCGTTCGCATCGGCCGCATCGCCGCCGATTACCGCTACGAATTCTCGAGCCCGGTGGTGATCGATCTCATCGGCTATCGCAAGCACGGCCACAGCGAAGTGGACGATCCCACCATCACTCAACCGCTGCGCTACCGCAAAATCCAGGCGCACGAGCCGCTCTGGAAAATTTATGCGCAGAAAATTGGCGTGGATGCCGCGCCGATGGCGGAAAAAGTTCACGCCGATCTCGACGCGGCGCAAAAGGCTGCGGAAGAACTGGAAAAGAATCCGCCGATGCGGCAGCTTCCGCCGTACTGGGATGCCTATCAGGGCGGCCGCTACAAGCCGTCGTACGAAGTTGAAACTGCCGTCAATGCAAACGAATTAGCCTCGGTAGCCGGCGTGCTCACCAGCTATCCGCAAGGATTTCACATTCATCCGAAAGTGAAAAAGCTGCTCGAACAGCGCGCCGAAATGGGCGCGGGCAAACGCTCGATTGATTTCGGCATGGCTGAAGCGCTCGCCTTCGGCACTCTGCTTCGCCAGGGCGTTCCCATGCGGCTTAGCGGACAGGATTCCCGCCGCGGCACTTTCAATCAACGCCACGCCGCCCTGATTGATATCGAGAACGAACACGTCCACATGCCTCTCGCGCAACTGGTCTCCGGCGATGCCTTTTTCGAAATCTATAATTCCACTCTCTCCGAAGCTTCTGTCCTCGGCTTCGAATACGGCTTTAGCCGCGATTTTCCCGAAGCGCTCGTTCTGTGGGAAGCGCAGTTCGGCGATTTTGCGAATGGCGCGCAAATCGTAATAGACCAATTCATCGCCGCCGCGGAAACCAAATGGAATCTTCTCTCCGGCATCGTTCTTCTGCTTCCGCACGGCTACGAAGGCCAGGGCCCGGAGCATTCCAGCGCCCGCATTGAGCGCTATCTCCAGCTCGCCGCTCGCGACAATATCCAAGTCTGCCAGCCGTCCAACGCCGCTCAATATTTCCATCTGCTGCGCCGCCAGGCTCTGCGCTCCTGGCGCAAGCCTCTCGTCGTCTTCACGCCAAAAAGTATGCTGCGCAATCCTGTCGCATCGTCTCCGCTCGCGGATTTGGCCGCCGGGCGATTTCGAACTGTGATTCCCGACGCCGAGGCGCAAAATGCCACGCGCGTCCTCATCTGCACGGGAAAAATCGGCCATGAACTCATCGCCGAGAGAAAAAAACGGAAGGACACTGCAACAGCGATCGTATTTCTCGAGCAGCTTTACCCGTTCCCCGAAACGGAACTCACCGCCGAATTCGCGCGCCATGCTTCTGCCCGCGATTTCGTCTGGGTACAGGAAGAGCCTGCCAACATGGGCGCCCTCGCGTTCCTGCTGCCGCGCCTGGAACGCGTCGCCCGCGGCAAACCCGTCCTGAGCGTCAAGCGCTCCGCCAGCGCCAGCCCCGCCACAGGCTCCGGCGGCGCCCACGAAGTCGAGCAACGCACGGTAATAAGCCTGGCGTTCGCCACCACAAACACTCGCGCCTGAAAAACTTTTTGCAGCGCCATCTGTAAGGGAGTGCTATCGGTTTACTTCATCTCGTTCTTGTAGACGATGCCTTCTTTCATCACGAAGCTTACGTGATCTAACGCTGTGATATCTTTCAGCGGATCATTCGTGACGGCAATTAGGTCCGCGTATTTTCCCGGCGCGATGCTGCCGATCTTATCGCTCCAGCCCAGCAGCTCGGCCGCGCTCGTCGTCGCGGTGCGGATGGCCTGCATCGGAGTCATGCCGTATTCCACGTAATAGTGAAATTCCTGCGTCTGGTTCATCCCGGTCCAGGCGAAGCCGCCGGCGTCGGTGCCGAAAACGATTTTTACATTTTTCTTCAGCGCGCGGCCAAAGGCATCGCGCTCGGTATTCACCATCTTGATCCAATTGCCGCCACGGCCGGGAGCAACCGCCGCGCCGACCATTACGGTAGGAACCCAATAAATTCCGCGACGCGCGATTTCTTCAATTTCCGGATCGGTGAGGCCGTCGCCGTGCTCGATGGAATCCACGCCGGCGCGCAATGCTGCAGCGATACCGTCGGAGCTGATGGCGTGTGCCGCGACGCGATGGCCGAGGCGATGAGTTTCATCCACGATGGCGCGGGCCTCGTCGTCGGTGAAATTTACGATGCCGTGCAGGATGCCATCGGCTTCATAGTGATAACCATGGTCGGAGTAATACTTGATCCAGTCGGCGCCGTGCGAAAGCTGTTCGCGGACGGCGAGGCGCGCGCCTTCGACGCCATCTACCGGTTGCACCCCGTGAGGCAATTCAAGTTCCCACGAAAATCCGAGCAAGGGATACATTCCGGTGGGCGCCATCGCGCGCGTAGAGACGAACATCCGCGGGCCAGGCACTTCGCCGCGATTAATCGCTTTCTTTACGTCCACGTCGGCGTACATTGCGCCTTCGGTTTCGAGATCACGCATCGCGGTGAAGCCGTGATCGAGCGCGATCTTGGCATTGCGCGCGGCGAGAATGGCGCGATAGGGAATCGATTGCTTGAGTAGCTGGACGTCGTAGTCTTCCTCGGTGACGTCGCCTTGCAGCAGGATGTGAGTGTGCGCGTCGATCAGGCCGGGCAACACGGTTGCATTCGAAAGATCAATTACATCCACGCCCGCCGGCGGGGAGCCGCCCGGCGTCACGCTGGTGATCTTGCCGTCCTCGATGAGGATGAGCGCATTCGAAATTGCTGCGTCGCTCTTGCCGTCAATCAGCTTGCCGGCGCGGATGGCCACGCTTTTCTTAGTTGCTGGCGCAGCGGACTCCTGCGCGGAGGCAACTGCGGCCACTGCGAGCGCGACCACGAACGCCATTGCAATCACTCGAGCCAGAGTTTTCCGTGTCATTTCTCACCTCTCGTGAAATCGTGAATCGAATTGCGTTTACCGGTCATTCGACGCCGGCCTGTCATCGTCATCCGCGCCGGCGGGAAATACATTGTGTTGCGGCGCGGGCATTGGTTTATCGCCCATGCGATCGCGCCACAAAATCTCGTTGAGCTTGGCCGCGTCGGCCTGATCGGCGTGGCTGAAATCCATCATTTCAGATTCTTTCGCGCCGGCCGCCGTCGCGGGATTCACTTTATAGATCAGGCCGTTGTCGCGATTGCGAAAATTCGCGCGAAACGGCGCGTGATGGCCATCGCCGGAAAAAAGTGATGCGATGACCGGCGCCTGGGAATCATTGTGATTCATCGGCGGAAGTCCGAGAAGCGCTTCGAGAGTGCGTACCATGCTGACGGTGGTATAGAAGCCGCTTTCAACGAAAGGCTTTGCGGCCGATGAAGGCGAGTAGGCGCTGATGAGCAGCGCGGTGCTGCGATGCGCGTCAACATGATCGGGGCCATCCTGCGCGTCGTCTTCGAGAATCAGAATTGCCGTGTCATTCCAGTAAGGGCTGTTGGAAACCGCTTCGACGATGCGGCCGATGGCCAGGTCGTTATCAGCGACGGCGGCGGCGGGCGTGGCCAAGTTGGGCCGGGTTCCCGACGTGTGATCGTTCGGAATCCGCAGCATTACGTAATTTGGGAGCGTGGCGGACTTACCTTCCTTGCGGGCGCGCACAAAACCGTCGAACTCATTTAGAAATTCATCCACGCGAAGCTGATCGGGGAACGCCGTCTCGAAATCCGGAAATCGCGGATCGAAGTGATTTCGCAACTCGGGCTTGGTAGCAACATTCTTGGCGATGAGCGGAATCGCCCAGGGCCAAGGGCTGGCAGATCCGTGCGGCTGGCCGAGATTTGCAGGCAGCGGCTCGCCTTTGTGGATCGCGGTCTTAGCGCACGAAAGGGCGGACGGGGAAGGCGTGCCTTCTTTCGGCGACGTGGAACTGCCAGGCTCGTTGCACCATTTGGTGGTCACATATTCGCCGTAGTGCCGGTAGGTGAGGTGGTGGCGCGCAACATTCGACCAAATATATCCCGTGCCCGACTCGTTCACGTCGGGCATATCGTTTTCGAGCGGAATCAGATTCGCGTTTTCGCCTTCGTAATCGTACGTGCGTTCCTCGCGATTGCGGTAATCGCCCTGAATGGTTTTTTCGAGGTAATCGCTGCCGATTGCCGCGGTGGACCAGTTGTGGCCGTCGCCGGAAACTTCGCCGCTATCGTAGAAATTATCGAGGATGCCGAATTCGCGGGCGAGTTGATGCTGATTCGGAGTGATCTCTTCGCCGAACATCACGAGAGATGCATCGCCATTCGCGCCTTTCAGATCGCCGAATACCTGATCGTAGGTGCGATTTTCCTTGATGATGTAAATGACGTGGTGGATGAGGCTCTTTCCTTCGGGAAAAGGCAGGCGTTGGTCCGCCCCGGTGCCGAAATTCGTGGCGACGACGGTCTTCGTGGTTTCCGGAAGCCTGCGTTCGGCCTCTTTCACGTTCACGCTGGCAAGCGAACCGTGCAGGAGTTCAAAAATGTAGGCGTACTTTCCGTTGTTGCCGTTTTCATCCGCGCGGACGACGCGGTTCGTCGGGCCTGCGCCGCGTCCTTTGCCGCAGGCGATGATGAGTTCATCGCCGCGGAGGGCGAGAGCTTGCGGATACCATTCGGTGGGAAAAAATCCCAGCGGCTCGCGCGGAGCGAGTTTGGCGGGAATGCGATCGGAGCGCGCGGGGCCGCTGTGATCTTCAGTGGCATCAAGAATTGCGATGGCGTTGGCGCCCGCGTCGGCGACGTAGAGGCGCGAGCCGTCGCTATTCAACGCGAGCGCTACCGGCTCGACGCCGAGAAGCGATTGTCCCGGCAGGCGAGCGGACATGTAAGCTTTCACGCCGCCGGACTTCGTGTCGATCACGGCCACATCATCCGAATTTGCGAGCGCGACGTAGAGGCGGGAATTGTCAGCGTTGAGGAGCAGCGCCGTGGGATGCGATCCTGAGGCCGTGTGCGAGACGGGCCGGTGCAGCGGAATCATTCGCAGCAGCGCGTTGTGAACGAGATCGATATCGGCGACGCGCGACGAATTCCACAGGCTCACATAGGCGCGCGTGGCATCGCGAGTAACCGCGACGCCATAGGGATACGAGCCGGGAACGACGCGTTCGGTGCTGAGATCGAAACGGTGCAGAATCTTGCCGGACGCGGCATCCAGGAGAATCGCTTCATCGGATAGATTCGCCGCGACGAGGAGCTGGTCTCCGCCGGTGCGCTTCACGATCGCGATTCCCGCGGGATAGGGGATCACTTCTCCGGGATGCAATTTGCGATTGAGCGGCGCGATGATTTTTTGCTCGGCGAGGGTTTCGGGAGGCAGCTTAAAGAATTTTTCCGGCGCGATGCGCCCGGCGTTGAACGAGTAGACGATGATGCCGTTGCCGAGGCTTGGTTTTTCAACGACGTCCGGATCGGTGAGCGATCCGACCGAGGCGTAAAGATGGCGGCCATCGGAGCTGAACGCAAGGCCGAGAAAATAAGTTTGATGAGCATCGAGATCGAGCCGCTCATCAGGAAAATCCGCGATGGAGTTCGATTCAAGATCGAGGATGGCGAGCGATTGCTTGAATCCCGATTCGGCGGTGCCGTAACCGCCGTTGAGCGCGACGGCGTATTTTCCGTCCGGGCTGAGAACGACGTTAGCGGGGAAACTGTTCACCTGCTGCGGACGTCCGGGAATTTTCGCGGCGAGTCTTTTGCTGGTCGGGAGCTTTTTTTCAGAGCCGCGATCGTCGTCGCGATCCTGAGCACGAAGATTCTGGACGCGGCCGATGGCGAAAAATACGGCGAGAACGGCGATGAAAATTCCGATGCGGCGCGCGCTCAGCCGCGAAACGAAACGGCGGCGGGATCGCATCGAATTCGACGAGTCGCTGTGCAATTTTTTCCGCGCCGCGTTCATGCAGACGGAGCTTGCCGCGCCATTGGCCGGCTGGATTTTTCCGCCATCCACTCGTCAATGCGGCCGAGCGCTTTTCGCAGCACGTCCGCGTCGCCGCCGAAGCCGATGCGGAAGTAGGAATCCATTCCGAGCTGATCGCCCGGCACGATCAAGACGCCCTTCTTCGTGCGCAGCTCTTCTCCCATTTCCGCCGAGCTCCATCCCGTGCCGTAGCCAAACCACGCAATTGCTCCGGCACGCGGCGGAATGTGCGTCAATGATCCCGAATGTTGCGCGGCCCAATCGCGCATGATCGGATAGTGTTTCCGGACAATGCCGCGAGTGCGCGCAATAATTTTCGCGTTCCGCGCGGGCTCAAGCGCCAGGAACGCAAGTTTTTCCGTCGGCATGGTCGGTGCCATGCTCGCGTAGTCGTGATAGGTCCAGAGTTTATCGATCATCGCGGGTGGGCCAATAATCCAGCCGGTGCGCAGGCCGGGCAATCCGTAAGCTTTCGAAAGGCCGCCGGTACAGAAGAGCCGATCGTAACCGCCCCAGAGACTCGGCGTCGTTTCGCCTTCGAGTTCTGCGCCGCGATAAACTTCGTCGCACAGCACGTAAGCGCCGACTTTTCCGGCCGCCGCGCAAATTGCCTTGCATGCTTCGGGAGTGAGCGTCGCGCCGGTGGGATTATTGGGATTGCAGAGGGCGATGAGTTTCGTTTTGTTGGTGATCAAGCGCGGCAACTCGTCGAGATCCGGCGCCCAACGAAGTTTCTCGCGCAGCCAAAGCGGCTTCACCGTCGCGCCGAAGCCTTCCGCGAGGCCTTGAATCTGGACGTAATTCGGCAGCATGAAAACCACTTCATCGCCGCGTTCGAGCAGCAGCCAGCTCACCAGAAAATTTGCCTCCGCGCAGCCGGCAGTCAGGATCGCGTTTTCGGCGCGGGCTCCCGGATACAATGCAGCGATCCGCGCGCGCAATTCTTCGGTGCCGTTCGTCTGCGGATAGCCGAGCCGCAATCCGAGAAGCATTTCCGCCGCCGCGGGATCGTCAAGCAGGTCGCGGACGGTGAGCGGCTCGACGCCGCTCTCCGAAATATTCAGCTCGACGCGATTTTCCCAGACCGACTGCCAGCGCTCGAGTTCAAATGGTGCAATCTGCATTGGAGACTCCCCGGAGCAAGCCTGCCGATTTCAGCGAGACGTGGATTAAACCGCAATGCACGGGAAAGCGAAAGTGGTTTTAGCGCCGCGTGCGGGCTGCTGAATTGAGGATTGCCTCGCACACCGCGCGGCGAGAGAATGTCGCCTGCTCAGCGGAGCGCTCATGAAAAAATCCGGCAAGAGAATTTATCTGGCGGCAATTGTTTTCATCGGCGTGGCGTCAATCGCTCGCGGACAGGCCCAACCGCACGCCACTGCAGCAGGGGCGCCCGCGCCGTCCGGCGTGGTGCTGCGCTTCGCAGTTTCGGGAGATTCGCGCAATTGCGGCGACGTGGTGATGCCGGCGATCGCCGCACAGGCCAATGCTGAAAAAGCCGCCTTCTACTGGCATCTCGGAGATTTTCGCGCGATCTACACCTTCGACGAAGATATGCTGCACGAGCCGGAGCATATCGCTCAGCCGCTGAATATTTACAGCTACGAAAACGCCGCGTGGCCCGATTTTCTGGAGAACCAGATCGTTCCGTTCGGCGCCGTTCCAGTTTTTCTAGGGATCGGAAACCACGAGACGATTCCGCCGAAATCGCGCGAAGAGTTGATCCCGCAAATTGCCGATTGGCTCGATGCTCCCATTCTCCGCGACCAGCGCCTGCGCGATGATCCGCGCGACCATCTCCTCAAGACTTACTTCCACTGGATCATGTCCGGCGCCGACTTCATCAGTTTGGATAATGCTTCGGCCGATCAATTCGATGCGGCTCAACTCGCATGGTTCGAGTCCGTGTTGGCGCGCGATAAGGCCGATGCGGGAGTGAAAGTCATTGTGGTGGGGATGCACGAGGCGCTGCCCGACAGCATTTCCTCGAGCCACGGCATGAATGAATCGCCCGTCGGCACGGAGAGCGGCCGGCGCGTTTATCAGGATCTGTTGCACGCGCAAAATGACGCTCACAAGCGCGTCTACGTGCTCGCCAGCCACTCACATTTTTATATGGAGAATATTTACAACACCGAAATGTGGCGAACGCACGGGGGAGTGCTGCCCGGATGGATTGTGGGCACAGCGGGCGCTGTGCGTTATCCGCTGCCGCCGGATACTTCGGGAGCCGGTGCGGCAATGACGAACGTTTACGGCTATCTTCTTGGCGCGCTACACGCGGACGGCGATATTCAATTTGAATTCCACAAGCTCGATGAGAAAGATATCCCGGCACCCGTGACGAACCGCTTCACGCCCGAGTTCGTTCATTGGTGTTTCGCGGAGAATTCCTTCGCGCATCCGCCCTCGACGGCCCACTGACAGCGCCGATTCGATGCTTTTGCATTACAACATCGCCGGCGATAAAAATTCAGCGCTTCGCGGTAGAGCGGTATAATGGATGCATGGCCAGAGGATGGGAAAGCAAGTCGGTTGACGATCAGATCCAAAACGCGAGCGAAGCCAAAAAGAACGGAAACCCCAGAAATCTTTCACCCGAACAGATTGACATCGTGCGGCAGCGAAAAGTGCTGGAACTCTCACGCGTGCGCGTGAAGAGCGACCTCGAAAATAATCCGGAACCTCGATACCGTACGCTGCTGCTGCGTGCGCTCGAGGATTTGGACGCTCAGCTCGAGCGCCTCAAAGCGGCGGGTTAGAAGACTCAAGTTCCCCGCTGCTTCCACGCGACGTTCACTTTCGCCGGTACTTCTCACGGTGCATTCCTGAGCGCCGTACCATTTTGTTCGGAAGCCCGCCTGCTGAATCTAACTTGATGCGCCGGCATGGCCCGCTGCCTGCTGCCCAATTCCTCCCTCACGATTCGCCGTTTGCCGGTAGCCAGCCGCCATTCGCCGATTTGCCCACGACGCAATCCATGCCCTCCTCTAATCTCGGCTCATGAACAGCGAGCTGATGTTCGGCGGCGAATTCACAGTAGGAGAAGACGGCATGAAGAGATATCAAGTTTGGGCGGCACCGGCGGTATTGGCAGCTCTGCTCGGGGCGATGGGATTGGGGTATGCTCACCTTCGCCTCGAGGGTGCGTATTGGGTTTTTCAAGTGATGATGACATCGATCTGGCGCGCTGCGGCTGGAACTTTCAGCGCATCTTTGCTTCACGCCGGGTTTTTGCTGCTGCCTGTGGCCGTGGTGACGTTGATCCTCGCAAAGGCCTTCGGCAGCGATGGCCGCGCGAGAAATTGAGCGAAGAGGCTGGCGATGCAAGCGGAGGACGAAATGGCTGAAGACAGAGATCGGAATAAAATAATCGCGGGCGTGAGCTCCGAAGGGCGCCATTCCCGCGGCGGAAGCCTGGTTGTAGGCATCGTGCTCATCGCGCTCGGCGCGATTTTTCTACTCGAGCATCAAGGTATGATTCCCTCCGATCTGGTCTACCATTTGTGGCCGCTGATCCTGATCATCCTCGGCCTTACCAAGATGTTCGGCCGTCACGAAGTGAATGCGTTGCGGGAACGGATCTGGGGCAGCATGTTTGTTTTGTTCGGCTGCGTTCTGCTGCTCGGCGAACTGGGCCGTCCACAATTTCAGTTTCACCGCATCTGGCCGTTTCTTCTGATTGTTCTTGGCGTATACGTTCTGTGGGCCACGATTGCCGAGCGGCGGGAGGGCGCCGTAGTTTCAACGGACGCTCAACTCGACAGCGTAAATATTTTTGGCGGCGGCCAATATCGCATCGGCACAAAGAATTTTCACGGCGGACGGGTGTTGGCGATTTTCGGCGGCTTCGAGCTTGATTTGCGCCAGGCGGATATTGAAGGCGACGAAGCGGTGGTGGAAGTGAATGCGTTTTTCGGCGGCGGGGAAATTCGCGTTCCCGATACGTGGCACGTAGTGGTATCGGGCATGGGGATTTTCGGAGGTTATGGCGATGAATCGCGCGCGCCGGTTGCGAATCCGGCCGGGCCTGTTGTGAAAACGCTTATCTTGAAAGGCGTCGCGATGTTTGGCGGCGTGAGCATTAAGAATTAGCGCGGCGAGCTGCCCCCTTGCACCCAATTTTAGGAAATCTTCGGCGCTTGACGGTCTACCTGTTCGCGTGGATTCCACTTGCGGGCCTCGTCGCCTACATTTTTGTTTCCGCAGCCGGATTTCGCTGGGGCGAGGCGATCGCTCTGGTGGCGCCGATGTGCCTTTTATATGCGTTCATTTGCTTATCGGTGTGGTACACGTGCCGCGGAAATCCTCTCAATCGCTCCAGCATCACTTCACTCGTTGCCGCGCACGGCATCGGCGCCGTTATCGCCAGCGGATTCCTGGTGCTCAGCGCGCGTGCCATTGGGTCGGGGCTTTCGCGGTTTGCGAGTTTCAGCGCGATTCAGCCGAAAATTGTGAAAAGTGGCGCGCTGATTTTTGGCCTCGGCGTGCTTTTCTATTTTCTCGCTGTCGGACTTTTCTACGTGCTGCTGGCGATCGAGGCGTCGCAGCAAGCCGAGCAACGCGCGCTGCAGGCCCAGGTGCTGGCGCGCGACGCCGAATTGCGCGCATTGAAAGCGCAGGTGAATCCGCACTTCATTTTCAATAGCCTTCATTCCATCAGTGCGCTCACCGCCTCCGACCCCGGCAGAGCCCGCGAGATGTGCATCCTGCTCGGCGATTTCCTGCGGCGCACGCTCGGTCTCGGTGAAAAGCAGTTGATCCCGCTCGAAGAGGAGCTGGCGCTCGTGCGCTCCTTTTTGAGCGTCGAGAAGGTGCGCTTCGGCGCGCGTCTGGATATGCAGGAACACGTTGACGAAAAATCTCTCGATTGCCAGGTGCCGCCGCTACTCCTGCAGCCGCTGGTGGAGAATGCCGTGGTCCACGGCATCGCGAATCTCGTGGATGGCGGCTGGGTGCGCCTCAAGATTATTCTGGAAGGCGAAAGCCTGGCGATTCTGGTGGAAAATCAATGGGACGCCGAAGCGCCGAAAAAGCGTCGCAATGGACTGGGCCTGGAAAATGTCCGCCGGCGCCTGGCCACTGCTTTCGGCAGCCGCGCGAGCGTGAACGTGACCAGCGACGGTGATTGCTTCCGCGTCAGCATGATTTTACCCGCGGAAAGAAAGGCGGCGAGCGCATCGTGAACGCAGCGGCTGGCGGAAAAATTCGCGCAATTATCGTGGATGACGAAGAACTCGCGCGGCAGATGCTGCGCGAATTGCTGCGCGGCCATTCCGGGATCGAGGTCGTGGCGGAGTGCGCCAACGGTTTCGAAGCCGTGAAAGCTGTGGGCGAGCTGAAGCCCGATCTTTTGTTTCTTGACGTGCAGATGCCCAAGCTCGACGGCTTCGAAGTTCTGGAGCTGACTGGCGCGGAAATGGCCGTGATTTTTACGACGGCCTACGATCAATACGCCATCCGCGCGTTTGAGGCTCACGCCGTGGATTATTTGCTGAAGCCTTTCGGCGCTGATCGCCTGGAATCTGCATTGGCGCGCGCGGCGGAGCGGCTCGGCGGCGGAAAGATTACCGCGCCGTCTGAACTTGCCGCCGAAGCAAGGCCGCCAGCGCAATTTGCGGAGCGCATCGTGGTGAAAGATGGAACGCGAGTGCAAATTATCCCGGTGGCGAAGCTCGATTATGCCGAAGCGCAGGACGATTACGTTTCGCTTTGCGCCGAGGGGAAAAAGCATTTGAAGCAGCAGACGATCTCGAGTTTGGAAAAAATTCTAGACCCGGCGCGCTTTCTTCGCGCGCATCGCTCGTTCATCGTCAATTTGGAGCGAGTTTCCCGAATCGAGCCGTATGGAAAAGATACGCACGTCGCCGTGCTCGCCAATGGCGCAAAAATCCCGGTGAGCCGCAACGGCTACGCCCGTCTTCGCGAATTCCTAAAATAGTTCCGGCCGCCGGCGATCAGCCGTTTGTGCTGAAATGTTCCGGCGTTATTTTGTAGGTCACGCGCACTTCGCCCTGCTTGCGATAAGGATAAATCGCCTGTCCCAGATATTTCTGCGAGAGCGAATTGATATGATCGTCCGCGCCCGTCTCTGTAACTTCCGCCACGCGCCCGCGCACTTCGAGGTAGCGGTAGGGATTGTCCGGGTCGGCAATCGAAAGCGCGACGCGCGGATCGCGCTTCATATTCTTGTCCTTCTGGCGGCCTCGCGCCGTATTGACGCGCACATATTGCCCGTCGTAATCCACCCATACCGGCGTGACCTGCGCGCTGCCGTCCGGCATTAACGTCGCCAAATTGGCGAACGCCTTCTTCTGAAACAAATCGTTGAATTTCTCGGGGATTTTTTCTGCCATAGCTCTCTCCTTGTGAACAAACTAAGAAACTCTCGCGACGGCGACCCCGTCGCTTAATTTGATTTCGGCGGAGGCGGCGCGGGCATCATGAATTGCGAATCCTCCAGCGGAATATTCTGCTTCACGTCACTCACTTGAATTGTAAATCTCTGCGCCGGCCGCGCCAACGTCCAGCGAAACGGAATTTTGACTCCATCCGCTGCGCGATAGTCGGCGTAATCAACCTGCGAAGGATTTCGGCCCAACGGTGTTTCGGTATAGCGGATCATGCGCACCAGCAGGCCGGACTCTTCATCGAAAAACATCCGCACCGGCGGCTTGCCTTCGTTCACGCCGAGCACAAGATACACCTCGCGGTCGCCGATTTTCACCGCCGGCGGCACGCGGAAGCTGGCGAACATCTGCTTTACGTCCGCGGCGAAGTGCAAATCGGCGTCGAGGCTCGCGACGTAGCTTTCCTGCTCGGTCATTGGGCGCGCCGGGCGTCCCGGATTGCTGAGCCATCCGTGGTGGCCGTCGAACGCCGTGACGCTGTCGCCATCGCGCATGTGCATGGTCGAAAGACGCTCTTTCGGCGCCTTCGCGAATACATCAATCGGCACTTCCGGTCCGCCGGGAACGCTGAGCGAAGCCTTCTCCACGCGACTCGTGATTTTCAGCAGCGCATCGCGCCCTCCGACGGCCTGCAAATATTTATCGAGAATTTCGTCGGCAGTGGGCAGCGGTTTCGCGGCGGCTGCGGCATTTCCGGCTTCCGGCTTTGGCGGCTCGTCGGAAATGACCGGCGTTCCCACGGGATCGTTCGAGCCGCGGTGGCAGGTGAAGCAGGTCACTTCGCGTTGACCTTCGAAATTCTGCTTATTGATGGCCATCATCATCAGCATCATTTCGCGCGCGGTTTTCTTGGTTTCCTTATCGTCTTTGTCCATCGCCCCCTGCACGTGGCAGTACTCGCATTCCACTCCGAGTGACGCGCTGATGAATTGCATCGAGGGAATGAGTTGGTCGGCGGGGATATCCTTCAGCACTTGGATGTTCTTGAATTGCTCCTGCGTCATTTTCGGCTTGGCGGCTGCGGACTGAGTAGCGCGCTCCGTCTGCGCATATCCTCCGGCGATCGCGAAGCAAAGCGCCGCAATGAATCCTGAAATCACTGCCAAAGTTTTCACTGCCTTCCGATTCATCCTCTATCCTCCAAGACCAAGCCGGATGAGTTTAGCAGACGCTCAGTAATGAGACGCAACTCGCCCTCGCCGCGTCGCATCCGAATTCGCAATCGAGCGGCTAGGCGGCGTGAACTTCCGCCGTTTGCCGTAGAATCAAACGATATGACGAGTCGAGCGTCCCTGGCGTTGCAAATCTCCGCTCTCGGCGCTGCTGCGCTTCTCGCGCTGGCGGTGTTTGCCGGGCCGCGACGAGTTTCCAGCTCGACTGCGCAATCCGATAAATCCGCGAAGCCTCGCCCAACTTTTTATCGCGACGTCCTGCCCATCCTTCAGGATCACTGCCAAAGCTGCCACCGCGCCGGTGGAATTTCCGCGCTGCCATTCGAGACCTTCGAGCAAACTCAACGTAAGGCCGCCGCCGTTGCGAAAGCGGTGACGACACGAAGCATGCCGCCGTGGTTTGCCGAACCGAATGTGGGCCATTTTTCCAATGATCCCTCGCTCTCGGAAAAAGAAATCGCAGCGATTGCCGGCTGGTCCGAAGCCGGCGCGCCCTCCGGCGATCCCCACGATGCTCCGCCGCCGCGAAAGTGGAATTCTGGATGGAATATCGCGCAACCCGACACCATCGTTCGCATGCCCATCGCGGTGAAAATTCCCGCGCAGGGCCAGGTGGATTACACCTACGAAATCGTGCCCACCAATTTCACTGAAGACCGCTGGATTCAGAAAATCGAAGTTCGTCCTTCGAGTCCGGAGCACGTCCATCACGCGGTCGTCTATATTCGCCCGCCCGATTCGAAATGGCTGCGTGGCGCCCCGGTCAGCGTGCCTTTTACCGGCGCCACGCTCAAAAGCGAAAAAAATAAGAATGACGCGCGCTGGACCGATAGCGACATCCTTCTCGTTTATGCCCCCGGCAGCTCGCCCGATGATTGGCCCGCAAACATGGCCAAATTCATCCCCGTCGGTTCCGACCTCGTCTTCCAAATCCACTACACGACGAATGGCACTTCAGCGGAAGATCAAACCAGCGTCGGCATGATCTTCGCCAAATCTCCTCCGCCGCAAAGAGTGCTCACGCTGCAGCTCACCAACGACTCCTTCGAAATCCCGCCCGGCGCGGACAATTATCGCGTGGAAGTTCACGGCACGCTGCCCAACGATTGCACTCTGCTGAGCCTCTTCCCGCACATGCATCTCCGCGGCAAGCGCTTCGAGTACAACATCGTGCAAAAAAATGGCAGCCTCGAGCCGCTCCTTCGCGTGAATTACCACTTCCACTGGCAGATGAGCTACCGGCTCGCCCAACCGCTCGCTCTCGCCTCCGGAACTACGCTGCAAGCCGTCGCGACTTTCGACAATTCCGCGAAAAATCCGCACAATCCGGATCCCACGCGCGCCGTCACCTGGGGCGATCAGACCAGCGATGAAATGATGGTGGGTTTCTTCGACGTGGCCGTCCCCGCGGGCGTCGACAAGCAGCAATTCTTCATTCGCGCGAAACCTGCCGAATAATCAGCGCTGAGTCCCGCCTCCAGACCGCACCTCACGCGCGACGTGTCCCCTCGAATACGCTCGTCGCCCCAGTGACACGCACGCCCCCGCGCAACCCCTCCAAAAGCCCCATTTTTCGGCAGTTTCCACTGGCATCCCCGTTGCTCCCTCTTCCCACGTCACCACGGCCGCCATCGGAGGACGCCGTCCATGCATATGAGAATCGCAGCGATTTCCACCCCAAATCCGGCAGCCCCATCCATGGAAACGATCGCCCGCCGAGTGGCCAGTCTCCTGCTCCTAGTAGCCGCCAACGCAATACTCGTCGCAGTCGTCGCCGGACTCCTCTATCTCTCCTCGCCCTCGCCGCGCCCCGCTCAAGCCGCAAATTCGCGAGCGCTCAAAACTCACGCCACCCCCAGCAATCTAACCGCGACATCTCATCAACCGATCCAACCAGCTCAACCCGTCGCCTGGACCGATCGCTACGCCGACGGCACTCCCGATTTCCTGCGCCTTGATTCCGCCGCCGACCGCCAATCCTTTCGCCGCTGGTTCACGCTGATCGCCGAATACCAAGCCTTCCGCCAACCCGCCGAAATGCCCGCAGAAATCAAAGATTGCGCCGCGCTGCTCCGTTACACCTATCGCAATTCTCTTCGCGCACACGATTCTGCCTGGACGCGCGAAACCGCAATCACGCCGCCCGCCGATCCCGGCAGCATTTCTCAATATCGCTACCCATTCACGCCGCTCGGCTCGGCGCTTTTCCGCGTGAAGCCCGGCAGCGCCGCCGCCGCAGATTTGCGCACCGGCGCATTCGCCGAATTCGCCGACGCCAAAACGTTGCAATCCCTCAACACCCATTTCATTTCCCGCGATCTCCGCGATGCCCGCCCCGGCGATTTGCTTTTCTACCGCCAGCTCGAAACCGGCGAGCCGTATCACTCCATGATCTACGTCGGCGAAAGCATCTGGCTTCCCGAGCCGATCTCCGATTGGCGCGGCGCCGTCGTGGTTTATCACACCGGCCCCATCGGCAACTCCCCGGGCGAAATGCGCCGCGTCACGCTCGCCGAGCTCCTGAATCACCCATCTCCACGCTGGCGGCCCGTAGCCGGCAATTCGAATTTCCTCGGCGTCTATCGCTGGAACATTTTGAGGGAGGGCAATTAACATGCTCCGCCGCTTCTTGCCAATTCTGCTCGCGCTGCCGCTACTCTGCGCCGTGCCCACCGCGGGGCGCCACGCCGAAGCTTATTTTTCTCTCTCCACCAACGAAACTTTCCTCCCCGGCGACAAAGTGAGCATTCGTCTTTCATCGAGCGGCGTGAACGCGCTCGAATTTCGCGTTTACAAGGTAAATGATCCCACTGTTTTTTTCGAACGCCTCGCCGATCCGCATAGCTTTGGCAAATTTACGCCGAAAGAAAATGTCGTAGCTCCCACGCCTCTCGAGCGCTTCCACAATTGGAAGCACGGAATCTGGATCGCCATTCGCAATTTCTTCCGCGAACAATTCTCTCAGCAATCCCGCGAAAAAATCCGCGAGGCTCAGGAACGCAAGTCGAATCCGCAGCCGGCCGCGAGCGGTGCAGAGAAGCCGGCCGCAAAATCTCCCTCGCCCGCTCTCTTTGCGCAGGTCCCGCTGCTCAATAATTCGCAATTGATTCTTCGCTGGCGCCAGGAAGTTCCCTCGCACTTCTACTACGAGCGCGAAAATGTGCCCATCAATTCCCTCGGCAAGGGCGTCTATCTCGTCGAAGCCACTAACGGCGAACTGCGCGCCTATACCATCGTCATCGTCAGCGAACTCGGCATCATCACCAAAATGGCGCCCGGGCAAGTTCTCACTTTCGCCGCCGATCGACGCACCGGCGCTCCCGTATCCGGCGCCGACGTGCGCATTTGGTCGGACAAGAAAGAGCAATCCCAGCTGCGCACCGACGCGAACGGGTTCGCCGAAGCGTCACTCGCGCAGGGCCAATATCAAGACGTGCGCATCGTCGCAGTCCACGGCGATGACGTCGCCATCCTCACGCCTTACTCCTGGAATCTCAGCAGCAATCCTGCAGAAGATATTTCCGGTTACATCTACACCGATCGTCCCATCTATCGCCCCACTCACACCGTGCATTTCAAAGTCATCCTGCGCACGCACAGCGGCGACGCTTACCAGCTTCCCGCGAACAAGCCCGTGCAAGTGGAAATTCAAGATCCCAGCGGCAAGAGCGTGCTGCAAACGAAATTGCCGCTCTCATCTTTCGGCAGCGTTCATGGCGAATTCACGCTCCCCGGGAATGCCGCGCTGGGCTACTACTCGATTTTCGTAACGGCCGGCGACGCCAATGCCCGTTCTGCGAATGGCGGCTTCCACGTCGAGGAATATAAAAAGCCCGAGTATGAAGTGAAAGTGACGCCTTCGCAGCCGCGCGTATTGCAAGGCGACGAAATCACCGCAACCATCGAGGCGAAATATTATTTCGGCGAGCCGGTGGCCGGCGCGAACGTCAAGTACGTGGTGCACACCTCGTTGTTCTGGTCGCCCTTCATCGAGCGCGATGAAGATCAAGGAAACGGCGACGACGGCGGCGAAGGCGATGACGGCCCGGACTCCAAAGCCGACTACTACTACGATTACGACCAACGCCAGTCTTCCGAGCAATCCGGCAAGCTCGACGCCGACGGTAAATTAATCGTTCACATTCCGACGAAACCCGACGATCGCCATCGCGATCTGCGCTATCGCATCGAAGCGCGCGTCACCGATGACGCCAATCGCGAAATCTCCGGCGTAAATTTCGTGGTCGCCACGTATGGCGCATTCGCCCTCGGCTTTCCACGGATAGCTATATCTATAAGCCCGGAGACAATGTCGTCGCCATCGTCACGGCGCGCGATTACGACGGCCATCCCGTGCGCACGCCGCTGCGCGTAGATCTCGTCCGCCAGCGATGGAATTATTCGCGCATGGACGAAAATATTGTCGCCTCGCAGGAAGCGCAGACCGCCGAAGACGGAACCGCACGCGTCACGTTCAATTCCACCGAGGACGGCAGTTTCCTGATCAAAGCCAGCGCCAAGACCGTCGAAGATCGTGAGATCACGCAGACCGCCTGGCTCTGGATCCCCGGCTCTGATTTCAACGCGGAGTGGTGGGGCGAGGGGCGCCACCAGATTCGCCTCATCGCTGACAAAAAATCCTACAAAGTAGGCGACACTGCGCACGTGATGATCGTCACTGGCGTCGCGGATTCTCACGTGCTCGTTACCACCGAGGGCCGCAGCGTGCACACCAGAAAAGTGGTCCACGCAAAATCGCAAACCATCACAGTAGATATTCCGCTGCACGCCAACGATCAGCCCAATATTTTCATCGCCGCGGCGTTCCTCAAAGACAACAAACTCTACGAATCCACGCGCAACTTAAAAGTCCCGGCGATTCAGACCAGGCTGCACATCGAAATTCAACGCACCAAAGATCAATTCCAGCCCGGCCAAAAGGCGGGCTACACCATCATCGCCCGCGATGCCAACAACAAGCCCGTCGCCGGTGAATTTTCCATCGGCATCGTAGACGAAGCCATTTACGCCATCGCCCCGGAATCTTCCGGCGATATTCACCATTTCTTCTACGCCACCGTTTACGACCGCGTCTCCACCGAGGCCTCGCTCAGCTACTACTTCAATGGCGAGGCCGGGAAGAAGCAGATGTTTCTCGCCTGGCAATCGAAAAATCGCACGGCACTCGCGCAGCTCAAGCCATCCGCTGCGCTCGTCGAGCCGAAGGTTCGCGAAAATTTTCCGGATACAGCGCTCTGGCTCGCCGACGTGCGCACAGACGCCAAAGGCCGCGCGCACGCCGAGCTGAACTTCCCCGATTCACTCACGACGTGGCGCGCCACGGTGCGCGGCGTCACCAGCGACACAAAAGTAGGAAGCGCCGTGGATCGCGTAATCGTGCGCAAGAATCTGATGGTCCGCCTCGCCGTCCCGCGATTTTTCCGCCAGGGCGATGAAGTGGTCGTCAGCACCATCGTCCACAACTATCTGGCTACCGCAAAAACCGTTCACGTTTCGCTCACACTCAAAGGTCTCGACATCCTCGATGGCCAGCCGCGCGAGATTGAAGTTCCCAGCCGCGGCGAAGCCAAGCTCGACTGGCGCGTGCGCGCGCAATCCGTTTCCGAAGCCGATCTGCTCGCCAAAGCGCTCACCAACGAAGAATCGGACGCTCTCGAACTCACGCTTCCGGTGATTCCGTTCGGCGTGAAAATCAGCGACGCAAAATCCGGCAGCATTCTTGCTCCCGATGCCTCGAGCGACGTCACCATCAATCTTCCCGGCAATCCCGATCAGTCCGCGCCCACTCTCGACGTCTCGCTCAGTTCCTCGGTGGCCGGCAGTCTATTCAATGCTCTCGATTACCTCACCAGCTATCCCTACGGCTGCACCGAGCAAACCATGTCCAGCTTCCTGCCGGATATCGTCGTCGCAAAAGCGATGAAAGATCTTCATCTGCAATCCACCGTGGACACTCCCGAACTCGAAAAGAAAATCGCCGCCGGTATCGAGCGCCTCAAGGGCTTCCAGCACGACGATGGCGGCTGGGGCTGGTGGAAAGATGACGATAGCCGCGTGTTCATGACCGCTTACGTCGTCAGCGGCTTCGGCCAGGCGCACGAGGCGGGCTACGACGTGAACCCGGATGTTCTCGCCAATGCGGAAAAATATCTTCTGACCTCACTCGATCACACGCCCAACATGGAGCCCAATCTTCAGGCCTACGTGATTTACGCGCTCGCGCTCAACAACACCGGCAATCGCCAGCTCACGCAAGCCGCATGGGAAAAGCGCGATGCGATGGATACGCAAGGCCTGGCTATGCTCGGGCTCGCGATGCAAATCAGCGGTGACAATGTCCGCGCAAAGGAAATCGCCGGCACGATTGCCGCGCAAGTCAGTGATAGTGAACTTGAAGCCTACTGGCCATCGAACTACGACCATTTCATGGGTTTCGAATTCAACGATTCCGCGGAAACCACTGCGTTCGCCGTGCAACTTCTCAGCCGCGTGCAGCCGGCGAATCCATTACTGCCGAAGGCCGCGTTCTGGCTCGTAAATCATCGCGACGGCGGATATTTCTGGGTGAGCACCAAGGAAACCGCCATGGTGATTTTCGGACTCACGGATTACGTGAAGGCCAGCCACGAGCTTGACGCGAATTTCAAAGCCGAGCTGACCATCAACGGTAAGCCCGTGCTTTCGCATCAATTTACTTCCGCCGATTCTTTCAGCGTCACGCAGCCGGCGATTCATCTCGCTGCGACGCAGTTGCAGCCTGGCGCGAACGCAATTCGCATTCACAAATCCGGCACCGGCCGTCTTTACTGGTCCGCCAGCGGTCACTTTTATTCCAACGAGAAGCGCGTGATTCAGCAGAACAAACTCGCGCTGAATATCGCCCGCGATTACTATCGCCTCTCGCCCGAACAATTGAAGGATCGCATCGTCTATCGCCTGGATCCGCTTTCCGGCGATCTCCATGTCGGCGATGTGGTCGCCGTTCGTGTCACCGTGGCGGGCACCGATTTGCACTATCTGCTGATCGATGATCCGATTCCCGCCGGCGCTGAATCTATTTCTCGCGATGATCTCTACGAATTTGCCGTCAGGCCCCCGTGGTGGGAGCGCTGGTACGTCAGCCGCGAGCTACACGATGACCGCGCTGCTTTCTTCCAGACCGATTTTTACGGCAAGCATCACGAGTACGTGCATCTGCTGAAGATTGTGAATCCCGGAAAATTCAACGTGAGTCCCGCGATGGTCCAGCCCATGTACCAGCCGTCCGTGCAGGCGACCACCGATGCGGCTACGATCGAGGTGAAATAATGTCGCGCTTCGAAATTCTTCGCGATGCCGGCTGGCGTCTTTTGCATAGCAAGCGCCTCTGGCTCATTCAAGTGATCGGTAATGCGCTGCTCTTCGCGATATTTGCCGGATGGTTGTTGCTGCCGGTGGCGAGCGATTTTCATCTCCTTCTGAACGGCGCGATCGTGATTGTTCTCGTTGCCGCCGCGCTGGTGCTTCATGGCGGCACGCTTAATTTTTATTCCGAACAGAATCGCGGCGAGAAGTTTCTTGCCCTCGGCGCGTTTCGCCGCGCGGTGCGAAATCTGTTGGCCATCGCGGCGTCTGCGTTTCTGCTCTTCGCTTTCTGGGCGCTGCTGGATTCCACGGAGTCTTGGCAGATCGCTTTCCCTTTCTATCTTCGATCATTGCTGCCGGAATTCATTCGCATGCATGTGGGAGTTTGGGGACTTCAAATCTTCGTCGAAGGAATTGTCTTCACCGTTCGATGGATCGGAATTCCGGGATTACTGTTGCCATTGCTGTTGGAATCGTCGAATGTCGGCTTTCGCGCGTTCGGCAAGCCGGGCCGAGCGGCGCTGAGAAACTCAGCATCGCGTCCCAGCTATTGGCTGGTGCTGCTGCTCGCCGCTTTTGTAGGATGCCTCGCGCCGCTCGGGCTTTTGGATTGGACTCCTGAATTCAAGAATCCAACCGTGCATATCGAGCTGATCAGTCTGATTGCTCGTCTCGGCGTTTCGTACGTACTGATGATCGCGTCGTGGCTGGTGGTTTGCTCAATCGTGGGGCGCTTCGGGAGTCCGGCCACTGTCGCTGGAAGTGATGCTGCGCGGAATTCCGCGGCTTAACCATCCGAGAACCGTTTCCATGCCGTGTTCGCGCACGAGTTCAGCGACACGCGCCCGCGCCGCGGCGTAAGCTTTCTCCAATTCGTCGCGCTTCTGTGAATGTTCCAGAATCGTTTCCATTTGCTCGATCGTCATCGGCGTGCCCGCTTCGTGCGTTGTCTCGTGCGCGCCGGCGTCGGCCGCCGAGCTAGAAAGATACAACACCAATCCCTCGCGAAACCAAATCGGCGTACCCGCTCGCGCTCGCTCGTCAATGAGCAAATGCAAGAGCTCATGCCGCAGCGTGGACTCCAGCACTCCCTTGCTTTTCAGCGTCGCCAGCGGCTGCAGGCGAATCGTGCGCCCGCGCGTGCTCGCCGCCACCCAGCCCGGCTGCCCGGTCTGATCGCGATAAGCATTCATCGTCGCGAATATTTTCAATTGCACGCGGAAGGAAAGTTCCCAGCCGACTTTTTTCCCTTCCTCGGCCAGAAGTTTTTCCGCCAGCGGCAAGATCGCTTCGTCCTGTTCCGGCGCCACGCTCGCCAATTCAAAATGTTCGCTCGACCGTTTCTGCCATTGCTCCGCCGCGCCCTGCTTCGCCAGTTGCGTTCCGGGATAATAGAAATCCAAAATCGCGCGATAATCTTTTCCTTCCACAGCCATTTCTTTCGCGCCTGTCTGGCACATTCCCACGCCATGCCCCGCGCCGCGTCCAAAGAAAACCGCGCGATCGCCTTCCGTTCGCACTTCAAAAAGTTCGCTGCGAATTTTGTTCCAGCCCAGCACGCGCGATACCGCATAGCGGAACGACGACGCGGAAATCAGGAAATCATCTGCCGCGCCGCCCGCCAACCGCAATTTTTGCGCTCGCCCGCTCGCCGATCGCCCGGCGATTGCAATTTCCCTCCAACCGCGCGGCGGCGTCAATCCAGACGCCCGCATCGCGCCGTCCAGATCCGTCAGCGCAATCGCGCTCTCCCATTTCAATTCGCCGGAAACACCGCAGTACGGATCGGTATGCCCGCGCAAGTAAGTCTCAAAAATATCCGGCCACATTTCGTTGGACGCTGCCACCATCCCGCCGCAACTCTGGTGGTAATACGTGCGCGCCGGTGCGCCATCAAATTGCAACACTTCATCCGCCGTCGATTCTGCCGCGGCTCGCGCGTGCGGATTCTTCGCGTTCCAGCGCACCACTTGACAATGCGTCGTATCGCAAAAATCGAAGCCGTCCTTCTCATGCGCGCGACGGAATCGTGCCGTGTACGTGCGCACTGCCACAGCCATCGCCTTCAGCGCCTCATCCTTCCACGATTCGCTCGCCTCCGCCGCCAGCACATCCGCGACGTACTCTTCCACCGGCATCGCCACGTAGAGTCGCAGATGGTTTTCGCGCGCATCGATATGCAGCGGAAAATGCAAGTTGAGCGGAAGGAGCTCGCCCGCTTCAATGCGGTAATTGCCGCTGAGGAATAATTCCGCGCTGCTATCGGCTCCGCCCATTGTCAAGCGGTCGCCGCTCGCTCGCACGGAAATATTTGCGCCGGATTTTTCTTTGCATGAAGCACAGGTGCGCCAACGCAGCCGGCCGCCCGCCGCTGAAAAATCCACCGCAGATGGCGGATGCAGCGTGAACAACCCAACGCGAACGTCCTGCGCTCGTGCCTCAGCGGGCCACAGCGCCAACGCGCACAACAAACCAACGCCGGCCGCTCGCGCAACTCTCAAGGTGATCTCAAATGTTTCGCAAACGCTGCAAGCACCGGCTGCGCGAGGCCTGCCGCATCCGTTCCGCGCCCACGTTCGACGTAAACCATCACAACGATCTCCGGTTTTTCCACCGGCGCATACCCCACGAAAAATCCGTGCGTCTGCTGCCGGCCCGGCGCCTCCGACGTTCCGGTCTTGCCGGCGATTTTTATTCCATCCACAAATGCTGCATGTCCCATGCCAAACGCGACGGAGCTTTCCATTCCGGCCAGCACGGGCGCATCTGCTTCCGCCACGCTGCCGCGACGCACGCGCAGCGCGAGCCTGCGGTAGGCTTCGAGCAACTCCAGCGGCGTCACTTCCACGCCCCAGTGTCCCAGCGCTTCCAGTTCCATTTCGTCCCGCGTGCTGGAACGTGCCACGCGGCCGGTCGCTTCGCCCTCCGAGAGTCCCGACGCGGAATCAAATCCCAATCGCCGGTAAAGCTGCACGATTTCATCCGCGTTAAATCGCACTGCTGCTTGCGCAACGTAGGAATTGCACGAGTAGGCGATGGCCTCGCTGGCATCGAGCTGCGTAACCTCTTCTGGATGTGAACAATCCATCCGCACTCCGCCGATCCAGAGAGGCCGGTGGCAAAGCATTTTCTTTTGCGCATCGAGCTTGCGCGATTCCAGCAGCGTCATCAACACGAACGGCTTCACGGTCGAGCCCGGAGTCTCCAAGCGATGCGCGGCCAGTTCCGTCCCGCGCGCGGCAACAATTTTTCCTGACTCCACGTTTGCCACGACGATCGCGGTCGCGGCCGGAGATTCATGCTCGATGGCCTGTTGCAATTCCGTCGCGAGCGCGCGATCAACGGGCAAGCCGTCCGCGAATCGCGTCTGCCCGTGCTGTGCCGCAGCGCTCGACGCCAGCAGCGCGAAGAGCGCAACAGCCGCTCCGCCGAAAATTCCAATCTTCTTTATCGCATTCATGAATCGCTCTAGAGCTGCGTGGATTCGCCAGGCCCGCAGACGCCCAGTATCGCGGAGCCGCGCACGCGCCGAAAGGATGTTTCCGTCCCGAATTTCTAAGCCAGAAAATCTTCGAACGGGACGCCAATACGTCGAGAAGCCAGCAAGGCGGAGGGGCGAGAAAGCCGCCAAGAAGCACTGACGGAAAGTGTCATTTACGAGAAAATGTTACACGTGTAACATTAGTGAAAGGAATACTTTAAGTATGCTCGTAACGCGAACACCGGTATAGACTTGCGGGCGCAAATTGGAACTTTAGACGAAGAAACAGCGAAACCTCTGTAAGTTTAAGACTGGTAGATAGTTGCGGGAGAAAATTGTGATTTTCGGGCAAAGAAATAGCGAAAAACGACGAGCGTCAATTATTGGGTTCTGAGCTCTGAAATCCCGGCCTAATGAACTGTAATCGTAACCGTCGCCGTATCGCGCCCGAATGCGTTCGTGGCGTAGATTGTGTAGGTGGTCGTCTGCGAAGGCGTCACGCTGACACTCGTCCCGCGCACCGCACCTACCCCCGGCGACACGATCACATACGAGGCGGACGGAACATTCCAATTCAAAGTGACCGGTGTGCCCGCGGAAACATTGTTCGAACTCGCCGTGAAGCTGCTAATCGCCGGGGCCGCGCCCTGCGGAACATTCGACGCGGTATAGACCGTTCCCATTTTCACCACTTCGAAATTCGAAGCCGCAATCGCGCCCAGCGAATGTAAATCATCGTTGTCCCAGCGATCATCCGGGGCCCCGCTGATATACATCGAACTGCCGTTGTCCGCGTTGATCATCCCGTATTTCTTCAACGCCCTCAGAATCACCTGGTTCGTAGCCGAGTAACCGGAAATATCGAAATTCGCTTTCAGTCGCAGGCGCATACCCATCGGCGGCGCGTTCACGTTCGAAGAACTTGAAGCCCAATGCGTCGCCGGCAGCACAAACGCCGCGCGGCTTTGCGAAAAAGTCACGCGAATGGCGTGCTTGATTTCGCCAGCGGCCACTTCGTCATAGCGCACCAGCCCGGCGAAAATGGAAAGTCCCGCCGCGTCGGCCGAAGTCCAGGTGTAAGGCCGTTGCTCGTCATTCTGCAAATCCCAAACGGCTGCTGAAGCCGCGTTCCAACTGCCATCACCGTTGGGGAACGAACTATAGAGCTCGTAGAGCCAGCAATTGGAATTATCGAGCACCAGCACGTGGCGGTCGCCATTGCCGGGATTCGGATCGCCTTCAATCTGCGCGTTCGCCGGCACCGGCATCGGCCCAGGATCGCTTTCGTCGCCGTAGGCTGTGAAATTAATGGGAACGAGCTGCTGCGCGCCACCGACGACTACGTAAGGAATTCCAATCGTGCTGCCTTGATATTGCCCCGCACCGAAATCCGCGTGCATGGTCACGCCGGTTCCGATGAAATTAATGATCCCTGCCGAATTCGGATCCACTTGCGCGCCGGAAATATCAGCGTTCCAAAGATTGTCCGCCGGGAAGGGAAGGAAACCATTCAAGCTCGCGCCTTGCCCGAGACTCATGCCGCTGCACGCGCTCGAATTCACGGTTCCATTCACTACAAGATTTACCGAACCGGATGTGGAGCTGCCGGGCTCCGGATTCACTACAGTTACGGCGTAAGTTCCGGGCGAAGATACCGTGCCGCTGGCCATAAGCTGCTTTGAGGAGATAAATATTGTGGTGAGCGGACTGCCCGCAAGCATCGCCTGCGCACCGGAAACGAATGCGTTGCCGTTGAGAGTGATGGAAAAAGCGCCGGTGTTGATCGAAGAGGGTTGAATACTGGTCAGCGACGCGATGGGATTGAGTAAGTCAACCGTCACTGTTCCGCTGATGGAAGAATCGCTGGTGCTCACCGCTTTGACCGTCACGGTATTTGGACTGGGAAGCGCGGCCGGCGAAGTGTAGACGCCGGAATCGCTGATCGTGCCGGAAGCCGCGTCGCCGCCCGCCGTATCGTCCACTGACCACGTGACGTCATTATTCGGCGCGCCGGTCACGGTGGCCGTGAAGGTTTTCGTCGAGCCCATGCGCACATTCGCGCCGTCAGGCGTGATCACGACGCCGGAATTCGAAGACCCGCCGCCCGAGCCGCCGCCAGAACCGCCACCCGAGCCACCACCGGAACCGCTGCCCGATCCTCCCGAAGATCCTTTCTTGCCGCCGCTCGCAGCGCCGCAACCGCCTGCGACGATCATCGCGAACGCAGCACAGAATAGAAGAATCGCCGGCATCAAATTCCGCGAGTTCTTCGTGCGGCGTTTTGTAATCCTATTTTTCATTTCGAGTTCGCGTTGCAGACGGCTTATCCGCCCTCAAATTCGAGCGGGTTGGCGCAAGAGAATTTGCTGGGAGCAAAGATTATGAGCGACACAAGATTATGAGCGACCCAATCGGCGGCTACTACTGGCCGCGTGGCCAAGTTGAGTACAGTGGCAGCGCGTCCCGGCCGGCGCGGCTAGGGGATCCAGTCGGCGATGAAGACGTTGATTTCGTGCGGGGCTTTGGCATTGCGGTTGGAGATGAACACAATCTTTTTTCCGTCGGGTGAAAATTGCGGAAACGCGCTGAATCCTCCGGCGAAAGTGACGCGCTTAATCTTGCGGCCGTAGAGATCGGTGGCGTAAAGCTCAAATTGGCTCGAGCCGGCATGCTCGTAGTTCGAAGAGAAGATGATGCGCCGGCCATCCGCGGAAAAAGACGGCGCAAAACTTGCACCGCCGAGCTTCGTAATCTGATGCTGCTGCGAACCATCCGCGCGCATCAGCCACAAATCCATTTCATTCGGTTCGACAAGATCCTGCGCCAGCAACGATTTGTAATGCGCGATTTCCTGGTCGCCCCGCGGATGATGCGCGCGGTAGACAATCGATTTTCCATCGGGCGAAAAGAATGGCCCACCGTCGTATCCCAGAGTGGAGGTAAGACGCCGGACGTTCGAGCCGTCCGCGTCCATGGTGTAAATATCCAAATCGCCGTCGCGCGACGACGTGAACACGATTTTCTTTCCGTCGGTCGAGAGTGTCGCTTCGGCGTTGTATCCCGGTGCGACGCTCAGTGGCTTTTCGATTTTCCCGTCATCGCTCGCGTAATACATCTGATAGGCCGAATACACGGCCCAAACGTAACCGTGAGAATAATCGGGTCGCGGCGGGCAGGCATCGCCGGCAAGGTGCGTGGAGGAATAGAGCACGTGCTTGCCGTCGGGATAAAAATAGCCGCAGGTCGTGCGCCCCTTTCCAGTCGAGACGAGATGCACTTCTGAACCGTCAATTTTCATGATGAAAATCTGATCGCATTTATATGGCTCGCGCGTGGACATGAAGATCAGCCGCGAGCCGTCGTAGCTGAAGTAGGCCTCGGCGTTCTGCCCGCCGAAGGTGAGCTGTTTTACGTGACGCAGATGTATCTCGCGAGGATCGCGCAGAGGATCATCCGGCGTGCCCTGCACCACCGGTCCGACGCCGCCGAGTCCGGAGGTCGCCGTTTTCTGCGGCTCTTGCGCAAACTCGCTGCGTGAAACTCGCGGCAGCGCGACGAAAATGGCGATCGCTGCCACCAGTGCCGCGAAGCGGATCGAAAGATGGCGGTGCACGTTGAACAAGCCTCTATCAAGATTCATGCGGATCTCAAATTCTCCGCGAACGACCGTAGCATGGATTTCGCTAAATTTCATGGGCTAGAAGCCGCTGCGGCCGAATGGCCGTGGCCCGGCTCCCGCGATTTCTCCGAGTAATAACAAACGCCGCCCGCGTATTCCGGTAGGATTGGCTTGTGACTCTTCCAGCGCAACGGCGCGTCCTGACGATGAATCGGGGATCGGCGACGTTGAAGTCCGCGCTTTATGAATTCGGCCGAGAAAATAATCTTTTGCTTTCCATTTCAGTGCGGCAGGCTGGCGCGTCCGGCGGCCGCCTGAAAATCACGGACGCAGGAGAAAAGATATTGCTCGACACCTCGGTCGCTTCCGAAGAATCAAATGTTGCGGTGGAGAAAATGGCCGCCTGGCTGGGCGAACACGATTTTCTCGCCGGATTGGCGGCTGTGGGGCACCGCCTCGTTCACGGCGGAGCTCGCTTCCGCGATCCGCAGCGCGTAACTTCGGAATTTATGACCGAAATCGAAAAACTCACGCCGCTTGACCCGGATCATCTCCCCGCAGCCATTGGCGGAATTCAATTCATGGCGCAAAAGTTCCCAAAGATTCCGCAGGTGGCCTGCTTCGACACGGCATTTCACAGTTCGCTGCCAAAAATCGCGCGCATGTACGCGCTACCGCGACGTTTTTTCGACGCAGGCGTCGCCCGCTACGGCTTCCATGGCCTTTCCTATGAGTACGTGATGAGCGAACTTCTCAAGGTAGAAGGAAGCCGCGGCAAAGGCCGCGTGATCATCGCGCATTTGGGCAGCGGCGCAAGCGTGGCGGCAATCAAAGATGGAAAAAGCATGGACACTTCGATGGGCTTCACTCCACTCGAAGGATTGGTGATGGGCACGCGCGCGGGAGACGTTGATCCCGGAGTGTTGCTTTACCTTGCGAACGAAAAACAAATGGACGCAAACGAATTGAAGGACATTCTCAACAAGAAGTCCGGTTTGCTCGGCGTTTCGGAATCTTCCGCTGACATGCGGGATTTGCTGGAGAAAAGCGCCAACGATGAGCGTGCTCGCGACGCCGTGGAGCTTTTCTGCTATCGCGCCAAAAAATACATCGGCGCCTATGCGGCGGCGCTCGGCGGTCTCGATCTGCTCGTATTTACCGGCGGAATCGGAGAGCACGCGCCCGCCGTTCGCGAGAAAATCTGCGACGGCCTGGGATTTCTCGGCGTCCAGCTGGACGGCGCAGCGAACGAATCAAACTCGAGCGTAATTTCCAGCCCCGAAAGCCGCGTGCAAGTGCGCAGGATCGAAACGAATGAAGATTTGATGATCGTCCGGCACGTTGCCGCGACGCTCGGGTGGACGAATGCCTGACGCGCGCAGGCAGCAGCCGGCAATGGAATTATTTTCTCGCTGTCGAACTCGCAGGAGCAACTATGCTTGAATTTGACGCGGCATTATCCACAGCAATTGAAGTCGATCCGAAAAAACTGTCAGGCAACGGCGCGTCATCTATTGGCTCAACCCCTGCCGCCAGGCCCAAAGGTCCGCTCTCGCCGGACCTGCTCGATAAAATGCAGCGCTACTGGTGCGCCGCGAATTATCTCTGCGTGGGACAAATTTATTTGCAGGATAATCCGCTGCTGCGCCAACCGCTCACCAAAGCCGATATCAAGCCGCGCCTGCTCGGCCATTGGGGCACGTCCGCCGGCCAGAATTTCATTTACGTGCACCTGAATCGCCTGATCCGCGAGGAGGACGCAAACATAATTTACATCTCAGGCCCCGGCCACGGCGGCCCGACGCTGAATGCGTGCGCGTATCTCGAAGGAACGTACAGCGACGTGCATCCGGAAATCACGCAAGACGCAGCCGGCATGCGTTTGCTCTTCCGCTCTTTTTCGACGCCCGGAGGAATTCCCAGCCATTGCGGACCGCACACGCCGAATTCGATGCACGAAGGCGGCGAGCTCGGCTATTCGCTGATGCACGCTTTTGGAGCCGCGTTCGATAATCCCGATTTGATCGTCGCGTGCGTGGTGGGCGATGGCGAAGCCGAAACGTGCCCGCTGGAGGGCAGTTGGAAGAGCATCAATTTCCTGAATCCATCGCGCGACGGCGCGGTGCTTCCGATCCTTCATCTAAACGGCTACAAAATTTCAGGGCCGACGGTGCAAGCGCGCATCAGCGATGACGAACTCGCCGCTTTTTATAAAGGAATGGGCTACGCGCCGTTTTTCGTCGCCGGCGATGATCCTGAAATCGTGCATCAACTTTTCGCGGACGCTCTCGATCGTTGCTACGAAGCAATCCGCGCGATTCAAAAGGCCGCACGAGCGAAAACCTCGCACGCGAAGAACGATCGCGCGCACCAGGCGTGGCCCATGATCGTTCTACGCACGCCGAAAGGCTGGACCTGCCCGAAAGAACTTGACGGAGTGCCGATCGAAGGAACTTTTCGCGCGCACCAGGTGCCGCTCTCGACGGTCCTCGAAAATCCCGATCACCTGAAAATGCTCGAAGCCTGGATGCGCCAATACCATCCGGAACAATTATTCGATGGCGAGGGAAAATTCCAGCCCGAACTTTCCGCCCTGGCTCCCGAAGGAAATCGCCGCATGGGCGCGAATCCTCACGTGAACGGCGGTCGCTTGCTCAAATCGCTCGATCTTCCGGATTTTGCGCAGTACGCATTGGCAATTCCCGCCGCCGGCGCAGTCATCGCAGAGGCGCCGCGAAAACTGGGCGAATATTTGCGCGACGTGATGAAGCTCAATCCCGCAAATTTCCGCATGTTCTGTCCCGACGAAACGAATTCCAATCGCCTGAACGCCGCATTCGACGCGACCAATCGCTGCACCATGGAGCCGATCGTTTCCATTGATGATCATCTGGCTCCTGACGGCCGCGTGATGGAAGTTCTCAGCGAGCATCTCTGCGAAGGATGGCTCGAAGGATATTTGCTCACCGGACGTCATGGCATGTGGTCCTCCTACGAGGCATTCGCGCAGGCCGTTGATTCGATGATTACGCAGCACGCGAAATGGATGGAGCAGTGCATCGAATTTCCGTGGCGGCGGCCCATCGCGTCGCTGAACGTGCTGCTCACCAGCCACGCGTGGCGCAACGATCACAACGGCTTCAGTCATCAGGCGCCGGGTTTCGTTGATAACGTGCTGCAGCGGCGGAGTGAAGTCGTGCGCGTTTATTACCCGCCGGATGCAAATTGTTTGCTGAATGTTTTCGATCACTGTTTGCGCAGCCGCAATTACATCAATGTGGTGACTTGCGGCAAGCAGCCGGCGCTGCAATGGCTGACGTTCGACGAAGCGCTGGCGCATTGCTCGCAAGGCGCGTCGATTTGGAAATTCGCGACCAACGATGGCGGCAGCGATCCCGATATCGTGCTCGCTTGCGCCGGCGATATTCCCACGATGGAAGCTTGCGCGGCTTCGTGGCTGCTGCAGAAGCATGTGCCGGGCATCAAGGTGCGCGTCGTGAATGTTGTGGATCTGAATTCGCTGATGAGCCCCGACGATCATCCGCACGGCATGGACAACATTTCATTCAATGCGCTTTTCACGCGCGATATTGACGTGGTGTTTGCTTTCCACGGCTACCGCTGGATTATTCACAGCATGGTTCACGGGCGCGCGAACGAAGCGCGCTTTCACGTGCGCGGATTTAACGACATGGGGAGCACCACTACGCCGTTCGATATGGTGGTGCTGAACAAAATGAGCCGTTTTCATTTGGCGATTGACGCGCTCAAGCATGTTCCGCGATTGCGCTCGCAGGCTTCGGACGCGATCGACATGTTCAATCGCAAGCTTTACGAGCACAACGCGTACATACGGCAGCATTTTGAGGATTTGCCCGAAATTCGGAATTGGAGTTGGACGAAAGATTTCAGCGAGCCGGCAGAACCGGCGCCGCTGGCAAAAGGGCAACCGCGCGGGCAGCTTTTCTCGGATGCCTAAGGAGCAGCGGAGCGTCGGAGCGGCAAGCATCCGCTGGGTGCGTGCCTGCGCGATTTCGAAATTGGCGGCGCGGGAATTCAGTGCGCGCGGAAGAATCGCTGTTGGAATTATTTCTTCTTGCCCGCCGCGCTTTCAGATTCACGGAAGGCTTCTTGCGATAGCTCGTAAGCCTTCCTGGCGTGTTCCATGGCCTGACGAGATTGTTCATGCGCGCTGAGATGATCGCCTTTCGAGTGATGCGTGGCTGCGACGCGGTGCGCGTGCGCGGCGAGATCGTGGAATTCGGCGGCGCGTTGATGCGAGTCGTTGGGCATTTCGTATCTCCGGAAAAACTTAGAGCAATTGGTGGGCCCGCCAGGATTCGAACCTGGGACCAACGGATTATGAGTCCATCGCTCTGACCAGCTGAGCTACGGGCCCTTCATCTTCCCGGCAATGAGTTTATATCTGTTTGGAAGAATTGCGTCGAAGATTCAAGCGCGCTGGCAGGCTCGCGCCCGGCGGATTAGCGCTCCGTCGGGGCGGGCCTTCCGCCGTTTCCGCGAAGCGGCCGGCCCGCCTGCGCCCCAGTCAATTTCCCATTTTCAAATTCAATCTTTCCGTTCACCAGCACTGCGTCAATCCCTTCGGAGAGGAGCGTGGGTTCGGTGTACGTCGCGCGATCGATGATCGTGTCGGGATTGAAGACGGTGATGTCGGCATAAAATCCAATTTGGATTTGGCCGCGACTGGCGAGCCGGTACCTCTGCGCCGGCATGGACGTAATTCTGCGAATCGCTTCCGGCAGCGGCACGAGCTTTTCGTCGCGCACGTAGTGGCCGAGAAATCGCGGCATCGCGCCGGTCGCTCGCGGATGATTGTGGGGCTCAAAAAGCGGACCGTCGAGTGACGCTTCCGAGCCGTCGAGGCCGATGGAAACCCACGGTTGCTTTAGGCCGTAGCGCAGATCATCTTCCGAGGCGATGAAATAGAGCGCGCCGGTCTGCGCTTTGTCATCAAGGATGAAATCGAATAGCGCCTCGAGCTCCGGCTTGCCTTCTGCTTGAGCGATTTCCGCCAAAGTTTTTCCCTGGTACTTCTTCAGCGCTTCATTCTCCGCGCTGGCGATGAGCACTCCCGCGCCGCCGCCGGAATCGAGGTACAGGTTCTCCCACTCCTTGTGATCCGTGGCTAATTCCGATTTCACGCGCTCGCGAATTTTGGGATCTCGCAGACGCTCCAGGAGTTTTTCCACGCCGCCATCGGCGATCCACGGAGGCAGGGCGGCCGCCAGCGCTGTGCCTCCCGCGACATAAGGATATTGGTCCGCGCGAATATCGAGTCCGTGGTCGCGCGCGTCCTGAATTTTCGCCACCACGCGCGGCATCGAGCCCCAGCGCGGCTTTCCAATTACCTTCAAATGGAAAATTTCCACCGGCACGCCCGCCTCGCGGCCGATGCGAATGGCTTCGTCAATCGCCTCCATCTCGGTCGCGCCCTCACTGCGCATGTGGCTGGCATAAATTCCGCCGTATGGCGCGGCCACTTTCGCCAGGGCGATCAATTCTTCCGTCTTCGCATAATGTCCCGGCGGATAAATCAGCGCGGTGGAAACGCCGAGAGCGCCTTGCTGCATCGCTTCGGCCACCATCTTTTTCATTTGTTCCAGCTCAGCGGCTGTAGGCGCGCGATCATCGTCGCCGATCACCGCCTCGCGCACTTGCGCGCATCCCACGAACGTGCCGATATTAAGCGGTGTCCCTTGCTTTTCGAGCCGTTGGAAATAGCCATCGAGCGTGGTCCAGTCAATGGTGAGGTGATAGTGATCGAGCATCGGCTTCATCGGCGCGATCGTTTTGTCGTTCATCGGCGCGATGGTGTTGCCTTCGCCGGTGACTTCCGAAGTGATTCCCTGGGAAAGTTTGCTGAGCGAACGATTGTCAATCAGCAGCGGCAGTTCCGATTGCCCCAGCACGTCAATGAAGCCCGGCGAGACGATTTGCCCCTTCGCGTCAATCACCTTGGAAGCGTGCGCGTCTTTCAAATCACCGATTGCCGCGATGCGATCCCCGCGTATGCCAATATCCGCCGCGTACCACGGGTTCCCGCTTCCATCGAGAATGTGTCCATTGGTAATCAGTATGTCGAACGACGCGGCGTCATCGCCGGCAGCGCTCGCTAATGCACGCCAAACAAAGCTCATGACCAACAGCAGCGAGGCCAAAGCTGCGATCGCCGCTGCGAAGCGCACTGTTCTTTTACCGTTCATCATCACCGCCGACTAGTAATGTAAATTGAAATTCAGCAGGTGCGTAATCACCAAAATGATCCCGAAGCACAGGCATCCCAGCGCCACGAGCGCGTCGCAAATTTTTACCAGCAGCCCCGCGTCTGCACTGCCCCAGCGCTTGAACGCGTAATAGAGCGCCAGCAAGCTGCCCAACGCTCCCAGCACTCCCAGTATCTGCGACAAGTGAATCATCGGGTCCAGATGGCTATTCAGCGCTCCGATGTCGCCGGAAATCTTCGACACCACCACGACGAATCCGAGCAAGCACAGCACGTCGAGGAGGCAGACAAGCTTCACCAGCAACCTCAGCCGCCGCATCCCCGGCTCCACAGTCAGCGGCTGCTTGTAATATTTCCGCAGCAGCGCGCCGACCGGCCAGAAAATCAGCGCAAGCGCAATGAGGGACAGGCTGGCAATCGCCACCGGCAGCACCAGCTTCTTGTCCTGCGTCCCGGAAACGCTCTGCGAAATAAATACGGGAAACAATCCCACGAGATCGAAGTGGCCATCGGCCGCCCGCTTGAATAAGATTTCCTCCTGCCCATTGACGTCGCGATAGCGCATCGGTGCAATTTCGCGCCAGCGAATGGGCTGCCCGTTCAAATCCTTGGCTTCGTCCAGAATGATGATCCCGTCGTTCTTCGGCGACGACACAGTGGCCTCGCCCAGCAGCGAGATGAGATAGAAGAGCGTCGTCCGGCTGCGGCGGCTCGAAATGTACGACCCGCTGATTGCCGCAGCATCTTCCTTGGCGCTCGGGAGCGTGGTCGCTGCAGGAGGCGTGTAGGGATAGTAGCGATCGAGAAATTTATGCCAAAGCGCTGTCCGCTCCGAACCCGCATTCAGATCCTCGCGCCCCAGGCTGTTATACGAGACAAAAAATCCCAGGTTCTGATCCGCCATCAAATGCAGATCAGTGTGAAACAC
>CAWIRL010000018.1:0-53368 GCA_963838545.1 uncultured Acidobacteriota bacterium
TGCACCGGCAAGGACGATCCATCCATCTGGGGCGCGTGGGTGTTGATTGGCCGCTAGCCCGCAACCGGCGCTGCAAATCGCGAAGTCAATCCACAAACGCGCTTCACGCTAAGTCAGGCGATTCAATCCATTAAAAGCCGCAGCCTTGTAGCACTCCGCGAGCGTCGGATAATTGAAGACCGTGTTCACAAAATAATGGATGGTGCCCTTCAAACTGAAACACCGCCTGCCCGATGTGCAGTAATTCCGAAGCGTCCTCGCCGATAATGTGCACGCCGAGCAATCTCCTTTGTCTCGCGATGGAAGATGAATTTAAGCCGGCCGGTCACTTCGCCGGAAATCTGGCCGCGCGCGATTTCGCGATAGTAGGCGATGCCCACTTCGTACGGCACATCTTCCTCGGTGAGCTGCTCCTCATTTTTCCCGATAAACGAAATCTGCGGAATCGTGTAGATGCCGTAGGGATAGCTCGCCGGATCGGACTGCACCGGCACTCCGAAAGCATGCGCCGCCGCGAGCCGTCCCTGCTCCATCGAGACGGAAGCCAAGCTCGGAAATCCGATCACGTCGCCGACCGCATAAATGTGCGGCTTGCTCGTGCGGTAGTTCTCATCCACGGCAATGCGGCCGCGATTGATCCGCTTCGAGTCCCGCCGTCGCGAGATCCAGTTCCGCGACATTGCCGTGGCGTCCCACCGCATAGAGCAGCGCATCGGCGTAAATCTGTTTCTTGCTCATCAGATTCGCCACCACTCGGCCGTCCGGCGTTTCCTCCACGCTCTCCACTTCCTCATTCAGCCGCATGGTCACGCGCCGGTCGCGCAATTGATACGAAAGCGCCTCCACCATTTCCGCGTCGGCAAATTCCAGCAACCGCGCGCGCTTTTCCACCAAAATCACGCGCACACCCAGCGTCGCGAACATGCACACATATTCCATTCCAATCACGCCGCCGCCCACGACGATCAGCGTTTTCGGAATTTCCTGCATCGTAAAAATCTGATCGCTATTGAAAATGTTGCGATTGTTGAACGGTACTTTCGGCGAGGTCGCGGGCTTGGTGCCCGTGGCGATGATAATAATTCCGGCGCTCACCTCCAGTGCGCCGCGGCTGTTCTCGCACGCGAATGTGGTTCGGCGTCGCAAAGCTCGCCGTGCCGTGCAGCATCTCGATGCCGTTGCGCTGCAACTGCGCCTGCGTGACGCTGATTTCCGTCTCGATTACGCGCTTCACGCGGAAGATCAAATCCTCCATCGTGATGTCTTTCTTCACGCGGTAATCCACGCCATAGAGATTCTGGTAGTGAAATCCGGAAAGATGCAGCACCGCCTCGCGCAGGGTCTTGCTCGGAATCGTCCCGAAGTTGATGCACGTGCCGCCGATCGAGCTTTGCTTCTCGACCAGCGCGACGCGCTTCCCGCATTTCGCAGCCTGAATCGCCGCCCGCTGCCCGCCCGGGCCCGATCCAATCACGATTAAATCGTAATTTTGCATCGCGAAGCCTCGCCTCTAAGTGAGCCGAATCCATCGACTGCGCAGTCGAATATACTCCTCACGCCTAGACCGCGTAGCGCTCGAGACCCGCTTTTACCGCTCACATGTTAAATGGATATTACAGCCGCGCGCATAAACGGTCATCCCGCGGTGTTGTCGCCTTCGCGCCTGGTCGTCCGAACCCTCCTCTGCGCGCACCGCGCGATGGAGGAGTCTTGCCCTATACCAACTTCAGCAGCGATTTCGCCACGGCGTGCACAAAAGTCTGAATCTCGTGCAGCGAATTGAATCCCTCGGCCATCTGACTGGAAAGAATAAAGAATCCCGCGTAAAAAACGCCCGGCGCGCCTTGCAGCCACTTCATCGGCTGCTCCGCTATCGTCTTTCGGATCGCGGAAACCCTTGCTAGTTGCGCCACTCCCGCTCCCAGGAGTCCCCCCACGATGATGTCAGAAGGAAAGTGGATTCCGATATAGACGCGCGCGATGCACAACGTGAGCGAAACATAGAAATACAGGAAGATTCCCAGTCGCCGCGAAACCAGGAACACCGTCGTTGCCAGAAAAAACCACAAGATTGCATGATCGCTCGGAAACGAGCTCCAGCCGAGCAACCGCTGCGCATCCACGTTGTAAGGCGTCACGAAGTGAAGCGCAGGGTTGTGCAATGGCCGCACTCGGTAGGGAAGAAGCATCGCCGGCGCGCGGAACGCTATGATGTAGAAGACCGCTCCCACCATGCCATGCAACAGAATCTCGCGATCGTGAGTCTCGGTTTCGCTTCCGCCGCCATCTTTGAACCACGCCCACCACATCGCCATCAACAGCGGCGCAGTCGCCAGCGGATTGGAATCGATTTCGTAGAGGAGCGTATCCAACGCCCACGAGCGCCGCGCAAAATGATTCAGAAACAGAATGATGCGATAGTCGAAAGCGACCACCGCAGGCTCCACGAGGTTGGCGATAGCATGCATCTTCCATAGAGAAAGCGCCGCAATCACCGTCGCCGTCGCCGCAAGCACAACCACTGGTATGCCCGCGTGTTCTTTCAGCTTCGATTCCATTTATCTGCCTAATTGCAATGGCCCCGCGCCAAGCCCGAAACTGCGCGGCATTTCAGACGATCGCGCCGGGAGATTTAAATCTTAGTGTAAGTGCTACAGACATTAATCAGGTTGGGACGGAGGGACGGGTGACGCGAAAACGTAATACCCAGCCGCAATACGCCTCGCGAATCGCTGTTCGATATTTGTCTTTCCGGCTAGTGCAAAGAACGGCGGCCGGATCTGGAATTTGAACCAGAGACGCATGCCCAGCGCGACGTCAATTAAAATCTTTTGCTATCATTGGCTTACACCAACGGAGGCGCAAGGGGTCCGGTGATCCTCCCGGCCTTCAAAGCCGGCGATTCGGCCCTTCGCGGGTCGAGTGGTGGGTTCGACTCCCACACGCTTCCGCCAATCCCTCTCCGTTTTCGTGCGGGATGGCATAGTTCGACGTACCGGAGTTCAGACGCAGGTCGGTTCAGGCAGAGTGACATTGATCAGATCTCGGCTGACGAGAGTGCTAGTCGTTGTGGGCCTTCTGCTGGGGCAATTCCTCATTTGCACCTCTCTATCCGCACAGGTCGAGATCGGACGCCTCTCGGGCAATGTCAGCGATCCCAGCGGAGCCATCGTTTCTGGCGTTCAGGTGTCCTTGGAAAATCCGCTTACCGGCCGTCAAAATCAAACCAAAACCAACGACCAAGGCCAGTTCCGCTTCGACAATGTCCCTTACGGCGCTTACGTCCTGCGCGCGTCGGCAAGCGGCTTCGCCCCGCTGGAAGAGCCAGTTGGCGTGTGGTCAAACGTACCTCTGACCTTGAGCCTGAAACTAACGATCGCCAGCGCAGCGGCGGCTGTCACCGTAACCGAGTCGCTCGATTCCGAGGAAGCGACTCCGCGCACCGAAGTGGTTATCGATGAGAGCTCCATCAAGCTCTCGCCCACCGTCGTGCGCAGAGACCAGCTGCAGTCATTGATTTCCACCGCTCCAGGCTGGAATACCGAAAACGATGGCTTGATGCACATTCGCGGCGTGGATGACGGCACTCTCTTCGTAGTCGGCGGAATACCGACTCCCGATCGCGTTGACGGGTTGTTTGCCGGATCGTTCAATACGGACGCGATCTCATCACTCGACGTCATCACCGGAAACATCCCGGCGGAGTTTGGGGACCGGTCTGGCGCCGTCGTCGTGGTGCAGCCAAAGTCGGGATTGGGGACGCCGCTTGCCGGCACCTTGTCGCTCGGTGCGGGGAGCCTTGATTCCCGCGACCTATCCACCACCCTCGGCGGGGGAACACAGAGGTGGGGATTTTTCTTCGCGGGTTCTGGGCATCAATCCAATCGCTTCCTCGATCCCGTAGACCCAAGAGACTTCCACGACAATGGCGGAGACGCATCCACCGAATTTCGCGCCGATTGGCATGCTACGGACCAGGATATGCTTCGCTTTTCAGGAATTGTGCAGGGCGCGAGCTTTTCGGTACCGAATAATCAGGAACAGGAAGCAGCGGGTCAGGGCCAACGCCAGGAAGTCCGCCACGACCAGGAGTCGCTCTCCTGGGAGCACACGTGGTCCGCCAGCACTCTCACCGACGCCGCGTACTTCCGCAGCCATTTTCAGTCCAGGCTGCTTCCCAGCGAATTCGACACTCCCATTACCGCGGCACAGGATCGCCATCATACGCGCCAAGGCTTCTTCGCCAGCGTCAGTCACGCGACGCACGGACATGCGCTGAAAGCCGGCGTGGAAGTGGCGCGCGTCTCGATCAACGAATTCTTCTCGTTCGCGGTCACCGATCCCATCGCGGCAGAAGAGGCCGGCATCAGCGATCCGGCGATGAACTTTACGCCCGATAATCCATTTCTATTTTCCCAGCACGTCAGCCGCGGAACGGAAGCTGTCTACGCACAGGACGACTTCTCGCTTTTCCGGAATCTGAAGATAAGTGCAGGGCTGCGATTCGATCATTCCGATCTGCTTGTCTCCGATCAGCAGTGGAGCCCGCGGATCGGTGCCAGCTACTATGTTTCGTTCACGCACACGGTATTTCGAGCTTCGTTCAACCGCCTGTACATGCCGCCGCAAGTCGAAAACCTTTTGATCGCCAGTTCAGAGCAAGCCCGCGAGCTCTCGCCCTTCGCGGATTCTGGTGGCGGAGCGGATATTCGGCCCGAAACGCTTTCCGCCTGGGAAGTGGGCTTCACGCAAGAGCTTCCAAAATCCCTGAAGTTGAACGTGGCTTACTGGTGGCGGCACTTTCGCAACATCGACGATCCCAATGTGCTCTTGGGCACCACGATCATTTTTCCGAATAGCGTCGCCCGCGCCAGGGCAAAAGGCCTGGACGTTCGCTTCGATGTTCCCCTGCACCATGGATTTTCCGCGTACTTTAGCTACACGAATAACCGCATCGTCGAAATTGGTCCTCTGAATGGCGGGCTCTTTCTGGACGATGATTTCATCACGATCGGACCGGGAACCGAATTCACCCCCGATCACGATCAACGCAACGTCGCTTCCTTCGCTGTTACCTACACGGCCCCACGAGGGCTTTGGACATCCTTCACAGGCCGGTATGAGAGCGGTGTCCCGTTGGAGCTCCCAGATCTGGATCCCGATCAATTGCAAGCATTGCCCGGTTCGAATCTCGTAAATCTCGATACGGAGCGCGTCAAACCCTGGTACGTGCTGGGATGGTCCGGCGGGATCGATGTCGTGCAGACAGAACGATTCATCGTGGGAGCGCAATTGGATATTCAGAATCTTGCCGATCGCGCCTTTGCCTTCAACTGGGGGAATCCATTCTCAGGCACGCATTTCGGATATCCTCGTCTCGTGGCGGGGAGCTTAAAATTCTCGTTCAAGAAGTGAGTCGCTCGACCCATGCCGCCTGATTGGGGTTTATTCGGGCGCCGGCGGCGCCTCTCGTCGAAGGACGTTTTCGTGACCCCTTAGACAAAATCAGCCCTATAAAACTCTCCGTGCGTTAAACTTACCCCACGCCGCATCCCCGACATGAACAAGCGCATCGAATCTGACGTGAGTTCTAGTAAGCCTAATCCCAGTCTTACTCCGCGCGAAATGATGAGCGCATGGGGAAAGATTCTCACCGGCAAGATTCCCATGCTCTCCATCGAGATCACGCGCGAGTGCCCGCTGAGCTGCCCGGGTTGCTATGCCTACGGCGAATCGCATCTCGGCGGCGAGGTGACCCTCAGCCAGCTTCGCGATCTACGCGGCGATGCGCTCGTCAACGGCGTGATGGATCTCGTTCGCCGCCACCGGCCAATACATGTCTCACTGGTAGGAGGCGAGCCTTTGGTGAGACATCGCGAACTCTCCGCGATTTTGCCGCAGCTGAGCGAAATGCGCGTGTTCGCGCTGGTCGTCACCAGCGCCGTAATCCCCATTCCTGGCGAGTGGATGAAGCTCCCGCGCGTGCGCGTCGCTGTTTCCGTGGACGGACTCCCCGAGCACCATGATATTCGCCGCGCGCCCGCAACGTACGAGCGCATCCTGAAAAATATTGACGGACGCGAGGTCAATATTCACTGGGTAATCACGCGCCCGATGCTCGAGCGCCCAGGCTATCTTGAGGAATACGTCGCGTTCTGGAGCGCGCGCCCCGAAGTGAATCGCATCTGGGTCAGCGTTTACACGCCGCAAATCGGCGAGCAATCTCCCGAAACGCTCTTGCCCGCCGATCGCGAGGTACTTGCGCGCGAATTGCCGCGCCTCTGTACGCCATATCCGAAATTGCTTTTCACCGAAGGCATGGCCCAGGCGCTGCTCCGGCCGCCGGCCTCTCCTGACGACTGCCTGTTCGCGAAGATGTCCGCGAATTATTCCGCCGATTTGCAGAGTCGCGTCGAGCCCTGCGTTTTCGGCGGCTCACCCGATTGCTCGCAGTGCGGCTGCACCATCAGCAGCGCACTGCATTGGATTCGCACGATAAAGGTCGCCGGCCCGCTGAAAGTCGATCACTTCATTTCCGGCTCGATCGGCACGGGCCTCCTCGTCAATCGCATTCGCGCCCGCGCGGTGCGCCCCTCGCGCTGGCGTCCAGGCGGGCCCAAGCCGAAAGAAAAGCCGACGCTGGTGCAAATCCAGTAGTAGCGCACGCACCTAAATTGTCGAGTGATTCGATCAGACGATCAGCGCAGGTTCCGTGCGATGCAGAAACCAGCGATCCAAGACCACATGCCGTGAAAACCACCGATTCGCCAAAATCAATTTCCCTAATGAATTGATCCAACTCGAAGGCAGCCGCGCCCCGATCGCCGTAGCCCAATCTTCATTGCTTCCAAATCGCGACACCAGCAGCGCCCGGTAACTCTCCAGATTTTCAGCCGAATAGATACCCGCCGCGGACCCAATCGCCTGCGCCGCCAGCAAACCCGATTCGATCGCCGGCCGAATCCCCTCGCCGCTCTGCGAATACGCCAATCCCGCGGCGTCGCCGATCAGCATCACTCCATCATCCACCACTCTCCGCTTCGTCTGCCGGTAAAGCACGTACGCATGCCCAAGCATCGCCGCGGAAATATCAAAACCAATTTTCCCCGCGTGCTTCACATACTCCACGAATTTCGCAACGTGCCCCGGCAATCCGTGCGGATCGAGCCTCCCCAAGCCCACATTCAGGAAATTGCCTTTACGGAAGCACCAACCATAGCCTTTCATATCGTCGCAGAAGAAAAGCTCGGGAATCTCGCCGAGCACGGCGCATTTCGCGCGTTGCTCCTCGCTCATCTCGAATTCGCACTCCTGCGCCGCCACCGCAACTTCCTTCCGCGCGTCCGCTCCCAGAAATCGCGCCACAGGGCAGAAATGCCCGCCCGCGCCCACGATCAACCGCGCCTTGATTTCCGAATTCACAATCCACGAATCGCCCGCGCGTTCCATGCTCTTCAGCGGCGCCGCAACAAGAATCCGTCCGCCCGACCTCCGCAGCAAATAATCATCGAATTCGCGCCGCCGAATTCCGTAGCTGATCAATTGCGCGTAATCCGTTTCCACTTCCGGACCGCCGATTCGGCTGGTACGGAATCCGGTGATCGGTTGCAGCACGCGTCCGCGCGCATATTCGGTGTGATCGATCTGAAGTTCTTGCACAACCGCAGGCGTGATCCATCCGCCGCAAACTTTATCGCGCGGAAACCCGCTGCGATCCAAAATCGCCACGTCCAGCCCGGCGCGCCGCAATCCCCAGGCGCACGAAGATCCCGCAGGGCCTCCGCCGACAATCAGGACATCGCACGAATCCATCGCGGCTCTTTCTCCTGCGCTTCGCTCGCTTGTTCCTGATACAAATACGCCCGCGTCCATGGAATCCGCCGGCATTCTGATCCGGCAAACGTCACCTGAAATAGTTGCAGGGAGTTGGTGGTGAATGCCGCGATGGACCCCGCCAGATACAGCCGCCACGCGCGAACGAAATTCTCGCCGAACATCTCCCGCACGCGATCCGTCGATCTCTCAAACCGCGCCAGCCAATGCTCCAACGTTCGCGCGTAATGCATCCGCAAGTTCTCCACGTCCAGCACGGACATATCCCACGGCTCGAAAATATCCATCACCTGCCGCAGCGCCGGCGCATGCGCGCCCGGGAAAATCCGCTTGCGAATCCACGCGCTGAATGCGCGAATCTGATTTCGCCCGATAAAATGCAGCAATCCCCGTCCCGAATCTCCCATCGTGCGGTGAATCACTTTGCCCAGTTCCTTGTAATGTTCCGCGCCCACGTGCTCGAGCATTCCCACGGACATAAACGCGTCGCACGTGCCGGAAATATTCCGGTAATCGTCCTCGATGAATTCCACCTGGTTTTGCAAACCCTCGCGCCGCGCCCGCTCGCGCGCATAAGCTATCTGCTCCTTCGAAATATTGAACGCGCGCACATTCACTCCATAATGCTTTGCCATGTGAATTGCCAGCGCGCCCCAGCCGCAGCCTGCTTCGATCACTCTTTCGCCCGGCCGCAGCTGCACCTTGCGGCAAACGTGATCCATCTTCGCCAGTTGCGCCTCTTCCAGCCCGGTCGAAGGAGTCGGAAAATAAGCGCAGGTATAAACCATGCGGGGATCGAGCCACAGCTTGTAGAAATCCGCGGTCAAATCGTAATGCTGATGAATATTCTTGGCCGAGCCGCTTCGCGTGTTCGCCTGCGCCCACGTCAGCCAACGCGAGAGAAGTTTTCCGTACCACGTCGACGCTTTGGCCTTCTTCATCGAGCGCAGCACCACTTCCAGCGAGCGCACCAGGTCGCCGTCCACCTCGGCGCGTCCTTCCGCATAGCTATCGCCGAAACCCATCTCCGGATCGAGCAGCATGCGCAGCAGCGCTTTGCGATCGTGAAGAATCACTTTCGCCGCGGGATCTCCCTCCGATTCCGCCGGCTTGTCGTCCCCAACCACAAGTTGCAGCGGAGCGTTTCCGATCGATCGCTGAATCTTCTTCACCAGCCACTTTTCAGGGGAGGAGAAGTTTGATGTCGCCACGGATCGAACCCTCCTTTGCTAGCAAATAAACCTATCCGGTGAATTAGATTCTGAAACGCGAAATTGGAAGCAATATCTTCCCTGCGGCCTCGATTTCTCCCAAGCTAGTACCGGAACTGCCTGCTAGCTTTCGTTCTTCTTTCCGTAAAGCATCAACTTGCCGTCCACGACATTCGCGAAGTAGCGGCCCTGCGCGAGAAACTGCATCACCTTGTGGCCTTTGCGCGCCAACTGCGCCCAGCGCGACGCGGTTTTCGGATTCTGCTCGATCCCGCGCACGCCTTCCTCACCGACGCGAAAGTCCACTTGCCGCAGATTCTTCTTCGCCGTTCGCCTCACCGGGAAACTCAGCCCGTTTAGCTCCACTTCCGCATTCTCTTCCACGAGCGCCTGGCGCCAAACTTCCACTAAAGCATCCTCGAGTCCAAGCTCACGTTTCTTAACCATATGCGATTGATGACGAAGGATTTACACCTACTTACGCCCGAAGCGCACCCACGTCAACCAAATTGTTTGTTATCAATGGTACGCGAGCGTACTCGCTTCCACCGATGCGGCTTCGGCCAGAACAGGCGCGCTCAGGCGCGCTGTGAAGCGACAGCTCGCCTTTGCACAAAGTGCGCGACGACGATCGCGGTTAGCAACATCGCCACGGGATCGACCGGCTGGCGATAGCGCGGCTCGACAATCGTGAGGTAGTAAGCGCACGGGAAAATTACGGGAAACACGGCCAGCGGGAATGCGTTGAGATTGCGCTTCAGAACCAGCGTCACAATTCCGCCAAGCGCGCCGAGCGCGGTGAGCAAGTTGAAAAGCACCACATAGCGGAACCACAAGCTCGGCTTTTGAATCAGATCCGCAAACGGAGTCGGCGTTCCGCCGCTCCAAAATGTCCAGAATCGCACCCACGTCAAATGCACTTCGCGCCGGGGATGCGTGACCATGTAATTCAGCGCTTCATTGCGCTTCTCGTGCTCGTAGGCTATTTCGCCCAGCTCGATATAGCGCGCGCGTTCGCCCATATCGTGAATCGGATGGCCCTCGCCGAGCCACAGATCGTGCGCCTCGTCGCTATTCCCGCACCAGAGTTGCACGCCCAGATTTGCGCGCAGAGGAACGAAAGTATCGAACGCGATGTAATTGCGAATCGTCCACGGAATGCAGCAGAGCGCCATCACGCCAATTGCGGCGCTCACGGGCTTGAGCCAGTTGCGATGCTCATTGCGCGCCCGCCAGCAGAGCCAGCCGAGAAGAAACGGAAGCAGCGACAGCAACGTCGGATTCGTCATCAGCGCGAGGCCCCAAAGAGCTCCGTACGCGCACCAATCGCGCAGACGCACGGAATCCGCCAGCGCGAGCGTCGCCCACAAAATTGCCGCGGCTAGCAGCGCGGCCAGCGACGCGTCCCACATGCACTCGAACGGAATCAGAATCGCATTCGGAAAGACGGCCCAAAGCCACGCTGCTCCGGCGGCGACTCCGACTCCGCCGACGCGTTGGCCGATCCGGAATATCGGGATGCAAGTCAGCGTCGAGAACAGAATATTGAGCAGCGTCGCCGCGACGAACGAAGAAAATGTGTAGGCGCCGAAGACGCGGAATACCGCGGCGAGCAGCAACGGATAAACGGGCGCCATCCACGCGGTCGGCCCGCTGGGCACGCGGAATGGCGAAGAATATCCGTGACCGGAGACAATCGACGCGGCGATATTTCCCGGCTCGAAGAGAAACGGCAGCACGCCGAGCGCGTGATGCGAATTCTGGCTCGCGTAATCACAGAAGAATCCCAGCCGCAGAATTCCCGCGACGATCAAGATCAGCGGCAGGGAAGTTGCCAGGCGGCGAAAGCGTCGAAGCATCGATGAGTATCCTACAGCATAGACGCGTCCGCGCCGCGCGCAGGTACAAGCTTTGCCCTTTTGCACAGGCGAGCTTCTCAATCCGCTCGTAATGTATACTTTGCTGCCGAGGAGCGCTGAAGGTCAGCTGCTAGACGATGAGCCCGCTGCGGAAACCGAAGAAGTTCAAAGCGGCGAAGGAAGCGCGGCGGCGCGCGCGTCTCGCCATCGGCACTCCGCAAACCGAGCGGATTATTCCCGACAAGCGCCTGAAGCCGCCGAAGCACAAGAAGAAACTGCTCGAAGAAGCTCTCGACTGACCGCCCGCAGGTTCCGCCGGAACCTAGTTTTTCGATCCTCAACCAGGTTTGTGATCGGGAACGATATCGCTGGGCTTAAAGAGCGGCGCAGGCGGCAGCCGTTCGCCGCGGCGAATTCCTTGGCAACCTGCTCGAGATTTTGCGGGAGAATCCGGCTTCGCTGGCGAGAATCTTTCCGTCGGTGCCGATCAGGAACAGGCTCGGGACATTCGTAATCCTGTACTGATTCGAGATTGGATAGCCGGTCGCGTCGATTAATTGCGGGAAAGTGATTTCGAATTCCTGATTGAATTCCTTGGTGTCCGCCGCGTCGTCCTGCGAAATCCCCCAGAGCGTGGCTTTGGAATCGCCGTACTTTTCATAGAGGCGCTCGAGATAGGGAAAGGTGAATTGGCAAATCGGGCAGGAAATCTTGAAGAACGCGACGAGAACGGGGCCTTTCTTCAGCGCTTCCGCCAGCGAATGACGCCTGCCATCGATTCCGGAGAGAGTGAAATCGGGCGCCAATTTTCCGGCAGCAAGCATCGCGTGTTCAGTAGCCTCGAATCGCCATCAAGGTATGAATGCGTTGCGATCGATAAATTCTACCGCAATCTATTGGATGCGCGCCGCAACGGAACGCTTCGGGATTTCCCATTTGATAGTTCGGCTCTCCGCGGCGATTTTGAGGTCGCGAGCGAACGTTTGCGCTCCGATATTCGCACAACTGCCATCGCGAAATTATTTTCACGGCTGCCGCGTGCCGACGGCGGCAAATCTCAGTGAATGTTTCGGGTTTTCTTCTGGACGTAATCCATCAGCAGATACTGTCCGAGCGTGTAGGGAGTGGTGAAGTAGGCCTTGCCGCGGCAAAGTTCGGTAACTTTCTGCACGAAATGCACCAGGCTGTAATCGCTGGCGAGCATGAAAGTGTTGATCAAAATTCCGGACGCGGCGGCACTTGGTTACTTCTTCGAGCGTCTGCGTCACCACCAGCGGATCGAGCCCAAACGCATTTTTGTAAATGCGTCCGTCCTCGAGAGTCAGCGCCGAAGGCTTTCCATCGGTGATCATCACGATCTGCCGCATGTCTTTTTTCTGCTTGTTCAAAATGCGCTGCGCCAGGCGCAATCCTTCGCGCGTATTCGTGTAATAAGGGCCCACCTGAACGCGCGCCAGCTTTCCGAGCGGAATTTCCTCCGCCGAATCGTGGAACAGCACGCAATGCAGCGAATCGCCGGGATACTGCGTGCGAATCAATTGCGCCAGAGCCAGCGCCACGCGTTTCGCCGGCGTAAAGCGATCCTCGCCGTAAAGAATCATGCTATGGCTGCAATCGAGCATCAGCACCGTGGCGCAGGAACTTTGATATTCGCACTGGTGCACCATCAGATCCGAGTAGTCAATCTCGATCGGCACTTTGGCGCCCTGCGCGGCGCACGGCTTTAAAGAGCGTCTCGCCGATGTCGAGATTGAGTGTGTCGCCGAATTCATAGGGCCGCGAAATCCCGCCCGATTCGACGCCGGTGGCCAGATCGCGCGTATCGTGGCGGCCGAAACTCGATTTCCCAAGCGAGGCCATCAAGTCCTTCAAAGTCTTGAATCCCAGAAAATCGATGGCCTTGTCGGTGATCTCGAATCGCGCTTGCGCGTCCGGGCTGATCCTGGCCGATTTGCCCGCCGGGAGTCTCGCTCGGCGGCGGCGTAACCTGCGGCGGTTGCTGCGAAATGAATCCTTCTTCCTGCAGCCGCTCGATCAAGCGGTCGATCATTTCCCGCAATTCCTGATTCTTGGAGAGGTCCGGATTCTGCAAGAGCTGTTCCATCAGTTCGGGCGGAACAGGTCGCCTTCTTCGAGCGCGCGCAAGATCGCCTCGCGCAGTTCGTCCATCATCCGCTCGGTGGACATCTGCGGATCCATCTCGTAAATCCCGTATTGCGATTCGAAGCCGCTCTGCAGGAGAAAATCGGAGAGCTTGTTCATCAATTCCTGGAGGTCCACGTCGTCCGCGGCCTCTCCGGTGTATCGCGAATAGCGGATGTAGCGCATCGTCGTTCAGCTCAAACCGTCCTGACCGGCAATTAAACTGCCGGCGGCGGCATGCGCGGCCGGGCTGCTGCTCCGCGCGCTTCCGGCGCCTTGCGCGCTTCGGCAAAGAAGCCGCGTTCCTCGCTGCGGCTGATGCGCTTGTGCGCCCAAAGACCCTCGAGAATAAATTCCGCTGCGGCCGCAGCCAGCGCCGCTTCGTCCTTCGCGCCGGACGCCAAGTGGTGAGAGATTGTCGAACAGGCCCTGAATTTTCTTCAGTTGCGCGAGATGCTCAGCCGCAGGCGCATTCGTCGCGACTTTCAGATCGCCGCCTATTTCGAACCATTGCACTACGGGCTGCAAGATTCGCATCCGAAAAATAGCGCGTGAAAACTTTGCCGACCGCCGCTCGAATCAATTCCCGCGCAATATTGTCGGCGCCGCGCAATTCGCCTTCGTATTCCAACTCGAATTTTCCGGTCATCGCCGGAATGGCGGAATAAATGTCCGCCACCCGCGCCACGGCGTGCCGCTCGCCATTGCGCACGGCGCGCTGCTCGGCGCTGCTGGCCACATTCTCGAGCGCGCTGATTGGCAGCCGCTGGCTGACGCCCGAGCGACTGTCGATGCGCTTGTCTTCGCGCGCCAGAAACGCAATCTCCTCGATCACTTCGCGCAAGATAGACCGGCACATCCACGCGCAAATGCGCGCCGCGCGCAGTCCACGATTCCTGCGCGGTGATCGACATGCCTTCTTCCACGGTCGCAGGATAGTGCGTGCGAATTTCCGAGCCGATGCGATCCTTGAGAGGCGTGATAATTTTTCCGCGCGCGGTGTAATCCTCGGGATTGGCGGTGAAAACGAGTGAGCACATCGAGCGGCATCCGCACCGGATAGCCTTTAATCTGCACGTCGCCTTCCTGCATGATGTTGAACAAGCCCCACCTGAATCTTTCCGGCCAGATCGGGAAGCTCGTTGATGGCGAAGATGCCGCGATTGGCAGCGCGGGAGCAAGGCCGTAGTGGATGGTGAGCTCGTCGGAGAGGTCGCGTCCGCCGCGCGCGGCTTTGATGGGATCGACGTCGCCGATCATGTCGGCGATGGTGACGTCGGGGGTGGCCAGTTTCTCGACGTAGCGCAGGTCGCGCTCGATCCACATGATCGGAGTGGCGTCGCCATCGGCTCTTGACGCGCTCGCGGCAGGAGCGGCAGATCGGCGCGTAGGGATTGTCGTTAATCTCGCAGCCGGCAATCGCGGGAATTTCGGCATCCAGCAGCGCGGCCAGGCCGCGCAGGATGCGCGTCTTGGCCTGCCCGCGCAGTCCCAGCAGGATGAAGTTGTGCCGCGAAAGCAGCGCATTGACGATCTGCGGGATCACCGATTCTTCGTAGCCGTGAATGCCGGGGAACAGCGGATCGCCCTTTTCCAGGCGCGCCAAAAGATTTTCGCGCAGTTCCTGCTTCACGCTGCGCTTCGCGATCTTTTCCTCCGACCAAGCGCTGCGCCGAAGCTCGCCAAGAGTTCTTAGGACGAGTGCTCATGAGTTCCTCAATGAAATCAAGCCGAAAGCCGGAAATACCGCAGCACAATCATTATAGATGATGGCGCAAGCTAGTGTACCGCCGGCGTCCCCGCCGGCATCCGGCGACCGCAATCGTCGCAATCGCCGGCGCAAACGCGCGGATTACGCAGTTCAACCAGACCGTTGCTCGACGGTGCGCTCCGCGCATCATTACGGCTCTTGCTGACGCTATGCTCGTAAGATGCCGGCGGAGACGCTGGCGCTACGGGCTCAAACTTTCGCGTGGCCGTTGCCGCCTGCTTTCTGCCGCATGCGCTGGCGGACTTCTGCGCGCGGCACGAGCTGCTGAATCATGGGGAGAAGCAGGGCGAGCCGTTCGTTCTCGTCGCGCAACGGCGAGCAGCGATTGCTTGTCGTCGAGATCGAGCGGCAAATCTTCGGCGATGGCATAGGCAAGAGAAGGATGCTCTTCGCGATCGATTTCGTCCGGAGTGGAGCCGTAGAGCAGCTCGTGGCATTTTTCGTACGCGGCGATCACTTCGGCGGGCGCTACGATCGTCTTCGGGATCGGGCTTGTCGGCCACGGAATTTTGAATATGGCTTCGAGGCAAGGCTTGTCCTGAAAGATCTCCAGAATCTCAAAGACGCGACGGCCTTCGACGGCAATATCCATCCGGCCGTTTTCATACTCGCGCGTGATTTCGATTACCGGGCGCTGCAGCCCACTTTCGCCACGCCTCCGTCGCGTTCGAGAACCATTCCAAATTCCGATTCCGTCTCGACGCAATGGCGAATCAATTCCTGATAGCGTGGCTCGAAAATATGCAAAGGCAAACCGGCTCTGCGGGAAAAGACCAATCTGGAGCGGAAAGAGAGTGATGCGTTCGAGGACCAATTTCTAGAATCCCGTCCGGGTGGAGTCGGGGAATCTCATCCGAGCGCGTACAGCGCCGCTGCATTTCATCGCGCGCGTGCGTGTCACCGTCTTTCGCCGCGGTGGCGATTCCGCCGGAGAGAATTTTGCGGGCCTCGGGAATCCGGCCGAGCGCGCGAGAATCTGGCCAAATTGGAAATATCCGGCGACGTATTCCGGATGCGCGGCGAGAAGCTGGCGAAAGTGTTCCTCCGCCGCAGAATCGTCGCCGAGCTTCGCGCACTCCAGCGCCAGACCGTAGCGCGCAAAAGCGTCACTCGGGATTCGATTGCACGAAGCCTTCGAGAATTTCGCGCCGCGACTTCGTTTGTTGTGAGTTCGTTATTTGGTCATTGTTCTGCGCGTATTATATCGGGCGCAGCCATCGCGCCAAGCAGGGCCGCGCGGGTTGTTTTACGCCGCGCACGGCGAATCGCAGGAGTATGCCGAAGAAATGCCGAAGAAGTCGGGAAAGTCGGGATCGGAAGGGCACCGGGGCGCAAATCGAGGGCTTCGGCTCTGATGAATCGAAGGGCAGGCCGGTCAGCGCCTCGCGTTCAGAAATGGTCGAGGCGGTGCTTCCCAACGACGCCAACCCGCTCGGCTACATTCTCGGCGGCCGCGTGATGCACCTCGTAGACATCGCCGGCGCCATCGCCGCGCACCGCCACTGCGCATAGCCACGTGGTCACCGCTTCGGTCGACTATGTTGATTTTCGCAATCCGGTCCGCATCGGCGAACTGATTATCTTCAAGTCCAGCGTCAACCGGGTTTTCCATACTTCGATGGAAGTGGGCGTGAAGGTATTCTCGGAGAATTTCATCACCGGCAAGCGCCTGCACACGAGCAGCGCCTATCTCACGTTTGTGCTCGATTGACGCCGACCGCAATCCGCAGCCGATCACGCCCGCTAATACTAGAAACGGACGAAGATCGCCGCCGATTTCGGCGAAGCCGCGGGACGCCGCAAGATTCGCTTGGCGCATCGAAACCAGTGCCCAAGCATCGAAAGCTAGAATATGCAGTTTTTTCAAAGGGGTCCAGGGGGTCGATTTTGTATCGGGTAGAAAATAGCTCCGTGCTATTTTCATGAGTTGCGGCGATTTCTACTCGTATGCATGTATCGAGTAGAAATTTGGCATAATCTGGGGATTGTTCGAGGTAATCGTGCCGCGAGTGAAGTGCCCGCGATCTACCGATCCGAGTTTAAGCGTGCCGTTCATCTGCATTTCCCCGCCGAAGAGTAACAACGGAATTGGCAATAGGAAATAGTACTAATCGCTAAACTATGTAGAGGCCACAGCACCTTGCAGGAAGCCTGCGAACACCTTCCGCAGTCCGATTGCTCTGCTCGATGCAATTCCCAATGGAAGGTCCGCTGAGGTAATTTCCCGCCAGATGAATCCCCGGCACGTCCGCCAAAGCCCCGCGCACATTCGCCAGTACGTGCGCGTGCCCAAGATTATATTGAGGCAGCGCCTTCGGATGGCGCCAGATCTCTCGCGCGACGGGCGGCCCGCTGATCTCCAGCAGACTCTTCGAGCTCGGCCTCGACGAGCGCCGCTATCTCGCTCGGCTCGCGCGATACAATTTCGGTATCGGTGGCGCCACCGGCGAAACTTGTCACGGTCACGGAACCATCCGGCGCGCGGCCCGGAAACAGCGAAGAATTCCACACCGTGCCCAGCGTATGCAGTCCAGCCTTGCGCGGAATCAGCACGCCGAACCCGTCGAGTTTGTTCCCAATTTGTCGACTGTTTGTATCCCGCCGCAATCACTGCCACCGGAGCGTAAATCACGCCGCGCAGCCCATCGGCCGCGCGTTGCGAAATCCCGGCCAGTAGATTCCCGGCAATGTAAGCCGGAGCGGCCATGACGATGGCTCGCACGGCGATCGATTCGTGCTGGCTTGCCCTTGGAGAATCGCACGGTAAATCCGGAATCGGCTCAGCTCTTTCGATCGCCTCCACGCGCGCCCCTTCGACCAATCCATCTGCCAGGTCCGACTCCAGCGCCTGGAGCAAAGTTCTAAGCCCGCCGCGAAAAGTGCAGAGCCCCGGCCGCGCTCCGGGTTGCTGCTTGCGCGAATTCATCGCGCCGCGCAGCACGCTGCCGTACTCACGTTCCCATTCATCGAGCGAGGGAAAGGCCGCGCGCAGACTGAGTGTTTCCGGGATCGCCGGCATAGACGCCCGACACAAACGGCGCCACGAGATATTCGAAAATTTCATGCCCGAATTTTCGGCGCACGAAGTCCGCCACCGATTCTTCGTGCGCGACAGGCTTGAGTCCGGCGCAGCGGCTCGGTCAGCACGCGATACCGCGATCCGACGCTCAGCAAGGACGCTGGTGAACAACGCGATCGGCGACATCGGTATCGCCTGCAGCCGCCCTTTCACGTAAACGTAGCGAGGCGCATTCGGATCGGCTTCGATTAATTCGGCTTCCAGTTTCAATTCGCGAATCAGATCGAGCGTCGGCGGCGTGCCCAAAAAACTTTGCGGCCCGGATTCGAAGAGAAATCCGTTCCGCTCGACCGTTCCGATGACGCCGCCGCGAATGCTCGGCGGCTTCAAGCACCACCGCGGAAATTCCGGCTGCACGAAGCCGGTACGCGCAGGTCAAGCCCAGAAATTCCACCGCCGACAATCGCGACTTGAATTGAATTGGGCATTGCGTGCGCGAATCTACAGCGTTTTCGAGAAGAGCGGGCGAGCGTCCATCTGCTGCTCGCGAAGATAGCGATCGAAGATCATCCCAAGATTGCGGATGAAGACGCGGCCGAGCGGCGTGACGCGAATTTCGTTCGGGCGTCGTCTCGACCAGGCCGTCGGAGCGGAGATCTTCGAGTTGCGCGAGTTCCGGCGCGAAGTATTCGTCGAAGTAATGCCGAATTCACGCTCGATCTCGTTCTTGTGGATCACGGTGTGGCAGAGCAGGCGCGAAATCACGGCGCGGCGGAGGCGATCGTCCTCGGTCATGCGGTAGCCGCGCATGGTGCCGATGCCGCGGCGCACGACGGCGTCGGAATAAGCCGGGATCTCGCGATAACTCTGCGCGTAAGCAGCGTCGAAGCCGCTGATGGCGCTGACGCCCATGCCGTAGAGGTCGGCGCCGGCTTTCGTGGTGTAGCCCTGAAAATTCCGGTGCAGCGTGCGATTGCGTTGCGCGACGGCCAGTTCATCGCCGGGCCGCGCGAAGTGGTCCATGCCGATGTACTCGTATCCGGCGGCCGGTAAATTTCTCGAGGCCGACGCAGAAAATCCGGAACTTCTCCATGCCTTCCGGCAGATGGCCCTGGAAGGCGCCCTGCTGCTTGCGGAGCCAGGGGACGTGGGCGTAGCTGAACATGGCGACGCGATCGGGGGCGATGGTCAGGACTTTTTCGAGCTGTGTCGGCGAAAGTGGCGGCAGTTTGATAGGGCAGACCGTAAATCAGATCGACATTGATGCTGTCGAACCCGAGCGCGCGGGCGGTGGCGATCAGGTCGCGCGTCATCTCGTAGGGTTGCACGCGATGGATGGTCTCCTGCACGAGCGGATTGAAATCCTGCACGCCCATGCTCAGGCGATTGAAACCGAGACGGCGAAGAGTTTCGAGATGCGCGGTGGTGGTGACGCGCGGGTCGACTTCGATGCCGATTTCGGCGTCGGGCGCAAAGGAGAAGCGCTCGCGCGTGAAAGTCGAAAAGATCGTCCATCTGCGCGGGAGTGAGATAGGTCGGCGTGCCGCCGCCCCAATGAAATTGCACCACGGGACGTTGCTTCGAAACGAATCGGCAGACGTGCTCGATTTCGTTTTTCAGAGTCGCGAGGTAGGGCATCGCAACGCCTTTATTCTTCTGAATCGACACATTGCAGGCACAGAAGAGGCAGAGTTTTCGCAGAATGGAATGTGCATGTAGAGCGAAAGGGGTGTGCGCGCCGTATCGGCAGCAGCGAAAGTCTTTCCAGATCGTCAGGCCCAAAATCGTCTTTCCAGACCGGCGCGGTCGGATAACTGGTGTACCGCGGGCCCGGGCGATTGTATTTGGCGAGGAATTCCTCGGAGACCGCCGCGACAATGCGGGCATCAAGCGAATTGTTGATTAGCGTCGGACATGCTTCGGCTCAGGTCACTGAATTGCTATGCGGCCGTTTCACCTCGGGCACGCACAATCGTTGCCGGCAATTCGAATTCATGGGCCGCGCGCACGAAGGCGGCCGCGTTTTCCACGGGAGTTTCGCGCAAGATGCCGTGGCCTAGATTCAGAATGTGGCCGAGGCCACCGGTCTTGGCTATGGCGGTGCGCACGGCGTCGGCGACGATTTCGGGAGACGTGAGCAGCACACGCGGGTCAACGTTGCCCTTGCAGCGCGATGCGGCCGCCGAGGCGGCGCTGGGCTTCGTCGAGCTCGATGCGCCAGTCAACGCTGAGGACTTGGGCGCCGGTGACGGCGAGCGAAGCAATGCAATGCGCGGTGCCTTTGGAATAGAGAATTACCGGCGTGCCGGAGTCGCGCAGGGCGTGGATGATGCGCTGCGTGGCGGGCAGCGCGAAAGTGAAATATTCATCGCGAGTCAATTCGCCGGCCCAGGTGTCGAAGAGCTGCACGACGGTGGCGCCCGCTTCGATCTGCGCCAGAAGATACAGGGCGGTGGCGTCGGCAATTTTTTCGAGAAGCGTGCGAACGAGATCGGGCTTGGTGTAGAGGACGCGCTTGGCGGTGGAGATATCGCCGCGGGTTTTACCTTCGATCATGTAGCAGGCCACGGTCCACGGCGCGCCGGCGAAGCCGATCACCGGAACATCGGGCCCGACGGCGCGAGTGATTTCGCGGATGGCGTTGCCGACGAATTGCGTGGTGACATGGGGATCGAAGACTTGAGTCGCTTCACGGCGGCGAGGTCGCGGATAGGCTTGCGCAGCACCGGGCCGCTATCGGGCACTTCGAGCGACATGCCCATGGCTTCGGCGACGATCAGAATGTCTGAAAACACGATCACCGCATCCACTCCCAGGCGCTCGAACGGCTGCAGCGAGACTTCGGCGGCGAGTTCGGGCGTCTTGCAGATTTCGAGGAACGAGTGTTTTTCGCGCACGGCCTGATATTCGGGCAGGTAGCGTCCGGCCTGGCGCATGATCCAAACCGGAACACGCTCGACGGGCTCGCCGCGGCATGCCCGGAGGAAGTTCTGCTTGCGGTTGTACGTGTGCGTGGACGGCATACCCGGTGTCGCTACGATTCCATAATAGCAGAAGGCATCGGCGGAGGCTGCTGGGTGGCGCTCGTCCGGTCAATTTTGAATCAATGAGCGGATTCGTCCAGCAATTCTTTTAGATATTGTTGCCAGACGGCGGCATGGGTGTGCGTGCCGTGGCCGTAGGTTTGCTCGGAGACCGGAATTAGGACAAATTTGCCGTTTTTTACTTTTTTGATTTCGCGCTCGGCGATGCCTAGTTCGGGAGGGTTGATAAAATCGTCGGCGGAATTTACGAACATTACCGGGGCTTTGATGGCGGCGAGGTTCGAGGAGGGATCGTAATTGCGGGAGGAGCTGACGGCGTAGAAGAGATCATTGGCGTCGAGGCCGGAGGTGGCTCGCTTCATGAATTCATCGAGGTATTTGTCGGCGGCGTCTCGCGTTGGGAAATCCGCTTGCAAATGCAATGACGCGCCTCCGGCGATAAGCAGGAAATCGGCGGAAATTTGCAAGGCGGCGCGAGGCTCGGTGGTGTAATCGCCATTTTTCCAGTCGGGGTCCTGGCGAATGCCGTCAATCAACATTTTCCGCCAGATGCGGTTGCGCCCGGCGATGGGGACGGGTTGGCAGGCGAGCGGCATGAGCGCGTCCATGAAATCAGGGTAAGCCTCGCCCCACATCCAGGAGTGCATGCAGCCCATCGAAGTGCCCATCACGAGGCGGAGGTGATCCACGCCCAAGCCTTTTTCTACCAGCTCGTGTTGCAGAGCGACCATGTCGGCGTATTCGTATTGCGGGAAGTGTGCGCGCAGGCCGGCGCTGGGCTTGCTGGATCTTCCGTGGCCGATATTGTCCGGGAGGATGATGAAATATTTTGTGGCGTCGAGGAGCTGGCCGGGGCCGAAAAGAACGCCGGCGAAAATTGGGCGGAGAAAACCGCGGCCGTCGCCGCCGGTGCCGTGGAGGATCAGGACGGCGTTGGTGGTGTGGCCGGCGGAATTCTTGATGGGCTTGCCCAGAGTGGTGTAGTGGATGTGAAGTTCGGGGAGGGTTTCGCCGGAGCGGAAATGGAAATCGTGGATGGTGAAGTCGGACTCGGTGGGAGTGGGCCAGCTGGGGGCGGAGGTGGGAGTTTGTTGGGCGGCGGGGGTGGTGATGACGGCGAGCGAGACGGTGGCCAGGAGTGCGAGTGATTTCAGATAGCGTTTAATCCCGTACATTTTTCCCTCCGTGAAGTTGAGCGCTTGTTTTTAGATAGCGGTAGGCGATTGATTTGCGCCTTGAGCGTGAAGGTTGCTCGCCGGATGCCGGCCCCTCGAGGCTCGGGGCAAACAGGGAAGCCCATCGCACCGTTCAGGACAAGCGGGCGCTTGTGTGGTAGGCGGCATTGTGCGTTGAGGACTATAATGGAAAATTCCATGATGCTTGCGGGAAACATTTGCGGGGTTAGCCTCCGGCGCCGGGGATGGGCGGAATGAACGGAACGTGGGCGTACGTGAATCTGGCGCTGTATGCGATCAGTTTCATCTGCTATGCGCGCTACCTTTATGGGAGCAATCCGTGGGTGGGGCGGCTGGCGACCGTGTGTCTGGCGGCGGGAGTGCTGGCGCATTATGCGGCGCTGCTGGAAAGATCGCGGTGGACGCATACGGTGCCGTACGATGATTTGTACGGATCGATGTCGCTGTTTGCGTGGCTGCTGGCGGTGACGTATTTGGGGCTTGAGGTGTATCACGGGCAGCGGAGCGTGGGGGCGTTCGTCACGTTGCTGCTGATCGTCTGGACGGGATTGGTGATGGCGTTCGCGCCGAACGCCGCGCCAGCCACGCCGCCGGCGCGAGGACCGCTTTTTGCGTTGCACGTAACGCTGAATACGCTGGCGTATGCGGCGTTCGGGCTTTCGTTTGTGCTCAGCGTGATTTACCTGATACAGAATCGAGTGCTGAAGGCGCGGAAGCCGGGGCTGACGTTCTGGAGATTTCCGGCGCTGGACGTGCTCGAAGGAATGAGCCGCAGCAGCGTGCTGGTGGGATTGGTGGCGTTGGCGGTGGGAATGTCATTCGGATTTGTGTGGCAGCACCGGCTGAGCGGGCAATTCTCCGCGGCGGATCCGAAAATTATTATCACGCTGGCGATTTTCGCGCTGTACGTGGCGTATTTGTGGCTGGCGGTGAGCGCGGGTTGGCGGGGGGCGCGGGCGGCGCGGATTTGCGCGTTCAATTTTATTCTGGTGCTGTTCAGTTACACGATTGTGAATCTGTACCTCACCAGCTTCCATCGTTATTTCTGATGCCGACAGCAACCAATCCGGGAAAAGGGCCGGCCGGGCGCGTGCAAATCGCGCTGATTGGCTGCAGCCATCGGACTGCGCCGGTGGAATTGCGGGAGCGGATCGCGTTTACGCCGGATCAGGCGCTGCGTGCGGCGGATGAATTGCGATTGAGCGGAACGCTGGAAGAGGCGTTGGTGCTGTCCACTTGCAATCGCAGCGAAGTTTATGGCGTGCCGTCGGATGCGGGCGTGGATGCGCAATTGGCGATGGAATCGTTTCTGACGAATTTTCACGGAATTCCTGCGAACGAGTTGAGCGGGCGGCTGTATCGCGAACAGAATCAGGATGCGGTGCGGCATTTGTTCCGCGTTTCTGCCGGCCTCGATTCGATGCTGCTGGGCGAGGCGGAAATTTTGGGGCAGGTGCGGGATGCGTACGGGCGGGCGCTCGATCATGGCTCGACGGGCCCGGTGCTGAATCGGTTGTTTCAGAGCGCGCTGGAAGTGGGGAAGCGCGTGCGGACGGAGACGGAAGTTGGCACGCGGCCGATGTCCGTTGCGTGGGCGGGCGTGAAATTGGCGGAGAGGGTGTTCGGAGATTTGGAGGGGCACGAGGCGTTGATCGTGGGGGCCGGTGCGGTGGCCGAGCAAGTGGTGGAAAATTTGCGGAATCGCGGGATCGGGCGATTGCGAGTGGTGAATCGTTCGCGCGACCGGGCGGAAGATTTGGCGCAGCGCATGGGCGGCGAATCCGTTGATTGGAGCTTGCTCGAGCCGGCGCTGGAGACGCCGGATATTATCGTGACGTCCGTGGGCGGGACGGAGGCGGTGCTGAGCCGGCAATTGCTGGAGCGCGTGCATGGGGCGCGCGGCGGGCGGGCTTTATTTGTGGTGGATTTGGGAGTGCCGCGAAACGTGGAGCCGGAAGCGGCTACGCTCTACAATCTCTATCTTTATAACATCGATGATTTGGGCGAGATCGTGGAGCAGAATCGCAAGGCGCGCGAGGCGGAAATTCCGCGGGCCGAGGCTTTGATCAGCGAACACATCGGGAAATTTGAAAATTGGTGCACCAGCGTCGAGGCGATTTCGCTTACGCAGCGATTGCGTGAGAGATTGCTGAAAGAGCGCGGGAAGTTGCTGGATGATCGCGCGGCAGAGATGGCGGGATTGGCCCCCGAAGAACGCGAGCGCATTTTGCGGCTTACGGATGAATTGATTGAGCGCGTGGTGCAGACGCCGAATGAGAAATTGCGGCGGACGCGGGAATTGCGGCGGCGCCTGGCCGGAATTGAAGCGCTGCGGGATCTTTTTAATTTGGATGGCGAGGACGAATGACCGCGGTGCGCATCGGAACTCGCGGAAGCACGTTGGCGCTCTGGCAGGCGAACCATGTGAAGAAACTGCTGGAGGCGGCGGGGGAAATTCAGGCGGAGATCATCACCATCAAGACTTCCGGCGACCGCGAGCAGGATGCGCCGATCAGCGAGATTGGCGCGAAGGGCGTGTTCATCAAGGAGCTGGAGGAAGCGCTGCTCGATGCGCGCATTGATCTGGCGGTGCATAGCATGAAAGATGTGCCCACGGAGATTCCCGCGGGATTGGCGATCTCGGCGATTTTGAAGCGCGATGAAGTGCGCGATTGCCTGGTATCGAAATTTGGGCACAAGCTTTTGAAATTGCCGCGAGGCGCGCGCGTGGGCACCAGCAGCGTGCGACGGCGGGCGCAATTGCTGCGCAGTCGGCCGGATTTGGACGTGCGCGAAGTGCGCGGGAATATCGATACGCGGCTGCGAAAATTGGATGAAGCGGAATTTCATTCGATTGTGCTGGCGAAGGCTGGACTCGACCGGCTGGGACTCGGTTGGCGCGCGACGGAAGTTTTTACCACGGAGACCATGCTGCCGGCCGTCGGGCAAGGTGCGCTGGGAATCGAAACGCGCGCCGATGATGAAGCGGCGAAAAATATGGTGGTGAGCCTGGCGGATGCGGATACGCGCGCGTGCGTTACGGCGGAGCGGGCGTTGCTGGCGGAGCTTGAGGGCGGATGCCAGGTGCCGCTTGGGGCTTGGGCGCATATTGAGGGTGGATTTCTGAGCTTGGATGCTTGCGTGATCAGTCCCGACGGCGGCGAATTTATTCGCTTGAGCCGGTTTGGAAGCGTGCAGGCGGCGGAAACGATTGGACGAAAGCTCGCCGAAGAAATGCGCGCGGCGGGCGCGGAGAAAATTTTGCAGCTTGCCGGCCGGAGCGAGCGGGCGGACAGCGCGGCACGAGGATCGGGCGCCGAGGCCATTCCGCCGCGCGATGGCGCCGCAACGGGGAATCCTGAATGACGCCTGGCGACCGCCCGCTCGCGGGCAAGCGCGTGGTGGTGACGCGCGCGAAAGATCAAGCCGCGGAAATGATTTCGCTTCTCGAATCGCGCGGGGCGGTGGTGCTGCTGCTGCCGGTGTTGAGCTTCGCGGCATCCTCGGAGACGGATTTGCTGGATGCGGTGCTGCGTTCGCTCGAAAAAATCGATTGGGTGCTTTTCACCAGCGAAAATGCCGCGCGGTATTTGGCGCAACGCGCGCAGGAAATCGGAATCGACATTCGAAAATATAAAGCGGCGCCGAAAATTGCAGCCGTCGGTCCGGCTTCGGCCGGGGCGGCGGAAGCTTCCGGTTGGTACGTGACGCGAGTGGCGAGGCGGCACACGAGCCAGGATCTTGCGGATGAATTGCAGCGCGAGCTCACCGGAAAGTGCGTGTTGCTGCCGCGCAGCGATCTGGCCACCGATGAATTGCCGAAGGCGTTGCGCGGATTCGCGGCGCAGGTGATTACCGTTGCGGCATATCGCACGGTCGCGCCGGGAACAGGGAAGCCGGCGGCGGGCGGGCGCATTCGCGGGATCGAGGAGCCGCGCGATCCGCAGCGCGAGGCGCTCGAGCAAGTGCGCCGCGGCGAAGTGGACGTTGTCACCTTCGCGAGCCCTTCCTCGCTGCAAAATTTTGCGGAGCTGGTCGGTCCGGAGCCGATGCGCGCGCTTTCGGATGCGGGGAGATTTGCAGCGATTGGACCAACAACTTCGCGCGCGATTAGCGACGCAGGTTTCCAGGCCACGATCGAAGCGCAGGATTCCACGGCGCGCGGTTTGGTGGCGGCAATCGTGGCGCATTTCGAGCGCGAAGCCTCCGGAGCGAAGGCTACATGACGTTTCCATTGCATCGCGGGCGCCGGTTGCGGCGCAATGAAGGGATTCGTTTGCTGGCGCGCGAGACGCGGCTGGGGATCGAGGGATTCATCTACCCGATGTTCGTTTGCCCGGGGACGAACGTGCGCCAGGAAGTCAGCTCGATGCCGGGGATTCATCAGCAGTCCGTGGATAAATTTCTGGAGGAATGCCGCGAAGTGGAATCGCTGGGCATTCCGGGAATCATTCTTTTCGGTTTGCCGGAACACAAGGACGCCACCGGCACAGAGTCCTCCGTGTCGAATGGGCCGGTGCAGCGCGCGATCGAAGCGGTGCGCAAGGCGAAATTGAATCTGATCGTGATCACCGATATTTGCCTCTGCGAGTACACCGATCATGGCCATTGCGGCGTAATTAAAGACGGGGAAGTGGCCAACGATCTTACGATTGCGCTGCTCGCCGATGAATCGCTTTCGCATGCGCGCGCGGGCGCGGATATCGTGGCGCCTTCGGACATGATGGATGGCCGTGTAGCGGCGATTCGCGCGAAGCTCGACGAGCATGCTTTCGAAAATATCGCCATTCTTTCCTACGCGGCGAAATACTGCTCGGGATTTTACGGGCCGTTTCGCGAAGCGGCGCAATCGGCGCCGCAATTCGGCGACCGCCGCAGCTATCAGATGGATCCGGCCAATGCGCGCGAGGCTTTGCGCGAGGTGGCGCAGGATTTGGACGAAGGCGCGGACATGGTGATGGTGAAGCCGGCTCTGCCGTACCTGGATATTATTCACCGCGTGCGCGAGAAATTCGATGTGCCGGTGGCGGCTTACAACGTGAGCGGCGAATACGCGATGGTAAAAGCCGCGGCGAGAAACGGCTGGATTGACGAGAAGCGCGTGACGCTGGAAATTTTGACCAGCATTCAGAGAGCCGGCGCCGGAATCATCCTCACCTATCACGCGAAAGAAGCCGCGCGCTGGCTGAAGTGATGCCGCCCTAAAACGGCGGCGCTACAAAAAACGAGACAGATTCTTGCTTTGTGTAGCGCCGGCCTTTCAGGCCGGCATCTTACGATCGCAATCGTCAATGAAAATCGCAGTTGTCTGCGGCGCGCGGCGTCGAATGCCTCGCGCTGTGTCGTCCGCGCTTGACACTCGCACGTGGCAGCCCGCGCTCGTCAGATGCCGGCAGGGACGCCGGCGCTACGAAACCCGTTTGGCCTGCCTGCCGAAATGCGTTAAATTTCTGACATGGCTTCGAAACCGCGCCCGCGCTCCACCGACCTCTTCCGCCACAGCGAAAAAATCCTCGTCGGCGGCGTGAATAGCCCCGTCCGCGCATTCCGCGCTGTCGGCGGCAATCCGCTCATCATCGAGCAAGCCCGCGGCGCGCATCTCTTCGACGTGGACGGCCACAGCTATCTCGATTACGTCTGCTCATGGGGCGCGTTGATTCTCGGGCACGCGCATCCAGGCATCACCCGCGCCATTCAGGAACAAGCGGCGTTCGGCACCAGCTACGGCATGACCTCGCCGCTCGAAAGCGAACTCGCCGAAGCGATCGTTGCCGCGATTCCTTCCATCGAAATGCTGCGCTTCGTCAGCTCCGGCACCGAAGCGACCATGTCCGCGGCGCGCTTGGCGCGCGGATTCACGAAGCGCGATCTGATTTTGAAATTCGAAGGCTGCTATCACGGACATTCCGACAGCTTTTTGTCGCAGGCGGGATCGGGGCTCGCAACGCTGGGAATTTCGGCGAGCCCGGGAGTTCCGGAGGCGTTCGCCCGGCTCACGCTGAATGTGCCGTATAACGATCTGGCGGCTGTGGAGAAGGCCTTTCACAATCACGCGAACGAAATCGCGGCGATCATCGTGGAACCAATCGCCGCAAACATGGGTGTCGTCAATCCGAACGAAGGCTATCTGGAGGGTCTGCGCGAAATTAGCAGAAAGCATGGCGCGTTGCTGATTTTCGATGAAGTGATCAGCGGATTTCGCGTCGCGCTGGGCGGCGCGCAGGAAATTTACAAAATTGTTCCGGATCTAACCACGCTGGGAAAAATTATCGGCGGTGGCCTGCCCGTCGCGGCTTACGGAGGCCGTCGGGAAATCATGCGGATGCTGGCGCCGCTCGGTCCGGTCTATCAGGCGGGAACGCTCTCGGGGAATCCGTTGGCGATGCGCGCGGGGCTGGCTACATTGCCGCATTTGCGCGTGCCGAATTTTTACGAGGATCTCAATAAAAAATCTCAGCGCCTCGCCGCAGGTCTCCGCAAAGTATTCGCCGATGCTAAAGTCCCAACTCAGATCAATGCCGCAGGCTCGCTACTAACCATCTTCTTCAACGCGAATCCAATTCGAAATTACGACGACGCGAAAAAATCCGACACAGCGCGATTTGCCAAGTTCTTCACCAAAATGCTGGATGAAGGTATCTTCCTGCCACCCTCGCAATTCGAAGCCCTATTCGTAAGCGCCGCTCACACCGAAGCCGACATCGATCGCACACTAGAGGCCGCCCGCAGAGCCGTCTAGCGCCGGCGCTACCAAACCTCCTACTTCCCCAAATCATTCTTCACGATCTCTCCGCTCTTCATCACGAACTTCACGTGCTCCAGTTCTTTCACGTCTTCCAGCGGATTCCCAGTCACGGCGATGATGTCCGCGAATTTCCCCGCCGCAATTTCACCAACGCGATCGCTCCAGCCCATCAGTTCCGCGGCTGAGATTGTTGCCGCCTGAATCGCCGCAAGTGGCTTCATCCCAAATTTCGTCATGTATTCAAATTCAATCGCCTGCGTGCCGTGCGGGAACGGGCCAACGTCCGTGCCGAATGCAATCTTCACGCCGGCGGCCATCGCCTTTTTAAAGCTGGGCTCGTGAATCCGCGCGCGCGTGGTCTTCCCGCCGGACATTTCCAAGTCTTCCTCCGGCTCGAATTCATAGACGTAAAGCGTAGGCACGAGGTAAACGCCCCTTGCCACCATCTCGCGGATCGCTGCGTCGTCGAGATCCAAGCCATGCTCGATCGAATCCACGCCACCCTCGATGCAATTGTGCAAACCTTCGCCGCCGTAAGCGTGGCACGCAACTTTCACGCCCTCGCGATGCGCCTCGTCGGTGATCGCTTTCACTTCTTCCAAAGTAAAAGTAGCGATGCTCACCAATTTCCCATCCGCGCTGAAATGAAAATGATGCGTGCCGTAAATTTTGATCAAGTCCGCGCCGTACTTCACCTGCGTACGCACGGCCTTCCGCGCTTCATCGGGCCCATCCACCACCTGCACGCCCGATGGAACCGGTACTTCCGGAGAGTAACCTTCGAGCGGATAGCCGCCCGTAGTAGAAATCGCGCGCGTGGCCACTTGCAGACGCGGCCCGGGAATCATGCCGCGATTGATGGCATCGCGCACATCCACGTCGCTATACATCGCGCCTTCGGTTTCCACATCCCGCATGGAAGTGAAGCCGGCCTCGACGTCGCGCTTGGCGTTCAGGACCGCTTCAATGGTGCGGAATTGCCACGATTCCTTCAGAAGTTGATCTTCGTAGCGGCCGTGCGATTCGCCGGTCAGAAAAATGTGCGTGTGCGCGTCAATCAATCCGGGCAGCACGGTGGCGTTGCTTAAATCAATCACCCGCGCGCCATCGGGAATTTTGATCTCCGACGCGGCGCCGACTTTCTCAATGCGATCCCCGCGCACCACGATCACCTGATCCGCAAGCATCTTCCCGGAGCGCACATCGAGCATCTTGCCCGCGCGCACGTAGCTCACAGGCGCATCCGCGGCCCGCGCCGGACTGATCGTCAAAACCAAAATCGGAAGCAAAAGCCATCGCCGCATGAAATCCTCCCCATCAAGACATCAGCCACATTCCGCACGAACCCCGTTGCCAAGCCGTCGCACGAAGAACCACAACGCGCGAGACTCTATCACGATTGCTCCCTCTCCACTCGCTCGGTCGCCCAGTAACTCAGGCTCCGCAGATGCGACTCAATATCCATTTGGAACGGGCAGCAGAGACCCGATGCTTGGCGTCTTATCGGCGAGCGGGATGGATTTTTTGCCAGGACAGCTACGTTGTCTGTTACGCGTCGGCTTCGTACTCTTGCTCCTCATCGGCGCAATTCCAGTCGATGAGGGCGTTCGACCGAGTTTTAATTTGTACGGCTGTACGTGGAATTCGACGAACATTCTGCTGGTGCAAACCACAGCCAAGGATGGTTGTCGAATGACGATCCGCCCTTCTGATTGTATTGCGTCAAAACGGCAGAATCGATAAGATGCGCGGCCAAACCTTCTAACAACTTCTTTTATTTAGATGGGTGTCCCAGCATGAAACGAACCTATTTTCCCGGCATCACCGACGTGGTAACCGTCACAGATCCGGTAGAGATCCGGACAATTTCAAACGATTCAAGGTTTGACCGGGACTTCATAGGACATGGTCCTATTCGCAACGTGCAGCTTCTCCGGAAAATGCTCCGCATTTTCTCGCTCAACGGCAGATTATTCCAAATTATGCTGCCGCGCACCAACCCCAGCCGCGCCGCTGCGCAGGAAGAACTGTGGTCGAGACTAAACGTCAAGGCCGACGACGTGAAACACGGACCCGCTGAATTGGAGCCGCTGGCCGAATGGGTCAGAGGGATCGGACCTGAAGATAAGCTCGATCTGCTTGTGCAGCAGAGCATAGGCAGATCGTTCGTGGAAACGTTCACGGCCACTGAGGAGAGTTTGGCAGCGGCCCGTCTGGTGCTTGAGGCTGTAAGTTCTTCCAACGTCCTGAAAATGCTATGGTGGCGCATCAGCGGTAGGCTGGAGCGGGCCAAAACGCGTCTTGCTTCCCTGGTGAATGGCGATCTGACTGCCGTTAACGCGATGATTACAGCTCGGCAGCTCATCGTTGATGGCCTGCATAAAATGCGGCAACTTGCTGCCGACCCAGCGCTTCGATCTTCAATAACGACGGATGCCGCCGTGGACGAATGTCTCTTTGCACCCGCCGCCGTTATCCGCCAGGCGAAAACCTCCGGCGAGATCAGCGGTTGTCCCTTTAGAAAAGGCTCGCTCTTCATCCTTGGACTGTGAAGCGCGAGCAAAGGCGCAGCGAATCGTGACCTCGTCTTCCTCAGCCAGAGTTGGAGCCGCTGTCCCGCCGAAAAGTGGGTGCCTGCGCTATTGGAAGGCGTGTGGACGCGTGTGTTGGCGAAGTCGCCTGCGTCTGAAAAGGCTCGCGGCGCTAGTGGATGAATCTCTGGACGCTGTGCAGATAACCGCGGTGGACTGAAACTCCGGGCGTGAAGTGAAGAATCTATGTGCCTGTCGGACTCAAGACCTGATTAACTCACCAATCGAAAACTGACTCTCCGCCCTCCGTCATCCTGGCAATCCTCTACAATTAAGATAGAATCTCCCGCCGAATGACGAAACTCTTTGCCATCGCGCACGTCCAACCCCGAAATTGCACGCAATTACCAATATCTAGGAGCCAGGAATGATCTCCGTGAATTCGAAGAAACTTCTGCTTTCATTGGCCGCCGTGGCGATGCTCATCGCGCTTCGCCCATCATTTAGTCTCAATGCCCGCGCCACCGCAAATCCGCAAGAGGCCGCGCAGAAAGATGACAAAGACGAGAAAGAGAAAAAGCCCGAAAAGCTGCCCATTGAGCCGAAGCGCAAGATCTCCTTCTCCACCGACGAAGGCACGTGGATGTCGCTCGATGTCTCACCGGACGGCAAGCAAATCGTCTTCGACATTCTCGGCGATCTTTACGTCCTCCCCATCGCCGGCGGCGAAGCGAAGGCTATCACCTCCGGGATGCCCTGGGATTGCCAGCCGCGATTTTCACCCGACGGAAAACAAATCGCCTTCATCAGCGATCGCACGGGCAGCGACAATATCTGGCTCATCAACGCCGACGGAACGAATCCTAAGCAAGTTTCGAAAGAAACCGACGACCTGCTCGGCTCGCCTTCCTGGGCTCCCGACGGAAATTACATCGTCGCGCGCAAATACGGCCCGTATCCCAGCTCCCGAAGATTATCTGCGCATGACGGCGCTGTGGCTCTACCACAAAGACGGCGGGAAAGGGCATTGAGCTGGTAAAAGGCAAGGGCGAAACCACGATTAATTCCGGCGCCTACTTTTCGCCCGACGGAAATTTACTTTATTTTTCGAGCCATCCGGATTCATTCCGTACAACGTGGACATCGGCCGTTTCCAAGTTCACACCTTCAATCGCGAGACCGGCGAAATTCAAACCATCACTTCGGAATATGGCGGCGGGCTGCGGCCCGCTCCCTTCGCCCGACGGCCACTATCTTGTTTACGCCAGCCGTCACGACGCGAAAACGGGCCTGCGTATCCGCGATTTGAAATCCGGCGAAGAGCGCTGGCTGGCCGCACCGATGCAGCGCGACGATCAAGAAGGATTCGCAGTAAATGATGTGCTCCCCGGTTACGCATTCACGCCGGATTCGAAAGCCGTTCTATTCACCGGCGAAGGACACATCAAGCGCGTGGAAGTGAGCACCCGCGCCGTCTCCACCATTCCATTCAGCGCCAAGGTCGATCTCGATCTCGGCCCGCGCGTGCATACGGATTACACCATCGAGCGATGGCCCGCTCACCGTCCATCAAATGCGCTGGACCAATCAATCGCCGGACGGCAAGCAGCTCGTCTTCAGCGCGGTGGGAAAAATTTGGCTCACGGATATCAGCGGCGGAAAGCCGCATCGCCTCACCGATTCGAAAGTGCGCGAATACGCGCCGGTATTTTCGCCGGACGGAAAATGGATCGCCTACACGAGCTGGTCCGATACCGAAGGCGGCGAATTATGGAAAGCGCCGGCGAGCGGCGGCGCGCCCGTGAAGCTGAGCAAAGCGGCAGGTTACTACGCGCTACCGTCGTGGTCGCCCGATGGAAGCAAGCTGGTTTTCGTGATGGGCACGGCGCGCGGTTGGTTGGCGGAAGACTCCAGCGACGTCGACGAACTCCGCTGGATCGCGGCCGATGGCGGCGAGTCCCACGCAATCGTGAAATTGCCCAATGGCTATCAGGCGCCCTCGTTCAATGCGGACGGCACGCGCGTTTATTACATGGATGCCGCGCCGCCTCCGCCGAATGCCGAAGGCCCGCAAAAGCCCGCGAGAATCTTGCGCTCGGTGCGCCTCGATGGCACCGATAAAAAAACGCACATGAGATTTCAGGGCCACTTCGTGATGGCCGTGCCTTCGCCCGATGAACAATATCTTGCCATCCAGAATCGCTACGACGCCTATCTCGCCGCCTTTCCCAGATTCGGCACGGAGACCGTGAGCCTCGATCTGAAAACTCCGGCCGTTCCGCTCAAGCGCCTCACCACCACCGGCGCGAATTACATTCACTGGGCTGACGGCGGAAAGACCATCACCTGGAGTTTCGGCAACGATTACTCGCGAGTCTCGCGCGAGGCGGCCTTTGAAGCGGAAAAGCCGGAGCAGTGGAAAGCGGAGAAGTTTTCCATCGCTCTCGAAGTGCCGCGTGATATTCCCAAGGGCCAGCTGCTTTTGCGCGGCGCGCGCATCATCACCATGAAGGGTGAGGAGAGTATCGATCGCGGCGACGTGCTCGTCGAAAATAATCGCATCAAGGAAATCGGCGCGGCCGGAAAACTTCACGCGGATGCGGGAGCGAAAGTAATTGACGTTCGCGGCAAGACCATCCTCCCCGGCTTCGTGGATATCCACGCACATCTGCGCTCGAATCGCGACGAAATGACCGATCAGGAATGGTCCTACGCCGCGAACCTGGCCTACGGCGTCACCACCACGCGCGATCCTTCCATCGAATCGAACACCGTCTTCGCGCAAGGCGAGTTGGTCAGCACCGGCGAAATGGTCGGCCCGCGAATTTACGCCACCGGCACGGCCATCACCACCGAAGCCGCCAGCATCACCAGCTTCGAAGATGCCGACAACATCGTGAAAGCGCTACAAAGCCCACGGCGCCGATTCGCTGAAGCAATATATGCAGCCGCGCCGCATCGCGCGCCAATGGCTGGCCATGGCCGCCGCAAAAGAGGGCGTAAACATCACCGCCGAAGGTGGCGGCGACCTGAAAACCGATCTCAGCATGGTGCTCGACGGCTACACCGGAGTCGAGCACAGCCTGCCGATCGTCCCAATCTACAAAGATGTGATTCAACTCGAAGCGCAGTCGGGCACCACTTACACGCCAACGCTAATCGTTTCCTACGGCGGCGAATTCGGCCAATTCTATTGGCGCCAGCGCATGAATATTCACGACGATCCGAAAGTGATGCGCTTCACACCGCACGAGCAAGTGGACAGCGTAGCGCGCCGCCGCCCGTTGCTACTCGAGGAGGAGTACATTTTCCCGCTCATCGCTCGCGGCGCAGGCGAAGTCGTCAAAGCCGGCGGCCACGTCGCTCTCGGCTCTCATGGCGAGCAACAAGGAATCGGTGCACATTGGGAACTATGGATGTTACAATCCGGCGGCATGACACCTTGGCAGACGCTTTACGCTGCGACCATGAACGGAGCGGAAAGCATCGGCCTCGAGAAGCAAGTCGGCTCGCTCGAGCCAGGCAAACTTGCCGACCTCGTGGTCTACAATTCGAATCCCGCCGAAAATATTCGCAACTCCACGGACATTCTCTACGTGATCAAAAATGGAGTGGTCTATTCCGGCGACACCCTCGACGAAGTCTGGCCGGCACAGAAAAAATTTCCGCCGTTTTTCTGGAAGCGCTCATGATGCGGATTATCAAGCGCTGCCGTAGTACTGCGCAGTTTCAAAATGCACCAGGAATTTGGGGGCTTGGGGGATAGGAGGAAATCAAGTTGAAAGGCCATAGGCCTAATGATGAGATAAACCTAACAACATCAACGAGCTTCCGCGAGTACTACTCGGCCGGTACAGACGCTCTATTCTCGCCGGCCGTTCGCCCACGTACCCTCTCCTACGTGAGGTGAATAGACTATGCTGCTCGCGACACTGGTGGTTCTGCTTCAAATGCCGTTGCGCCCGCTGGCAAGCTTCCAGTGCAGCCGCAAGCCGCGGCCCCGGTACTCGTGGCCGATAACACGCCGGCGAAGCTTCCTTCGCCGCAACTCCTCAGCAAATCTCCTTCGCACCGCCTCCGCAAACCCGATCTCTTCGACCGCGACAAAATTCGCCTCGTCGATCTGTCCAGGAGCCAAGCTGCGGCGAACGACACATCGCAGCGACGGCACGAAGTATGCCGGAATGAAGATCGCCGAGCAACTCGTCGGAGGAAAGCGTCCGCATCCTCGCCGAAGTTCACATTCCCACTCACGCGTCGAACCCGCGCCGCCGGATCCAGTTTCCATCCCGTTCATATCGACGCGGAACGCCCGGCCACATCGTGGCTAGCTCTCAGCGTCGCCCAACATGGCGCAGCCACTTTCGACGCCTGGTCCACGCGCCGCGCCATCATCGCAGGGCCACCGAAATGAATCCGATGCTCCGCCCCTTCGCCGGCAACGCCAGCATCTACGGCGGTGATCCAGGTAGGCCCGTCGATTTTCGATTACGTCGGCCATCGCATGCAGCACAGCGACAATCGCGTCCTGCGCGAATTCTGGTGGCTTCCGCAATCCCTAGGCACCGCCGCCTCGCTCTTCGCCGGCGCCCACAATCTCTCCGTCACCAAGTAACGCCGTCGCCTCTCTCTGCTCTTTCGCCGCGCTCTCAGCGTCTCGGCGGAAATCCTCCGCTCTTCGTCTTCAAATCCGCCACCGCTAAAACACCACATCCTGATGTGCGTCGCCACCGTCCAATAATTTCCGAACGGATCGCCCAACGTCGAATTGCGTTCACCGTACGGCTGATCCGCCGAGCGGCGTCAGCGGCTTCGCGCCAGCCGCGATCGCGCGCGCATAAACCTCATCCGCATCGGCACGTACATGTGCAACAAATCCGGGCAGCGGTTCGATACTCCGTCGCGCCTCGCTCAATTCAATCACCGCATCGCCGCCAAATCGCATTTTCGCGTGGACGATCACGCCATCCGGCGCCTGCACCTTCATCAATTCCTCCGCCGCGAACGCGCTCTTCATGAAATCAATCAATTTCTGCGTGCCCACCGCATGAACGAATGGCATCAGGCTCGGTACTCCGCCGGAATCGGCGTCGCGCCTTTCGCGCGAGCCGATGTACCAGAAATTCCCGAAGGCGATCGCGCACGGCGCAATCGTGATCGCCGTATTCCTGATCCGTCGGCGCGTAGTAGGAAGTTGCGCCGGCCTCGAGCGCGCGTGGTAGGCCGCGTCAATGTCGCGCACGTAAACGTGAATCGGCATCGGGCGCGAGGGATATTGCTCGTTGCCGTCGGCCATTTCGACGATCGCGTCACCGATCAATACTTCTGCGTGCATGATCTTTCCGTCCGGACGCGGCACGCGCATTCGCTCCGTTGCGCCGAAGGTCGCCTTCAGGAAATCAATGCAATTTTGCCGCGCCGTCCACGACGATGTAGGGCGTGACGGTGCGGAATCCCTTCGCGCTTCCAATGAACTTTCGGCGCTTCCGATTGCGCTTCTCGGTTAGTCTCGCGCGCCGGTGTTGCATTCTTGCTCATCGTTGTTCTCCTCTCGAGTTCATTTTTCAATCGCGTTCGGAAAGTCTCGCGCGGCAGATCGCGCAGGTCGATCGCCAGGCTAACCATCGGAGCTAGTTCCGCGCCCGCCTGCGGCACGAACGAATCGCGCCGCTCGAGCAGCGCCGTCACGGCCGCGTCGAATCGTTGGCTCGGCTTTTGCTTAGCCATCGGCTTTCACCATCTTCGTTCGCAAAGTTTGCACCGCGCGAAACTGCAATTGCTTCACCGCGCCTTCGGTTTTCTGCATCGCGGTAGCGATCTCGCGCAAACTGCGCTGCTCCACAAATCGCATCAGCACCACGCGCCTTTGCTCCGGCGGCAACCGCCGCACCAGCGCAAAAAGCCGCGCGCGATTTTCGATCGCATCCGTATCGATCGACTCGAATTCCTCCGGCGCCCGGATCGCCGCGCTCGCGCCCAACCTTCGCCCAACGGTCAGCCATCGCATTCGCCGCAATTCGCAACAGCCAAGCCGAGAAGGGAACTCCGCGCCATTCGAATTTCGGCAAATTCTCAAGCGCCGAATGAAATGTCTGCGAAGTCAGATCCTCAGCCGCATCGCGGTCGTGCACCCGCGACACGATGAACGCATACACGCGGTCAAAATACCGCTCGTAGAGCGCGCCAAAGCGCGAAGCGTCGCGCTGCGCCTCCTCGATCAGCAACCGCTCGTCGGCCTCCGTCGGATGAGCCTTCAACCGATTCTCCGCGATTCCAAGTCTCAGTAAGGGTAACCGCTGAGAGGGAAAAAGGTTACGCGAAAAAGCGGCGCGGCCTCGCGCTGAAGAGTCGAGCGACATTTTTTTGACATTCCGTTCGCTTTTGCTTCACCTCCTTCCTATTTCTAACCGAAACATGGTTCGGTTAGAATTTCGCGTAAGTTGCACAAAACAAAGAGTCGAGGTCATTTCTAACCGAAACAAAATTCTGGTCCTCCGTTTGGTGTTTTTTGCCTGCCGGGAGCCCACGACCCGTGTACCCGTGTATCGCGACGCGTGATCCTCGGGGGAAACCGGGAAATGCTACCGCTGCTGGCGTTTGTGCCAGGAATCACAAAAATCTCCTATGCGTCTTGATGGCGCGGATACAGCGGCATGGCTCAGGACAAGCCTAAGGCGGCTATATTAGCCAGCCTCGCGCTCATGGACTGCGGACTGCCATATCCCGAATAACGCGGGAATTAACGCAAGTCAATAGTGCTTTGGATAGTATTATGGATAGTACTGCCCGCAGCGCCGAATTGAAGTGAAATTGTCTGGCTGGCGCCGGAGGACGCGCCAAGGAAAAAAAGGGGGGATTCACTAGAAGGCAAAATACGGCGCGTGCGACTCCCAGGATAGCTTAGGAGACTTGCTCCCAGGTTCTGGCTCCGCGTGCCTAATGTCCTCGATCGAAGGCCGACGGAGCTCCCGTTTTGCCGTTACGTCCACGCTCCACAGGACCTCGTATACATCGACAATCTCTGCTGGTCGTGAACTCTCTGGCCGGTTCGAGGGCCGCTAACACGCTTCCCCAGTCGGCATCTTTTACAGGCGTGGCGAGAGACTCGACAACTGCGCCGCGCGGCCGATGGTGCCGAGTGCGGGGTTATGTAAGCCAGCTGCATTCAAGATGCCCTTCGACATAGAGTCTGCCGACAATATGTCCAGGAAAGAGTCCGTTCGGGACGTGTAAGCTCCGAGAGAGGGTGATTTGAAGTTTGTCCTCGACGCTTCCGCTCGGATCGTGATCGTGGACGCCCATTGGATCCGACGGCCATCCTTCTTTACGAAGTTTGGTGCACTGATGAGCCACCTACCATTTGTCCGACTCGTAGCGCCAGGAGGGGGAGCTGCCAGTTCAGCCGCGAATTTGGATTCGAGATTTCCTCTGATGTCCTGTTTATAAAACAATGTGGTCTGAATGTCCGGGAGGAAGAACAGCTTCTCAGCCTTGGGCTTAAGGATGGCTAGAAACGACTCATCCAACTCGAGAAACCAACGTATTGATTAATCCCTTAAGTTCGTCCACGGTGGATACGGATGAGACATTTGTCAATTCGGCCGTCCGAGCCATAGCTGCCTTCGTCAGAAGTTTGTCGTCGCTTACCAGGACGACTCTACAGATGCTGGCCGTCTTCGGCGACGCGGTTAGAAGCTGAAGAAAACACTCGACGATGACTCGGTCTCGAAATCCCTTTTCTTTGTCGCCAGCTTCGAAGGGGGGTCTCCTGTACACGGCGTCGAGTGTTACGCGATGCCAGTCAACTTGCGCGTAGTCAAGCGGCGGTGTCAACAACCCGAGTTCGAGATGTCGCTGGGAGACAACCTTCTCGACGCTGTCGACGAGGACCTCTTCGTTTATGGCGAGATTGTGTCCAAGTAGCTTCTCGACCCTCCGAATGTGCGGAAGCAGGCGCATGGCGCTTTCGCGCATTTGGTATTGCCTTTCATGGCGCACCGCTTCTGGCAGATACCACTGAATTTCAAGGTCGGGAAAGGTGCTCTCCCTGATCAGCTTCGCAACTTCGTGCTTCACTAGGTCGCTAGCGGAATCGCTATAGAGCACGCTTGTGTCGAACACCACGCGCAGTTGGGGTATCTGACTCTTCGGCGGTTCTTCTTGACCGTCATAAAGAGTTAATATTCTCGCCAATGGACCGTCTAGAGCAAGTTCAACTTGTGAGATGCGACGACTACCGCTCCGCCAAGGCGGACCGTGCCGATGAACGATCGGCCGCCGCTCTGGTGGAAACTTCGTCAGCCATGCCGATTTTGACCTTCTGTCGTTTGCGTGGCTGTATCAAGGTGGACTCCTTGATTGCGTCTTATTATCACGCAGGCCGGGCACTGGAGAAATACTTCAAGGCACTGGCGCTCTCAATAAAAGATCCGGGTGGTGAGACGGAGACGGTACTGAATAACTCGTGGCTCCGAACCCATAAGCTTGATGCCTTAGCAAGACGTTGTGCGGACTGTTTTCCCTACTACGGTCAGCCGGAAGTCCAAGCGCACCTCAAACGGTTTTCAGAATTCGACTAAGTCGCGCGTTACCCATGGACAGAACAAGAGCTAGGTAATGGATTTACGGGAGCTGAAATGCCTCCGTTATGGGAGTTGGTGCGGCACCTGCGTACGGACCTACCAATCAGAGTCGACGACTACATTCTCGGAATGCTTGTGCGCGGCCACCATCAAGGTCAACCAAACTCGCGTGCCAGTGGCCAGATGTATGCGATGCTCGGACGGCCTGCGGCGGCGTTAAGGCGAATTTTCCCAAGTGTGGACGATATTGTCCGCTGGTAAAACTGATCAGGAGAGGAGTAGTAGGAGTGAGCAAACTGTATCTTCGTCGCTACAGCGACCTGACGGCGCTTATCTACTTGTTGAGTTCGCGCAGGCTCACACTCTTGGACCCAAACACCTGGGACGATCAAAACGACTCGTATTACCTTGCGCCTTACAAAAGAAGAAGAAACTAAAGTCCATTTTGGCGTTGTGTTTCACTGAAACCGATGAGAGATATCATTTCTGGAAGGTGTTTGGATCTGGGCATGGCGGCGTCTGTATTCAGTTTAGGCGCGCTCCGCTTCTTAAGGCCATCAATAAGCAATCCGACGTAAGGACGGGGCTGATTGAGTACGTGAGAATTCCGGAGCTTCGAGAGAAGCAGTTACGGAGCGACGACCTTCCGTTCCCTCAAACGATTCGCTTTTAAACACGAATCCGAATTTCGCCTAATCTACGAGTCAAAAACTCGAACTATATCGACTCTCGACGTTGAAATTCCGTTGTCATGCATTGACAAAATTACTTTGAACCCTTGGGTTCACCCAACAGTGTTCAAGTGCGTCAAGGGACGCCTCAGGTCGATTGCTGCCTGCGGCTCGACGAGGATTGTACGGTCTACTCTGATTAACAATGAAGAGTGGAAGCGACTCGGGAGCGTGCGACATGATGGACGATCGGGCAATCCATACTCGCTGCTGTCGAGAAGCTGGTCTGAAAACAAAGAACCGACGTCGGCTCTAAAATCGCGACAAAGTTCGTGTTTTGTTTTCGGCCTTCGGCTCGGCCGATTTTTACTCGCGGCGGAGCAACGCTACTATCGCCAGCATGAAGGCGGCTGTGCCCCAGTGGATGAAGATTATGGGAGTGAAGGCCCAGGCGGCGTGGCGATAGACTATTAGGCCGTCGAAAATTGGGATTAGGGTTAGTGCGGCCATTATGGCGGCTAGGGTGCGGCGGCTTTGCAGGGAGAGGGCGGCTAGGGCTGCTATGCCTGTGGATACGTCGCGGGCGGCTTTGATGGCTAGGAAGTCTGAGTCGCGGGGATCGGCTAGCTTGACGCCGTAGCCTTGGGCGCCTACTGCTGGTTGGAGGAATTCGCGTGCGCCTATGAAGATGATTCCTAGGGCTACCAGAATTGTCATTATGCCTGGTAGGGAGAGCGGGGGTAGGCCTTGGTGCGGGGTGGGGGTGGAGATGGGTGGCATGGGGTGCCTCCTTGGGGGCGTTGTGGGCGGATATTTATGTGATTCAGCGGGGGTTGGAAGAGTGACGGGTGGGGGGGGCGTGATGCGAGGCTCCTTACAGGAGCCAGCGCGAAAGCGCGGCTTTCTTGTGTCCGGATTTTATCGAAGGGAGGGACGCGCGGAGATCGCGCGGGGGACGCCAACGGCGGCCCTTCGTTCCTCAGGGCGAGGCGTCGCGGGAGGGCTAACCCGGCCCTCCCCTACAAAGGCTGGGCCGGAGTGCATCGGCTCCGCGCCGATAAATTCGGGGGCTGCCTCCGAGAGGCCCGGCGCTAAAAGCGCATCTTTCTTGTGTGCGGGTTTTAGCGAAGGGTGGGACGCGCGGAGAGCGCGCGGGGGACGCCAACGGCGGCCCCTCGTTCCTCAGGGCGAGGCGTCGCGGGAGGGCTGACCCGACCCTCCCCTACAAAGGCTGGGCCGGAGTGCATCGGCTCCGCGCCGATGAATTCGGGGGGTCCCTCCGAAAGGCCCAGCGCTAAAAACGCATCTTTCTTGTGCGCGGGTTTTATCGAAGGGAGGGACGCGCGGAGATCGCGCGGGGGACGCCAACGGCGGATCTTCGTTCCTCAGGGCGAGGCGTCGCGGGAGGGCTAACCCGGCCCTCCCCTACAAAGGCTGGGCCGGAGTGCATCGGCTCCGCGCCGATAAATTTTGGGGGTCTCTCCGAGAGGCCCGGCGCTAAAAGCGCATCTTTCTTGTGTGCAGGTTTTATCGAAGGGAGGGACGCGCGGAGAGCGCGCGGGGACGCCAACGGCGGCCCTTCGTTCCTCAGGGCGAGGCGTCGCGGGAGGGCTAACCCGGCCCTCCCCTACACATGCCCTGACAATTATTGGGTGGCGGGGCCGGAGTCGCGTAGTAGGACTACGTCGGAATCTGTGTGCTCGCGGATCATTGCTATCGACTTGCCATCTGGGGACCATTGATAGGCTGTAATCAGCTCGGACGTAAAATTTGTAATCTGGCGCGGCTTGGAACCATCGAGCGGCTGCAGCCAGAGATTTTCCACGCCGTTCGCGCGTATCGCATATACCAGCGCTTTTCCGTCCGGGGTGAAACTCAAATGCCCTTTGATTCGCGGATCGGGATCGAGCAAGCGCGTTTGCGGCTGAGCGCCGGCGTCGAGCGATACCATATCTATTTTCAGCACGCTCGCGCCTGACCCCGACTCCGGCGGCGTGGTAAGCAGGCACGCGAAATACTTGCCGTCGGGCGAGATCCCGAATTGCCGTGACGAAATGATGCTATGGGGAATCTGGGTGCCGGGAATGACCTCCGGTTTGCTCGCGGCATCCAGCGGAACGCGCATGGCCAGCCCGGTATTTTGATCGGCGTAATAGACCCATTTGGAATCCGGCGAACAAACGGGAGCCGTGTCATACGCGCCGAAGGAAAGTTGCTGGGGGTTGCCACCGTTGGCGTCCAAGCGCCAGATGCTGACAGTGTTACCGATGACCGGGCCGGTCCAGCCGAGCAACAAATGGCCGTCCGCGCAGGTTGCGATTCCATCGCTTCCCGTGTTGCTGAGGAGAACCGTCTTGTTGCTTCCGTCGGCGGCCACGCGCACGACGTCGCTTTCGCCGGTGAAGTAGAAGCCGCCCGCTGCGGCCCAGGCGAAATGGAACAAATCCTTTTCCTCGGTGAGCGAGGGATTCGGGAGGTTCTGGGCGGTGCCCGCCGCGGGGAATTGGTAGAAGCTTCGCTGCGTCCTGTGCTGCACGGTGGCCAAGGTTTTTGCGTCGGCCGAAACGGTCAATGAGCCGTAGCCGTTCGTATCTTTGGTGATGGCGTGGAACTGGCCGCTGGGATAGGAAATCATGCCGATTTGATCGCGTACGTAGCCTGTGGATGGATCTTGATAGAGCGCGAGCAAGTTCTTCCCGTCGGGGAGCCAGACGATTCTTTCGACGTACTTGTCCTTGAAAGAAGCAAATTGCTTGGGCTGGCCGGAGGCGGTATCGAAGAGCTTCACAACACTGAGCAGATCACCGAGTTGATATTGAACTTTGGCGATGCCCGAGCCATTCGCTTGCCAGGCAACGAAGCGAGTTGCTTCCGTTGTGGGACCGCTGGTGACCAGCTTTTCCTCGGAGCCGTCGGAGTTGGCGGTGCGCAGTTGAAATTTGCCGACGTCGGGATCGTTGTCGCGCATGAAAGCGAAGTGCTTGCCGTCGGAGGAAAAACCGGCATTGGAATCGATGTCGTGGGTGATGAGTTGCGGAGCGCCGCCGAGAACCGGAGCGCGGTAGAGATCGCGAAAGGAAGCTACGGCGGATTCGGCCTTGATGAAATAGATGTAGTTACCGTCCGGGGAAAAATCGAGATCGGTGTAGATGGCTTCCGAGGGCGCGATCACTTGCGTATCGCTATTGGTGAGGACGTGGCGCAGCACCAGGCTGGATTTCCCGGCATCCTTCAATTCTGTGAGGATGTATTTGCCGTCGGGGGAAATTGCGGCGAGGGCGGATTTGCCGTTGTTGGTGATTTGCGAGATGGCGAAATTCTGGAAGGGAAGCGGGGCGCTTTTGCCGGCGATGAGGGCGTAAATGCCGTAGGCTGCGGCGGCGAGCACGACGAGCGCGATGAGGAGCACTGCGGTGAGGCCGAGTTTGTGTTGCTTCGCGGCGACTACAACTACGGAACTGCCGGATGCATGCGCTGCTTGCGTTTGCGCCTGCGCCTGCGTCTGCGCGGAAGAGGCCGCGACTGCGCCGGAGACGGCCGCGGCGTTTGCCGCTGAAGATTGCATCGCGGCCGGCGAAGAGGCGCTCGCCTGCGAGCCTGCGGTGATGCCGGAACTTGTGTCGCGCTTCAGGCGGCGCAATTCGGAGCGCATGTCGGCGGCGTTCTGATAGCGCAGCGTCGCGATCTTTTTCGAGCGCGCGATTGATGATGTCTTCGAGCTTCGGCGGAATATCGGGATTGAGGCGCACTGCCGCCGCGGGAGCGCGATGCAGGATCGCGTCGATGATGAGCGCGGAGCTATCGCCGCGAAAGGGCAGCGTGCCGGTGGCCATTTCGTAGAGGACGGCGCCGAAAGAAAAAAGATCGGTGCGCGCGTCGAGATCTTTGCGCGGCCAATTGTTCGGGCGACATGTAGGCGACGGTGCCGACGGTGGTGCCGGGGCTGGTGAGATCGAGTTCGCTGACGCCTGCGGCTTGCGTGGCGAGAGTGGCGTCGTCGGGCGCGGCGCCTGGCTTTTGTGCGACTTTGGCTAGGCCGAAATCGAGGATTTTGGCGTGGCCGCGCTCGGTGACGAAAATATTCGCGGGTTTGATATCGCGATGAACGATGCCTTTGGAGTGCGCGGCGTCGAGAGCGTCGGCGATTTCGATGGAGAGATCGAGAATGGTATCGAGATCGAGCGGCCGGCCGCCGATGCGATGTTTCAGCGTCTGGCCCTCGAGATATTCCATGACGATGAAAGCTTTGCCGTTCTCCTCGCCGATGTCGTGAATGGTGCAGATGTTGGGATGATTGAGCGCGGAAGCGGCTTTGGCTTCGCGCTTGAAGCGTTCGAGCGCTTGCGGCATCGTGCGCCAGGCTTCGTCGGGGAGGAATTTCAGGGCGACGACGCGATCGAGGCGCGTGTCTTCGGCTTTATAGACCACGCCCATTCCGCCGCCGCCGAGTTTTTCGACGATGCGGTAATGGGAAATTGTGCTGCCGATAAATGACTGTGAGTCTGGCATGCGGCGGCCATATTAAGATGCGCGCGGCGGGGGAGTCAACGATGGGCGGCGGGTGGCGCGGGCGATGTTGGCAGAGGGCGTGATGGTGCGCGGGTTCGGGGCGGAAGACGAACGCGGTTAATTTGATTTCGAGGTCCGCGCGTGATTGTCTCCCTTATTGCGATAGTGCTCGTCGGATGCCGGCCCTCCGAAGCTCAGGGTAAACAGGGACGCCGGCGCTACTTACGGCGCCGAGCGCCGTGCGAGTCAACGACGCGGCGCGCTGCTAGTTATTTCAATTTTGCGTATTCGGATTTTGCGGCTTGCAGCATGGGGAGGTCCGGGTCTGCGTCTTTCCAGAGGGCGAGGAAATCTTGATAGGCGGTGCGAGCTTTTTCGTTGTCGCTTGCTGCGGCGTAGGCGCGCGCGAGGCCTAGTTGTGCGAAGGATAGGTATGGATCGGCGGGGCTGGAATTCTTGAAACCTAGCACGCGCTGAAATTCTTTTACGGCATCGGGGCCGTGGCCGGCGGCTAAAAGCGCGCAGGCGCGAATATAGAGAGGCTCGGTGAAACCGCGGTCGTAAGGCTCGGCGGCTTTCATCAACTCGACGGCTTTGTCGGCGTGGCCAGCGTTCGTCTCGAGGACCGCGAGGATCTGCGGCTTAAACACGGATTGGATGAAGGTGTCCAGGGGGCGCGCCTTCGCGCCTTCATCAGCCAACTGGCGCGCTTTGGCGTCGAGTCCCGCGCGCGCGTAAATGTTGGCCACGTCGAGTTTGTTCGACGGCGTTTGGGTCTGCGGAAGTGCGGCATCCGCGCCACTGACGGCCAAGGAACGATTTCCGACGAGGGCTTCATATAGCGAAATGCTTTTGAGATCGATGAGCGCATCCTCTTTGAGATCGAGGCGCAGATTGCCGACCTGCGCGGATTTGAAAAGCTCCGCAGATTTGCGCATCTGCCCGTGAGCTGCGGCCGAAAAGGCGTCGCGTTCCATAATATCGAGCGCGCCTTTGGGATCCGCCTTCACCAAAGCATCCTCTTTGGCCATAGTGGCCATGTCGCCTTCCGCCAGCGCCAAACGTGCGAGACTTTCGTGCAGGTTGAGGCCTCCCAGCTGGCGCTGCGCGGCGGTGTTCAGAATTGCTTTGGCGTCGTCCAGGCGGTTCAGAGCTCGATAGGATTCCGACGCGTTGCGGTAGGGAACGAACAGATTCGGGCTGATTCGCAGCGATTCGAGAGTATCCGCCAGAGCTTTATCGTAAGCGCCGAGTGTTTGGTTCAGAGCGCCGCAATTGAGCCACGCACGGAAATCGCGCGGATAGCTTTTCTGAAACTGCGCGTAAGTTTCGAGGGCTTTGTCGATCTGACCGGTTTGGTGATAGTAGAAACTGGCGATCGCAAATTCCTCGTGGTCGCTGGCGCGGTCCTTCAAATCGAAGGCCTTCTGGTTGTACTCGAGAGAGGCTTCCGCCTGCCCCATGTTGTTGAGAGAGACGGAAATGCCGCGGTAAGCCATCGCAAAATTGGGATCCAATTGGATTGCTTTTTTGAAGAGGGGAAGGGCGCCCAGGTCATTGCCGTTGCCTATTTCCGCGGTGCCATCGGAGAAAGCTTTCAGAGCTTCGAGCGAAGAGGTGGTTGCCTGCTCGAGAGGCTTATCGAATTTCTGAACGGAGCTGAGCGATTCGCCGAGCTTTGCGCGCAAGCTGGAACTGGCTTTTCCGAGGGCGTCGAGAACTTGTTCTTTGCTGCCGGCCTGCGATTGTTCCTGGCCGAGCGAGTCGCCGTTGGCGGCGTTGATGGCTTCGAGGGTTACGACGTATTGCGAGCCGAGGCCGGAGATCGAGCCGTGCACCATGGCTTTGAAATCATTGCGCTGGCAAATTTCACGACCGATTTCCGGAGTGATGCGCGTGTCCGCGGCGCGGCCCATCAATTTCAGCGTGCGGTCCACTTCCTGCTGCGAGACGAGGTTGAGGAATGGCGACTGCGCCAGGCTCACTTGCAGGGCTGTTTTTAGCGTGCCATCGAAGACTGGGTCGCCGGTGGTATTGGTGAAATCGGTTAGCAGGATGGAATCTTTTTCCGTTAATTTCGGGGCGCGATGGGCGAAGAAATAGGCGCCGAAGACCGCGGCGAGCGCGACGATCGCCAGGCCTGCGCCGAGCAGCTTCCACGGCAACGGGGATTTCGGCGGCGCGGCGCTTGTCGTGATCGTTGCCGCTGAAGATTCCGCGGCAACCGCCGGGGCACTTGCGGCGATTGCGGGTGTGCTCGCGGGTGTGCTTGCTGGAGTGTTTGCCGGTGTGCTTGCCCGTGAGCTTGCGGACGACGCGTGCTCTGCTGCGACGCGCGGCGAGCTAGATCTTAGCTCCATCTCCGGCGCATCCGCGGGAATTACGCGGCTGCTCGATTCCGTGTCGCGCTTCAAGCGCCGCAATTCGGCGCGCATGTCTGCGGCGTTCTGATAACGCAGCGTGCGGTCTTTTTCAAGCGCGCGGTTAATCACATCTTCGAGCTTCGCCGGAATATCGGGATTCAATCGCAGCGCCGGCACGGGCGCGCGGGTAAGAATGGCGTTAGTGATCAGCGCCGAACTTTCGCCGCGAAACGGCAGAGTGCCGGTGGCCATCTCGTACATCACGACGCCGAAGGAAAATAAATCCGTGCGTCCATCCAATTCCTTGGCGCCCAATTGCTCAGGCGACATGTAAGCGACGGTGCCGACGGCGGTGCCGGGGCTGGTGAGGTCGAGTTCGCTCGCGCCGAGGGGCGCAGCGGTGGCTTGCGTTAGGTCGTCGCGCGCGGCGTCCTTCTTGGGCGCGACTTTGGCGAGGCCGAAGTCCAGAACTTTGGCGTGGCCGCGCTCGGTGACAAAAATATTCGCGGGCTTGATATCGCGATGAACGATGCCCTTGGCGTGCGCCGCGTCCAAGGCGTCGGCAATTTCGATGGCGAGCTCGAGCAAGGTGTCGAGTTCGACGGGCCGTCCGCCGATGCGATGCTTGAGAGTCTGGCCTTCGAGATACTCCATGACGATATAGGCTTTGCCGTTTTCGTCGCCGATTTCGTAAATGGTGCAGATATTCGGATGGTTGAGCGCGGAAGCGGCTTTGGCCTCGCGTTGGAAGCGGCTGAGAGCTTGCGCGTCTCTGGCGACTTCATCGGGCAGGAATTTCAGCGCCACGAAGCGATCGAGCTTGACGTCCTCGGCTTTATAGACGACGCCCATGCCGCCGCCACCGAGTTTTTCGATGACGCGATAGTGGGAAATTGTGCGGCCGATTAAGGGTTGGGAGTCAGCCATGCGGCGGCCATATTAAAAGCGTGGGGCGAGCAAGTCAATGTGAGTGGAATTTGAGTGCGGTCCCCATCTGGAGAGATTCGGGGGCTGCTACAAAGAGACCCAGTGCTAATGCGCACTTTACGGGCGACGATTTTTCGGAGCGCTGGCGAGGGACGCGCAGAGATCGCGCGCGAGGACGCCAACGGCGGCCCTTCGTTCCTCTGGGCGAGGCGTCGCGGGAGGGCTAGCCCGGCCCTCCCCTACAGGGGCTGGGCTGACGGGGCCCGGTTGTTGCTGCGATGGGCGCGCGGGTAAGATCGGGGCTCAAGACGCGGGTTTTGTGACGATTAGAAATGGCTCCGGCCTTTGTTGTCAATGGGTTACGGCGATTTCTAATCGCCGGGTGTGACGATCAGAGCATTTAGGTTCAAAAAGGCACTTTTTTGGCGATTAGAAATGGCCTCCGTCCTTTGTTTTGTTGAAGTTAGATGGATTTTTAATCGGAAGTGTTGGCGATTAGAGGGGGCATTGAAAGGAGGTTGGAGTGCGATTGAGGTGCGATGGGCCGGGGGAGGGAAACCGGCCCCGTCGCGGGCGACGTGTTGATTTACTTGGTGCCGGGCATTTGGCGTTCGTGGATGATCATCCAGGAAGTGCCGAATTTATCTCTTAGCATGCTGAAGCGATAGGCGAAGAAAGTTTCCTGCATGGGCATGAAAATTTCGCCGCCCTCGGCGAGCAGGGCGTGAATGCGCTCGGCTTCGGGAGTGCTGGGGACGGTGAGAGAAAGATAGACGCTGCGCATGGGCTGGAAGCGCTCTGGCGGAACGTCGCTGGCCATGATTTCGGTTTCGCCGAGGGACATGCGGACATAGAGGATGGATTTGTCCATGCTGGCCGGCGTGCCGCTGGGACCTGGATTTTCGCCGTGGGTCATGATGGCAGTAATTTTTCCGCCGAGATTTTTTTCGTAGAAGCGGAAAGCCTGCTCGCAATTTCCGCCGAAATTCAGGTAGGCGTGCAATTTCATCTTGTATCTCCCCTTTAAGATTAGGCTCGCGAAGTGAATACGGCGAGCCGCGAAGGATTAAGGTGCGAATCAAGCGTTGGACGAACCGGCGCTGGCGGCTTGGGATTTTGGCGCTTGATCAAATTCGATGAGGGCGCGAGCTTGGCCACGATGGTTTGATGATGCGATGCGGGGATTTGGAGTCAGAGTTATTGCGCGGACTGGTGGGTGTCGTGGAGCAGGATGGCGTCGGAGACTATGTGGATGCGGGCGACTGCCAGCGATTTGCCGTCGTGTGAATATTCGAAGGGGCCGTTTTGGTCGGCGGTGAAATTTGTTAGGCGGCGTCCCTTGGAGCCGTCAATGGGTTGCAGCCAGATGTTGCCAACGCCATTTTCGTTGATGTTGTAGATGACGGCTTTGCCGTCGGGAGTGAACGCGATGGGCAAAGCGATTTCAGGGCGGGGCACCAGGAATTTAGTGCTGGAGGGGGATTTGCTGTTGACGTCTATCAGCGCGATGCGCGTGGTGGCGCTTTGCGTGGCGGGATCTACCAAGGCGGCGATACCCGGGAGCCACTTGCCGTCGGGCGACAAGTTCATGGCACCTTGCACGAAACCGTTGCCCACGTCGCTGCCCGAAATCAACTCCGCAGTGCCGCCGTCAATCGGAACGCGCATCCACCTGCCGTTCACATTGTCGTCGTAATAGACCCACTTGCCGTCCGGGGAGCAAACGGGCTGCTCGCTGTCCTTGCCGGTGGTGAGCTGCTTTGGGTGCGAGCCATCGGCGTCTATGCGCCAAATGTTTAAGGTGGATTTGGCCTCTGGTCGAAACCAAACCAAGAGAATAGGCCCACCGTTGGCGCAGGCTGATGATCCCTGGAGGAAGGGGCTGCGGTCGGAGAACACGGTGGTCTGCTGTTTGCCATCGAGTGACACGCGCAAGATTTGCGTGGGGGTTGTAAGCAGAAGATTCCCGTTTTTATCCCAGCCGATACCCTGAATATTGGATTGATTCGGTAGGCCTGGAACTTCGGCGGCTGATCCGATTCCCGTTGCCGGCTGGATGTGGATGGAATCGGATTCCTGGCGTTGGAGTGCAACGAGCGATGCACCGTCGGCGGAAAGACTGATGGAGCGGTAGCCGCGCGTGTCGTTGGTGAGCGAGCGAAACTTGCCGTCCGGGTAAGTAACGAAACCAATTTGCGTGTGCTGCGCACCGCCCGAAATATCCTGAAACGTGACCAGCAGGCTGCGGCCGTCGGGATTCCAGACGACGTTGTAGAAGCCTCTGCCCGAATCGGCAGTGAGCGGAGTTTCTTTTCCGCCGGCGACGTCGAGAAGATGGACTTGAGCGGGCATATTTTCGTGAGCGTAAGAATTAAAAGCGATGGTCTTGCCGTCCGGCGACCAGGAAAGGGTGTCGGGAACTGGAAGCTTGTCGAGGAACAGAACTTTTTCTTCGGAGCCGTCCACATTCGCGGAGAGGATGCGGTACTTGCCGACGTCCGGATCGTTACCGCGCATGTAGGCTATACGCTTGCCATCCGGGGAAAAGGTGGGGCCGCGGTCAACGTCGCGGACAACAACTTGAGGAGTGCCGCCGAGTACGGGCATGCGCGCAAGAAGGAATGAGGCTGCCGTGGCATCCACGGCTCTGCGATAAAAGATGTAGTTTCCGTCGGGAGAGAATGCCGCCGATGCGAGCGCTTCCGTGCCGGGGGGAAGAATCTGGGTGTTGCTGCCGGTGGGAATGTTGCGAAGCCACAGGCTGGACTTTCCGGCTTCGTCGGTGACGCTGACTACATATTTGCCGTCGGGAGAGATGGCGGCGAATAGGGCTTTGCCGGTGTTGGTGACCTGGGAGACATCGAAAGTCTGGAAGGGAGCGGCGGCAGGTTTTTTGCCGAGAAGGGTATAGAGGCCGTAGGCGGCACCGGCGATGAGCAAGAGGACGAGGACGATTATGCCGGCGAGGGCGCCCTTGTGCTCTTTTGCTGCCGCGGCGACGACGGAACTGCCGGAGGCGTGGGCCGGCTGAGGTTGCGGCGTGGCTGTAGTCGATGCGGCGATGCTGCTGGAATCGGCGCGGGCTGTGTGAACTTGCGACGCGGCGGAATCAACGGGGAGCGTGCCGCTGAGCTGGCCGGATGCGGAGTCGCGGCGGAGCCGCTGCAAATCGGCGCGCATTTCTGCGGCCACCTGGTAGCGCAGATCGCGATTCTTTTCTAGGGACTTGTTGATGATGTCTTCGAGCTTGGGCGGCAAATCGGGATTGAGGCGGACGGCGGGAGTGGGGGCGCGATCGAGGATGGCTTGAAAAATTACGCCGGTGGATTCGCCGCGGAAAGGGGAGGTGCCGGTGGACATTTCGTAGAGCACGACGCCGAAGCTGAAGAGATCGCTGCGGGCGTCCACTTCCTTGGCGCGCACTTGCTCGGGCGACATGTAAGCGACCGTGCCGATGGCGCTGCCGGGATTGGTGAGATGCTCGGGAGTGATGTCCGCGCCACTGCCTTGCGTGGCGGACTGGGAAGACGGCGGGGCCAGCGTTTTCGCGAGGCCGAAGTCGAGAATCTTGGCGTGGCCGCGCGTGGTGACGAAAATATTCGCGGGCTTGATGTCGCGATGGACGATGCCTTTGGCGTGCGCGGCATCGAGGGCGTCGGCGATCTCGATGGCGAGTTCGAGGGTTTCTTCGATGGGCAGAGGCTTGCCGGAAATGCGGTGCTTCAGCGTCTGGCCTTCGAGGTACTGCATGGCGATGAAGGGCCGTCCGTCTTCCTCGGCGATTTCGTAAATGGTGCAGATGTTGGGGTGATCGAGGGCGGAGGAGGCGCGGGCTTCGCGTTGGAAGCGTTCGAGAGCGGCGCGATCTTTGGCCATATCGTCGGGGAGGAATTTCAGGGCGACGAAGCGACCGAGGGTGGTGTCTTCGGCTTTGTAGACCACGCCCATGCCGCCGCCACCGAGTTTTTCGATAACGCGATAGTGGGAGATGGTGCGGCCGATTAACGCTTGAGGGTCTGCCATGCGGCGGCAATATTAGGATGCGTGCGGTGAGCAAGTCAACGAGACGTGTTGGCGGGAGGATGCGATTTGTTTGGATGTGTTGCTGGCGTTAGTGGTGGGGGTGTGGCGATATGATTTGTCGGCGGACAGGTTGAATTTCGATGAAGGGTTTACGCCTAATCGGAAGAGTCAAAAACCCCACGCGCAAGAGCGGCGCATGGGGCACCCTGTGCTTCGCTGCGCGGAGAGGCACATTCCTGTGGCAGAGTCGCTGGCGCTGACTATAGCGCGTAGCCGGCGGATTCTGTGGCGTTCATTGCGCTTTTGCCCTTTAGGCGATCGTTTACCCAGGTGGCGGCTTTTTGGCTGGCTGCTACAGAATTTTGCGCTAGCGATTCCGGGCCTTCGCTATCGGCGTTGGCGAAGAAGACGCGCTCGAGGGGATGGCGGGCTTCGGGAATTGTTTTTGTGAAATTGCCGGGGGTGGCCATGTACATGGGATGGCCGCGGCGGTACATGTGCAGCTCGATGGGGTCGGCATCGAATTCGGGGAGGAGCTTCTTGAAATCGCGGAGGACGTTTAGGGCAATTTTCTTGCAGCCGTCTTCGGTGAGCTGCAGGTGGCGGTATTCCTCCTGAAGCGGGGTGTAAAAGGTGATGATGTTATTTTTCTGCGTGTAGCCGGGTTGATTGCGAACGGTCCAGTCGGCGACGATCATGTCGGTGAAAGAATTGCCGGGGCACCAGGTGTCGTAGCCGCGATTGTAGACGGGCTTGTCGAAGATCATGTTGATGACGGGGTAGGGGGCGTAGCGGATGGCTTGCATGGCGTCGCGTTGATTGGGGGAAATTCCGGAAGTGATGCGCGAGGCGATTAATTTTGGAGTGGCCATGATTACCAGGCGGGCCGAGACGGTGTGAAGGTGGCCATCGTGGAAATAAGTGACGTGCGCGGAATTTTTT
>CAWIRL010000019.1:0-21356 GCA_963838545.1 uncultured Acidobacteriota bacterium
GCGCCCCTACGAGAAACGTCAGAGCAGAGATTAATTTGAGCTGCTGGAACTGGTGCTGCTGGTGCCGTTCTTTTCGTCGTTCTTTTGCTCGTCGCGGTCGGATTGTTCCTGCTTCTGTTTTTGCTTTTCCTGCTTCTTGATTTCTTTTTTGCCTACTTGCAGCCAGCGCTCGTCGAGCGATTCCTTGGTGAAAAGCGCATCGGCGGGATTGGTATTGAATTTACATTCCTCGATGAAGGCCTGATAGATCCTTTGCCCGTTGCGCTCGCGAGTAATCTGGAAAGGCTGCACAACGCCGCCGATGGGATGGAAATTGGAATAAAATTCGAGCGTCTCGCTGCGCATGCGCGTGCCGGGATCGCGAGTGACGACGACTTTGCGCATCGGCAGGTGAGTGGCTTTGGAGAAAGCGATGCGAATGGAGCGATTGTCGGGATCCACGAACTCGATCCAGTCGGCTTCCTTCAAATCCACCACGTCGGGACCCAGATAGCGAAGAATGGTGCCGGGTTCTTTCCAGCGATCGCGCAGCACATTGTCGATGTCGGTCTTCAGATCTTCCTTATATTCCGCAATCGAGGCCTCATCCGCATCGCTGACGCCGCCGCGATCGAGCACCCAGCCTTTATCGCCATTTTTAATTTCGATGATGTTGCGCTTGGGCAGATTCTCGTTGCGGTCTTTGTCGGGCAGCTTGGTGTAATCGATGAATTTCTCGTAGCCCAGCATATCGCCGCTGTGGCCGAAGGAGCCGATGCGGCCGGAGCACGTCGCGTCGCGCACTGCCAGATATTCAGTGCCGCCGAGAGCCTGAATCGCTTTTTGAATGAGATCCTTCGCTTTCGCGGCAGACTGTTCCGGCATGAGCACTTCGGTTTGCTCTTGCGCGCGCGCGGAAGGAATCGCGGTGAGGCTGAGGGTTGCAAGGGCGATGGCGCCCAGGGCTGAGTGAAATTTTACCCGCACAGAACTGAACCTCCGTTGACGTTCAAAACTTCGCCGTTGATGAAATTCGAAAGCTCCGAGGCCATAAACAGAATCGGCCCGGCGATTTCTTCGGACGTTCCCGGCCGCCCGATGGGAATCGCGCGCGTGGCGGATTTGAATCCTTCCTTGGTGCGCAGGACCGAAGCGGACATATCCGTATCCACCCAGCCCGGGGCCACGCAATTCACATATATATGATGCGGCGCGAGCTCCGTAGAGAGGCCTTTCACCAGGCTGATAATTGCGCCTTTGGTGGCGCCGTAATGGACATGGAAAGCTTCGCCGCGCTGGCCGGCCGTGGAGCTGATGGCGATGATGCGGCCGGATTTTTGAGCTTTCATGTGCGGCACGGTGAAATGAATGGCGTAATAGACACTGTCGAGATTAATTTTCACCATGTCGTGCCACTCGCGCTCGCTCACGCTTTCAATGGGCGTGTCTTTTTCGTTCCAGATGCCGGCGTTGGCGACGAGGATGTCAACGCGGCCGAGGCGCTCCTTGGTGAATTCGACGAGTTTTTTATTGTCGAGGCTGCGGCTTAGATCGGCTTTGAAGGATTCCACGCGCGTGCCGTGCTTGCGGGCTTCCACTTCCACTTGCGCGGCGGCGTCGCGGTTCTTGTGATAATTGAAGACTACGTCCGCGCCTGCTTGCGCGAACATTTTTACCGCCGCGGCGCCTATGCCGCGGGAACCGCCTGTGATTAGAGCCGCTTTGCCGGCTAGAGAAATCATCTTTCCCCCAAGGGTTGGATTTCGATTTTGTGCGCGTGCCCGAGCTTCGGACAAAAGCCCCACGCGCAGAGTCGGCGTCCGCCTGAGCGGAGGCACCCACGGAAAATGCAGATCCCTCTTCCGCCGCGGCGAATTCGGGATGATAGCGTTATTGCTCGTCGCGAAAACCCGGTGCGCGTTGCGAAAGTCTTCAGCCGCGGACTTGCGCCGCTTTGGCTGCCGCGGCCAGCTCGCGAAATAGCGCGGCCGAGAGCGCGTGATCGGGCATGCGCTCGGGGTGCCATTGCACGCCGGTGATCCAATCGGACGCGCCGGTCCATTCAACGGCCTCGATGACTCCGTCCGGAGCGAGCGCGGTGACGCGCAGACCCTTGGCGGGTTCGAGGAGCGCTTGATGGTGCGAGCTATTGATCTCGGTTTCGGTGGCGCCGGCGCTGAGTTCGGCGAGGCGCGAATTTGGCTCGATGCGCACGGCGTGGTGCGGCTCCTTGGCGCCCGAAGCTCGATGCCAAGTGTGCTCGATGGTGGTCTTGTATTCGCTGGCGATGTCTTGAATGAGCGAGCCGCCGAGGAAGACGTTCATGGATTGCACGCCGTAGCAAATGCCGAGGACCGGTTTGTGCTCGGCGAAGGCGTGGCCGAGGATGGCGAAATCGGTTTGTTCGCGTGCGGAGTCGGCGGGGGCGGATTTTTCGTTGCGCGCCGCGTGATAGCGCTGGGGATCGACGTCCGCGGGACCGCCGGAAAGTACGTAGGCGTCGAGCGACTCGATGAGTTGGGCTAGCTCGTTTTTCGGCAGGTTCAGCGGGATTTCTACGGCCTCGGCGCCTGCCAGGCGGATGGCTTCGAGGTATTTATCGTAGCTCTCGCGCTTGTTGATAAGTTGTTCATTTAGAGTGCGATACGGGACGCCGATTCGCGGAGCAGGGTCGTTCTGGGCCGGGTTTGGCATCGGGCGGTCTGGGTGGTACGGGGACATTGAAATTCCATCCTATCATCGCGGCGAGGGCGGCGGCAACTCGGGGGCTGTGGAAGCTTTCGTAGCGCCGGCAGCTTGCCGGCGGTTTTTATGCGGCGCCACCCGGTCGCAAAGACGCAGGTTTATCCTGAGCCTCGAAGGGCAGGCTGCCCTTCGCATCCACTCAGGATAAACCGGCGTTACGGAAGATACTGCGGGCTTCGCCAACCAAATAGAGCGAGCCGGTGATGAAGATGGCGTCTTCCGGACTCGCTAGCGCTCGGGCGCGATTGATTGCGGCAGTTGAGTCGGCGACGGATTCGCAATTCGCGGCGTGATGGCAGGCGATCTGCGAGAGCACATCCACGGAAATCGCGCGAGACTGATTCGGCTGCGTCAGAATCACGCGCGAGGCGCGAGGGAAAAGCAGGCCGGCGATTTCGTCCACGGCTTTATCGCGCATGGCGGCGTAAACCAGGATGATGCGGCGGCCGTCGAAATTTTCGTCCCAGAAATTGCGGAGTTCGCGCGCGGCTGCGGGATTGTGCGCGCCATCGAGGAAAATTTCCGGATGCTCGGAGACGCGTTCGAGGCGGCCGGGCCAGCGAACATCTGCGATGCCGCGCTCGACGGCTTGCCAGGTGATGGGGAAACTGCGCTCGGCGAGAATTGCTGCTGCTGCCGCGGCGGTGAGTGCGTTGCGTACCTGAAATTTTCCCGGCAGCGAGAGATGCAAGTCCACTTGCGAATTATCGCGGAACCATTCCGCGCGGACACGGTAGGCGCCGCCGGTCGCTGCGCTGAGTTCGGAAATCTTCCAGAGGCCGTCCAGCTCGAAAAGGCGGGCGCGCTGCTCTTCGCATCGGCGCGCGATCACGTTGCGAGCTTCGAAGCGTTCAACGGCGCTGACCACCGTCGCATTCGGCTTGATGATTCCGGCTTTTTCGCGGGCGATTTCTTCGAGCGAGTGGCCGAGATACGTTTCGTGATCGAAATCAATCTGCGTGATCACGGCGACTTCCGGCTGCACTATGTTGGTGGCATCGAGGCGCCCTCCCATGCCCACTTCGTAGACCGCGAATTCCACGCCGGCCTGCGCGAAAGCGTCGAAGGCCATTGCCGTCAAACATTCGAAGAACGTCGGATGCGCGGCGAGAGCACCGGATGCCATCGCGGATTCGATGATTTGGCGAACGCGCTCGAAGGAAGCTGAGAAGTCGTCGTCGCGGATCTGCTCGCCGTCGATGCGGATGCGTTCGTTGATGCGCTCGAGATGCGGCGAGGTGTACAGCCCGGTGCGCAAGCCTGCAGCTCGAAGAATCGATTCGAGCATCGCGGCCGTCGAGCCCTTGCCGTTCGTGCCCGCGATTTGCACGCACGGTGAACGGCGCTGGGGATGCCCCATGAGCTCCGCAACGGTGGATATATTTTGGAGATCGAATTTCTGAACGCGGGCCTGGCGCGGCGACGCGAGTTCGCGCCCCAGCGCATAGAGATAGCGGAGCGCTTCGGAGTACGACATCTAATTCAGGAAGAAGTCGAGCGCGCGGGCGATGTAGGGCTTCAGTTCTTTGCGAGGCACGACGGCATCGAGAAAACCGTGCTCCAGGAGAAATTCAGCGCGCTGAAAGCCTTCGGGTAGTTTCTGGCGAATGGTCTGCTCGATCACGCGCGGGCCGGCAAAGCCGATCAGCGCGCCGGGCTCGGCGATATTCAGATCGCCCAGCATGGCGTAGCTGGCCGTGACGCCGCCGGTGGTGGGATCGGTGAGCACGGAAATGAACGGAATGCGCACTTCATCCAGACGCGCGAGCGCCGCGGAAACTTTCGCCAGCTGCATCAGGCTCACGGTGCCTTCCATCATGCGCGCGCCGCCCGAACAGGAAACCATGATCAGCGGCACTTTTGTTCGATGGAGCGTTCGATCGCACGCGCCACTTTTTCGCCGACCACCGCGCCCATCGAGCCGCCGATAAATCCGAACTCCATCGAGCAGCAAATCACCGGGCGCCCGCTGAGCGTCCCTTCGGCCGTGACGATGGCATCGTTCATGCCCAGCTTTTCGCGCGCGTCTTTCAGGCGCTTGGCGTAGGGCTTGGTGTCCGAAAATTCCAGCGGGTCGCTGGAAATGAGTTCGGCATCGTGCTCGGTCCACAGGCCGTCATCGAGCAGCAGATCGAGACGCCGCTTCGAGCTCAGGCGGAAATGGTGATCGCATTTCGTGCAGACCTGCCAATTAGCCTGCAGATCTTTTTTCCAGATGATCGCGCGGCAGGAATCGCACTTGATCCACAGGCCTTCGGTGCGGACGCGCCGCTCGTCGGCGGGCGTCGAAGCGTCGATTGGTTTCCTCTCGCGCTTGAACCAGGCCATGCTAGTAGTCGATTCCCCGCTGCGCGAGGATTCCTTTCGTATACGGATGCTTGACCTCGCGCATTTCGGTGACGAGGTCGGCCAGCTCAACGAGCTTCGGATGCGCGTTGCGTCCGGTGCAGATTACGTGAACGCGCTCGGGGCGCGCGGCCAGCGCTTCCACCACTTTTTCGGCATCGAGCATTTTATAGGTGATCACGTAATTGATTTCGTCGAGCACCACCAGATCGTATTTTTCGCTGTAAATTTGCTCGCGGCCGAATTCCCAGGCTTGCTCGCAGAGGCGCACGTCCTCGGGATCCGTTTCCGCTCCGCCCACTTTTACGAAGCCGCGGCCCATCGGTCGAATTTCGAATTTATCGTCGCCGAGCAATTTCGCGGCATCGAGCTCGCCGTAATGCCATGAGCCCTTGATAAATTGCACCATCAGCACGCGCAGGCCCTGGCCGACGGCGCGAAACGCGGTGCCCAGTGCGCAGGTCGTTTTGCCCTTGCCGGGTCCGGTGTAAACAATCAGCTGACCTTTCCCTTCGGGCATCGAGAGGCGCGCTCCCCCAGCGCAGGCGGCGAGAACTCAACATTTCAAAGTGTGACTTCAGCCAGCGCAAAGGTCAAGCAAAGTAGAAAGTAGCGCCGCCGTCCCTGTTTACCCCGATCCGCGAGGGGCCGCCATCTTACGAACACTGCCGCCGCAACAACCGCCGAAACACGGACGGCGCGACCCACATGCTTGACGCCGGCATCACTTGGGATACGGATGCCCCGCGAGGATGGCGAAGGCGCGATAGATTTGCTCGGCCACCATTACGCGGGCCAGCTCGTGGGGCATGGTCAGCGTCGAAAGAGAAATTTTAGTTTTTGCGGCGCTGCGCAGCTCGACGGGAAAGCCATCGGCGTCGCCGCAGAGAATTACCAGCTCGCGTAGTCCGGAATCGCGCTCAGATCCCAGCCATTTTGCGAATTGTTGCGAGGTGAATTGCTTTCCGGCGGCGTCGAGGGCGACGATTGCCGCGTGCGAATCGAGCTTCTGCTTGCGCCAGGCCGCAGCGTCGCGCAGTTCCGTGACGCGAACCTCGGTATAGTGCTCAATGCGGCGGATGTAATCCTCGAGGAGCGCGCGAATTTCGGGAGTGCGCGTCTTGCCAAGCATCACCAGATGGATTCTCATGCGCGGAGCATCGCGGCAGTCGGCTACTTTTCGAGCAGGCCGTACTTTTTGCGTTTTAGGAGCAGCGTCTTGCGGGTGATGCCCAGAATTTTGGCGGTGCGGCCGATTTTGTAGCGCGTGGCTTCGAGCGCGGCGTGAATGGCGTCGCGCTCCAGATCTTCCAGCGAGCGCAAGTCCGAAATCTGGCTGCGGCCATTCCGCGCGGCTTGCAGGATCGCGGGGAAATCCTGAGGGCGCAATTCATCGTTGGGCGCGAAAATCGCGGCATGTTCGATGGCGTTGCGCAGCTCGCGCACATTGCCGGGCCAGTCGTACGCTTCCAGGAGATGTAGAGCGGACTTGCTGAACGATAAATTCGTGCGCCCGTGAACGCCACTCAAGCGTTCGAGCAGATGCGCGGCCAGCGCGCGTATATCTTCGCGGCGCGCGCGCAACGGCGGCATTTCGATCACCAGCACATTCAGCCGGAAAAAAAGATCTTCGCGGAAGCGGCCCTCCGCGACGGCTCGCTGCAAATCGGCATTGGTCAGCGCGATCAGTCGCGCGCTCATGCGCATCGGCGCCGTGCCGCCCAATCGTTCGAACGTGCGCTCTTCCAGCACACGCAACAACTTCGCCTGCACGCCGGGAGCGAGCGCCGCCACTTCATCGAGCACAATCGTGCCGCCCTGCGCGAGTTCCAGGCGGCCGGGCTTCGTCGCCACCGCGCCGGTAAACGCGCCCTTCTCATGCCCGAAAAGTTCCGACTCCACCAGCTCCGGCGGAAGGCTGGCGCAATCAATTTTCAGATATGCCGCATCGTGGCGCGGGCCTTGCTCGTGAATCCAACGCGCGAGCTGATCTTTGCCCGTCCCGCTTTCGCCGGTGATCAGAACAGTGGTAGCAGCCGCCGCGACTTTTCCGGCGAGCTCGAGCACTTGCAGCGAAGCAGCGCTCGCGCCGATCCACGGCAATCGTTCCGGTGAGCGCGCAGAAGCGGAAGTAGACGCGTCAGCACTGCTGGCTTCGGCGGGACTTCCGGCTTCGCGGACAGCTTCACTCATAGTTGCGTGGTTTCGGATCCGGAGGAATCGCTGGAATCAAAATTCGCCGCAGGCCTGCCCGGCTTGGCGGGACGCTCGTCCGGCCCGGGAAGATCGAGCCGCGGCGCGGCGCGCCACAATCGCTCGAGATCGTAATAAAGTCGCGCGCGTTCGCTGAAAATGTGCACGATGAACGACCCGTAATCGAGCAGCACCCACTCCGCTCCCGGATGCCCCTCGCGATGCTGAGGCCGCACGCCGTGTTCGCGAAGCCGCTCCTCGATGGCATCGCTGATGGCTTCGAGTTGCGGCGTGCTCGTGCCGGAGCAGAGCAAAAACCACTGCGAGAACGCGCTCAGCTCGCGCAGATCCAGCACGGTTACGTGCTGCGCCTTTTTATCCTGAGCCGCTTCCAGCGCCCAGCGAATTTCGGGACGAAGGGTTTCCAGTGTCACCGGTACAAGGCCTGCCCTTGAATGTATGCCTCCACGCGCGCGGGCACAAGCCCATGAATGCTGTGATGTTTCTCCAGGCGCTGGCGGACTTCCGTCGAGGAAACGTGGCTCGTGACGGTCGAGAGCAGATGCACTTTCGATTTCCGCAGCGCAATCGTTTCGTGGTCGGGCGAGGTGACGCGATTTAATTTTTCCGGCGGGATCACCAGGCGCAGCGCGTCCAGGCGAAAGCCGGGGCGGTGCGCGATGATGAAATCGCAGGAATCGAGCAGCGCCTCGTAAGACCGCCAGGTGGGAATCTCGAGGAATTGATCGGCGCCCAAAATAAAAAATAAATGATCGTCGGGATGCTCGCGGCGGAATTTCTTCACCGTGTCAATACTGTAGAAAACGTGCGACGCCGCGCCATCCGCAGGAGCTTCGGCGAGCGACGGAATGTATCCGGGATGATCCGTGCAAGCCAGCGCCACCATCGCGTAGCGGTGCGTGAATGGCGCGAGCGACCGCTGCGATTTATGCGGCGGCCGCGACGATGGAATGAAATGTATCGCATCCAGATGGAATCGGCGCTGCGCCGCATTGGCGATGGCGATATGCCCGCAATGAATCGGATCGAACGTGCCGCCGAAAAGCGCGATCGAGCGGCGATGCGCGTGCCCGCGATGCGCATGACCAGCGGCGTGCGGTTGCGCCGGCGCGTGGCCGTGTCCGTGCGCCGCCGAATGTGATTGACCCGACGTCAATTTCCCTCCCGCGACGATTGGGAATTAGATTCGGCGGTGGCTTCACGCGTTGCGGGCTCGATATCGGGAACAGCAGGCGGCAAAGGCTTCGGCAAGCGATCGAGCGCGTCGGCCATCCCGCGTACGAGTTTCTGCACTCCTTCGCCGGTGGCGGACGAAATGGCGAAGAAAGGCAGCGCGCGCTTCTTTGCGTAGGCTTCCAGCTTTTCGAGCTTCGAGCGATCCGTAGTGGCATCGAGTTTCGTGGCCACGACGATCACCGGCTTCTCGGCAATTTCCTCGCTGAACGCGCGCAGCTCGCGCTCGATAATCTCGAATTCGTTGACGGGATCGTTTTCGCTTGCGTCGCTCGTATCCACCAGGTGCGCGACGAGCCGCGTGCGCTCGATGTGCTTCAGAAAACGCACCCCGAGACCAACGCCTTCATGCGCGCCTTCGATCAGCCCGGGCACATCCGCCACCACGAATGTCCGTCCGCTTCCATGCGGAACATCCGGATCCGCGGAAACAACGCCGAGATGCGGCTCGAGCGTGGTGAACGGATACGCAGCGATTTTCGGACGCGCCGCTGAAATCACCGAGATCAGCGTGGATTTCCCCGCGTTCGGAAATCCTACCAGCCCCACATCAGCCAACAATTTCAATTCCAGTCGCAACCGCCGCTCTTCGCCGGGCTGTCCATCTTCATGCTCACGCGGCGCCTGATGCCAGGGCTTGGCAAAATGCTGATTGCCGCGGCCTCCGTGCCCGCCACGCGCCGCCCGAAATCTCTGCCCCGGCTCGGTTAAATCGAAAAGCTGCTCACCGGAATCTTCGTCGAACACCACCGTGCCCACGGGAACTTTCAGCACCGTATCGACGCCCGATTTCCCGTGGCAATTCGAGCCTTCGCCATGGCGGCCGCGATCCGCGCGAAATTCGCGATTGAAGCGGTAACGCAGCAGCGTGTTGTCGTGCGGATTCGCTTCCAGATAGACGTCGCCGCCATTCCCGCCATCGCCGCCCGATGGCCCGCCCCGCGGCACATACTTCTCCCGCCGGAACGCCAGACATCCGTTTCCGCCGTCCCCGCCCTTCACCCAAATTTTCGCTTCATCAACAAACATATCGCTCTCTAGCTCGCAATCGCCCGGATTCAACCGTAGCGCCGGTTTACCCTGAGCGGATGCGAAGGGCAGCTTGCCGGCGTTTTTGTGCGGCACAGCGCCAAGCAACCACGCCCGCGATCAAGCAATCAAGTCTTTTGGGTCCGTGCGCCGCATGAATGTTGGCGAACCGTGCGCCCCAAAAGCCTTCTTCTATACAATCAACTCGCAGGCCGTCCATTGGCCCGCTATCTTACGTCCGGTATCGCCGCACAAAAACGCCGGTTCATCCTGACAAGAGTGTCTCTAAAATAAAGGCGGAGATAAAGGCCCGGAGTCGCCTGGACGGGCGATGCATGAAATTGACAGGAGAGATTAATTCGCCGCTGCAGCAGGTTTTTCGGCCGCGGGCTTTTTCGGCATTCCGCCCACGTTGGCTTCTTCCACCGGCAGCACGCTGATGAAGCGGCCGGTCTGGCCCTTGTCTTCGAATTTCACCACGCCGGTGATCATGGCGAAGAGACTGTCGTCCTTGGCGAGCCCCACGTTGCGTCCGGGCTTATAGCGCGTGCCGCGTTGGCGGATCAAAATGCTGCCGCCGGTGACCAATTGGCCGCCGAAGCGCTTGATGCCGAGCCTTTGTCCGTGGGAATCGCGGCCGTTTGTAGATGAGCCGCCGCCTTTTTTGTGCGCCATGCTGGACCCCTAAGAAAGCGAAATGTCGCTGACCTGCACGGCGGTGTAATACTGCCGGTGGCCGCGGGTGATCTTGTATTGCCCGCCGGTCTTGTACTTGCACACGAGCCGCTTCGCAGCCCGCCCATGCCCGACGATCTTGCCGGTAATCTTGGTCTTCGAAGCCTTGTCGCCGGAGAGAAACTTGTTCTCATCCGTGCGCACAGCCACCACATCTTCAAAGGTCACCTTGCCGCCGACCTTGCCCTCGAGCTTCTCGACCTCAATGGTCTCGCCCGCCGTAACCTTATATTGTTTCCCGCCACTACGAATCACCGCATACATACAGCCTCCCAAAGCAATCGCGAGCCCTCAATTATAAGGGGACACCGCGATGAACGTCAACGAGCGTTCCGCAATCGTAGCGCCGGCTGCCAGCCGGCGTTTTTGTGCGGCCCTACCCGCAACGAGATTACCGCCGGAGGTTGCGAGTTGTCCGAATCTTGGCGTTCGGCCATCCCGGCTCGGGGCAGTCACGAATTCACGTTTAGGTCAGCTTCGGGGTGTTTTTCCGACGATTCTTCCAGGAGGCAAGAATCAGCAAGACGATCCCGGTCAATTCCAGGACTCCCGTGACAAGAGAAATGAAGAAGCCCAAGACGGCATGCCCTTCGTAAACCATCGGATGCACTTCCACTTTCAGCCGTGGGTTCCCTCCCGATCTTGCGCCGAATGCCGCCGCTTCCGCCGCAGCTGCGCGGCCCCGCGGCGAAGTCCATCGGGATAGGGACCCCAGCTTTTGAAGGGCACGCCGGACATGCTGATCCGGATTCGTGCCATTGAGTCGGCTGACATGGCCGCAAGTCGAACAAATAAAACCACCTACGCCGCAACATGGCCGGCGCTCCGTCAACTCCACGAAAGTGGGAGTCTAATCGCCAACGAAACCCATTAGTTTTCCGCGTAACCCTATGAAAACAAAGGATCGGCCTCGTTTCTAATCGCCAAAAAACCCGCCTTTTTGCATTTCTCCCGCAATCATTCAAATAACTCAACCACCCACCCCTACGCGCCCACGTTGTCATCCCGAATCCCCTTCAGGGGTGAGGGATCTGCATTTTTTTCCAAGGCGGGGGGATGCAGAAACGGCGCGTACGGAACCGGGCGATCGTGGCCGCCGGAAATCGCACTTGACAGCAGAAACGCAGCGGCGTATAGGTAGTTAGTCTAGGCGTCGTTGTTCTAGGTGTGGGGCATGGCTGACGAACGAACTGAGCTCTTAAAAGGCACGCTGGATATGTTGATCCTGAAAGTGGTGGCGCTTGGGCCCATCCACGGTTACGGGATTTCGCAGCGCATCCAGCAAATCTCGAAAGATTTCTTCCAGGTGCAGCAAGGTTCTCTCTATCCCGCGCTGCACCGCCTGGAGGAACGCGGCTGGCTCGACGCGCAATGGAAGGATTCCGACACCGGGCGCGAGGCCAAGTTCTACACGCTCACGCGCAAGGGCCGCAAGCAGCTCGAAGTCGAGCTGGTGAACTGGGAACGCATGTCGGACGCGGTATCGCTAATTCTTCGCACGGCAGAATAGGACCACAGGCCCATGAAGTGGCTGCGTCGCATCTTTCGGAAAACCTCCGCGGAAAAGCAGCTCGATTCCGAACTGCAATTTCACGTCGAACAACAAATCGCCGGCCACATCGCCGCGGGAATGAGCCCGGAAGAAGCGCGGCGCCGCGCGAAAATTGAATTTGGCGGCATGGAAGGCGTCAAAGAAGAATGTCGCGAAACGCGCTTCGAGACGCACATCGAAAGTCTGTTCCGCGATCTGCGATTGGGGCTGCGCGCGCTCGGAAAAAACCGGAAATTCTCGGCGCTGGCGATTCTCACCCTCGCGCTCGGCATTGGTTCCTCGACGATCATTTTCAGCGTGATTTACAACGGAGTGCTGCGCCCGTTTCCCTACAAAGGCGCAGACAGGTTGACCACCGTAGGAATCCGCGACATCGCGCAGGGCCAGAAAGACCGCGTGCAATTTACGATGCCGGAGCTCCTTGATTTCCGCGAGAAGAATCATGTCTTCGAAGACTTGATCGGCTCGGCCGATTGGTTCGCGCGCTACGCGCACGGCGCGGGCACGGAATCCGTGCATGGCTGCCTGGTCACCGCGAACGCTTTTGAATTCCTGGGTGTGCAGCCGCTGCTGGGACGGCTGATTTCCATGCACGACGGAGATCCCGGCGCGCCGCCGGTGGTGGCGATCAGCTACAAATTCTGGAACAAGGAATTTAGCGGCGATCCACAAATCATCGGACAGACGATGACGCTCAACGGCGTGCCGCGAACGATTATTGCCGTGATGCCGCCGCGATTCCGTTATGTGGATGCGGATTTGTGGGCGCCGATTCCCTTGCGCTCGCCGGCGACCGCACCCAGCGCAGTTCCGGAGGCCCCGAATCCGGATTCGCCCGGGGAAGTCTGGGCCACGGGCCGCCTGAAGCCTGGAGTCACACTGGAAGCGGCTGCCGCCGACCTGCAAGTGATCGCGATGCAACTCTCCAGAATTTATCCCGATGGCTTCCCGGCGAAATTTCACGTCGAGACGAAGACGCTTTCCGAAGCGGTGATTGCGGAATTTCGCTACATGCTCTACGCCCTGACCGCCGCCGTGGGAATGTTGCTGCTGATTTCCAGCAGCAACGTGGCGAATTTATTGCTGGCGCGGGCCATTTCGCGGGAGCGGGAAATGGCGCTGCGAGTCTCGTTGGGAGCGACGCGCGGAAGATTAGTACGGCAGTTGCTGACGGAGACGCTGGTGCTCGCTTTTGCCGGCTGTGCAGCCGGTTGCGCGATCGCCTTTGGCGGACTGAAATGGTTCGTCACGCAATTTCCGCCGCGCATTCCCGCGGAAGCGCAATTTTCTCTGAATGGCACGGTCCTGGCATTTGCGGTCGGCATTGCGCTGTTAACCACCTTGCTCTGCGGGCTGTGGCCGGCGGTTTACGCGGCGCGCGGAGACATGCGGCAACGCGTGGGTAGCACCGGGCCGGGAGCCGTCGGGCGCGCGAGCCGGATGAAGCTGCGAGCCGGATTGGTGATCGTGGAGGTGGCGCTCTCGTTCGCGCTACTTGTCTGCGCCGGATTGATGATGCGAAGTTTTTATGCGCTTACTCACGTGGCGCTGGGGTTTGATCCCTCGCGGGTGATGGGCACATTTATTTCGATGCCGAAGGATCGCTACGAAACTCCCGCGGCCAAGTATGCGTTCTTCGAGGCTTTGAATAGCCGGATCGCGGCGCGGCCCGGGGTGATTTCCGCCGCCGAGACGATTCAAAGGCCACCTTATCCAGGGCCCCGGAGCGGCGTCAGCATACCCGGAGAGAATGAGGGCGAAAAGCGCGGCGCGGTATTCGACGTGGTGAGCGAAGGATATTTTCGCACTCTCGGGTTGCGGCTCTTGCGCGGGCGGACCTTCACCGCGGACGATATCGCTTCGGCGCGCAAGGTGACGGTGATCAATGAGGAATTCGCGAAAGCATATTTCCACGATAAAGATCCGCTGGGCCGCACGGTGAAATTCGAAGTTCTCGACTACGTTCCGGGTGCGCCGGGCAATGCCTATTTCGAAATCGTCGGCGTGGTCAGCGATGCGCGCAACAACAATCTCGATAATCCGCCGGCGCCGGAAGGATTTGTTCCCTACACGATCACGGGATGCTGCGATCGCGGGCTGCTGGTGCGCACGGCGGTCGATCCCTCTCTGGTGCTGACAAGCGTTGAGCACGAAGTATGGGCGCTCGACCGCGACGTGATGCTGGCCGAACCGGGAGCTTTAGCGTCGCTGATGAATCGACTTTCCTACGCCATGCCGGAATTCGGACTGGTGTCTTTCGGCGCGTTCGCTTCGATCGGATTGTTGCTGGTGATCGTCGGCGTGTTCAGCGTCACGGCTTACACCGTTTCGCTGCAGACGCACGAAATCGGTGTGCGCATGGCCGTGGGCGCCGCGCCCGGGCAGATTTTGCGCATGGTGCTGGGCCGCGGCATGAAGCTGATATTTATCGGCGCGGCCATTGGGGTGGTGTTGAGCAACATGGCTGGGCTGGCGCTGAGCTCGCAATTGTTCGGCATTTCGTTCTTTGATCCGCTCACCATCGCTGGGACGGCGGTATTGCTGATTGGCGTCGGCGCGGTGGCCTGCTGGCTGCCGGCGCGGCGCGCCACGCGCGTTGATCCCATCAACACCTTGAGATACGAATGATGCCGGCCGTCTCTTCGAGCTCGTCGAACTTCCTCTCCCCACGATAATGTGGATTTTTCGATTTATTTGCCCCGGGAGCGGAACATTTTCAATAGGTAGAACGTCTATATATGTAGATATTCTATCTATCGAGACCGCCAGATTTCGCGGGCGGCTCAGAGGAGCGCTTATGATCTCGTCCGAAACTATATCCGCGAAATCGGGAGTTCGAATCTCCGCGGGAGTGCTGGGAATTCTCCTGGCGATGGCCGCGGCGCTTCTGCCGGCGCCCGCCCGCGCCGGTGACGATTCGTCGCAAATCAAAGAATGCCGGTTAGTGGATCTTTCGGAATTCCGCGACGCGCATGGCGAGACCGCCGCTGCCAACGGCCGAAAGGCTGCCGCTCGTTATCACAACGCGGCCGAGGAAAATCAGCTGGGGATTGACGCCATTTTCGGCCGCGCAGCAAACGGGAACGCCTCGGCGGCGCGTAAATGGTTTGAGAAAGCCGCACGTGCGGGATTCGCTCCGGCAGAAGTAAATCTAGCGGTGATGTATGCAGCAGGCTGGGGCGCGCCACAGAATTTCGGCACGTCGATCTATTGGCTGCGCGAAGCTGCAAAGGCCGGAAACGCGCGCGCGGACTTTGATCTCGGCATTCTTTATCTGCACGGCTGCGGTGTGGCGCAGGACCATGCCGAGGCGTTTCGTTATTTCGAACAAGGAGCGCAGCGCGGCGATTCGGGGGCGCAGACGAATCTGGGAATTCTGTACGATCGAGGTCTCGGCGTGACGCGCAATCAAGCGACGGCTGCAGAGTGGTATCGCAAGGCGGCGGAGAGCGGCGCGGCGCTGGCGGAATACGATCTGGCGAATCTGTACGAAAACGGCGAAGGAGTGGGACAGGACGATGCGGCGGCGTTTTCCTGGTATGTGAGAGCAGCGGCGCAGCGCCAGACGGGAGCGGAAATCCGGCTGGGGTTGATGTATGCACATGGTCGCGGGACGTCGCAGGATTTTGAGATGGCGTGCGCGTGGATCGAGGCGGCGAAGCTGGCGGGAGATTCGCGGGGTGGCGCGATTCTCGAATCGCTGGGAGGAAAACTGAATCGGGAGCAGCGGGAGCGAGCGCACGCGCGTGCCGTGGCGATTAGCTCGGAGCGGGAGGACCGGCGATTGGATGCGTTTGCGCGGTGACGCAACGCTGGCATCGTTGCGGCGGGCGGGGGAGGCGGTCGGGAGTTAAATTTAATTTCGCGGTCCGTCGTTTGGGATTGCCGTGAGCTTATGTCGAGATCGTCGGATGCCGGCCCTTCGAAGCTCAGGGTAAATAGGGACGCCGGCGCTACGAATGCGGGTGGGCTTTATCGTAGATGGACATCAGTTGCTCGATTGTCGCTTGCGTGTAGCGCTGCGTGGTGGAGAGCGAGGCGTGGCCGAGTAGTTCCTGAATCGCGCGCAAATCCGCGCCGTCGGCGAGCAAATGCGTGGCAAACGCATGGCGGAACGAATGTGGATGCAGATTCCATTTCATCTGATTCATGCGCCCGTATTTTTTCACGATGGTGTTGATGGTGCGCGCATCGAGGCGCGTGCCGCGCGTGCCGAGGAAAACGGCCTCGGGATCGCCCGCATCCGGCCACTGCGCGCGAATCTGATCGCGCACCGGCCAGTAAGATTCCAGCGCATCCAGCGCCTTCGCGCCAAACGGCACGATGCGCTCCTTGCGCCCCTTGCCGAGCACGCGAATGATCTGCGTGCGCTCGTCAATATCCACTAAATTCATCCCGGTCAATTCGCTCACGCGAATTCCGGCGGCATAGAGCAATTCCAGAATTGCGCGATCGCGTTTCAAAATCAGCAGCTCGCCCTGACTGCGCTTCGAATGAGGATTGCGCCCGCGTTTGGCAATCTGCCGCGCTCCGCCGGGCTCTACATTGTCGAGCATGCGCGCCATTTCTTCCGCCGAGGGAATATCCGGGATGCGTTTGGGCAGCTTGGGCGAGGAAACCAGCCGCGCCACATTTTGTTTCACCAGCTTCTGCCCCACGCAAAAGCGAAAGAAAGATCGAAGCGCCGCAAGCTTCCGCGCAATGGAACTGCGCTGCAGCCGCCGATCGTGGAGATGCGCGATAAATTCACGAATCACGCGGTGGTCCACGTCCGTAAGCGCCAGCGTGGGCTCGCCCGGCGGCGTAAGAAATTGCGCGAACTGCTTCAAATCGCCGGCATATTTACGCAAAGTTTCAGGAGAGGAATTGCGCACGTAGCGCATGTGGTAGAGAAATTTCTTTATGGCCTGGATCATTTTGCGAGCGACGTCGCGCCGGCTTCCACCGGCTCGGGCGTCGCATGTGCCGCGGGCGTTTCCCGAAGTTCAACTTCCCAATCGCAGCCGTCCTTGATGCACGCGCGGAAATTTCCCTGCTTGGTGCGCTTCTCGACGATGAACGCGGCTCCGCATTTCGGGCACGGCTCATTGAGCGGCTCATGCGGCGAAGTGAAATCGCAATCGGGATAGCGCGAGCAGCCGTAGAAAATTCGGCCGCGCCCTCTTCCGCGCGCCGTGCCGCGACGCACGAATTCGCCTTCATTGCATTTCGGGCATTTGATACCAAGCGTGATCGGCCGCGTGTATTTGCATTTCGGATAGCCCGAGCAACCGATGAATTGGCCGAAGCGGCCGTGCTTTTTCACCAGGCCGTTGCCGCAAAGCGCGCACTTCTCATCGAGCGGCTCGTCCGGCGCGTGCGCAGTGCGCGTGCCTTCCACTAGCCGCCGCGTCGTCTTGCAATCGGGATAACCGGTGCAGGCAAGAAACATTCCAAAGCGTCCGCGCTTCAGCGCCATTTCCTTGCCGCAATTGTCGCAATACTCGATTTTGTTTTCGCCATTGCCGTCGCCATTGGTAATTTCCGGGGCCATATCCTGAATGAAATCACATTCCGGATAACGCGAACAGCCGAGGAAAAATCCGTGCCGGCTGATGCGTTCGAGCAATTCACCCTGCCCGCACTTTTCGCATTTCTTTCCGGTGGGAATGCCGGCCTTGTAAGAAAGCATTTCATCATCCGCGCGATCGAGATCGATGATGAATTTATTCCAGAATTCCTTCACCGCCTCGCGCCACGGCAGCTTGCCTTCTTCAATTTCGTCGAGCTCTTCTTCGAGGCGCGCGGTGAAGGAGACGTCAAAGACATCCTCGAAGCTCTTCACCAGCAGCACGCTCACGCGCTCGCCAAGCATGGTGGGCGTGAATCGTCCTTGCTGTTTGTTCACGTACTCGCGTTCCACGATCGTCGAAATAATCGAAGCGTACGTGGAAGGCCGCCCGATGCCTTTTTCTTCCAACTCTTTCACCAGCGTCGCTTCGGTATAGCGCGGCGGCGGCTCGGTGAAATGCTGATCGGGGCGAATTTGTTCGAGGCGCAGGGTTTGCCCTTCGGTGACGCGCGGAAGCGCCTTGCCTTCGCCTTCATCGTCCTTTTCATCGTCTTCGCGATCCGCGTTCGCCGCCGGAGTCTGATAGACGCGCAGGTAGCCGTCGAATTTCTGCACCGAGCCGGTAGCCCGGAACGTGTAATCGTCGCCAGCGCTGATATCAATCGTGGTCTGATCGAAAATTCCCGGAAGCATCTGCGAAGCCACAAAACGCTGCCAGATCAATTGATACAGCTTAAAAACATCGTCGTCGAGATATTTGCGGACGTCTTCCGGCGTGCGCGAAACATCCGTGGGCCGCACTGCTTCGTGCGCTTCCTGCGCATCCTTTTTCGATTTATAGAAGTTCGGTTTTTCCGGAAGATAATCGGAACCAAATCGCGCGGGAATCAATTCGCGTACTTGTGCCAGCGCATCGCTCGAAACGTGCACGGAATCCGTGCGCATGTAAGTGATCAACGCGACGGAGCCTTCGTTGCCCAGTTCGACGCCTTCATATAAACGCTGCGACAGCGCCATGGTGCGCTTCGCCGTGTAACGCAGGCGATTGTAGGCGGCCTGTTGCAGCTTAGAAGTGGTGAAGGGCGGAGGCGGATTGCGGCGCTTTTCTTTTTGCGCAACGCTGGCAACTTGCCATTTCGCTTTGGTTACATCGGCGACCACTTTATCCGCGGCTTCTTTATTGCCGACGGCGATTTCCTCGCCTTTATGGCGGAAGAGCTTGGCCTCGAATATCGGCGGATCGCCGGCGTCCAGCATGGCGTGAATGGACCAATACTCCACGGGCACGAAGGCGCGAATTTCCTGCTCGCGCTCGACAATCAATCGCAGCGCGACGGTCTGCACGCGGCCGGCGGATAGTCCGCGGCGCACTTTGTTCCAGAGGAGCGGCGAGACTTTGTAGCCGACTATGCGGTCCAGCACTCGGCGCGCCTGCTGCGCATCCACCAGATTCGTATCTACTTGCCGCGGCTTCTCAAAGGCGGCGCGGATCGCCTTGGGCGTAATTTCGTTGAACGTAACGCGGAAAATTTTCTTGGAGTCCACCGGCGGAATAACGATCTCTTCCTCAGCTTCCTTGGCCTTCACTTTGGCTTTCTTGCCCGGCTTACCTTTTGCAGCCTCTTCTGCGGCCGCAGCAGCAGCTTCAGCCACTTCCTTCGCCGTGGGCTTCTCGGAAGATTCCGCTTCCGTGTAGCGCGTGGGCTTCGAGAGCACCAATGCGAGATGCGCGGAGATCGCCTCACCTTCGCGGTCCGGGTCGCCCGCCAAATAAACCGCATCCGCGGTACTGGCCGCTTTGCGGAGATCGTTGATCACCTTGCCCTTGCCGGAGATGATCTGCAGCGTGGGCTCGAAAATCTTTGCATCGTCGAGGCTTATCAAGACTTTGGGGGTCTTATCGGCGGCGGCCTTCTTCTTGCCCTTGGCGCGCTTGCGCTTCTTGTGCCCATTCGCGTCTTCGCCGGGCAGACGGATACCTATCGTTTTCTTGGGCAAGTCCATCACGTGCCCGATGGACGCTTTCACCACGTAATCGCGTCCCAGGTACTTGTTGATGGTCTTCGCCTTAGCCGGCGACTCCACGATGACTAATGAACGTCCCATATTCTCCTTACGGTCGAACTTCCTTAGACGCCGCTACCGGGCGGAAAGGTCCGCAACCATCCTAACCCTGAAAGTAGTGGTTTTATTACAACAGGACTTTCAGGATTGCTTCCCTGGCAACTGCCGTACCACGCCCTTCATTTCCAGATCGAAGAGGGTGGCCAGTACTTCTGAGGAACTTAGGCCCGAAACCTCCACCAATTCATCCACAGGCCGCGCCGCGTCCACTGTTAAAAGATCGTAGAGCACCCGCTCGCTTGCGCCCAGCGATTCCTGCACCAGCGAGGCGCGTTCCTGGAAACTGGGCGTTTCCACCGGCAGCAGCTCGGCCCGAACCGGCGTTGGCAGCTCTTCGACCACGTCTTCCCAGCCGGTCACCAGCTTGGCGCCCTGCTTGATGAGCTGATTAGGTCCAAAGCTCATTGGCTGGGTTACGTTGCCTGGAACTCCGAAGACCTCGCGACCAAATTCCATCGCCAAGCGCGAGGTAATCAGCGAACCAGAGTACTGCGCGCCTTCGACGCAGACAACCCCCAGCGACATTCCGGCGATGACCCGGTTCCGAATCGGGAAATTCTGCGCTCCGGGAAAGGTGCCCATTGAAAATTCGCTAATCAAGGCTCCCCGGTTTTCGATCTCGGCGAAAAGCTTTTTATTTTCTTTGGGATAGACGACGTCTATGCCGCATCCCAGCACCGCGATGGTCGTTCCGGCGGGGGTGGAGAGAGCGCCGTGATGCGCGCAAGCATCAATCCCGCGCGCCAGCCCACTCACCACGACCAGACCGCGAGCGGCCAAATCGCGTCCTAGCCGCTCAGCCATTTGATTCCCATAAGGGGTCGGACGACGCGCGCCAACAATTGAAATCGAGTGCCGGCTCAGAAGTTCAATGTTTCCACGGACATAGAGTAGGGGTGGGGGATCGTAAATTTCGCGCAGCCGTTGCGGGTAGGCCGGTTCGTCCCAGGTAAGCATCTTGCAGCCGTACTGTTCGGCTTGGGCGATTTCCTTGGCGGCGGCGCTTAATGGCTGCCGGGAGTGAATGGCCTGAGCCACCGAGGCGGGCAGATGCTGGGCTTCCAGGTTGGTGAGCGAGGCGTCGAAGACGGCTTCAGGAGTGCCGAACTCGCGCAGGAGCTTTCCAGCCAGGCGGGGACCCAGGCCGGGCGTTAGTGCGAGCGCAATCCAACCCAGGTATTGGCAGGTCTCCATTTGCCTCGAGGGAAAGCCCGTTGAGACTATGGGCTGCGGTGGCGCGTGTCAATTTTGGGGAGTACGTAGGGGAAACCACGGTCGGGCGGGGCATTTTGCGAGAAAACGTTCCACGTGGAACGTATCCTCGAAAGTGTGTCTTTCTTACCAAAAATTGCTGAACTTCTGCCACGAGCATTTTGGCGGTTGTCCGCAGCCTCTTTCTGGGTGAATATGTGCCCGGCGACTTGCCAGCGATCCGGCCAGTGCCTTCCGCGATGCCAAAACTGAATCTGGAATTAATTAGCGAAGCCCGCGAGTACCTGCGCCCGCGCATCCGTCGAACACCGGTGGAGGCGTCGCCAGCGCTCTCGGCGAAGCTGGGCGTGCCGGCGTGGTTGAAGCTCGAATCGTTGCAGCTTACCGGGTCGTTCAAAATTCGCGGGGCATTTTTCCGGCTCTCGCGGGCGACGGAAGCCGAGAAGCGCGCGGGAATTATTACTTGCTCGGCTGGGAATCACGGAAAAGCGGTGGCCTATGCGTCGCGAGAATTGGGAATGCGAGCAACGATTTTCGTTCCGAGAGATGTGGATCAGGCAAAATATCGCGGCATGGTGGCGTGCGGCGCGGAAGTAAAAGTGTCGCCGTATCCGGATAGCAATACGTAAATTTTTG
>CAWIRL010000020.1:0-39220 GCA_963838545.1 uncultured Acidobacteriota bacterium
AGATCTGCGCACGCGAGTGGACGAGACACCCACGGTGAGTGAAGACGAGATTTACGACGCGGTGCGCTGGATGATCGAGGAGCATCAATATTTGATCGAACCGACGGCTGCGGTAGTTCTTGCGGCTTGCCTCGCCGGAAAAATTGCGCCACTCGATGCTCCGGCAGTAGCGGTGATTTCGGGGCGCAACGTCAGCAGCGCAACGGTACGAAAGCTTCTCTGCTCATGAAAATCGCGCAGCACAAGGAAATAATGGGCGTGCTTTCACTCGGCGCCGTGGTGCCGCTGATGCGCGACGCGCTGATCGCGCAATCGCGCGGCGAATGTGAAACGCCTTTGCCCATGCACCTTTACGCGCACGATCGCGACGCCGAGGTGCATATCAAGTCGAGCTATCGCGAAGGCGGCGAATTTTTCGTGGTAAAAATTGCCGGAGGCTATCCGAAGAATGCGGGGAGCGAGCTTCCGGCGTTCAATGGGCTGATGCTGCTCTGTTCCGCGCGGACGGGCGATCCCGTGGCGCTGCTCTGTGACGGCGCGGACCTTACGCACGCGCGCACGGCGGCGGTTTCCGCGATGGTGGCGCAGGAATTGAAGCGCCAGGACTCGACGATTGGAATTTTGGGCACCGGCGAGCAGGCAGTGTGGCAAGCGCGGGCGCATGCGGAAGTTTTGCCGCTGCGCGAGATTTGGTTGTGGGGGCGGACGCCGGCACACGTGGAACGTTGCCGCGCGGAGCTATCGAAATATTTACCGCGCCCGGAAGTTCGCATCGCCATTTCACCGGCCGACGTAGCGCGGCACGTCAAGCTGATCATCACCGTAACGAGTGCGCGCGAACCGATCCTGGCGTTCGACGACCTTGCGGCCGGAACCTTGATTTCCGCGGTGGGCTCCGACTCGCCCGGCAAACAGGAATTGCATCCGCAGATCCTGACGCGCGCATCGCTCCTGCTTGTCGATTCCATTGCGCAGTGTGAAAAATTGGGCGAATTGCAGCACGCGCCATCGGCAGGCGGCCGCGCGCTGGAGATCGGAAAATTCTGTGCGTTTCATCCCGCGTACGATGACAGCGGTATCGTGGTCGCGGATTTTACCGGGCTGGGCGTGGAGGATTTATTCATCGCGGAAGATTGCTATCGAAAGCTCGGTGGCTAGCGGGCTGGGGCGCGTAGAGGCATCGTCGTGCATATTGTGCTGGTTTTAATTCTAGGGCTCGTCGTCGGCGTGCTCGTCGGATTGCTGGGCATCGGCGGCGGAATTATTGTTGTCCCCGCGCTCGTGCACCTTTTCGGAATGGATCAGCACCTGGCGCAAGGCACTTCGCTCTTCATTCTTCTGCCGCCCCTCGGGCTCGGCGCCGTAATGGTCTACTGGAAAAAGGGGCACGTAAATCTTCCCGCGGGTGTGCTGTGCGCGCTGGGATTTTTGGGCGGCGGCTATTTCGGCGGAAGAATCGCGATCGATTTGCCTTCGCACGTGCTGCGCGCGCTCTTCGGGCTTTTTCTGATGCTCTCCGCCGTGCTGCTTTGGAGGCGCGCCAAGCCGCCGACTCCGTTGGGAAAAGCGAATGGCTGAATCGCGCGCGCGCATGCTCGGGATTCTGCTCACCGCCTGCGTGGTGGGAGTTTTCAGCGGACTTTTTGGAGTGGGCGGCGGAGTGCTGCTCGTGCCGCTGCTGGTGCTGCTGCATTTTTTCGAGCAGCATCGCGCGCAGGGCACCAGCTTGATTGCGCTCGTGCCTCCCACGGGCCTGCTCGCATTTCTCGCGTACTATCGCGCGGGCGCTGTTGATGTTCCCACCGGCCTGCTGATTATTCCCGGCGTATTTCTCGGGGGGATTCTGGGCAGCAAGATCGCGGTGGGAATTCCGGCGGCGCGGATGCGGCGGATCTTTGCCGTGATTCTGTTCGTTCTCGGCTCGTGGGAATTTTTCTCGCCGGTGATTCACTGGGCCCGAAATTCGCCGCACTGATTTCTTCGTGACCGGCGACGCGATGATTCTTTTCGATACCCGTGAGCGCGCGAGGCCGCGTTGTCATCGCCATGCGCGTGAGATATTCTCGACGATTCATGGTTGACATCCATTGCCACGTTCTGCCCGGACTTGATGACGGACCGGAATCGCTCGAAATGTCTGTGGCGATGTGCGAAATGGCGATCGCCGACGGAATCACGCACATCATCGCCACGCCGCACGCCGATTCTTCATTCGCGTTTCAACCCGATCTGATCCGCCGGCGGCGCGATGAATTGCAGTCGCGCTTCGAAGGCAAGATCGTGCTGGCCACCGGCTGCGATTTTCATTTGAGCTTTGAAAATATCGAGGACTTGCGGCAACATCCGGCCAAGTACACGCTGAATCAGAAGCGTTATCTGCTCGTGGAGTTCAACGATTTTTCGATCCCGCCGGCGATGGATCAAACGCTGCATCATTTGCAGCTTTACGGCGTGACGCCCATCATCACGCATCCCGAGCGCAATCCGCTGCTGCGAAACAGCACCGAGCGCCTTTACCGCTGGATTCGCACTGGCTGCTACGTGCAAATCACGGCGCAATCCATCCTCGGCCGATTCGGCTCGCAGGCGCAGAACATGGCAGAAACCTGGCTGAAGGATGGCGCGGTGCATTTTTTTGCCAGCGACGCGCACAACATCACTTCGCGCCCGCTGCAACTGAAGGACGCCTACGCGAAAATTGCGGATAGAGCCGGCGAAGAAGTTGCCGAAGGACTCTTCGTGCAGAATCCGCGCGCGGTTTTTGAGGGAGAATCGCTGCCCTTCGTGCCGGAATTGCCGGAAGATCGCGGCCAGGCGCCAGGGGCGCGTAAAAAGCAAAAACGATTTTGGTTTTTCTGAATTTACCGCTGCGCCGCGGAAATGAGATTACTGGAAACTGGCCAAGGCCGTTGCTTCGTCGTTGAAACTCGGAATGGTTTGAATCAGGCGAGTCAATTCCAATACTTCGAACACGTGGCCGCTGGGATGAAGCAGTTTGAGCGTGCCGCCGAGTCTGCGAACGGTAACAAAGCTGCGCACGATGGTGCTGATGCCGGAGCTATCGATTTGCGTGACGCCAGCGAGATTGACGACCACTTTGCGCGCTCCGCCTTCAATCAGCGCGCGCAATTGCGTGCTCAGCTCGTCGTTACTCCGCCCGATCGTGGCGCGTCCCTGGAGATCCAGGATCAACACATCGCCAGACTGCCGGCTGGATATCTGCAGCCCCAAGCGCAGCTCCTTTTATGAACTGCCGCGAAGCACCCGAAAGCCTACCCGGCGCATTATATACCTCTAGAGCCGCAAGGCCAGTTTTGTTACGGCTGAATTGAGCCTTCAGCGGCGCAGCGTGTACTTCCGATACACGTTCTTCCACATCGCGGATCGGTGGAGCGATACCACGCTGAAAAGAAAAAGGGAGGTGAGTGCCGTGGGGCACCACCTCCCGGGGTGGGGTGTTGCTGGTGGATCCCTTTCGAAACCAGGGTCTCTGTCTCCCGGGGATCCTGCCCCGGCGGAGCAGCCGGAGCATTAATACAGCCGGAATAGCACGCCGGAGAGGCAAGTGTCAACCCGATTGTTGACTCGCAACTTGCTCACGCGATTGGTCCAGCATCTCGCGCACGCGGCGCGCCAGCTCGCGCGGTGAAAAAGGCTTGTGCAGCACTTCGACAGAGCTCGATTGAATCTTGTGCTCAAACTCCGCATCGGCGCTGTACCCGGTGACAAAAATCACCGGCGGCCCGCCATTCATCTCGCGCATGCGCGCGTGGGCATCAGGCCCGGTGATTTTCGGCAGCATCACGTCCAGAATCGCCAAGTCGATCGAATGGGATCGCTCGGCATACAATTCCACCGCCGCTTCGCCATCCGCGACGAGCAGCACGGTATATCCAAACGACGATAAAGTCTCCAGCGCCAACTGCCGCAACCCCTCGTGATCTTCCGCCACCAAAATCGTTTCCGTGCCTCCACGCACCACCACGGCAATCTCCGGCGCCTTAGGAATCTCCACCGCGCCTTCCATCACTGGGATGTAAACGCGGAAACACGTGCCCTTGCCCAGCTCGCTATCCACGAACACGACGCCGCCGTGCTGCTTCGTCACGCCGTAAACCGTGGCCAGCCCCAGTCCCGTGCCTTTTGACGGCCCCTTGGTGGTAAAAAACGGCTCGAACATGCGATCGAGCGTGGCCGCGTCCATGCCCTGTCCGTTGTCGGTCACCGAAAGCAGCACCTGCCGCCCGAGGTGAACGTGCGGATTCTTGCGGCAAAAGTCTTCGTCGAATTGCGCGTTGCTGGTGACGATGCGCAATTCCCCGCCGTTGGGCATGGCGTCGCGCGCGTTCAGACACAGATTCATCAGCACCTGCTCGATTTGCGCGGGATCGGCGCGCACCATGGCGAGGTCCGGCGCCAGCTCGCGCTTGATTTCGATATTGCTGCCGATAATTTTTTCCAGCAGGCTCAACGTCTCCGTCACCGCCTGATTCAAATTCACCTGCCGCGGTTCGAGCGCCTGCCGCCGCGCAAACGCGAGAAGCTGCCGCGTAAGCGAGGCCGCGCGCTCGGCTTGCAGCCGGATTTTCTGGAAGCGCGTGTGAACCGTGGCACCGGCTGGCGATTCGTCGAGCCCCAGCTCCGCCCAGCCCAGAATCGCGCCGATCATATTGTTGAAATCGTGCGCGATTCCGCCGGCAAGCTGGCCGAACGCTTCGAATTTCTGCGCCTGGCGCAATTGCCTTTCCAGCGCCAGCCTCTCGGTAACATCCTCGACGACGATCTGATTGCGCTCCTCCGTGGAGCTACGCGTCTCCTGCACACGATGCGCGATGATGCGCGTTTTGATGACGCGGCCGTCTTTGCGCACCCATTCCGCAATGGCATCCACCTTGCCTTCGCGCCACAGTTCCCCCGCTAACCGGTGGCGTTCCACCGGGTCGCGATAGAAATTCTCCGTGTTGCCGAGCGCCAACACTTCTTCCACCGAGTCATAACCGAGCATGGTCACGAGAGCCGGATTGACGTCAAGAATTTCGCCCTCGAGAGTGGTGCGATAGACGCCGTACATCGCCGATTCGAAAAGACTGCGATAGCGCGCCTCGCTCTCACGCAGGGCGAGTTCGGCGCGTTTGCGGCCGGTGATGTCAATGATGCTGCCGCGTACCAGGCGCTTGGAGCCGAGAGGAATGGAAGAGAGAAAAACTTCGCAGGGAATCTCGCGGCCCTCGCGGTTTATATGGATCCATTCGAATTGCAACGTCTCGCCGCGCAGCGCGCGTTCGGTATATTCCTGCGCCGCTTCCAGCGACAACCGGCCATCCGGCTGCCGCTCCGGACTCAATGCTCCAGGCTCGCAACCCAGCAACTCTTCGCGCGACAACCCGAAGAGCAACTCGGTGCGCTGATTCACGTCCGCGAACTTTCGCGCTTCCGCGTCAAAAACAGTGATCGCTTCCGGGGCATTTTCCACCAGCGAGCGATAATGAATCTCACTCTCGTAAAGCGCTCGCTGCGTGCGCGCTTGCTCTTCGCGCAGCGCTTTTTCTTCCAGCGCCTTGCGGATCGCCAGTCCCAGCCGCGCCAGTTGATGCTTCAGAACGTAATCATTGATGCCGCGCTTGATACATTCCACCGCCAGTTCTTCGCCGAGCGTTCCGGTGACGAGTATCAGAGGGATATCGAGGCCGAGCTCTCTCGCGAGATTCAGCACATCGATGCCCGTCCAATTGGGGAGGCGGTAGTCGGCGAGGATTATGTCGAACTGGTGCTCGCGAGCGGCGGCCGCAAACTCCGCGCGCGAGCCTACGAATTTCGGCGCAATGGCCAGGCCGTCGCGCTTCAGTTCGCGGAGACACAGCTCGATGTCGTCCTGATCGTGCTCCACCATAAGCACCCGCACCGGAGCCGTGGGCGTGGCGGCGATCGTCGTTTGCGTTCGTGTTTCGGCCATACTCAACCCTCATTCCCCGTGGAATGCCATTGCCGGCGGGGGCATATTGATGCTCAACCAGTAGAGCCCGAGATGCTTGGCGGTTTCGCGGAATTCCATGAAGTCCAGCGGTTTTTGAATGTAACTGTTCGCGCCCTTCTGGTATCCCGCCACCAGATCGCGCTCCTCGCGCGAGGAGGTCAGCATCACCACCGGTATGGCGCGCGTGCGCGGGTCTTCTTTCACCTGCTGCAGCACTTCGAGGCCGTTTACCTTTGGGAGCTTCAAGTCCAGGAGCACCAGCCGCGGCGGCGTCTCAAATTTTCTTGCGGAATAAGCTCCGCGGCAGAAAAGGAAATCGAGCGCTTCTTCGCCATCGCGCACGGTATGAACCGTTTGTGGCACTCCATTGCGCGCCAGGGCGTGCAGCGTTAACTCCGCGTCGCCGGGATTATCTTCCACCAGCAGGATTTCATTCATTTTGGAATTAGGCATGACTCACCTCCGAAGGAGATTCCTCGAGCCGCGCTCTATCTCGAGGGGAACCCAACGTGAAATAAAATGTGGCGCCTTCTCCAGGCCGGGAATCCGCCCAGATGCGGCCGCCGTGATTGCGAATGATGCGTTGCACCGTGGCCAGGCCAATGCCCGTGCCTTCGAACTCGTCGGCGCGATGCAGGCGTTGGAAGACGCCGAATAGCTTATCGGCATATTGGGGGTCGAAACCGACACCGTTGTCGCGGACGAAAAAGGCCTCGTCGCCGCCCGCGATGCATGTGGCGACCTGAATCTTCGGCGTCTCGCACTGGCGCGTAAACTTCACCGCGTTGGAAACGAGATTGTTGAGGACGATGCGAATCAAGCCGCCATCGCAGTACGCGGCGGGCAGAAGCTCGATCTGCCAGGAAATTTCCCGCCCGTTGAGGTCCGCGGAAAGGTTCGCGACGATGTTGTGGAGGAGATCGTTGAGATTCACGTCCTCGCGCTTGGGCCCAATGCGGCCTACGCGCGCGAGATCCAGCAGATCTTCCACCAGGCGGCCCATCTGCGCCGCGCCGTCCACTACCTTTTGCACGTAGCGCATCGCATCGGGACCGAGACGCTCGCCATGTTCCTCGATCAGGATGCGCGCGAACCCATCAATATGCCGCAGCGGCGCGCGCAGATCGTGGGAAACGGAATAGCTGAACGATTCCAGCTCGCGATTCGAAGTCTCCAGTTCGGCAGAGCGGTAGATCAGATCCTGATTCAAGCGGCGAACATTTTCTTCCGTCTCGTGGGCCAGCTGTTCCGCGGCTTTGCGCGCGGTGATGTCGTTATTGATTTCTAGGATTGCCAAAGGGACGCTTTGTTCATTTCGCTGGATGGACCAGCGCGAGGCCACGGTGATCCAGTTGCCGTCTTTTTTCTGATGCTGCAGCTCTCCGTCCCATTTTCCGTTGCGCAGAAGATCCGCGATGATGTCTTCAAGAGTATCGGGGAATTGCGTGGTGAGAAGTTCGTGGCTCACGCGTCCGAGCGCGTCGCCGCGGGTCCAGCCGTAGAGTTCCTCAGCAGCAGTATTCCAATAGGTGATGCGCCCGGCCATATCCCGCACAAAAATGGCATCGTGCGCCAGTTCCAGAAGCGCGGCCTGATCGCGTAGTTTCGTGGCGTGCTCTTTCAACGCCCTCTCGGCGCGATTGCGCTGCGCCATTTCCAGCGCCAGCTCTTCTACCGCCGCCTGCAACTCCGCTGTGCGAATGCGCACGCGGCCCTCGAGCTCCTGATTGAACTGCCGGATTTCTTCTTCGGCACGGTGTTGACGTGCGACCACCGTCTCCAATTCGGCCTTGGCGGACTCGAGATTGGCGGTACGGTCGGCCACCCGTGTCTCCAATTCCAGATTGGCCCTCTGCAGAAGTTGCTGCGTTCTTTTCTGCTCGGTGACGTCGCGGATGGCGCTGGAAATCAGAACGCCATCCGGAGTTTCGAGCGGACTCAAACTGATTTCCACCGGGAATTCAGTGCCATCCTTGCGCAGGCCGCAAAGTTCGAGTCCCGCGCCCATCGCGCGCCGCCGCGGATGCGTGGCGTACTGCACCCGGTGCGAGGGATGTGTGTGCCGGAAACGCTCGGGGACGAGAGCTTCGACGGACTCTCCGATGAGTTCTTCGCGGTGATAGCGGAAAAGCTTTTCGGTTTCCGCGTTTACGAGCACGATGCGGCCTTGCTCGTCGGTGATCACCATGGCATCGGGAGCGGATTCCAGAATGCCGCGGAACTTGGCTTCCTGCGCGGCGACCTCCACCGCCTGAATCATTGTGGCTTCGTGGGCATTGCGCAAATCCGCGAAGCTGGGCAGCGCGATCGCAACGGGAGCCAAACGGAATAAGAGGATGGCGGTGCCAATCGATGCGATACCGGCGATCGCCTTGATCACTCCGGAAATCCAATAAGCGGCGTGCCAGAGATTCCAAATCTCCATCGCGTGCGTCAGGCCGCAAGCAACGATGAAAATCCCAAAGCAGCCGAACATCCATCCGAACGGCAAGTCATTCCGGCTTCTCACCACCCGCAGAAGCGTCACCGGGATGGTCATGTACGCCAAGAAAATCAGGCTATCGGAAATCAAGTGCAGCCAAATAAGCCGCGTGTCCCACAGGTAGCAATAACCGTGGGGCATGAAATCGCCCGAAGAGAAAAGCCATTTCAGGAATTCCACCCTGGATTCCCCTCATTCATTCCTGCGAGCAATAGCCACTGCGCCGGCGCGTCTTGTGTTCGTTCAAAGACACTTATGCCCATGCTTGGCGCTGAATCGGGCTACTCGGCTAGAAACATCGGCAGGAGAGCGGACGACTTGAGAAAAATGCGGCAGCGATGCGCAAATGAAACTGCAGTTGCGATGCGGCGAGGATCTTTAGAGCACTTACTGTGCCGGATGGGCGGCGAAATATTGCGTGAGTGAACTGATGGCCTGTTGCAATCCGGTACGGACGTTGGTCTGCAGTGCCTCGACTACCGCCGTGGTGGTTTTCCCGCTCACTGGTTCATCGTGGGCGTAAGAGAAATTCCAGATCACAGTGCCTGTCTTAGGTTGAAACAGTTCGAACTCGATCGCAAACCGCGCGGATAACTGCGGTGTATCGGCTTCGCAGAAGGAGGAAAGATGGCCGCGGAGCATGTAATCGCCTTTGGAATTGCTGGTGAGGCGCTGCACGGTGCGGAATTGCCCGGAAGCGCGCAGGTCCTGCAGCATCATGGATTCCAGCATTTCCGTGGGCTGCTCGGCCCAGCGATTGAAACTGTCGGAGCCAAGCTGCACGGTGCCGCTGCTGAAAACGATACGGTCATCGCGATAGAGAAGCGGTGCGGAAATATGTCCGACGACGATGGTGACGGGATAGGTTGCGGCAGTCTGCGAGGGCGTCGGCGGCAAGCCCTCGAGCGTGTAGTACTTCACCGGGCGAGCGGAGCCGCAGTTGGCGAGCAGCACGCAGAGAGCGAGAGTCGCGAGAGCGACGCCGCTGGAAGCGGCGGACGAAAGCCGGCGAAAATTTGTGCTGCGCGATCGGGCAAAAAATATCATGGCGGGGGTGCCTCGCCTGGCTGGCGCGGCTTGGGCTCGGAACTGCGAATCAGAGTGTAAGGCCGCGTCTTGATCGTCTCCGTGAACTCTTTCAGGTTTTCCGAAATCTGGCGCATGTTCTCGATCATCTCGTCGATGTTGCTGCTGTTGACGTTGAGCGTACGGTCGAGCTGATCGGTGAGCGATGCGGTGGAATTCAAAGTTTCATGCAACTTCAGCAGCGAGGCGTGAATTTCCGGGCGATCCTCGGTGATCATCGCGTCGGCGTTGGTTATCGCGTCATCCGTCTTTTTCAGCGTCTTTTTGAAATCATCGAGCATGGGCGTAAGTTTCGCCGTCAGCTCGTCCACGTGCGTGAGCGCGGAATGTAACACCGGCCGGTTCTCGGCCAACATTTGATTCGCGTTGGCCATCACGCCGGCGATATTTCTGCGGTTCTCCGGATTGAGCAAATCATTCACGCGCACGATGGTGTCCTGCAGTTCCACCACGCGCGCATTCAGATTCTTGATCAGTTCCTTTGCTTGTGGCGCCAGATCGCCGATCGAAGCTTCAATATCATCAAGGCTGGTGTAAGCGCCGGTCTGCAGCGTGGAGCCGTCCGGGGCCGGCGGCGCAGACGGAGAGCCCGCCAGGATCCCGAGGAAATTTTCGCCCAAAGCGCTGAGGCTGGCGATTTTTACCGTGCTGTCGGTTTTCACCGGTACGTTCGGCTCAACGCGGAATTCAACCTGCATCTGCGCGACATTCTTCGGATCGGGTTTGACGCTGAGGATGCGGCCGATGGGAGGACCGCCGGCATAGCGCACCTGCCCGCCTTCCTGAAGGCCGCCGGCATTCTTGAAATAGGCAAGGTAGCGGTTTCCGCTGCTGCGGAAAGATCCGGAAATATAAAACAGCGTGAACAGCAGGATCACGATCGCGACGATCACGAAAGCTCCGACGAAGGCCTGTTCGCGCTTTGATTCCATCCTGCCTTTGACCTCGACCTCAGACTTTAAAACTGCCGCACTCCGCGCTTTGCATCGCCACGGAAAGCCGGGAGTATATCACGACCCTCAGCGTCTCCAGCGGCTTCGTGCCGCGCTATTTCCTGGCGTCAGATTCATCTCCGATGAGCATTTGCAGGTAGCTCAACTCGTCCTCGAGTTCCGGCTCGGCGATGCGATCGAGAAACTGCCGCACGCGCGGCTGCTGGCTCTTCTGGATTTCGTCTTTCGTGCCGTTGGCGACGATCACGCCGCGGTCCACCAAAATCATGCGGTCGGCGATCAGAAACGCGCTCGGCAGCTCGTGGGTCACAACCACGCAGGTCATTCCAAACGCTTTTTTCAGTTTCAAGATCAGCTCGTCGATTCCCGCGGCGATGATCGGATCGAGTCCGGCGGAAGGCTCATCGAAAAACAAAATTTGTGGGTCCATGGAAATCGCGCGGGCGACGGCGGCGCGCTTTTTCATTCCGCCGCTGAGTTGCGCGGGCATGTAGTTCTCGTATCCGGCGAGGCCCACCTGGTCGAGCTTCAGGCGCACCATGATCTCGATGGTGGAGGCGTCGAGAGGGCTGTGCTCCTTGAGCGGCAGCGAAACATTTTCGCCCACGGTCATGGAGCCAAAAAGCGCCGAACCTTGGAATGACATGCCGATGGTCTTGCGCAGATCGTTGAGTTCCTTGGCGCTGATCCCGGCCATGTTCTTTCCGCCGATCCAGATTTCCCCGCTGGTGGGGCGCTCCAGCCCGACGAGCGTGCGCAGCAGCGTGCTTTTGCCGGACCCTGACCCGCCGAGGATCACTAGAGTCTCGCCGGCCATCACATCGAAGCTGATGCCGTGCAGGATTTCACGCTCGCCATAGGCGACGCGCAGGTCGCGGACGGATATCGCGGAGCCGCGTGCTTCCGTCGGAGCTTCTGAGCTGGGCGTCATAAATTTAGCCGGACCGGGTTGCGTCCGTCTCGAATCCAAAAATTTTACCGAGAAACCTAACTCGGCGACGTGAAATAAAATAGCGCCGTAAACACTAAGTCAACCACGATCACGAGAAAAATCGACTTCACCACAGCCGTAGTCGTCGAGCGGCCCACCTGCTCGGACCCGAGGCCGGTGAGAAAACCTTCCTGGCAGCCGACCGCGGTGATGACCAGGCCAAACATGAAGCTCTTGATCAGGCCGCTGACGATGTCCTCGCGCAACAAGGCATCGAGGGTAGCGCGGAAGTAAGAGTTGAAGGTAAAGCCGGCGCCGAGAATGCCGAACGTCGCGCCGCCGGTGATGCCCATGAAATCGGACCACATCGTGAGGCAAGGCATCATCAGCATCATGGCGATGAGCTTGGGCGCCACGAGGAAGCGCACCGGATCGAGCGCCATTGTTTCCAGCGCGTCAATTTCCTCGCTCACCTTCATCGTGCCGATTTCCGCGGCGAACGCCGAGCCCGACCGGCCGATCACGATGATGGCAGTCATGAGCGGGCCGAGTTCACGCGTCAGAGAAAGAGCTACGGCGTTGGGCACGAATTCCATGGCCCCGAAGCGCTTGAGCTCGTGCGCGGATTGCAGCGCCAAAATTACGCCAACAAAATAGGTGATTAGGGAGATGATCGGAACGGCTTCGATGCCCACGGCCATGGCCTGGTGCACCGCGCGCCGGTAGCGTATGCCCTGGCCTTGCTGCGGCCCGGTGACCACGGCAATCGCGGCGCGGCCTGTCAGCCGGGCGAGTTGCCCGACATACGCGAGAGTGTCGATCGTGCCGCGGCCTACGGTATCAGTGAATGCCATCGCTGTGGAGTTTTGCGGCGGATTGCCGCCACTCCCGCCCTCATGGATTTACTGGTTTGCTTTCGACCGCCTGCGTTTCGTTGTCATACACCTCAAACACCTTCAGCAACCGCGTCAATTCCAGCACTTCCCGCGCCACCCGGCTCAACCCAAAAAGAGAAAAGCGGCTCTTCATGTCCCGCGCTGCTTTCAAACCCTCAATCAACGATGCCACGCCCGCGCTATCTATATATTTCACCGCCGTCAGATTCACGATGACGTAGGGAATTTTTTGCGCCTTGATCAAATCCAACAGCGTCTTGCGCAGGTCCGGTGAATGGTAGAGCGTGATATCCCCGGTGACATCCACGATCGAGATATCGCCGTTCCGCCGCGTGGCAATCTGCATTTTCAGGGCCTCCGCCCAAGGGGTGCAGGTTGTTTTGCCAGAGTTTTCGGCCACTTGCAACCGATTTGAGAGGCGGGCTTGCTTCGGAAGTCCTGGCATTCGAATACCCGGGGATTTGCGGATGGCGATGCGCTTGACGGGCGGGCACTTAGAGGGGCGGCGCGGCGTGATTGCCGCGCGATTTGCGGAAAATTATCGCTTATCAATCGGGATGTAGCCGCGCTTCGTGGCGCCGAGATAAACCTGCCGCGGCCGCGAAATTTTCTGCTCGGCGTCGAGCAGCATTTCTTCCCACTGCGCGATCCATCCGGCCGTACGCGGAATAGCGAAGAGCACCGGGAACATGGTCACCGGGAAACCCATCGACTGATAAATCAGCCCGGTATAAAAATCCACGTTGGGATAGAGCCGCCGCGAAATAAAGTAATCGTCCTCGAGTGCGATGCGCTCCACTTCCAGCGCGATATCAATCATCGGGTTGCGGCCCATCACGTCGAAAACTTCATAAGCGATGTGCTTCACGATGCGCGCCCGCGGATCGTAATTCTTGTAAACGCGATGGCCAAATCCCATCAGCTTGCGCTCGCCCGCTTTCACGCTCTTCACGTATGCCGGCACTTTATCCACCGAGCCGATATCCACCAGCATGCGCAGCACCGCTTCATTCGCGCCGCCGTGCAGCGGGCCATAAAGTGCCGCCGTCGCCGCGGCGATCGCGGAATACGGATCCACGTGCGAGCTACCCACGCCGCGCATCGCTGTCGAAGAACAATTCTGCTCATGCTCGGCGTGCAGGATGAAAAGAATATCGAGCGCGCGCTCCAGCGTCGGATTCGCGTGGTACTTCATTTCCGTGGTGCGGAAAAGCATGTTCAGGAAATTCGCCGCGTAGCTCAGCTCGTTATCGGGATAGGCGTACGGCATGCCCAGGCTATGGCGGTACGCGAACGCGGAAAGCGTCGGCATCTTGCCGATCAGCCGGTATGTTTGTTTCCGGCGCGAATCAGGATTGAAAATATCCTTGGCGTCCGGATAGAAAGTCGAAAGCGCTGCGACGGTAGAAATCAACATGCCCATCGGATGCGCGTCGTAATGGAATCCTTCCAGAAATTTCTTGATGCTCTCGTGGATGAACGTGTGATGCGTTACGTTGTACGTCCAATCCTCAAGTTGCGTCTTGGTGGGCAGCTCGCCGTGCAGAATCAGGTAGGCCGTCTCCAGGAAAGTGCTCTTCTCCGCCAGTTCTTCGATCGGGTAGCCGCGATATTCCAGAATTCCCTTGTCGCCATCAATATAAGTGATGCGGCTAATGCACGAGGCGGTGTTCGTGAACGCGGGATCGTAGCTGATCATCCCGAAATCGCCTTCGTTCACTTTGATCTGCCGCAGGTCCATCGCCCGGATCGTGTCGTTCTTAATCGGCAGCTCGTACTTCCGCCCGGTCCGGTTGTCAGTGATGCTAAGGGAATTACGGGCGGGCGTGGCCGTCTCTTCGGGCGCAGCAGCCGTGGCTGGCTTGATAGGATTCACGGAAAAGCCTCCGATGGCTCTCCCGGGCAAACCCCACCGGGTGAGAACGGAACTACCAATCTACACTAATTGATGCATCTTACGGGAGTGCTTTTGCCTGAACGGCCGCTAACCGGGGCTGAACAGGACTTCCCCGGCCTCGAAGTGCTGCAAGAAAGCCCGCCACCCGCGTTCTGAGTTACGAAGGCGAACCTTCTTCATTCGAAATTTTAGCGGGAGGCTTTTATGAAATTGCACAAGCGATTTGATTGGGCCGTGGCGGGATTGGCGGCCATGGCGCTCTTAGGTGGTCCGGCGGCGCCGGCAAGTTTTGACGGCGGTGGCGCCGGGGGCGGCGGAAGCGAAGGAAAGCACGGCGGCCCCGAAGGATGGCGGCTGGGCGAAGCGGTGCGCTATGAAAATCTCACCGTGTTTCCGGTGCTCTCGAAAAACGATGCGGACACGGAACAGTTTGAAACGCTCGATGAGGGCTTGGCTTCCGGCGACGTTGTGGTCACCGAACGCGGCAGCAGCGAATATTTGCGCCGCTCGCGAAGTGGCGACGTGATTCCTGCGCCCCCGCAAGGAGGCGGAGCCGAAGTCAATCGCCTGGTGTTGATCAATCGCGGGAAGAAGCCGGTGATTCTGCTGGCCGGCGAAATCGTATCGGGAGGCAAGCAGGATCGCATCGTGGGCAAGGATCGCATTGTGCCGGTCGGCGGCGCGCCTTTGCCTCTGGATGTTTTTTGCGTCGAACACGGCCGCTGGACCGGCGGCTCTGAAAAATTTGCGGCTGCGAACACGATGGTGCATCCCAGCGTCCGCGAAAAGGCAGCGGTGGATGCGGATCAAACGAAAGTGTGGGCCGCGGTGCGATCGGGAACGACGGCGAGGCCAGAGTCGCGCAATGCGGATCCGGCGGGAGTTGCAGGCTCGGGCAGCGGCAGCGCTTCGGGGATCGGAACATCTACGTCCACCGTGCAAGCGTCGCCGCCACCGCGCCTTTCCGCCGGTGCGCTGGGCGACGTGATCGCTCGCGAAGCGCCGAGCCAGTCCTATCGCAAGATTTATCAGTCTACGCAAGTGGGTCGTGACGTGGACGCCTTCGCCGAGCAAGTGGATCGCAAATTCGCCGCCGCCACCGCCGATTTGAAGGGCGAATCGGTGGTGGGAGTGGTAGTGGCGTATGGCGGAGAAGTGGCCTGGAGCGACGTCTTCGCTTCGCAGGAACTTTTTCGCGCGTACTGGCCGAAGCTCATGCGCAGTTACATTGTGGAAGCGCTGGCGCGGCCTGCGTCGGTGGAAAAAGTTTCGCTCGAGGATGCGCGTGGCTTTCTCGATCGCTTGAAAGGCCACGTGCGCGAGGATTCCGAGCCCGGCGTATACACCTGGCGCGAAATCGCGCAGGGACACTATGCCGAGATCGAGCTGCGGGCTCTGGCGCCGGCATCGCTCACGCTGCACTGGATGAAAGTGCTGCGGAGCAGCTAACCGGACGAGATTCTTCGTCGCGGGATTCGGAACTGGAAAAGTTGCTTCAGCAAGAAGTTGTCCCTCGCTGCGCAACGCCGTTGGTTTCGCCGGGAATCAACTACCCGGCCGAACCCAACGGCGTACTTCGCTGGCATCGGTGCATTGCGCCAGAAGCTCGGCAGCGGTGCGATGCAGCAGGGGATTTTCGGCATCGGGAGCAATTTCAGCCAGCGGAACCAGAACGAAGCGCCGCTCGGCCATACGTGGATGCGGGATCTCCAGCAGCGGGGAGTTTACGACCGTCGAGTCGAAGAGAAGAATGTCGAGATCGATCACGCGAGGGCCGTACTTCACGCCGCGGTGACGCCCCAACTCGGCTTCGATTTCCAGCAGCGCGCTCATCAATTGTTCCGGCGCCAGTTGCGTTTCCGCTTCTACGGCACAATTCAGAAACCAGCCCTGCTCGCGGATTTCCACCGGCTCGGTCTCGTAGATCGCCGAGCGCCGCAGAATCTTCACGCCGCGCGATTCCAGTTTTTCCATCGCACGCGCAAGATTTGCTTCGCGGTCCCCGAGATTCGAGCCGAGCGAGAGATAGACTTTATTCATGGAATCATACCGTCGCACGCAATTCGTTGCGGCGCAGCGCAGCGATGATACCGTAGGAGTTTGAGGCTGGCGAAGAGCGTAAAGGGGCTTGCGCTTGAGTATCTTTGCCTGGATTGCAATCGTGTGCGGCGCTGCTGTGCTTGCGGCGTTGTGGCTGCGGCATCTCGCTGCGCAATGGGACGCGCGCACGCTGGCTGGTTTACGCGCATCGAGCCGTTTGGTGAAAACGCGCTGCGGCGAGATGGAATACTCGACGACCTCGACCGGATCGCCTGTCCTCATTTCCCACGGAACGTTGGGCGGCTTCGATCAAGGAATGGTCGCCGCGGAATTAATCCTCGCGCCGCAATTCCGGCCCATCGCGATTTCGCGTCCCGGTTATCTGCGCACGCCGCTGGCGGTGGGTGCGACGCCGGAAGAGCAAGCGGACGCTTTCGCGGCTCTACTGGACTCGCTGGCGATCGACCGCGTGGCGATCATCGGCATTTCCGGCGGCGGTCCGCCCGCGCTGCAATTTGCGCTGCGCCATCCGCAGCGCTGCACGCACATCGTGTTGCTCTGCGCGGTGACGCAGCGATTGACGCTCCCCCGGCGAGCGGAGGTGGCGTCCCGCGTTCCAGCAATTGCAACCTCGAACACCGCGAATTGGTTCGTCTCGCTGCTCTATCACCACTTCACGGCCCCAATTTCGCAGCAAGCTTTCACGACATTCGAGCGCTCTTCGGCCACCTCGCCCGCCGATCGCCGCGACGCTCTGCGACTGATGGCCACTTCAGTGCCGGTAAAGCCGCGCTACGCAGGCGTGATGAACGATGCCGGCTACCTTTCATCGCTAGCCGAAGTTCCGCTCGAGCAAATTCAGCAACCGGCGCTGATCATCCACGGCGATTCCGATGAAGTGGTGCCCTTCGCGCACGCCGAATTCGCCGCCGCCAAAATCCCCGGCGCAAAATTGATCCGCCAGGAAAACGGCAGCCACTTCGCGCCATTCGTCCGCGCAAAAGAAACCCGCGCCGCGATCGACGCATTCCTAAGCCGCAAGTAGCGCCAATTTATTCTGAGCCCGCCTAGGCGGAGCGGAGAGCGTCCATCAGGTCGTCCGACGTTTTGCCTGGTAACGCCGGCGTCCCTGCCGGCATCCGACGAGCAAAACACAACGCCAGAGCCGAGGCCGACCGCGGACAACAACGTTTAATAAGTCTGTCGAACGGAATTATAAATCCACGCGTGATCTCTAACTGAAGTCAGAAATGCAATCGCCAACCCCCGCCAAAACCCCTACCCCACTCAAAACATCGCCGCCTGCCGCCGCGGCTCGTCCATCCCAAAATATTTATAAGCCAGCGCCGTAGCCACGCGCCCGCGCTGCGTCCGATCAAGCAGCCCAAGCTGCATCAAATAAGGCTCGTAAATTTCCTCAATCGCGTCTTCTTCTTCACTCAGCGAAGCAGCGATGGTATTCAATCCCACCGGCCCGCCCGAATATTTATTGATAATGGTGAGAAGTAAATTGCGGTCCACTTCATCCAGCCCATGATCATCTACGCCCAGCATCGCCAGCGCCTCTTGCGCCACCTCGCGATTGATATGTCCCTTCGCGCGTACTTCCGCGTAATCGCGCACGCGGCGCAAAAGCCGGTTCGCCACGCGCGGCGTCCCGCGGCTGCGGCGCGCAATCTCTTCGGCTCCGGCATCATCCGTTTGGATCCCAAGAATCGTCGCCGAGCGCTTCACGATCAAAAACAAATCCTCCGGCGTATAAAAATCCAGCCGGTGCACAATTCCAAACCGCGAACGCAGCGGCGCCATCAGCAAGCCCGCTCGCGTGGTGGCTCCCACCAGCGTGAAGCGATTCAGCTGATAAGGATGAATTCGCGCGCCGGGCCCCTGCCCGATCACCAGATCAATCCGGAAATCCTCCATCGCCGGATACAAAATTTCCTCCAGCGCAGGCTGCAGGCGGTGAATTTCATCCAGGAAAAAGAAATCCTTCTTGTCCAGCGAGGTGAGCACCGCGGTCAGGTCGCCTTTTTTCTCCAGCAGCGGCCCCGAGCTTACTTTGATGGCCACGCCCATCTCATTCGCCAAAATCTGCGCCAGCGTGGTCTTGCCCAGTCCCGGCGGTCCGTAGAGCAGCACGTGATCGAGCGCTTCGCCGCGCGTGCGCGCCGCTTCCACGGCGATGGACAGATTTTCCTTCACGCGCGTCTGCCCGATGTAGTCCGCGAGCTTTTTCGGGCGCACGCTCGCTTCAATGCGCGCATCCTCATCAAACGCGCGCCCTGAGACCAGCCGGTGCCGGGTGTCGCTGATTTCCATACGCAGCCTACTCTACCTCGAAATCGTCAACGATTCATTCCGCATTTCCGGCGTGCGCGCCGCGCTGCATTTTCGCTCCGCCGAGTTGTTGCAGCGCGGCGCGCAGCAGCGCATTGAAATCGTTTTCCGTCGCGCCGCTTTTGCGAATTTGCTCCAGCGTGCGCTCCACGGCACGCGGCTCGTAGCCAAGGTTTGCCAACGCCGACGCCACATCGGCTTCGAGCGGTGAACGCGTCGCCGCCTTTCCCGCTTCGGCCGGCTCGAGCGCCGCGGCCTTATCCCGCAACTCGACCACGATTCGCTCCGCCGTTTTTCGCCCGATCCCGGGAATTCGTTCCAGCAGCGCCAGATCGCTATTGCGTATCGCCGGCAGCAACTCGCTGATCCTCATCCCGGAAAGAATTTTCAAAGCCAGCGATGGCCCCACTCCGCTCACCGAAATCAATAATTCAAAAATCTGCTTTTCGCGCGCGGTCAAAAATCCGTATAACGTGAGTTGATCCTCGCGCACGTGCGTGTGGATCAAAACCGTCACATCGGAATTCAGCGCGCCAAGCGCGGAAAATGTGGACAGCGGAATCTGCACCAGATATCCCACGCCCGCCACGTCCACCATGATCTGGTTCGGCCGCCGGTCGGTAAGTTTTCCGCGAAGCTGTCCAATCATGCCGCAGCGATTATTGATTAGCGTTGCAGAGGTGTCAACGCAGTGCGCCTCGTCTCAAATTGGCGCAGCACTCTTACAAAACTTTAACGAAACATTTTCGCCCGCATCCACGTAATTCCAATTGACGCGCCATTCAGCATACCGGGCGATTTCTCGATTGTCCGCTTGCGGGACGGGTGTGTTCGGATTCGCAAACTGAATGTTTATGAATCAATAAAAATCTGCGCCGGAAAAAACATGATTTGCTTTCCTGGCGTGAAACCGTTCGTCTAACCGAGTGACTGGGGCTAATCAAAAGGAGAAACCAAGATGTCACAACGTCGCATTGCGCAATTCGCCGCGTTAGCAGTGATCGTGGCGATGCTCCTTCCAGCCCTTGCCATACCCGCCGGGGCCAAGGAACTAAAAGCCACAATGAAAGCCCAAATTTCCATCGTCAACGCGGTGACGCTTGGCGGAAAACAATTGAAAGCCGGCAACTACGTATTCATCGCCGACGAAACTAAAGTGCAGGTCTTGGCCGATGGGGGAAAATTGGTGGCCGAAGTTCCGGTCCAATGGCAGGACGCGAAACAGAAAAACGATTCCAGCGCGCTGGTGCTCGAGGGCACCGTCGTAAAGGAAATCCGCTTCGGCGGAAAGACGCGCACAGCCATCGTCCAGGAGTAACCCGAAGCACCCACAGGACGACAGCGAGCGGTACATCCCATGCCGCTCGCTGCTTTTTTCTTCAGAAAATATCCCGGAGTTGATTTGCGTCAGCGCGGAATTTCGTCTAGCGGCGAAATACGTTTAGCGGAGTTCGTGCAACGCATTTCGTTCAACGATGTTCGTGCAACCACGTTGGCCTAACGAATTTCGTGCAACTCGATCTCGTCGATCACTCCCACAACCGCCGAATCAATCGGCGAGTTCGGCCGGCCCACGGAAGTCATCGCCGAATATCCTTCAGTGGAAAGCAGCACGCGATCGCCTTCGCCGGCGTCCACAGCATCCAGCGCCAGCACCGGCTCGCCGCGATCCGACCCATCCAGATTGAGCGGCTGCACAACCAGTATTTTGCGCCCCACGTGCGACGCCGCTTTCTGCGTCGCCACCACATCCCCGATCACGCGCGCGATTAACACCAGTTGCTCCTTCGCCCGCACCGGCAAGGATGCCGCAAGCGCAGGATTTACTCAGGCCTTCGGCTACATCAAGCTAACGCAGCCCTAGAAAGGTTAACGCAGCCTGGAGTCGCAAAAGGGCTGCATAGCTCTGCGGCCTCGTTCGAGGAACAGCTATCCTCGGGGATTTTTCGATCGCCTTCGCTTTTTGTTCATTTAATTTCACGTAAATTTCGGAGTAACTATCTATATATCTAAAGCTTGCAGCAATTTATGGAAAATAGAATAGGTACTGTACGTTTGATAGTACTTTTGTGGTATGAAAGACACACTTTTGCTCGTGCGTTACACGTGTAACATTTTGTCGTAAATTGTTTCTCGCACGACGCCGATACCTGCCTTGACTTCTCTTTTTGCCCGGATGAGGCCCGGATGAAGGAGTCGCCCGCCACTACCCAGTTCTTCGCCGGCTAGCCCTTCGCAAGGTTCACCGCGTCCACAATCCCCACAATCGTAGCTTCCGTCGGCACCTCCACCGGCAGAAACGGAAAGCTAGCCTCCCGCCCGCGGCAAAAATAAATCAACTCCCCAACCCCCGCTCCCACCGAATCCAGCGCCACCACCGCCCGCCCCTTCGCAGCGCCGTCTCGCCCAATCGGCTGCACCACCATCAGCTTGATTCCCTCAAGTGACGCATCCTTCGCCGAAGCCACAACGTTCCCGATCACGCGCGCAAGGATCATGTTATTTATTTTTCGCCGCCGCCAGCTCGCCATCCCGCGCTTCATCCAACATCACCGTATCCACGATCCCGATGATCGCCGCGTCCACCGGCCGATCCTTGCACTCCGCAGCCATGCGCGCCGAACTGCCCGCAACAATCAGCACCGTCTCGCGATATCCCGCGCCCACCGCATCCACGGCAATCACATACCCGGCTTCATCCTGTCCCTGCGGCGAAACCGGCTTCACGATTAAAAGTTTTTTTCCTTCCAGGCGAGGATCTTTGCGGGTGGAAACCACGGTACCGACGATGCGGCCGAGAATCATTTTGTGTTGAGGATTTGCCTTTACTGCAAAACGAAGAAACTTCGCCGACGCATTTCGTCCCTCGAGCGCCGCGCGGCGCCGCCCGCGCTTCCCAATCGCGAAGCGCTACAGCGCTACTTCGATGCCGCCGCCATCGCCGACTTGCCGATCGGCAGCGCATCTTCCAGCGACTGGTGCGGCCGCGGAATCACGTGCACGGCGATCAGCTCGCCTACGCGCCGCGCTGCTGCCGCGCCCGCGTCCGTCGCGGCTTTCACCGCCGCCACGTCCCCGCGCACCATCGCCGTCACGTAGCCCGAGCCGATCTTTTCCCATCCCACCAGCGTGACTTTCGCCGCCTTCACCATGGCGTCCGACGCTTCGATCATCGCCACCAGGCCGCGTGTCTCGATCATTCCGAGTGCTTCACCCATTCTTCATCCTCCGCAAACGCATCCGCAACGAACGACGCCTCGAAAATTTACCGCCCGATCCGGTCTTTGCGCACCGCGTCTTCCACCAGCGCCTCGAGTTCCCGCCGGCTCAACGTGATGCGATCCGTCACCGCCGCCTCGTCTGCTTCCGCCGTCACAGGCCGCGGAGTGCCCGCCGGAGCGCCTTGAATCCCATAACGCGCCCGCGCCGCGAGCAATTTTTCCACATCTTCGCTGGAAAGCAAGACTTGTTTCCCGAGCAGCACGGTAACCAGCGAAACGCGCGCGAAGTGCTCCGCCGTCTCCATGCGGAAAAATGCCGTCAGCAAATCCTGCCCGTACGTAACCACGCCGTGATTCGCCAGCAGTATCGCATCGTGACGCTGAATCAGCGGCTCGATCGCGTCCGTAAGCTCCGCTGTTCCCGGGGTCCCATAACGCGCCACTGGAATCGATCCCAGCGCGATCACGCATTCGCTCAGCAGCGCGCGATCCAGCGCCACTCCCGCCGCCGCGTAGCCCGTCGCCACCGGCGGATGCGCGTGGCATACCGCATAAACATCCGGTCTTCGCCGGTAAATCAAAAGATGCATCGGCAATTCAGAGGAAGCATTCCGCCGCCCGCTGATCTTGTTGCCGTCCAGATCCGTGATCACCAGATCGTCCGGCGTCATCATGCCTTTGCTGATGCCGGTGGGCGAAGTAAGCACGCGCCGCGAGTCCAGCCGCACGGAAATATTTCCGTCGGTCGAAGGCACGTAGCCGCGCTCGCGTATCCAGCGGCCCGCCGTGCAAACGTCTCGCCGATGCTCGTCCTCAGTTTTTACCGCGCCGGGAACAATCGTCTCAGGAACCATCACGCCAGAATTCATCATCTCCAATCAAAAAAATCGCCCGCGTTGGCCGCCATGATACACCACCGCGCCAAACCCTTCGCCCAGAATTACACTCCGGCAAGAGATATTGAAGACGTCTTCGGAAAGGTAGCGCCGGCCTCCGTGCCGGCATCCGGCGAGCGCCACACGCACAACGAGGAAATCCCGGACGGAGCACTAAGTCAAAAACATGTCCAGGGCTGTAAGTCCGTAAATTGCCGCAGCTAAGGTCGAAAATTTCGTTCGCAAGATACCAGTAAGAACGCCAGCGTTACCTCACGCGTAAAGCCCGCGCAATTTCAGCGCGAACGCCACGCGATCAATCGCCACCATATACGCCGCGATGCGATTATTCACCCCGTGCGATTCCGCGTAGCGCACAATTTCATCAAAGCTGCGTTCCATCACGTCTTTCAATCGCTCGTTCACTTCGCTCTCGCGCCAGAAAAAGCCCTGGCGGTCCTGCACCCACTCGAAATAACTCACCGTCACGCCGCCCGCGTTCGCCAGAATGTCCGGCAAAATAAAAACATCCTTCTCCCGCAAAGTCTCATCCGCCGGAGGCGTCGTCGGCCCGTTTGCGCCTTCGCACAAAATCCGCGTCTGGATGCGGTGCGCGTTCGCGCTGGTAATCTGATTTTCGATGGCCGCGGGAATCAGAATCTCGCACGGCTGAAATAACAATTCCTGCCCGCCCATCTTCGCCCCACCGCCTGGGAAATCTGGAAGCGGCTTGTGCTTCACGTGCACCCATTCGATCAACGCGTTCACGTCAAACCCTTTTTCGTTGTAAAGCGCGCCGTGAATATCCGAAACTCCGGTAATCTTGTAGCCCGCTTCTCCCAAAAGCATCGCCGCCATAGATCCCACGTTGCCGAATCCCTGAATCACCACGCGGCATTCTTCGCGCTTCATCTTCAATTTCTCGATGGCCTTGTCGCAAACAAAATGCACGCCGCGCCCGGTCGCTTCTCTCCGCCCGCGCGACCCACCCAAATCCAGCGGCTTGCCGGTCACCACCGCCGTCACCGTATGCCGCATGTGCATCGAGTACGTATCCATCACCCACGCCATCACTTTTTCGTTCGTGCCCAAATCCGGCGCCGGCACATCTCGTTCCGGCCCGATCCAGTCCGAGAGTTCCGCCGTATATCTCCGCGTCATGCGCTCCAATTCCTTCTGCGACATCTTTTCCGGATCGCAAATAATTCCGCCCTTCGCCCCGCCAAACGGAATATTCACCACCGCGCATTTCCACGTCATCCAGGAAGCCAGCGCCCGCACTTCATCCAGCGACACATCCGGCGCATAACGAATCCCGCCCTTGCCGGGCCCGCGCACCAGCGAATGTTGCACGCGGTAGCCCGTAAACACCTTCAGCCGCCCGTCATCCATCGTCACCGGAATGTAAATCGTGATTTCCTTGTTCGGATATTTCAAATAATTGTAGAGATCTTCTTCCAGGCCCAGCTTGGCTGCCGCCGCTTCGAAGCGCGCTTCCGCGCATTCGTAGACATTCAATTCATTCTTGACGAGAGTCGGCATCGATTCCTCCAAGGAGGGGTCTTCAGGAATGCGGGCAACCGCGCTTTCCGTGACGTACTGCCTTCCATTCCACAGCGCGCGCCAGTATACGAGCCTCCGAATTTCGGCGCAAGGAACTCGTGTCGCGTCAGTGACCTGTGGAGAAGGATCCTGCCGGCTATCTGGCGCGCGTTCGTTTCACAAATTCATCCAAAATTAATCGCGTCAATCGAATCTGATCGTGCCGCACCACGTTTCCATCCTGCAGCAAATCCCCGTAAACGCAACCCAGCCCCATCTCATTCAATTCCTGCAAAGCCCCGCGCACCGGCTCCGCTCCCTTCAACGCATACCGCCGCCGCACGCGCGCCGGCACCGGCTTGCGATTCACCACCGCCCAATCAAACAATCCCGGTCGCGTATGCTCGTAAATCGCGCGCACATGATCGGCCACCGAAAAATGATCCGTCTCGCCCGGCTGCGTCATTAAATTCGCGATGTAAACGCGCGTGGCTTTCGAATGCGCCAGCACTTCCGTCACTTGCTTCAGCAGCAGATTGGGAATCAGGCTGGTATAAAGCGATCCCGGCCCCACCAGAATCAAATCCGCATGGCGCAGCGCTTCCAGCACTTCCGGCAAAGGCCGCGCGCTCGGCGGCACCAGCCGGATGCGATGAATCGCCCGCGTCGAGCGCGAAATTCTCGATTCGCCGCGCACCACTCTGCCGTCTTCCAATTCCGCTTCGAGCGTTACGTTCTGCGCCGTTGATGGAAAAATTCGCCCGCGAATCGCCAACACCTGCCCCGAAAGCCGCACCGCCTCCGGAAAATCGCCGGTCACGTGCGTCAACGCCGTAAGAAAAATATTCCCGAAGCTGTGCCCGCCGAGACCTTTGCCTCCGCTGAAGCGATACTGAAAGAGATGACTCAGCAGCGCCTCGTCTTTCGATAGCGCCACCATGCAATTGCGAATATCGCCCGGCGGCAGCACTCGCTGTTCGCGTCGCAGCCGTCCGCTGCTTCCGCCGTCGTCCGTCACCGTCACGATCGCCGCCAGATCCGCAATCGGCAAGCGCCGCCGCTCCGCGCGTCTCCGCGCAACATATTCTTTCAATCCGCGCAGCAGCGTGGACAAACCCGTGCCTCCGCCCAGAGCCACAACTCGCACGGGCCGCCCGCGATTCTGACGGTTGTTTTTCACTTGGGGGTTTTCACTTTGACGAACTACCCTGCGGAACCCTCGCGCTCCGGATAGAGCAGCTCGGTAAATCGGGGATCTTCTTGCAGAAATGCAAAGTCTTCATCGTTGCGCGCGTGGTAGCGATTTTCCGGGCGCAGTTGAATGGCAAGTTTTAATCGTTCCATCGCCGTGTCTGCTTCGCCGGTCAAGCAATCGAGCGCCGCCATGGCATAAACGATGTGATCGGCCTTCGGCGCCACCTTCAGCGCGCGGTCCAGGTGTTCCCGCGCATCATCCCAACGGCCCAGGTTCATCATCGCCACACCCTGCGTGTAATGATCCTCAGCCGTCTTCGGCGAAGGCGCCGGAATGCGGCTAAGGCGCTGCTCCACACCCCTCAGATGCACTCGCGCACGGTCGGCCAGTTCCGTATTGGGACCCGACAGGACTTTTTCGAGGGATTGCTTCGATTTCGCGAACTTCTGTTCCTGCAATAACTTAAGGCCCTCTTCGTAAAGCTTCATCTGCGCCAAAGCAGCCGGATCAGGCGCATGCACAACAGCCGCACGCGCACGAGCGGATTTCCCTAATCCCTTATCTTTCAATGGTTTAGAGCCGCTACGCGATGCGCTTCGGGACCGTGAGGACGACTTTCGGGCGGATTTTCCTCTTCCTGCCATCAATTCACTACGATATCAGAGATATAAACCTCCGTCAATCCGCCTCTTAGGGGGTTAGTGGCCCCGTTTCCGGTAAGGCGCTTACCAGGCACAACCTCCGAGTTGCTTGCCTTTTTCATTCTTGAGCTGCAAGCCCATATCGGATTGCCGCTTCGAGCGTATCGATGTTTATATCCTTTAGTGCTTTAAACCGAAGGCAATATCCGGTCACGCTCGCCTTGCCGAGTTTTTTTCCATACGTTTTGGCCAAATACTTCTTATCTTTGAGACCAAGAATATAGACAGAGATTCCGGTTTTGTTTCCGCTCACACCAATTCGAAAAAACTCTCTACTCTTTCCATTGGCATATTTTATTGTGTGAAATCCATATCCAATCGTGGGGTTGGAAACAGTATGATTTTTGTCGTCTTTACCATCGAAGAACCATAATTTGCATTCTGGCGACACTTGAAGTGTGAGCCGATGCAACTCTCGCATGTCACTCCGTTTTGGCTCCGGTTGGCTGGCAATATACTTCTTGATTTGTACCTGTACGCTCATATGTTTTGCTCCCCAGTCGCGCGCACGAGATCATACGACGTTTAATCCCTCTCCCTTGCACGGGCGGCTGGCCCTGCGAGAACTACGGTTGCGACTGGATTCTGACTGTCCGGCGGTACCAGATCCAAAACGCAAATGTTGCCGAGCCCATTACCACGAGATAGGCGATGGTTGCGACGAGTTGCGCGCTTTCTCGGTGCCCTTCATCGATGACTGCGTTCCAGAGACCACCCGAGCCTTTCCCACCAAGAATCCAGTCGCCGAAATTCCACGCCGCATGTAAGCCGATCGGTAGTGCGAGCCCCCTGCTTGCGATCGCCGCCATGCCGAAGAGCAGCGATCCCACGGAAGCCCCGAGCAGGGCCCGTGGCAAAGACCAACCTCCGGCGATGTGTTCAGCGCCGAAGGCAAGGGCTACGATAATTTGCGCACCCCAAACACCGAAGAACTCCTTCAAACGCAGCAGCGGGTAACCGCGAAAACCCAGCTCTTCCCTGCTCGATAACGCGATGTAAGTGAGAAGGCTCATCACTGCGGCAGCAAGACCGGTCCCTGGTGCGCGAACCCACCGAACATGTCCAACCGCCGCTGAAATTGACGCGTAAATTGCAACCAGAACAAGACCGGCGAGAAAGCCCAAGGCAAAACGAAGCAGGCTGCCGCGTTGGGGCGCGGCCCCTACTCTCTGCAGAGGAAGCCCTTCCCAACGAACAAAGAGCACCGTTAGGGCGAACGCTCCGAAGGCAGCAACTAAGCTTAAAACGAAGTCTCCCCACGGACGAGGTATTTTCTGCGTCAGCGGCGCCGCTGCCGCCAATACGAATGCACTGCTCAGGAAGAACAGCAGGACGCGCCCAAGCAAGCGCCACCGAAACAGTTTCCTTTCGCTGCCGATGGTATTCAGGAATCACCTGTTCCGACGACCGCGAGCCGACGCAACAGTCGACAGCGCCCAAAGTCAGTTCTTGGTGCCCGCCGCCATGATTTTCTCGATTTCGTCCGGATTGCGCGGCAGCTTCGCCGTCAGCACTTCCGCGCCGTCCTTCGTCACCAGCACATCATCTTCGATGCGCACGCCCAGTTTTTCTTCCGGGATATAAATTCCCGGCTCAATTGTGAACACCATGCCCGGCTCGAGCGCGCGCGTCACGCTGCCGGGATCGTGCACGTCGAGTCCGAGATGATGGCTCAATCCGTGAATGTAGTATTTCCCCAGCGGCTCGCCGTGCAGATCTTTTCCGTGCGTGTTGATGTATTCCCGCGCGATCACGTTCAAGTCCACCGCGCCTCCGTGGATCGCCGCGCCGGGCTTTGTCGCCGCGATGGCCGCATTCTGCGCTGCCAGCACGATGTCGTAAATTTCCCGCTGCCGCGCTGAGAATTTCCCGTTGGCGGGAAGCGTCCGCGTGATGTCCGCCGCGTACCCGCCGTATTCTCCGGCCACGTCGAGCACCACCACATCGCCATCCTTAATCTGGGCATCAAGCGCGCTGTAATGTAGCACCGTGGAAAAAAAACCGGCGCCGACTATCGGCGAATACGCTTCGCGCGAGCAGCCTTCAAATTCGTGGATCTCTTTCATCCGCGCCGCAACCTGATATTCGTACAGCCCCGGCTTCATGCGCTTCATCGCATCGAGCTGCGCGTCCACCGACGCGTCAACCGCTTTCTGCATCAGCGCCAGCTCGCTCGCCGATTTCACCTGCCGCATCGCGTTGATCGTCGGCGTGATATCCAGCACGTTCGCGGACGGCACCGCGCGCTTCAGCCACTCGCTCCAGTTCTTCAGGTGCGGATAGCCCTCTTCGTCCTGCCCCGGAAGCAGCGTGTAAAAAGTCGAATACGTTTTCGCCAGATCTTCAAGCCGCGCGCGCAATGTCGCGAATGCCTGCACGTCTTGAAAACCCGTTTTCTCGCGGATGCCCGGATCATCCGCCCCCGCCTTCGGCCCTTCCCATTTTTCGTGCGCGTAATCGCGCGCCGGAAGATAGAGCACGTCGCGCGCTCCTTCGATCTTCTTCCCCGCTGGCGGATCGGGAATCAAAAGCACCGCGCCGCCCGGCTCGTCATCGCCGGTGAGGTAATAAAAATTCTTCTCCTGGAAAAATAGCGCAAACTCCGAAAGATCTTCGTGCCCCGTATAGCCAAACACCACCACCGGCCCATCCACCTGCGCCGCCAATTTCGCCCGCCGCGCCGCATACTCCTCATTCCCCTGCCGGAATCGCGCCGTAGCCACGCCGGCACTCAACAGCACCGCGGCGGCGATCACTCCGCCAATCCATTGCATCGGGCGCATTGCGCGCATCGGGCGCATCGAACTCAGCCGGCGAGCCTCTTTCACTTTCATTCTTCCTCCTGGCGGCGCCTCGCAAAGTCGAAGCGCACGAATCCGCGCAGATTCTGAAAATCTAATGGCATTGGACGTGTGAAATTGAATTTCGGCGTGCTCGATTCAAACGATTTGTTCTCGACGCCACAATCATCCGGCGCAATCGGCGCTAAAATCCCGGCGCGCCCGTCGAAGCAGCCCGCGCCTCGCTCGCCTCAACGCCGACTCCAAATCGCAACTTCTCGAAGTAAACCTGCGCCAGCGACATAAATCCCGTATAGAGGTAGCCCCAAACGAACAGCAGCAGGAACGGAATCGTAGCGTAATTTTCATTCTGGATCGCATACGCCACCGCCGCCGCGAAATAAATTCCCAGAAAAACTTCCGCGAACGGCATCCATCCCGCGCTCTTGCGATATTTCTTGCGCAGCCATGTTCCCTGCCGCTGCCCTTCAATCTTATATTTCGGCGTGCGCACAAAATCCGTCTTAATACCGAAAATCGCCTCCAGCACTCCCATCGCATTGCGAATCGAAAGGCCGATTCCCACCGCCATCACAAACGGCAAATACGGAATCGCCCGCTTCCACGTCTTTGGGTAAAGCACCCGCTGCGCCGCCAAATAAAAACTCGAAATCGAGCACGTGGACGCCACGAACAGAGGCAAATCAATCGCCAGCACCTGCACCCATCCCTGATAAAACCGCACGATCATCGCCGGCAATAAAATAATCGAGAGAAATACCATCAACGGATAGCTGATATTCGCCGTGAGGTGAAACACTGCTTCCGATTTCACGTACGCCGGCTCTTTCGATCGCAGCACTCGCGGCAAAATCTTGATCGCCGTCTGCATCAACCCCTTGGCCCAACGCGCCTGCTGCGATTTGAACCCGTTCATCTCCACCGGCAATTCCGATGGACATTCAATCTCCGGCAAATAAAGAAATTGCCATCCCCGCAGTTGCGCGCGATACGAAAGATCGGTGTCTTCCGTCAACGTATCGTGCTCCCAACCCCCCGCATCCTCAATCGCCGTCCGCCGCCAAACTCCCGCCGTTCCATTGAAATTGAAAAAATTCCCGCGCCGGTAACGCGACGTATGCTCGATCACAAAGTGCCCATCGAGCAGAATCGCTTCAATTTCCGTCAAAGCCGAAAAATGCCGGTTGATATAACTCCACCGCGTCTGCACCATCCCCAGTTTCGGCTCGGCAAAATAAGGCACCGTCCGCCGCAAAAAATCCGCCGGCGGCAAAAAATCCGCATCAAAAATCGCAATCAATTCTCCGCTCGCCAGCGTCATCCCGTGCTGCAGCGCTCCAGCCTTGAAACCTTCGCGATTATCGCGATGAATGTAACGAATCGGCAGCCCCAGCTGCTGATGCCGCTCCACGCAATTCCGCGCCACTTCGCGCGTCTCATCCGTCGAATCGTCCAGCACCTGAATTTCCAGCAGCTCGCGCGGATAATCGAATTGCGCCACGCAATCCACCAATCGCTCGATCACGTAGCGCTCATTGAAGATGGGAAGCTGTATGGTAACCTTTGGCCACTCGCGGATCTCCGGCGGCGGGCCCGGCGAGTTCTTGCGGTATTTGTAGTAGTTGTAAACCAGCGTGTAGCGATGTATCCCGTACGCCGCCAGCACCACCAGCACGATGAAATACGGCAGCATCACCGCCAGATCGAAAGTATTCGCCTGATATTGCCCGACGAAAGTGCGATCCGTCAGCCGGTGCCAATAATTCGCAAACGTCGACCCCGGGCTGATCGCCGCCAGCAAATGAAGCTGCCAATTCACCTCTGCCGCGCCTCCTGATGCACACCCTGCGGAATTTCTTCAGCCGCTCGCGCTATGCTCAATCCGTAATTCTCATCGCCGGCTTCCTGGTCCTCGAAGCGATGTTCGCCTGGCTCCATCATCTCCGCAATCTTGAATTCTTCGTCGTCGAGACCATCGCCGTCGGCTTGCTGGGCGGAGCGGTTTATCTCCTCGTTATTTTCGGCCTAGAGCATACACCGGAATCCCGAAATTCCCTCTGGTTGCTTCTCGCCGCCGCCATCCTCTTCCGCGTCACTCTCTGGTCGCTCGTTCCCACTCTTTCGAATGATCTTTATCGCTACCGCTGGGACGGCAAAGCCCAGCTCCACGGCCTAAATCCCTATCTCGCCCAACCCGACGATCCCGATCTCAAATCGCTCACGAATTCCAGCGATCCCTACGAAACCCGCATGCCCGCCACCGACATGCCCACAATCTACCCGCCGCTAGCCGAGCAAGTTTTCAAACAAACGGCGCGACTGCTCCCCGCAACGGCCGCGTTCAAACTCCCGATGGAATTGTGCGACATCCTTGTGATGATCCTGCTAGCCGTCTGGCTACGCGCCGAAGGCGGCCGCGCCTACCAACTCGCGATCTACGCCTGGAGTCCCCTGGTAATAGTAGAATTCGCCGCCAGCGGCCATAGCGACGCGCTCGCGTTAGCCGCGCTAGTAGCCGCATTCCTCCTCCTGAAATCCCGCCGCACCCTCTCGACGCTCCTGCTAGCCGCCGCCACGCTCCTGAAATCATTCCCCATCCTCCTATTCCCGCTCTGGCTCCGCCGCAACGGCTGGCCCCGCTCAAAACGCGCCTGGCTGGAAGCCGCAGCCGCAGCCACTCTCGCCCTAATCTGCGCCTGGCCCTATCGCGCCGCCCTCCACCAAATTCCCATCAACATGGCCACCTTCGAGCGCAACTGGCAAGACAACAACGCCAGCCTCTACACCCTCCTAAAAATCTTCAGCGACTCCCACGAATTCGCCGCCGGCATAGGCGTAGGCGTAGCAATCGGCCTAGCCCTCTGGACCGCCCTAAGAAAAATCCCCCCCACCCGCGCCGCCTTCCTGATCCTCGGCGCAGTCCTACTCTTCTCCCCCAACGCCTACCCCTGGTACTTCACCTGGATAATCCCCTTCCTCTGTTTCGAGTTCAACGCAGCCTGGCTGTTACTAACCATCCTCCAATTCCTAAGCTACAAAGTCCTAATCGCCTACCAAGACTACGGCCTCTTCAATTTCGACCCCACTTACCTAGCCGCCACCTACGCCCCCTTCTACGCCCTCCTACTATGGCAACTATTACGACGCAAGCATCCTCAGTCCAGCACCTCCGAAATTCGGCCGTAGGGGCGGGGCTTGTTTACCCCGAGCTTCGAAGGGCTCCGCCCGCCGGTGTAACCCGTACGAGAATGTCGGCCATTGTGTTTTCCCGGGCTTCACAGTCCGCGTGAGAACTCCGTGACTTGTGATCGCAAGAAGCGTAAATCGCCTCCAAGACTTGTCAGGGCACGGTTTCAACCGTGCCGCACCGCCGCAAAATAAGAACCTCTTTAGCCGCTGAGGTATTTTCGTCTCCAGCTTCCGCCCCCTAGCCTCCCGCCCCTCGCCGCACTACAATCTCCGCACGACCCGATGAAATCCTCCTCCCTCCTCCACGGCACCTTCCGCACCGGCATAACGCTAAAAGGCCTAGGCGGCCTACTCGAAACCGCCGGCGGCATCACCCTCTGGTTCGTCACGCCCCGCCAAACTCAGCGAAATCGTCCGCGCCGCTCTCGAGCACGAATACCAATCGCATCCCCTCGACGTAATCTCCGCCCACTTCCTCCATCTAGCCGACAAAATCGGCCACGCCGATCCCGTCTTCGCCTCTCTCTATCTCCTCTCCCACGGCGTAGTAAAAACCGCCCTGGTCATCCTCCTCTGGTTCAACAAGCTCTGGGCCTATCCGCTCACGATCGCCGTCTTCGGCGGCTTCATGGCCTACCAGGTCTATCGCTACACCCACACCCATTCCTTCGCCCTACTAGCCCTAACAATCTTCGACGCCGCCATAGTCTGGCTAACCTGGGCGGAATACCGCGCCCAAAAAAAGAAGCGCCCCTCGCCATCAAAAGAAATCCGGCCGTAGGGGCGGGGCTTGCTCCGCCCGCCACCGTAACGCCCGCGGGAACCTGTCCCACGCGCACCCAACGCCCACCTGATTCCCCCTCTCCTGCACGTGTCCGTACGTATTCCCACGAATTGCCAACTGCAATCTCAACTCGCAACATCCGATTCCTAATGTTCCCTAATCGCAAATCCATCCGCCTCCCGCACTACGACTATTCCTCGCCCGGTATGTACTTCATAACAATCTGCACGCATCAACGCGAACCCATCCTCGGCGCTCTCGACGCCGGCTACCTGGTCCCCAACGCCAACGGCAAATTTGTCGAACAAACGTGGCACGCATTGCCCCAGCGCTTCCCAAATCTCAAGCTCGACACTCTGATCCTCTTGCCCGATCACCTGCACGCAATTTTGTTTCTAGAAACGCCGCGACCCGGGCCGATTACCCTAAGCGACGTCGTGTGCGCCTTCAAATCTCTGTCCACCATTGGCATAAACAAAATCCGCCTGACGCCAAAAATCCCAGTCTGGCAGCGCAACTATTTCGAACACATAATCCGCACAAGCCACACCCTGAACAAACTCCGTCGCTACATCCAAGAAAATCCCGCAAAGTCGATCGGCAAGAAAGACTTTCCGGCGATTTTCCCGTAGGGGTGTCCGCGCCCCTTCAAGATTTCAGGCAGTACGGGCGCCGGCTTGCGCCCCTTCAAAATTTTAGGTCGTAGGGGCGGGGCTTGCTCCGCCCGCCGGTGTAACGCCCGAGGAAAAAAACTCGCCACCCGCACCCGACGCGCCCCTTCAAGACGTTAGGCCGTAGGGGCGCCGGCTTGCCCGCCTTCAAGAATTTAGCCCGTAGGGGCGGGGCTTGCTCCGCCCGCCGCCGTAACGCCCGAGGAAAAAATTCCCCACGCGCACACATCGCCCACCTCAAGACGTTAGGCCATACGGGCGCCGGCTCGCGCGCCTCCAAGATTTTAGGCCGTAGGGGCGGGGCTTGCTCCGCCCGCCGTCGTAACAAGATTTCAGCCCGTAGGGACGGGGCTCCTCTTCAAGATTTCACGCCGTACGGGCGTCGGCTTGCGCCCCTTCAAAATTCTAGGCCGTAGGGGCGGGGCTAGCTCCGCCCGCAGGCGCAACCCCCAACGAAAACGTCACCCATCGACCTCCGCACAAACCGATCGCACCGTCATATCCACTTCAAGGTGCGCACTTTCGGCCACGTCTTCGGAGGGAGCCTCCTGCTTCAGCAGGAGGAGCTGGACTTCAGTCCAGCGAAAACCAGCCGCACCCAACAACGCCTTTAGGCGTGGGCCTTAACTTGAAAATGAGAACAGAAAACAATAACTTCCATTCGCCGTTTCGCCGTTCGTATCGACCTAGCGCAGTGCCGCAGTAAGGAATCGTGTCCTCCCATTGTCTGCCTTTGAGAAGACAAAACCTCCGCGCCGACGCAACCCGATCGATCCGTTAGGGATCCTGGAACCCCCATTCTCTCCTTTACGCAATCTGCCAGTATCCACATAGGCACAATATAGCTCTCAAGTACTATAGGTGTCGGTAAATTCCCCCCGTAACCTCTCGATATAGACACTCGAAACCCGCACCGAGAGGATTACATGTCCACTAAGTCCATTCTTTCCGCATTCTTGATTTCGGCCCTAACGTTGAGCCCCGCTGCGGTGACGGCACAAGAACAAGCAAAACCCTTCGTGCTTGAAGACGGCACGCCAATAAAACTCGTTCTAAGCCAAAATCTGATCCTCCGCCACCGCGCACACAGGCGACCTGGTGGCCTTCGAGACGGTCGAAGACGTAAAAGTTCAGGGCGTAATCGTGATTCCGCGCGGCTCAAACGCCTGGGCCACCATAACCGACGCGCAGCACAAGCGCCGCCTCGGCCGCGCCGGCCGCCTCGACATGAATATTGATAAGGTCCGCCTGGCCGACGGCGAGAAGGTCCTCCTACGCGCCGTCGAAGGCGGCAGCGGCGGCGGTCACCAAGGAGCCATGATCGGCGCAATGGTAGCCACAAGCATTTTCACGCTCGGCGGCTCAGCTCTCTTCCTGCTAATGCACGGCAAAGACATGAAAATTCCCGAGGGCACCCAAGTAACCGCCTTCATCCAAGGCGACATAACCCTCGACCCAGCAAAGTTCTCGCCCGACGCTCAAGCCGCAAAGCCAGCCAGTCACCGCCCCAACTCCAGCAGCGACTCCGGCCGCCCCAGCGGCAGAATCGCCAGCAACCCCAGGCCAGCCGCAAATGAACGTGGTCCCGAATCCATCAACGCAGCAAGAATCCCTCGGCGAGGCAGCTCGTCGGCTCCGTGAACAAAAGGAAGCACAACAAACAGCGCAAAAACCAACACAGCCGTAGAAAGTGGATAAGTGACTAGGTCACGAAGGCGGCAAAGGCCTCCTAGCCCATCGCAACAAAGTTGCCGTCTTCAATCACGACGGCGACGTAATCTTCAGCGCCTCCACAAGAGAACTAGGCAATTCCGTAAAAGACGCCTGCCACGCCATGCTCGGATCAAAAAAGTACAGAAGGCGCGCCAGTCAGTCTGCCTCTCAGGACGTGCAGTAGTATCATGCTGAAATCAAATTAATAGGTGCGGGCGAGACAAGTAAATAACAGATTACCATTTCGCAAGAAGGGGGATGCTCGCATGGGATCGAACGATGTCCTAGCGCTTGAGGCGAACTTTTCGACGTGGGCCGGAAATCGAATGCCTGGGCTCGTTGGCATTGATCCATTCGAATACTACTGCGTAGACCAGTTCCTAAAACAATATGCTATCTCAGACGCAGAACTGCTATCGGGCCTTGTTGGCGGAGGAAACGACGGGGGCGCTGACGGACTGTATTTCTTAGTGAACCGCAAAGTGGTGCAGGAAGATTCTGACCTCGACCCAAAGACCACTTTTAGAGTAAATCTGCTGCTAATCCAGGTGAAGCAAAACCAAGGCTTCTCGCCCAATGAGATAAACAAACTTGTGTTTCTTTCCGATGACCTGCTCGACCTGGGTAGGCAAGCCTCCCAATACAAGACCACCTATAACCCAAAGGCTTTAGAGTTCATGCGAGTCTTCAAAGCCAAATATCAGGAGATCGCCGGTGCATTCCCGGAAGTCTTTATTGATTATTTCTACGTCACTAAATGCGATGAGATCGAAAACGCAGATGCGAGTGGAGCTGCCGATCGCGTAAAGCAAAAGGCGAAAAGCCACCTGAGCAATGCTCAATGCAACTTTCATTTTGTCAACGCGCAGAAACTATGGACTCAGGTTCAATTGCGCGCGCCGAAAAGCAAGCGTCTGCAGTGGCATGCTGCGCCTTTGGAGACACCCGAGGGCTGGGTCGGGTTGGTAAAGTTGAATGATTATTGGGCGTTCCTCCAGGACCAACATGGGGACCTTGAAGAGCGAATCTTTGAATCAAACGTGCGCGGGTTTCAGCAGAACACCCCAGTGAACGCCGACATTCGCAAAACTCTAGACGCACCAGGAAAGGCGGACTTTTGGCTTCTCAACAATGGGATCACGATTTTGACAGGCAAGGCCAATACGGCCGGGTATCAGAAGCTTGAAATCGAGGACCCGCAAATCGTAAACGGACTTCAAACGTCGCGGCAAATCGACTCCTACTACCGGAGCTCCATCAGTATTCCCACAGCGGATGGCGACGGGCGCCGGATTCTCGTTAGAGTAATTCAATCCTCTGATGAAACCGTCAGAGACAATGTTATCCGAGCGACAAATAGCCAGAATAAAATGCCTGCGGAAGCACTACGTGCAACGGACCGCATTCATGGTCAGATCGAGACTCTCTTCCGTCAGTACGACCTGTTCTATGACCGCCGAAAGGGAGAGTACAAGGATCTAGGAAAGCCGATTGCCAAGATCGTTCCAGTGGTCGAGCTTCTGCAGGCCATGCTTGCGGTGGTTCTCAACAGACCTAACGACGCCCGTGCACGCCCACGCGACTACATCAAAGAGGACGATAAATACGCGCAGATTTTCGGTGAAGAAACATTTGATCTCACCGTCTACCTTAAGTCCGTCCGCATTTTGAGGCTAGTAACAAAGTTTCTGTCGTCTCCGGATTTGGACCTGGACATTGGCCACCAGCGCAACCTGATGTTCTATCTGGGCATGTATGTAGCGGCGGCGGCGACAAAGAACGCGTATCCCGCTCCGGGCAAATTGCTCACGCACGATCCCACAAAACTGGACAACGCTCTCATTTCAGATTGTCATCAACGGATCTGGAAGAAATATCAAGAGCTGGCAGAGAAGTTCGCGGCTGACGGAGAGAAGGACTACGACGCGCTTGCAAAAGGGCCGCTGCTACTAAGAGCCCTTAACACGGAACTACGACGACGATTTACGCCTCGAAATAAGAAAAAGGCAGTTAAAATCCGTACATAACCCGGTCGGCCGGACGCCCTATGCTGGACAAAACTCAGCTAGGCACCGCCAACTTCCTCGAATGAGAACTTGAAGTTGTATCTCTTTAACTTCAGATTGGGAACGGCACGTGCCGCTGAGAGATCGCCCATATACGAGAGAATCTGGCCGACAGCCTCTCGATCCGCAGCTCCCGCCTTCAACTCTATAACTACTGTAATTCCATTACGGTCTTCGGCGATTATGTCAATGCGCCCCGACTCGACAGTCTGCTCCCTCCCTCCGTCTGTAATCTTTAGTCCCTGCTCAAGTTGCTCGATGTTCGACCGAAGGGCACGCTGAAGGTCGCGTTCTAGCCCGAATGTAGTTTCGACAGCTTCCTCCAATACCTTTTCCACTGGCTCGTCCTCATAAGTTCCCATCTTTACGTGCGCTTTCACGGCGATGATGCTTCCTCGTGGAACGCCCAGCCGTCGGGAAATTTCCTCTACCGCCAAGCCTTCCCGCAGCATTTTGACAATTTCGGACCTTTGGTCGTCGGATACTGGGACTCATGATAGATCCTCCGAATTGCGTCTTTATCGAAGACTGGCGGAGAACCTACCACGACCCGATGCTCGGGCGCTCTCTTTCTCTTCTCGAAGCACGTGTCCATCGTCTTCGTTCGAGGCGGAAAGATCTCTATTGACTAATTCGCCAATCCATGCTACCCTTCCTCCGCAGTGTACGTGAGCCGCAAAAACCTGCACCACCGGGCGGCCTAGCACCACCAACGAGGCCCCGCACCAGGACCCCACCGCCGCCCCGCCGCCGCAAGCTGATCGAGCTAACGCAAAGCGGCTCCGTAAGAAAATAAAAAATAGAGGGGATCCCCTGATGCCACCAAGGCGGAAAGCGCAGCCATGACGAACGACCCAGTGACAATTTCTAATCGCGTGCAAGCGGATTCAAAATCACCAGAAATCACTGAATACAAAGGCTATAGCCGATTTTCGAATCGCACACATCCAGTTCACGAGAAGCTCGCGTATCCCGATGAAAACACAACCCCTTGCCTCCTCCAGCCTCCAACCTCTAACCTCCAACCTCCGGATTCTGTTTCGGTTAGAAACGACCTCGACCTTTTGTTTACAAGGAGATACAAGCAATTCTAATCGCACCCATGTTTCGGTTAGAAACGATTCTCACATGTTTCGGTTAGAAACGACACTTAAAGGAGGCAGAATTCTACTGGCTGCGAACAAAGGCGTTGGCGGTACGATCCGACACCCGTGCCCGGTCGGCCACGCGCGTAATGAACAGCGCTGCGCGAGTGCCAGGCCGAGTGCCAGGCTAATGACGCCGCGACTTCCAACTGCCGATCATCGGCCTTGGCCGCTTCCTTCGCGGCCATGGATCATGCGCCAGAAATGGCATGATTTGCTTTTCATGCATTGGCGCATTCCGCCGCAGACTCTGCGGCCGCTGATTCCGCGGAGTCTGGAACTGGATAGCTTCGAGGGAAGCGCGTGGCTCGGAATCGTCCCGTTTCGAATGACGGGCGTGCGCCTTCGCGGAACGCCGAACATTCCCGGGCTCTCCGCGTTCCCGGAATTGAATGTGCGCACGTACGTGAGCGCCGGCGGAAAGCCCGGCGTCTGGTTTTTCAGTCTCGACGCTGCGAGCGCGATCGCCGTCGCGGCCGCGCGGGCCTGGTTTCATCTGCCCTATTTTCGGGCGCGCATGTCACTCGCAGCGCACGCGGACGAAATTCGTTACCGCAGCCATCGCACGCACGCACAGGTGCGCCACCGGCGGACCTGCGCATGAGCTACGAGCCGAGCGGAAAAATTTTCAACGCGCGCTGCGGCACGCTCGAATATTTTCTCACCGAGCGTTACTGCCTTTACGCCGCCGCGAACGAAAATATTTATCGCGGCGAAATTC
>CAWIRL010000021.1:0-44051 GCA_963838545.1 uncultured Acidobacteriota bacterium
AGAGGTTCATGGCGCGTACTTATCTTAGCATTGCGGCGCGCGGCGGATTTGCGAGGTGCGTGCGCGAGTTTCGGTAGATTAACGTGCGAGCGGATGCGACGGGATGCTGTTGGATCAGAGATTGATCAGGATTTGATGATGGCGCGATCGAGTAGCTCGACGATGTGCAGGACTTCCTGGCCGGTTTGGAATTTAGCGGCGCCGGCGCGCAGCTGCAGCATGCAGCCGGGATTTGCGGTGACGATCACCTGCGCGCCCGTGGCTTTTGCGTTGGCCATTTTTTCGGCGAGCAGGTCCAGGGAGGCTTGCGTTTGCGTCACGTTGTAGACGCCGGCCGAGCCGCAGCATTGATCCGCGCGCTGCATTTCGACGATTTCCACGCCGGGAATTGCGCGAAGCAGCTTGCGCGGGGCTTCGCGAATTTTTTGGCCGTGGAGGAGATGGCAGGAATCCTGAAAGGTGACGCGCAGAAGGGAATCGCGCTTCGTTGGATTTTGCATGGGGGCGACCAGGCCCAATTGATCGAGGAATTCGGTGACGTCGCGCACTTTGGCGGAAAAGTTTGCGGCTTCGGCGCTCGCGGCGTCACTTGCGTCCGTTGCGGCAAAGAGATGCGAATATTCTTTTAGCGTAGAGCCGCAGCCGGCGGCGTTGGTGATAATCGCGTCGACATCACCGGCAGCGAACGCGCGGAAATTGGTTCGCGCGAGATCGCGCGCCACGTCACGCATTCCGGCGTGAGCCGCGAGCGCGCCGCAGCAGACTTGCCCGGCCGGAACGACAACCTCGCAGCCATTCGCCTGCAGCACGCGAATCGTGGCGTCGTTCAACGCCGTAAAGGTGACTCGCGCGATGCATCCGGCAAAGAATGCCACGCGCGCGCGTCGCTTTCCGGCTGCTGGAAATGTGCCCCCGATTCGCGAATCGAAAAATTCACTGTCGATGCGCGGAAAAAGGTCTAGCCGCTCCTGCATCCCGAAGAGGCGTGAGATTTGCGAGCCTCGGACCAGCGCCTCCAGTCCCGAGCTCTGCGCGAGGCGAACGATGCGCGCAAGCGAGCGAATTCGCCCCGGATGCGGCAGCAGCCAGCGATACACAAAATTGCGCGCCAGCGCGAGAACCACGGCGGCGATACTTCTGCTCGATCTGCGCGCGCGCCAGCTCGACCAGTTTTCCGTATTCGACGCCCGAGGGGCAGGCCGTCTCGCACGCGCGGCAATCGAGGCAGCGATCGATGTGCGTGACGAACGCGTCGCCCAGTTCCAAGCGGCCCTGATCCACGAGCAGCATTTGCCGCACGCGCCCGCGCGGCGAATCCGCTTCCTTGCCCCACAGCCGGTAGGTGGGGCAGTGATCGAGGCAGAGCCCGCAGTGAACGCAGCGCGAATAATCTTCGTAGCTCGGATGTTCGGCGGCGCTGAACCCGCTGAGAGTTTCCTGGAATTCCTGCTGCGCATTGGGAATGGCTGCGGGCGGCGGGGTGGTCACGATTTCACAATCCTCCCACGAAGCGTCCCGGAGAAAGGATTCGTCGCGGATCGAAAAGCGATTTTATTTTTGCCATCTGCGGAAAATCTGCGCGCGGGCGGCCCCAGATTTGCAGCGAAGACTTCCACTCGCGAGGGCACCACGGAATCGTGGCGTGGCCTTCGGCGGCTGCGATGGCGGCGATGATTTTTTCGGAGCAGTTGGCTACGCGTGCGCGCGTGTCTTCGTCGCGATCGGCCGGCAGCAACGCGAAATATATTACGCCGACGCCGCGAGCCATCGCGGCCCAGCGGAGATTTTGTTCCTCGGCAGAGCGTGCGGCGGCTGCCAGCGAATCGTTCATTTTGCGCGGCGCCACGCTGAGTTTCAGAATCGTGGCCGCCGGCGAGGATTCCAGCGCGATGGGAATAAATTCGCGTTTGCGGCCGAACGCGCCGGCGATTTGTTCCGGCGGCAGCACATTCACGCCGGCGGCGCCGCACTGCTCCGCGATGGCGCGCAAATCGCGCTCGTAGCGCGCCAGCACCGCTTCGTTTCCCGCGCAGCCGCACGTAAATGCCCATTGCGCCGGCGACAGAATATTCGCAGGTAGAGGGTTTTTCTCGTATCGCGCGGCGATCTCTCCGGCGAAAAGTTCTGCAACCGCCGGGCTGAAGATTTCCATCGTCATCGGCGCCAGCGGCGATTGCGCCACGCGATCGCGCATATCGAACACGCTTCGTGAATCGGGGAATCGCGCGACAAATGCGCGGGTCTCAGCCGGCAGCGGAAACGTACGAAAATTAATTTTCGTGATGATCCCGAGAGTTCCCAGCGCACCGATCATTAATTTGTGCAAGATCGTATCCGGTAACATTTTTCACCACGCGGCCGCCGCTCTTCGCCGCGACGCCTTCGCCGGTGACAAACTCGATCCCCAGAATATAATCGCGCGCCGTACCGAAAAATTGCCGCAGAGGAGAATCGACGCCGCGTCGCAGATCGTGCCGCCGATGGTGGTCTGGCGAAAGTACGGAACCGCGAGCGGCAGAAATTGGCGGTGCTCGGCGAGCACGGCTTGCAGCTTCGCGAGAGCGCATCCGGCCTCGACGCCCAGCGTAAGATCGCCGGGATCGTAAGCGGTCACGCGATCGAGCCGCGTCATATCAATCGCCAGATCGTAGCGCTCGGGCGGCAATCCCATTTCCAATTTCGTGCGCGCTCCGCAGGGAATCACGGCGAGGCCATCGGCCGCGGCCAGGCGCACGAGTTCCGCGACTTCGTCCGCCGATCCAGGCCACGCCACGCCGCCGGGACTTATGCCGCCAATTTCATACGCCGATAATTTGCCGGGATCGAAGGAAATATTTTGCTCGCCGACAATTTCGGCGGCGCGTGCGACGGCGAATTTGGCCGGTGCGCTCGTCATTTCATCGAACCTGTCACGAACCCGTCACCGAACCCGTCACCGAACCGGTCACCGAGCCGGCCGTTGAGCCGGCACTCGCGCCGGCAATCGGCAGCGGCCGAATGCGCGTTTCGCCGCAACCCTTGCCCGTAGGGAAAATCTTTCCCGGATTCAAAAGCCCCGCCGGGATTAAAAAGCATCGCGCACGCGCCGCATCAGCCCCAGATCCGCTTCGCTAAAAAGCAGCGGCATCAGGCGATCTTTTTCCATCCCCACGCCGTGCTCGCCGGTGATCGTGCCGCCCATCTCGATGCAGAACTTGATGATTTCATCCGCCGCGCGCACCGCGCGCGAATTGCTTCCGGATCGCGCTCATCGAAAAGAATGATCGGATGTAAATTGCCGTCGCCCGCGTGAAACATGTTTCCGATCTCCAATCCGTATTTTTTGCCGATCTCATTGATGCGCCGCAGCGTGGCCGGAAACTTCGTGCGCGGAATCACGCCGTCCTGCACGTAGTAGGTCGGGCGAAATCCGCCCGACCGCGCCAAACGCATTCTTGCGGCCTTTCCAGAGCAAGTCGCGTTCGGCGCATCGCGCGCCACGCGCACTTCGCGGGCGTGATGCACGCGTGCACACTTCCGCCACCTCCTTCGCCTGCGCTTCCATCGACTCGCGCAATCCATCCACTTCGAGCAGCAGCACCGCCGCGCTATCCAGCGGAAATCCCGCGTGCACGTAGTCTTCCACGGCGCGCATCGTCCAGCCATCCAGCATTTCGCACGCCGCCGGCGTGATTCCGCGCGCCGTGATATCCGCCACCGTCTCGGTCGCGTCGTCGATCGAGTCGAAGATCGCCAGCAACGTTTTCACCGCTTCCGGCAGCCGCGTCAGCTTCACCGTGATTTCCGTCACCAGCGCGAACGTTCCTTCGGACCCCACAAACAATCCCGGCAAATCGTAGCCGGGCGAATCCAGCGCCGCTCCGCCCATGCTCACAACTTCGCCGGTGGGCAGCACCACTTTCATGCCCAGCACGTGATTCGTCGTCACGCCGTAAGCCAGCGTGTGCGGCCCGCCCGAATTTTCGGAAACATTTCCGCCGATCGTGCAGGCCTTCTGGCTCGAAGGATCGGGCGCAAAATGCAGTCGCGTATTCGCCACGGCGCGGCTCAACTCCAGATTCACCACGCCCGGCTGCACGACCGCGCGCCGATTTTCCACATCAATTTCAAGAATGCGATTCATCCGCGAAAAAACGATCAGCACTCCGCCATCGCGCGCCAGCGCCCCGCCGGAAAGGCCCGTGCCCGCGCCGCGTCCGACCATCGGCACCTTATATTGATTGGCCAGCCGCACGATTCCGACCACATCCTCGGTCGAGCGCGGAAAAACGACGCATTGCGGCCGCGCCACTTCCACCGAGCCGTCGTATTCGTAGAGCAGCAGATCCTCGGGCGAGGAAAGCACGGCGTCGCGGCCGAGCAGCCGTTCCAGCGCGCGCAGAAGATCGCGATTGATCTGCGAAGAAAGTCTGACTGCATATTCTTCGGTCACTATAGTCGCGCGCTCCGAGCGGCGTCAACGCGCATGCCCGCGCTGCCGTTTTCTCTTCCGCGGCGCATTCGCGCCCAATTCGTGTATGCTAATCCCGCACCGCGGGATACCCGCGGGTCTACGGAGCGTCGCATGCCTCGCCCCAAAGTCCTGGTCACCCACGCGCCTCTTCGAACCAGCCCGCAAAATTCTCGACGATCACTGCGACACCGAATACTGGACCGCCGCAAATCACATCCCACGCGAAGAACTGCTCAAGCGTGTCGCCGACAAAGACGCGCTAGTCTGCCTGCTCACCGAAAAAGTGGATGAAGACTCCTGCTCGCGCAGCGCCGCGCTTGCGCATCGCCGCTACCGTCTCCGTCGGCTTCGACAATCTCGACGTCTCCTGCCTGCACCCATCACAAAGTCGCCGCGACGAATACGCCCGGCGTCCTCGACGACACCACCGCCGACACCACCTGGATGATCATGATGGCCGTGGCGCGCCGACTCATCGAAGCCGAAGCCTGGCTGCGCTCCGGCACCTGGCCCGGCTGGGATCTCGATCAACTCTGCGGCGCGGACATCTGGGGAAAGACTCTCGGCATTGTCGGCTTCGGCCGCATCGGCCGCGAAATGGCCCGCCGCGCCAAAGGCTTCCGCATGCGCACGCTCTATCACGATCGCCGCGCGAGTGGCTTCGGAAATCGAATCGAAGCTGGCCGCCGAATTCGTCAGCTTCGAGCGCCTGCTGATGGAATCCGATTTCATCACGCTGCACGTTCCGCTCACGCGCGAGACGCACCATCTCTTCAACGCCAAGACGATCGCGCAAATGAAGCCGACCGCTTACCTCGTCAATACTTCGCGCGGCCCGGTAGTGGATGAAGCCGCGCTCGCCGAAGCCCTGAAGTCCGGAAAAATTGCCGGCGCCGCTCTCGACGTTTTCGAATTCGAGCCGAAAGTTTCGCCCGAGCTCGTCGGCGCTGAAAAATGTCGTGCTCACGCCGCACATCGGCAGCGGCTCGCTCGAAACCCGCACGAAAATGGCGATGACCGCCGCGGAAAACGTGATCGCGCTCTTCGAAGGCCGCCGCCCGCCGACGCATCATCAATCCCGAAGTTCTGCCAGCGCAGAACGCGTCGCAGCTCTGAGCGCGCTCGTGCCGGGCGCATCGTGAAAGACATCGCGCAACACATCTTCCGCGCCACCCTCGCGGCCATCGACATTCCCGAAACGATGGAATGCAAGCTCGATCCCATGGCTCGACGCTGTGCGTCAACGGCGAGCGAATCGAGCTGCGCGAATTATCACGAAATCGTGCCCATCGCCTACGGCAAAGCTGCGCTCGCTATGGCCGAAGGACTCGATCGCATCATTCCGTCCGGATTCGCGCGCGCGCGGAATTCTCGTTGCGCCGTCGCCGCCGGCCCGTCGCACCATCCGTCGCGGAATTGGGAAATTTTCTCGGCGGACATCCGCTACCGAACGAGCAGAGTTTCGCCGCCGGCCGCGCGATTCTTGAGCGCTTGAAGCGCACCAGACGATCGCTCGCTGATTTTTTTTCTTCTGTCCGGCGGCGGCTCATCGATCGTCGAGCAGCCACTTGATGCCGGCGTCTCACTCGCGGATTTTCAGCAGCTGCACCGAGCGCTCGTCACCTGCGGCGCCCCCATCGAAGAAATCAACGTGATCCGCCGGCATCTTTCCGCCACCAAAGGCGGCCGCCTCGCGCAGTCGCCGCGCCACGCGCCACGAAAATCACCCTGGCGTAACCGATGTGCCCGAAGGCCATGAATCCGCACTAGCCTCCGGCCCAACGCTTCCCGATCCTTCCACAATCGCCGACGCCAACCGCATCGCGCAGAAACTTACGTCTGGTTCCGAGACTTCCCGCCCGTTTTGCGCGCCTGTTTTCGAAAAAAATGCGCTCGACGAAACGCCCAAGCCCGGCGATCCCGCATTCGCTCGCGCTCATTTCGTGCTGGTGCTCGGCATGCACGATCTTTTTCATCACGCGCACCAAGCCGTAGAAGCCGAGGGCTTCCTTTGCATCTGCGACAATTCCACGGACAACTGGCCCATCGATCGCGCCGCAGATTTTCTGCTGGATCAACTGCGAGTTTTTCAAGAGGAGCAGGGAGGCAAGCCGGTAGCAGTAATCGCCGATGGGGAAGTTTCGAGCCCGGTGACGGGCAAGGGCACGGCGGTCGCAACGCCGCGTTCGTTCTGGCCTGCGCGCAAAAAAATCGCCGGCAAAAATATTACAGTGCTAAGCGCAGGAACCGACGGCATAGACGGCAACAGCCCAGCGGCAGGCGCCGTAGCCGATGGCGAAACATTAGCCCGCGCGCAGCGCCAAAATTTAGATCCCGACGATTTCTATCGCCGCAGCGACGCCCACACCTTCTTCGCAAAACTAGGCGACGCCATCATCACCGGCCCCACAGGCAATAATCTTCGCGATCTGCGAATTCTCTTCGCGGGGATGTAGCGCGGCCTTCAGGCCGGCATGTGGCCTGCGGTGACTGCAATCTGTCGCCGCCGATGATCTCCTCAAGCCTTTATTTCTTCGCAGTCGAAATCTGCTCTTCAATCTTTTCCAGTCGCTCATTCATCTCATCCAACCGCCGCTCCAATTTCTCCAACTCTCTCATCACCGCCGCGTTGTCCGGCCCCGCCGCGGCGGAGGCCTCCGCCGGCGCGCCGCGTCCGCCGTAAGGCGAATCCCCCGGCTTATTGCCAGCCGCCTGCGCGCGAATCGCTTCAATCTGGCTCTTCGTCACCGACGCCAATCCAAAAAACAGCTTACCGCTCTTCAGCAATTTTTCCAGCGCCGGAATCGCATCGGGATCGCCGTGCCGCCCGAGCGCAAACACCGTCGCGTATTTCGAAATGCCGCGGCTCATCGAGATAGGAAACCAGCGCGCGCGTCACTTCCTTATTTCCTTTGCCCACTGCACCGAGGCTGCCAATCGCCGACCTGCGCACATCAATCGGCTTGGCCGGCGCCGACCACGCGAGAAGGACGGGCACGGCGCGATCGTCGCCGAGCGTGCCGAAAGCCCGCAGCGCAGCGCGGCGCGAAGTGTTGTCCGGCGAATCCGCTTGCATCGCCGCGCTCAAGCACATCAAATGCATTCGCCGCCTTCAATTGCGCTAGCGATTGCATGCGCCGCATTTCGCACGCGGTAAGCCGGATCGCGGTTGCAATTTTTCCGAGCTTGCGCGCCGAGCGAGGCGTCGGTCTTGAAATTTCCAAGTTGCGTAACGGCCGACGTCGCGCACCCACGGCTTTTCGTTCGTCAGCGCATCTTCAATGTGCTTTTCCGCCGCCGCGTCCCAATTTTCCCCAGCGCTCGCAGAGCTTCCACGCGCACGCCCCAGAAATGATCCGCCGCTCGCCGCTTCTCCCAGCGCCGCGACCGCATCCGCGTTGCCTTTCACTTCGCCCAGCGCTTTCGCCGCATCGGCCCGGTCCGGCACCGTCTCCGCATGCTTCAATTGATAAATCAGCGCCGCCGGCTCGCGCTTGAATTCCACGCTCTTCAGAATCTTATTTCCCTTGTCGAAAATCACCATCAAGGGCGGCCCATCCACCGCGAAGGTGAAAATCTCCTCTTCTTTGCTCACATCAATCGGAAAAGTCTTCACGCCGCTCTTCGTGGCAATCTCCACCTCGATCGGCACGTGGAACAGCGGCACCAATCCTTCCACGCTCTGCGTTTGCTTCACCTGCAAATGCACCGAATCGATCAGATCGTCCCACTTCGCCGCCATTTCGAATTTCGGCGCGCCGGCGCGGTAAATCCATTGCTGGAAAAATTCGTCCACGTTCACCGAGGTCGCCTGCTCGATCGCTTTGATCAAATCCGCGGTCACCACGTTCTGCCCGCGATTCACGTCCAGATAGTGATGCAGCCCGCGAAAGAAATCTTCGTCGCCCAATTTCTCGCGCAGCATCTTGCAACACCAGCCCGCCCTTGGTGTAAATGTTCCCTTCAGTCTCCACCGAGTCATCCACATTTCGCGTCACGATCGGCACGCCGAACAATCGCTTCTGACTCATCCACCGATTTCCGTCCGTCCAAAATTCGTAGCCACGTCGTCGCTGCCGAAATGTTTCTCCGGTCCAGAAATGCTCGAAATAAGTGGCGAATCCCTCGTTCAACCAAATATTCGCCCAGTCCTTGCAGGTCACCAGATCTCCGAACCACTGGTGCGCCAGCTCGTGCGAATCCAGATCGTCGCTGGCGTAAGCGGATTCCGCCGCCAACTTCGGATGCACCAATCCGCGCGAAGTGAGCGTGGTGGCGCTGGTATTCTCCATTCCGCCGACAATGAAATCATCCACCGAAGTCTGCGCATACTTCGCCCACGGATAACGCACGTCCAGCGCATCCGAAAATGCATCCAGCATTTCCTTCGTCCGCGCAAACGTCAGCATCAATCTTGAATTCCTGGCCTTTCGGCACCGCATATTCCAGCGGCATCCCGCGCCAGGAATCTTTCTGGTCCGACAAATTCTCCCGCCACCACGGAAATCAAATAAGTCGAAAGCGGTTCGCTCTGTTTCCAGTCCCATGTCTTCGTTCCATCCGCCTCGGATTTGATTCCCACCAGCTTCCCGTTCGACACTGTCCACCAATCCGCGGGCACGGTCAGCAGCATTTCCGACCGTTGTGCGGTCATTCGGATAGTCGTAAATCGGAATGTAGTAGCGCGTGTCCTCGGATTCTCCCTGCGACCAGATTTCTTTTGGCTGATCCGGATAATTCTTATCCGGCAAAATAAAATAGAGGCCCTTCGTTGGCTGGCCGGAATAGCGAATGGTGACTTCGAATTGTTCGCCCTTGCGCGCTTTCTGCGGCAGCGACACCAGCAGCGCATCCGGCTTGCGTTTCGAATTTCGCCGCCGCGCGATTCAAGGTAACGCTCTCGATCGCCAGGCCCACGGAATCAAATCGCAGCTCGCTGGCGCCGTCGCGCAAGATCGCCAGACTTTCCGTCACCTCGCCGATTACCTTCTTCTGCTCCACATCAAATCGCAGATGAGTCCGCACATTCTGCAAATCATAATCCCTCGAGCGCGCATAGGGATCGTCGTCGCGAGCCACGAAGCGACTCCCGCCGCAGATTAAAATCACCGCCAGCGCCGCAGCGATTACATTCCATCGCGGCGCAACGCGATCCGTCTCACGCCTCGGTCAGCAATAATTCTCCGCCCATCGTCATTGTCATCCTACGCATTCATGGCCTAAGATCGTCCAATCATGATTCATTGCTGCAGCCATTCGGCAAAGCGCGCCGCAATACTACAACAAACTCCGCACCCACCCGCCATCCACCGCGATCGTCGTCCCATTCAAATAACTCGCCCGCTCCGAAGCCAAAAACGCCACCGCCGCCGCAAATTCCTCCGGCCGCCCCACTCGCCGCGCCGGCACCGACGCTCTCATTTGCTCCAGCACTTTTTCCTTCGACACTCCCGCATCCGCCGCCCGCTTCGCCGCCAATTCCTCCAACCGGTCCGTCAACGTGTATCCCGGCGCCACGTTATTCACCGTAATCCCGTCCGCCCCAAATTCGTTCGCCAAAGTCCGCGCCAATCCCGTCACCGCCGCGCGAATCGAATTCGACAAAATCAGTCCATCCACCGGCTGCTTCACCGACATCGACGTAATCGTAATCAATCGCCCCCATTTCCGCCGCTGCATCCCCGGCAAGACTTCGCGCGCAAAATAAATCGCGCTCATCAAAGTCAAATCCACGGCCGCCGCCATTCCTCGATCGAAACGTCCAGGAATTTCTTCGAAGGCGGCCCGCCCGCATTCGTAACGCAAATATCCACGCGCCCAAATTGTCTTCTCCACTGGCCGCCACAAATTCGCGCACTTCGTCAGGCTTCGAGTCACGTCCATCGCCCGCCACAAGCACGCTCCCGCCCGGTCGCCGCTTCAATCGCCTTCGCCGTCTTCTCCAATTCCGAAGCGGTGCGCGCGCAAATCGCAATCTCCGCCCCCTCGCGCGCCAATTCCTCGGCCACAGCGCGCCCCAACCCCTTGCTAGCCGCTGCCACGATCGCCACTCGGCCCTTCAATCCGAAATCCATCGCGCATCCCCCCAAAAAAGAACAATCCAGAAATCAATTCGCCAGAAACCATTTACGCCACCGGTTCAGCATCGTCCATCGAATTCCATCACTCGTCAATCCCGCCTCCGCGCGCCTCCATCTCAATTGCTCAATTGCCGTTCGCCGGCCGTTGGACTAATATGCGCCCCATCGCATCGGGGCGGTGCCGCCGTTCCAACCATCTCGCCAGTCCGCCCAAATCTGGAGGCCCAAATGAACTCGCCTCATCTTCCGCGCCACACTTTCAGCCGGTCGCGATTTTCCTCGCCGCTTCCGCCGCCAGCGCCCAAATGGGCAACACCGTCTCCGTCAACGCCGGCACTCCCGAAGACAAAGCCCTCTCCGAAATTTATGCCGCGCCCGACGGCCCCGAAAAAATCGCGCTGCTCGATAAATTCATGGCCGATTTCGGCAAAGGCGATCTCGAACTTCTGGCCGATCAACTTTACGCCAGCAGTTACGTGACGCAAAAAAATTACGCCAAGGCCTACGAATACGGCGAAAAAGCCCTGAAGCTCGATCCCGAAAATCTTTCCACCGCGGTCACTCTGGTCCACGCCGCAGAAGAGCAAGGCGACATCGCCAAAATTTTCGAATCCGCCGAACACGCCAACGCCATCGTCACGCGTTACAAAGCCTCAGCCGCCCCCTGCCGGCATGTCCAAAGAAAATTGGGAGCAGCAAAAGCAGGGCGTCCTTCGCGGCGCGCAAGATGACATCACTTACTTCAGAACGCCACCTTCAACGCCGCCTACAAACTCACCGATTCCAAATCCCGCGCCGCTTACATGGAACGCTTCGCCAAAGATTTCGCCGATTCGCCCTACGCCCTCAACGCCCGCGAGCAAGTCGCCTTCTCCGAAGAGCAAGCCCAGAATTTTCCGAAGATGATGGAAGCCGCGCAAGCCGTGCTGGCCGCCGATCCGAGAAACGTGGATATGCTCGTCTTGCTTTCGGATTATTGGAGCGAAAAAGGCCAGCAGTTGGATAAGGCGGGAGACTACGCGCAGAAAGCCATTGACATCGCTCGCAAGCAGCAAAAGCCCGAAGGCGCCGATGACGCGCAATGGCAGCAGCAAGTCTCCATGCAAAAAGGATCTGGCCTATAGCGCGCTAGGGCAAGTTTACGTGAATCAAACTTTCAACGTGCAAGCGGTCAACGCCTTTCGCCAGGCCGCTCCGTTGCTGAAATCCAATCCCACAAGTTACGCGCGCAATCAATATCGCCTGGGCTTCACGCTCGCCAAAATGCAAAAAATCCCCGAAGCCCGCGCCGCGCTCACCGAAGCCGCATCCATCGACAGCCCCTATCGCGCGCTAGCCCAGCAAACTCTAGCCAAAATCGGCGGCGGCGCACGCCACCGGCAAGAAAAAACCGTAACGCAGGGTTACCCTGCTTGCTCTGAACGAGTGAAGGGAGCCTCGAAGGGCCGGCGTGCTTTCCATCAAACCAAGCAATCAAATCGAAATAGAGCCGTGCGGAAACGAAGCAGCAATTCGCAAGAAAATTCCTGAGGCCAGCCGGGCAGAAGGACCGCAAGCAGCAAATCCGAAACCCTACTCCTCTTCCTCCAACTCCCCCATCTGCATCGTCAAATATCTCTCATATCCCAATTCCTTCATCTGATGCACTTGCGCCTCGAGCCAATCCACGTGACTCTCTTCATCCTTCAAAAGCGTCACCAGCAAATCCCGCGATCCATTATCTTTTTCATCCACGGCAATCTGCATCGCCGCGTTGTACGCCTTCACCGCGCCCACTTCCAATTTCAAATCGCTCTCCAGCATCTCCCGCACATCTTTCCCCACGCTCAATTCCAGCGGCTGCATCGAAGGCGTTCCATCGAGAAACAAAATCCGCTCGATCAGACACTTCCGCGTGCTTCATTTCGCCGATGGATTGCTTCTTGATGTAATCGGAGAGCCGCTCGTAGCCCCAGTTCTCGCACATTTCCGCATGCAGGAAATATTGGTTGATGGCCGTGAGCTCTTCGCGCAGCGCCTTATTCAGTTCCGCGATGACTTTCGGTGAGCCTTTCATATCGCGCAGTATACCCGAAGTCCCCCGCGAGCCGCACCGGCAAATCCCCGTAACGCCGGCTCGTCCCGAGTGAAACCGAGGGGCTGCCAGCCCTTCGAGACTCCCTTCACCCGTTCAGGGCAAGCAGGGCCAGCCGGCGTCTTTGGCTCTCTGCGGCCACACGACAGCGCCGCCCAATTGTTCCCGAACCCCGGCTCAGTCGCCCGATTCAAGCCCGCCCGCCTCGCTCGAAAATTAATTTCATCGCTTCGCGGCTTACCCAATCTCGCCCGTGAAATTGTTCGCCCCAGCTCAGCGGCGTCACGTCGCGATAATCGTGCATCGCTTCATCCGGAACAAATCGCAGCGCTTTTCGCAAAGACGTGCGCACATTCGGGTCTGCGCCGCGATCGAGCAGCAGCCGCGCAAATTCAGCGTCGCGCTGGCGCCCGCAAATATAGGATTGCGACACCACGCACGCGAACAGCGCCGTGTGCCCGCCGAATCCATAGGAATCAATTTCGGCGCGCGCATTTGGATCCGCTCCGCGCTCGAGCATCCAACGCGCAATTTCGATTTCGTCGAAATCGGCGCACAAATGCAGCAGCGTCGCGCCTTCCAGCGGCGTGCCGTGCAATCCGTCCGATTCATCCGGGCCGCATCCGAGTTCCGGCGGATAAATTTCTGCGAGCGAAAAAGTGCGCGAAAATAATTTTGGATCGTGGCGCAGATGCGCTTCGAGCAAATCGATTCGACCGCGATGCACGGCTATCGTGGGCGTGTCAGGCAGTTGCACACCGCGTTGCGTCGCAATTTCCAGGCAGCGATGCTTGCCCTCGGGATAGCGGCAGTAAGTTTGCAAGAGCAACGCCGCGGGGGCGAGACGATTGCCGTTTGCGTCGGTCAATTCCGCTCCGATGCTCAGCAAATATTCGAGGCCCTCGAAGTGCAATGTCTCGCAAGGCCCCATCACGCAGCCACGCGTCGGGCGCGCGCCCATTTCGTGCAGCTTTTTTGCCGTGGCAATTTTTCCTTGCAGGCATGCGCGATCGAATGCGTGCTGCAAATCCGTTGCACCGTGCGCGCGCAGCATTTCGATGATCGCGTCGCGCCCGATATTTGCGGCGTACGACATCGGCGGTCCCCAATTGCTGCCTTTCACGCCGGTGGCGGCTTCGTGCAGCAATCGCGGATCTTTCGCCACCAACTCGCGCACCGCCGGCACATCGCCACGCCAAATCGCATCAATCATGCGGCATGCGGCCACCAGGCGCGGCCAGCTTTCCAATCCATAGCTCCGCGCCAGCGCCAATTGCGCATCCGCCAGCTTGGCTTCTGCCGGAACAATTTGCCGGGGATGATTTTTCGCGAACTCGGCGAGCGCGTCCGCGTCGCCGCGGCGGAGCGCCCGAAGCAAATCCTTCGCTTGATTCCTTAGCTGTTCGAGATTGGGGCGTACTGGAAAATGACGATCGTAGAATTTCTTGGCCACGAAGCCTCCTCAAGGGTGCCCCGTCCGCACGAGGGCAAGGAGGTTCGTTGGAACCTAAATCACTGCGATCAACTCAGGTGGACTCAGTCCTACCCGCGGACAGGAGGCGCCCTGCGCGCCAAAAGAATTATACGCGATCGGGGAACATGGCGCGAGGTTCGAGCTTTGATTTGGATCTGTAGTACGGCCGAGAGTGTCTTGTAAATTGGATTTTCGGGTCGTCGGATGCCGGCGCGGATGCCGGCGCTACTCGAAGTGCGTTGCTTCCCATTGGGCCGCTCAAGTGAGACACTCCCGCATCATGAATACTGGCTCGTGGTCCGCGAAAATTCTGCTCGCGATTTGTGCCGCGTTAATTGCGCTGCCGGTCGCGCGGCCTCGTCCTCAATCTGCGCCGGCGATTAATGCTTCGCGCTTGATGGCGCACATGAACGCGATGGGTTCGATCGGCAAAGATCCTGTTGCGGGCATCAGCCGCGTGGCTTATACGGACGCGGACAAGCAGGGCAGGGAATTCGCGATGGGCTTGATGCGCGATGCCGGCTTCACGCCGAGCATCGATGCCGCGGGAAATATTTCCGCGCGACGCGCCGGCAGCGATCCGCACTTGGCCGGCGATAGTGATCGGCTCGCACGTTGATTCCGTGCCGCAGGGCGGAAATTACGATGGAGTGGTCGGCTCATTCAGCTCGATTGAAGTGGCGCAAACTTTGGCGGAGCCCACGTCACCTTGCGCCATCCGTTCGAAGTCCTGCATTTTCCAGAACGAAGAAGGCGGCCTGCAGGGAAGCCGCGCCATTTCCGGCGAGTTGCGCGAGGAAGATTTGAGCCAGGCCACACGCAGCGGCAAAACTCTTCGCGAAGGCATCGCCTTCATCGGCGGCGATCCCGATCATCTGGCGGCGGCGCATCGCAAACCCGGCGATGTCTTCGCCTACCTCGAGCTGCACATCGAGCAAGGCGGCACGCTCGCTGCGGAGAAGATTGATATCGGCGTGGTGGAAGGAATCGTTGGAAATTCGCGCTGGGACGTGACCATCGACGGCTTCGCCAATCACGCGGGAACCACGCCGATGAATCAGCGCCACGACGCTCTTCTGGCCGCCGCGAAATTCATCGAAGCCGTGAATCGCATCGTAACCAGCATCGCCCGGCCGCCAAGTAGCCACGGTCGGAAAAATTCAGGCCATGCCCGGCGCTTATAACGTGATTCCCGGGAAGAGTAATTTTGGGGCTCGATGTGCGCGATCTGGAAGAATCGCGCATCGCAGAGCTATTCGCGAAAATGCAGGCGGAAGCTCAGCAAATCGCCAAGCCAGCGGAACGAAATTCAGCTTTCAGCAAGTGGTCGACGACGCCCGCGCTGTGCGATCCGCGCCTGCGGCAAATTGTCGCCGATTCCGCGAAGCAACTGAATTTTTCCACGAAATCGCTGCCAAGCGGCGCCACTCACGACGCGCAAAGCATGGCGCGGCATGCGCCCATCGGCATGATTTTCATTCCCAGCATCGGCGGCATCAGTCACGCGCCGCAGGAATTTTCGCGGCCGGAAGCATTGTTAACGGTGCGAATGTGCTGCTGCGCTCGGTGATAGCGCTCGATCAGCAGAGTTGGTGATGGCCAGCAGCAAATCACTCCTACCCGTAAGTCCTTGATGGCCCCTGACGCTATTGCTCGAAAACTGCGAACCGTTGAGACTCGCGCCGTGTACCCCACGCGCCGAGTTCGCGCGTGCGGTTTCGCCAGGATGCCCCATGCGCCTACGGCGCTTTAGCGTTGCGGGTAACGGTCGTGATGCTTCACCCAGGCCATCCCGTGCTGCAAGCCTTCTTCGTCGCGGCCTTTCGGCGTGATGTCGAGAAAATTGTAAGCGCCGAGGAAAATATCCAGGCCGCGCGCGTAGGTCGAGTAGGTGTGAAAAATGTTGCCGGAGTCGTCCTTGTAAAACACGCTGGCGCCGGGGCGCTCGTCGCTCGGAAATTGCGTCAGCGCATAGTTGTAGAAAACTTTTTCTTTCCGTCTTCCTCTTTCGCCGCATGACACTTGGAAATTCGCGTTGAAATCGGTGCCGAAGGATGAGACCCACTTGAATTTCCATCCCATGCGCTTCTGGAAGGCCTGAATTTCCGCGAGAGGCGCGCGCGAAATCACCACAAACTCGACGTCACGCTGCGCGAGATGCACGATTGCGCCGTCGAAATGATCGGCGAGGAAAGAACAGCTCGGGCAGCCTTCCTTCCAGCCGGGGCCCAACATGAAGTGATACACCACCAGCTGATTTTGCCCACCGAAGAGCTGCGCGAGCGTCTCTTTTCCGTCGGGCCCTTCGAAAACGTAATTCTTCTCCATCTTTTCCCACGGCAGTTCCCGGCGTTGGCGGCTAATATCATCGCGCTGGCGCGTGAATTCTTTTTCGCGCGCCAAAAATTCCTTGCGCGCTGCTACCCATTCGTCATGCGAACCACTTTGTGCTGCTGTAGTGCGCTTTGCTGCTAGCCATCGTGCCTCTCCTTAGTTTATTAGTCTGATTCAATATCTTGGCCCGTAGATTCTTGCCACAATCTTTTGAACGCAGACTGCCGCTACGCCGCCGGCTGGAAGTCACGCCTGCCGCGATCAATGTTGCAGTTCCGATGCATGCTGGACACATAGAGCCCTCCTGCTTGCACTGTCGCGACGTCGCGAATTTATCCCGCGGCCTTTCGCGATCCCGCCGCTTCCGCAACTTGCGCACGCGCTCGTTCATCGAGCCCCAACCCTTGGTCACCCCGCCTTCAGGTCCTCGTCAACGAATCCCATCGCCGTGTGACGGAAGGAGATCAGCGTTCCGCCCTGTTCTTCGCTCAGTCGGTACTGCACGTTCGAGACGAAGGGATACGACGCAAACAACGGGCCGGTGAATTCCAGCAGCGACGGCCGCTTGATCGCTTGGACGTGCGCCCACAGGTGACCGTTGTTGTCGCCCAGATCGCGATACCATCGGCCGCCGGGCCACGCCTCGATCTTCATGGGCATCGCCATGCCGTCTTCTCGTTCGTTCTGCGGCCCGATCTGTTCGAGCAACGCGGCGAAGGTCACGTCGATCGGCGCGCGCACGTGGATTTCCTGCGTGATGCTCAGCATAAAGTCTTCAATGCTTTTTGCTGCTGCGTTCATGCTTCCTCCTTGGATTTCAAGTGCGGGACGGGTCGACGCCTGGCGTTCGCCTCGGCTCGTTCCTTGATGCGGTTCAATTGACGTCCCCAGAATCGCTCGAACGTGCTCGTCCACTCGTGCAACGGCCGAATCGCCTCGGCATCGGTGCGATAAAGCTTCTGCCGTCCGTCGCGCCGCACGTGCACCAGGCCCACGTGTCGCAGCACGCGCAGGTGCTTCGACACGGTGGGCTGTTCCAGGCGAAGGTGCCACGATCTCGCCCACGGTGTGTTCGCGCAGCGCCAGATAGCTCAAGATCTCCCGCCGTCGCGGCTCAGCGATGGCGTTGAACGCATCGGAGGTCGTAGCGGCTCGTGCCATGGCCGCACCTATACATGCCGATATGGGTATATGTCAAGCACTGGATTTCATCCTCCTTTTTGCCGCTTAATTTCAATTTTGTTCCAGCGTTATCGTTACGGGCAGGCCTGCTTCCAGAAGGCTCGCGAATTCCACAGGCACAAAAATCTGCACTTCATCCATGCGGTAGCGATCGGAGACATATTGCTCCAGCTCGACGCGAATCACGCATCGCGGCGGCTTGCCGTTCGCGGGCGTGAAATCGATCTTCTTGCATTGCCCTCTCAAGCAGATTTTCACCAATTTGCTCCCTACGGGTTGCCGGGCTAATTCGCCTCACCGTCGAGACGTCAACTCAACGAATTTCCCCGACCGTAGTCGCTGGAGCACGTAGACGTGTGTCCTGTTTTCAGGAAGCGGTCTAGCGGCAGTAGCTCTTATGAGTATCGGCGCGCTGCGCGGAGTGTCAAAGCATTTCCGGCTCGTGGCGAATTATTTTTCGGTAACGTCGTGCGAATTTGAACCTATGTCAGTCAGCGTACACGCTGCGTGCGCCATCGTGGCGCTGCCGAAACGTACGCCTCCGCACTGCCGCTTGCGCCTCCTTGCCTTCGAAATTCACCTTCGCTAGAGTTTCCGAGCACATGACTCTCCGCTTGATTGCCCGGCAACTCTCCCGGCCCACTGGATTCTTCGGCGGCATCATGGGCCGTCTGATGAACCGGCATAACGCCAGGCTGAATGCTTTTGCCGTTCAGCATCTCGAAGTGACTTCCGCGGACCGCGTGCTCGAAATTGGATTTGGCGGCGGCGTCAATTTGCCGCTGTTCGTCGCGCGGGCCGCTTTTTTGGCTGGCCTCGATCGCTCGCCGGATGTGGTCGCGCGCGCGCAATCGAAATATGCGGCGGCGGTCTCCGCGGGTCGCGCGGAATTTCGCGAAGGGAACGTCGAAAAAATTCCCTTCGACGCGGGCTCGTTCACAAAAGTCTGCACCGTGAACACCATCTATTTCTGGCGCTCACTCGAGGCCGGCTTCTCGGAAATCCATCGCGTCCTCTCGCCGGGGGGCCGCGTGGTCGTCGGCTTCGTGCCGAAAGAACGTATGGACCGCATGAAGATGCCTGCGGACATCTTCACTTCCCGATCACCCGAGGATGTAATCGCGGCTATGCGCAGCGTCGGCTTCGCCGACGCCCGCTTCGAGCCGCCGCAGCAATCCGCCCCGTGGTACGCCGCCATCGCCACGCGCTGAGCGTTTTGCGGCGGTTCCACGGCTTGGGCGGCTTCGTATTCCGACCGTGAGTATCCTGCGTGGCGAAAGCGAGGTCGTCGGATGCCCTTCGAGGCTCAGGGTCAACCGGCACGGAGGCCCTTCGGCCCGCCTAGGCGGGCTCAGGATAAACCGGCGGTACCGATACGGTCGGAGTTTCGACTATCGAGTTTTGGGCTGGGTTTGGCGGGATTGGGCTTCGCGGGATCTTCGCCATTGCGGGGGTGTTTTGGGCTAGAAGCGAACTTTCAAAGTGCCGATTTCACGCGATTAGGACTGGGGCGCCTCCTTTGTTTTCAATTGGTTAGATGCCATTTCTAATCGGTTTTGACGCGATTAGCCTTTTGTTCGCCTCTTGGCCCTCGTTTTCGGGATGCGTCCGGCGTTGGCATCTTGGCCAAGAGTTCAAACCTTCCATTAGCCTGCGCGGACCTACAGCGGGTTCGGAAGAACCAGCCCCGCGCTTAGGGACTGCCTATTGCCGCTGGGCAATGATTATCTCTTGGATACTATAAGTCAATAGTACTCGGGTAACAATCTAAGTGGTGCTCGGAAGCTCAGGGGAGGATGGCGAATACGAAGGTTAATAAAATGGCGGAGAGGGTGGGATTTGAACCCACGGTCCCGGTTTTGCCAGGACACTCGCTTTCGAGGCGAGCTCTTTCAACCGCTCAGACACCTCTCCGCGGCGAGACTCTAGATTATCAGAGGCGTAGGCGCGTCTCAACTGTGGGGCGCTGGCTTAATGTTTGCTCGTAGGATGCCGCGCTGAAAGCACGGCGCTACCGAAACCGTGGCGCCGATAGCCAGCGCCGATGGTTTAAGGCGCGCCGCGGGCGATCGATTGGCGAGACTGAGTGCGGCGTTGGTTCTAGCGCCGGGCGGCGAAAAATGCCTGCAGCAGGGCGATCGATTCTTCGGCCAGCACGCCTGGCGTGAAATCGACTCTGTGATTCAGCTGCGGATTATCTAGGAGTTGGAAGCATGTGCGTACAGCGCCGCCTTTAGCGTCGTCGGCGCCATAAACTACGCGCGCGATTCGCGCCTGAATAATGGCACCGGCGCACATCGCGCATGGCTCGATGGTTACGTACAGCATGGCGTTAGTCAGGCGATAGTTCCCGATGGCCTTAGCGGCGGCACGCAGGGCCACGATTTCGGCGTGCGCCGTAGGATCGCAATCGCGAATAGTCCGGTTTCCGGCGCGCGCAATCAGCCGACCGTCGGCAACGATCACCGCGCCGACGGGAACTTCGCCGCCAGCCGCAGCTTCGCGCGCCTCTTCGAGCGCGATTCGCATCCACGCCGAGTGTTCCGCACAAGCCTCGTTCATGGCTGCACAGATTATCACCGAGTTCGGCGCCACGAACCTTGCTGCTCGTCTTGACAACCCCATTTCGGGACGGCACACTACGTTCACGATGAAGGATTTGCTGCGGCGCATTTTTCTGGTCGACCTGCTCAAAGGCATGTGGGTCACCTTCCGTTATCAGGCCCCCAAGAATATTTACACCGAGCAGTATCCGCTCGAACGGCCGATGGTGGCCGAGCGTTACCGCGGCGCCCCGCGCCTGAACATCAATCCGGAGACCGGCGAATCGCTGTGCATCTCGTGCAATTTGTGCGCGCTGGCGTGCCCGGAAAATTTGATCGTGGTCGGATGGCAGCGCGACGACGCCACCCGCCGCAAGGTGCTGACCCATTTCACCTACGACACTTCGCGCTGCATGTTCTGCGGGCTGTGCGAAGATGCCTGCCCCACCGACTGCCTGGAACTGACCCAGGATTTCGAAATGGCCGCCTACACCCGCGAAGGCGCGATCTGGGATCGCCATCGCCTGGAAGTCGGGCCGACGCCGGCGCATTACACGCGGTAGATGAATTTTCCCGCGCACCGCGAACGCCAAATTGCAGCCGGACAAATCCTCCGGGAGAGTGCTCTAACCCTCGCGCACGTCCGCGATTTTCTCGAGCGGGCAGCGTTGCAGCGCTCCATCTGCAATGCCGCGTTCGATGGCTCAGGGTCAACCGGCACGGACGGCCGGCGGTACGCATGGAACTGCGTAAAGATCCCATCACGAAGAGCTGGGTCGTGGTCGGCCCGTCGGATCAAGCCCGCGTGCCGGATGATCCCTGTCCTCTCTGCCCGGTGAATCTCTCGCGGACCAAGGCGCTGCTCTATTTTCCGGATGCGCAGAAGTGGCAAGTCTGCGTGATTCCGCACCCGCGCCCGCTCTATCACATCGAAGGCGACGCCGGGACGCTCGGCGGAGGGAATTTACGATCGCATGGCGCCGGTGGGCGCGCACGAGATCGTCATCGAAACGCCGGATCATAACCGCACCATGAGCGAGATGAGCGATGACGAAATTCACGCCATTCTCGATGCTTACGCGGTGCGCATCGCCGATCTGAAACGCGATCCGCGCTTCAAATACGTTACCGTGTTCAAAAATCACGGCGCCCTGGCCGGCGCGGAATGGGCTCATTCGCACTCGCAAGTTGACGGCCACGACATTTGTGCCGCGGCGGATTCTTTATGAGCTGCGCGCCGCGCGCGAATGGTTCCGCGATAAAGAACGCTGCGTCTTCTGCGACATTCTGCGGCAGGAAGAAAGGCAGAAAGTGCGCATGGTGGATACGCGTGGGAGATTACGCCGCTTATTGCCCGTACGCTTCGCGCGTGCCCGTTCGAGATCTGGATCCAGCCGCGCACGCACAACCATCAATTCGAGACGCTGGTGGCTTCAGAGAATCGGCGCAATCTAGCGACGCTGCTCGGGCGCACGCTGCGTCGCCTGGCGCAAGTTTGCGAGGGCTATCACATGGTGGTGCACACTTCGCCGAACACGCTGCAGACCAAGGGCGAGCTCAGCGAATACTGGAAAACGATCGCCGGGCGATTATCACTGGCACTTCGAAATCCTGCCCATCGTTGAAGCGCGCAGCAAGTCTTACAGCATCAAGGAAGTTTATTTCAACGGGCGCTTGCCGGAAGATGCCGCGGAGCGGCTGCGCAATATCGATCCGGGCTCATGAGGCTGCAACGCTCGCGCCGCCGTCCTGCGCCGCGCAATTCCCAGCGCGGGGGGATCATCAGCAAGGGAATCTTCCTGATTTTCCTCGTATTCGTGATCGGAGTGATTTATTTGGCGCGCCATCCGCTGCTGCGCGTTTGCGGGCGAATCTGGATTGTGGATGAAGGTCCGGCGCGCTCGGATGCGATCGTGGTGCTGGGCGATGACAATTACAACGGCGATCGCGCGACGCGCGCTGCGGAGCTGCTCAAGGCCGGATGGGCGCCGCGTATCGTGGCCAGCGGACGATTCTTGCGTTCTTATGCCAGCATCGCGGACTTGACCGAGCATGATTTGAAGGATCGCGGCGTGCCGTTGGATGCGATCGTGAAGGTGACGCATCGGGCCGAGAATACCAAGGATGAGATCGACGTAATTCGAAATCTCGCCATCCGAAAAACACTGGCACAAGCTGCTGATCGTGACTTCGAACTATCACACGCGGCGGACATCGTTCATTTGCGGCCGGATGTTTCCTGCGGATATCGAGCGTGCGCGTGATCGCCGCGCCGGACGCGGACTACAATCCGGATAGCTGGTGGCAGAAGCCGACTGGGCGTGAAGCTGTTCTTCCACGAATTGGCCGGGTATGTGGTGGCGATGTGGGAGGTTAGGCGGACGGCGCCTGCTTCACCGGGGTGATTGTGCCGCCGTGGGTTTCGCTTCTTCTTCGCCCGGGTTTCCGGAAGAGTACTTCATAGGATTCGCCAGCGCACCTTTGCGTTTACAGCTGCCCCCGCCCTGTACTATATTCCAGGTGCGAGCTTGGGTACGCCCCTTCATAGGACTTGGCCCCCAGCCCCGTCCGGGTTCGCGGCTGAACTTTTTACCGGTTTTTCCGATAGTTGAGTCTTGGGAAGCGTGAGTGTCGTCGAGCCGATGCCGCGCCAGGCGTTAAGTGCATTCCAAGGACTCGGGGGACGGAGAAACCGATGGTGCTGACCTGGGGTATGAACTGGCAACTTAAGACGCGTTCTGCAATGCCCGCTGCTGCGGCAGCGCCCGGCCCTAAAACTGCGGCTGCACCTGCCCCGATTCCCACCCGCGTTTCCAATGGCCTAAAGGAGTTCCTGTGGCTGCTTGAGCGATTCCGGCAAGGGCAAGCTGCTGGATCTCGGGCAGGTCTCGCAGAACACTCTGAATTTCTTCATCGAGAAGGGCTTCCGCGTCACCACTGAGGATTTCCTGCGCTCGTGGCGCGAATTCATGAACGGCGAGGAGGAGCGCCGGCGCAAAGTATTGATGAGCAAGGATGGCGAGTTCCCGTCGCCGGATGCGCTGGCCGCGCGACGTTTCTGGAAGATATTCTGCAGTATCCGCCGGAGACGTTTCACGGCGTGCTGGCTTGGGATTTGTTCGATTATATGGAGCCGGAGCTGCTGTCGCGCGTGGTTTCGCGCCTGCATGATATTTTGCGGCCGGGCGGTCTGGTCCTCTCGCTATTCCATAGCCGCACGCCGGAGAAGTATTCGCGTTACCGAATCCTAGAGAATCAAACGCTCGAGGTGCTGCCGACGCCGGCGCTGGCTCCGCACGTGCGCGTGTTCCAGAATCGCGAAATCCTGGATTTGTTCGGCAAGTTCCGCTCGTCGAAATCCTTCGTAGGCCGCGATCAGATCCGCGAAGCGCTGTTTTTGAAGTAGGCGCGCGGCTGGCTCGCTCATCCTGTGCAAAGTGAAATGCGATAAGAAGAAAAATCAAAGGCCCATGGCTGAAGCTGATTTTAGGGGCGCAGGCTTATTCCGCTGGACTGAAGTCCAGCTTGAAGTCCAGCTCCCCCTGCTGAAGCAAGAGGCTCGCTCCCAACTGAAGTCCAACTTTCGCCTGCTGAGGCAGCGGGCTTCCTCCGGACTGCTGGATCAATCGTCTGCTTCTGCGTTGATTAGCGGAGGAGCGCGGAGAGAGTCTGGAAAAATTGGGCGGGCGTGGCGATACGCACGGCGGCGCGTTTCGCGACTGGCTGCGTGAAGTGGCGCGTGTTGTGAGTGAGGAGCCAGTCGGGCTTGCTGGCGATCGCGGAGAGCAGCACGGGAACATCGGCGGCGTGGCGGATCAGATGGCGGCTTGAGTGCACGCTCGCCTCGCTGGGGTAGGGAACGGTCTCGGGGTTGGTGAGCTTGATTAGGCGGCGATAGTACTCGATCAGCTCGTCGGCTGCGGAAGGAGTCAGTCGCGCGGCGTGGATCAGGAGATTTTCTTCCACTTCATCGCGGACGACGTCGGATAGAACTAAGCGGCAGATGCGGGCGGCGCAGAGTGACAGGACGGCTTTGTCGAGGCCCCAGGGAGAAACGATCCCGCCGGTGAGTACATTCGAGTCGAGGAAAAGTCGAATGCGGCTTCGGCGGATCACTTCTTGCGTTGGGCGCGGGCGCGGCCGCGCGAGGCTTTTCCGGACGGGCGCGAACTCTTGTAGCGACGCGCGAAGACGCGCTCGCGGGCTTCGGGTAACGTCGCGAGGATTGCTTCGGGAGTGACACCTGCGCGCGTTAAAACATCACCGACCTTCGCGCACAGATTTTCAAAGCGCTGCTGCTCGGGAAGCAGAACCAGACCGTCGCCGAGGCGCAGCACGGCGAACGGGGCGCCCGTTCCCAGACCGAGGTCTTCGCGGAATTGTTTCGGGACGGTGAGCTGTCCCTTCTCGCCGATTTTCGTGGTGGTCAAATATTCGAGAGTCGTGGACCGAGTGGCCATCTGTAGCTCCAGGGGTAGGAATATCCTACCACGATCCTTGCGATTGGCGCCGACGTTTCCTTCCCGGTTTTGTCAGGTCGCGGAAAGAAGGCGGACTGTTAGCGGTCCGAGGAGTCCGCGGTTGTGCGGCGCGGTGATTTGACGGAGAGGTCGTCGGAGGGCGCAGCTAGCGGCGCCCCTACGGAGGCAAAGGCAACGAAGAGGCCGAAAACAGGGCCGAAAATCCCGGCCCTTCCCACAAACCGGGAAGAGTCGGGCACCCGAACCTAACACCCCGGAAGACCTCGACCCGGAAAGACCAACACTGCAGGGTTAACTCAAGATTGCAAGGGATCTAAGATCGAGTAAGTAGGGCGGGGGATTTTGGGGCTTGCAATTCGGGTTGGGTGGGCGTAGAAGTCGGAGTAGCAACGAAATTGCTTGGAGGGAGAATGACTCCACCGGGCTACGATTGCTGACTGAAAATTGAACACCGCTTTTGCGGTGCGAAACCGACGGCATCTTTTGTTTAGCAGGGCTGAATCATCAGCCCTGCCCGGTGATGCCTCGGCCATCAGAAATAGCAAAACGGGGAACTGCCAGGTTCCCCGTTTTGCATTTTAGGGGCCTGCGCGGCGCGGTTGCGGTTCGTGGGACGATCATTGCGATGACAGGGTGAATTTGTTGGGCGATTTGCGGAACTGGGATGTACACCGGGCGGGTGTAAACCCCCGCCCCTACATTTGGGTTAAATTGAATTTGTGCTTGGGCGATGTACACCGAGCTTGTGTGAAGCGCCGCCCCTACGACGGCTTGCGGCGGGCTAGGTAGATTTGGCGGCCTACTGGGATTAGGGAGAGTAGGACGATTACGGCGATTACCCAGTGGATTTGCTGATCGATGTGGGGGATGGCGCGGCCTAGGAAATAGCCTAGGAGGATCATGCTGCAGACCCAGAAGAAGCCGCCGAAGACGTCGTAGGTGATGTAGCGGGCGTAGGGCATTTCGGCGGCGCCGGCTACTGGCGGGCAGAAGGTGCGAATTATGGGGATGAAGCGGGCCAGGATTACCGTTTTTCCGCCGTGGTGTTCGTAGAACGCGTGAGCGTTTGCTAGATGCTGGCGCTTGAAGAAGCGCGAATCGGGGCGACTGTAGAGACCTTTGCCCATGCGGCGGCCGATCCAGTAGCCGAGTTGATCGCCGGCGATGGCGCAGAGCGACACCGAGAACAGCAGCAAGTAGAGATTCACCTCGCCGGCCGCGGCGATGATGCCGGCGGTTACGAGCAGGGAATCGCCGGGCAGGAAGAAGCCCACGAACAGGCCGGTCTCGACGAAGACGATCCCGCAGACCATCAGAGTGCCGCCCCAGCGGATGATTTCTTTGACGTTGTAGAGTTGATGCAGCAGGTCTTTTAGCCAGTCCATCGAGACCTTTCCGAATTTGATTCCCTTACGAGTTTGTTTGTGAGCCGGTGTGCGCGCAGGGACTTTGCGGGCGGTTGATCGGCTGGATTGAGGATAGCAGAAAGAGGGGAGGCGGCGGGGTGGGGGGATTTGGGCGTGGTGAGTAACGGTTATTGGAGCGGGACGGGTCAGGATGTTGGTGCGCGGCGGAGGAGTTCGGGGCGGTATCGATAGGGTTGATCGTCGGGCCGAGCGTGATTCGCGGTGTTGGCGCAGAGTGCGCTCGTCGGATGCCGGTCGGGGCTCAGGGTGAACAGGGACGCCGGCGGTCCGTAAAGCGTCCGAAAATCCAATAAAAACTGTGTTTTGTGCGTCTTGGGAGGGTAGTACTTTGCTCCCAGAAGTTTTAGTCCCTTGTACCATAGGCCGCGCCGGTGCCTGCCTGCAGACTGTCCTCGTTGAAAGACACAGCAACTCCAGAGAGGGGACACAACATGGAAGGCGGATACGCGAACTGGATGGGGCAGCCGGTGGTCCTGAGAGTGGTGGCGGGCAATCTGAGAGTGCCACTGCGGGGACGGCTGGTTTCCGAGACGAATGACGTGGTGAGACTGCGGATAGCGGATAGCTGGGACGTGGATATTTTTAAATCCATGGTGGTGGCGATCGAGCAGGACACGCCGGTCTACGTGGTGCACTAACGGATTTTGCGGGAAGCAGAGCTGGGAGCCTGAAGAGATACAGAAATGAAGCGAGACGAGGCACAGAGGCCCGAAATGAACTACGCGTCACGAGATGAAGCACGCGGGAATCAAGCACGGGCGATGGCGATCGCGCTGCCGGCGCCCCCGACGATGCGGTCCATGATGCTGAACGCGCGCGACGGGCTGATGATTATTACGTACCAGCTTTTGATTCGAGTGCTGTTCCTGGCACGCAGGTGGAATTACTAGACGCAGGCTAACGAGTTTACCGGCCCACGCCCCCTCTCAACCCCGAAAGCCCCGGACTTGCACCCTCCAAGTCCGGGGCTTTTTCTTTTTGGGCGGGGGGAGTCGGTGAAGCGGCAGGGCGCTTGTTTGGGGGACAGACGCCGGCAGGCTGCCCCTCGCGGTAGCTCGGGATGAACCGGCGTTACGGGGTGCGGCGGTGCGGGGATTAGGGCAGGCGGGCGCCGTAGCGGCCGCAGGATTCGAATAGCGAGACTATGTTGGTCATGCTCAGGAGCTCGCGGATGCGCGGACTGAGATTTATGAGTTGCAGATCGCAGCCGGCGCGCTTGGCGGAGATGTAAAGGCCGACGAGCGCGCCGAGGCCGGAACTATCCATCATGGCGAGATCGGTGAGATCGAGGATTACGCGGCATTTGCCCTGCAGCAGCGGCCGCACTTCAGTCTTGAGGAAGGGCGATGTATCGATGGTGAGGCGGCCGGTACAGAGTACGGTGGTGGCGCCATCCGCGGTGAGCGTCTGGAGATTGAGGGTGTGCAGAGGAATGGCTGGATCGGTGGACATGGGAAGAGTTTATTTACTCTGGAGGCGTTGCGAAGGCAAGGATTTTTTGAGGAATGGTGCTCCTGCGATGCATCCCGAAAGGCCCAGCGCTAAAGCGCATGCGTACGTGCGACTTTTTTCGGAGCGCTGAAGCGCTCCTCCCCCGAATGAGTTCGGGGGCCGCACATCCCGGTGTCGGCGCTGAAGCGCAAAATCGATTTGCAGCAGTTCGCTGTTAGATCGGATCTTCGTTTTAATCGAGGGCGCCGACGGAGTAGCCGTAGGCGCGGATGGTTTCTACGGCTTCGCTGCGGCTGCCGGCGTCAACCTGCTTTAGGATTTTGTGGATGTGATTTCTTACTGTGAATTCGGAGAGGTTGAGGCGGCTGGCGATTTCTTTGTTGGTCATGCCCTTGGCTACCAGAGCGACTAATTGCTGCTGGCGCAGAGTGAGGTCCGGGCGCGAAGCCGCTGCAGCGAGGTGCGCTTCCCTGGTGCTTTGCGCGACGAAGCGGAAGAGTGCGGAGCAGCATTGCGGCGGGCAAACTGCTTCACCACGGTACACGGCACGGACAGCCGCGGCGACATCCGCGGCGGATGCGTCCTTCAGTAAGTAGCCGGTAACTCCGGCACGAACGGCGGCCATGAATTGCTGCTCGTCGTCGTCCATGCCGATGAGCACGGTTTTAAAATTCAGCGCTTCGGAATTATCTTGAGCGAAATTTGCAGGCAGGCCATTGGAACCGAATGAGGCGATGACGAGCACGTCGCACTCAGACTCGCGGACCTGAGACGTGGTGACGTCGGGCTGGCCGGTTTGGCCGACGACGACGAGGTCTGCGCGCTTGCGAAAGAGGCTCGCGAGAGCGTCACGGAGAAGGCGATTTTCGACCAGTAGAAATACGCGAATAGCGGAGCGGGCGACGTTGTCGCTGGTGCAATCCATAAGACCTCGCCGGGTGGCCAGCGCCCGGCATATGATTGGCAATCAACCAATTAACGAAGACTTCGCCGCTGGGTGGTTTGCGTAAAGTACTGTTTGCTTTTCGCCACTGTCAATGAGTAATACTACGGCCGTACCATCGTGGGGAAAGGTGGCGACCGAAGATAGTTTGTTCAAGAGAATCGAGCGCCGAAATACAGCGAAGTTTGTATGTGGCCGCAGGAGACGCTGCACGGTCAAGAATCCCCCTCGGCAGTGAGATTCGACTTTCGCGCAGATAGTTTCATGAGAGTGCGGACGTTAGCGAAATTTTATGTGTCCGGTGCGGTACATAGGCGGTAACGACGATTGTCGTTTTTGGCGCGAGAATCTCGAAGGGGTCAAAAAAGAACATTCGAACCAGCTCGAAAGTAGTACGTAACCACCGCAAAGGATTTCTGATTCCCTCCGGCAGTAATCAATCCAGCTAGTAGTTTTTCGATTCTTACGCGAAAGCCCTGCGCGCCCGATACTGAGGCGCAAGGAGTGTCCCATGGAAAAGCCAATCCGGGTCCTCGTGGCCAACAGTCCGCGGCTGATGCGGGAGACGATTCTGATGACGTTCGCGGACCAGCCGGACATAGAGGTGGTAGGGGAAGTCACGAGCGAATCGGAGATTTCGGAGAACGTGAAGAAGACGCTCCCGAATTTTGTAGTGATCGCGCTGGAGCACCCGGGCCAGAGGCCGCGCATTTGCGACGATTTGCTGCGCGAACATCCCGGGCTGCGGGTGATCGCGGTGGCGCCGGCGAAAAATTACGTGGTGTACTACTGGGCGTCGCTGGATATCCATTCGAGCAGCATCGAAGCGTCGGAGCAGGGAGTGCTGGACGCGTTGCGGCATATGCCGATGGCGAATGGGACGAATTGAAATGCGGCGGAGATGGAGTTGGGGAGAGCGCATGTTGAATGAAAATAATCTTCGACGAAGTCTTCAATTTTTGGCGCGGGTCCTATTGCTTGCGCTGCTGGTCGCACCGGGAATCGCGCGGGCGCAAAGCGGGGGGCAGCGGACGGCCAGCGATGATCGCGATTCGCGTTACCGCAATCAGCAGGCTCCGGGTCTGGCGCAGGACAACCTGAGCCATGTGGCGGCATCGGCAACGCAGATTCGGACTGTGTTGGCGAAAGACGCAGGAATTTTAGTGGAACTGAAGCGCTGGGTAGCCAAGGAAGCCACCGACAACGGGCAGGTGGTGGACGATGCTGCGCTTTCGGATTCGGCGATTTTCGATCGTCTGGAATGGGACGTGAAATTTCGCTCGATCGCCACGCGACTGGTGCAGCGGTATGGATATTTGCTGCCGAGCATCAATCCGGAGTCGGACGCGGGGAAACAAAACGAATTGGTGTTGAAAGAACGGGCGCGGCGGTTGGTGCAGATTGAAGCGACGGAAGATGCGGAGGCGGCGCAGGCAGCGACGCAATCGCATGGTCGCGATGAACTCGAGACGACCTGCGATTCGCAACAAGACGATTGCGGGAATGGCAAGGCGCCCAAGCAGAAGAGCCGCCGGGCGGCAGCGCCGCAAGACAACCAGCAGCCTCCCGACCGCTTCATCGCGCCTTTGCCGGATCAGGCGCCGCAATTCCCATCGCCGCAATTGCTGCACACGGGCAATACATCTTCATCGGATTTTGAGGCGCGCGGCTCGTCCTCGGATGCGGGCGGCTTTTCTCAATTCGCAGGATTGCAAACGGGAAGCCGGGACACGTCCGGATTGGGAATCGGTCTCGGAGACGGCGATGACATGGATTCCGAGAATGGGTCGCGGCGCAGGGGTGGATTCGGCGCGGCGCAAGGAATGGGCTCGATGAGTTCGAGCGCGTTTCCACTTCCGCTGGACTTAAGCAGCGTGGGCGAGCTTGGCGATTATGGCAACGCCGATTTTAGCAGCGCGCTCAGCGGATCGGGCGCGGAAGGCAAGGAGAGCGCGGCGAAAAATATCGTACGCCGGAATAGCGCGCCGAAAGATCTCGCGCCTGTTGCGATGGTGCACAAAGCGAATCCGTACGCGGATATTCCATCGCTCTACGACATGTACGTGCAGGCGTCTTCGAGACAGCGGGCACTCGAGCGTTTCGGGCTCGATGTATTTCGAAATCAGTCGGACGACTCCTCGGCGATTCCAATGGATCTGCCGGTGGGGCCTGAATACGTAGTTGGTCCGGGGGACACGCTGGCGATTGATGTGTGGGGCGGAGTCTCGCAACGGCTGTTTCGCGTGGTGGATCGTTCCGGGCGCGTTTCGTTGCCGGAAGCGGGGCCGGTGCTGGTGAGCGGGCGGACGCTGGGCGATGTGCAGTCGAACGTGCAGCAATTGCTGCGCTCGCAATTCAGGGATGTGTCGGCGGATGTTTCGCTGGCGAAGCTCAGGACCGTGCGCGTGTACGTGGTGGGCGATGTGGTTGCGCCGGGAGCGTATGACATCAGCTCGCTTTCAACGCCGCTGAATGCGTTGTTTGCCGCGGGAGGGGTGACGGCGAATGGCTCGTTGCGGAAGCTGCAGCACTTCCACGGACAGCAGCTTGTGGAGGAAGTGGATTGTTACGATTTGCTGCTGCACGGGATTCGCGGGGATTTGAAGCGGCTGGATAATGGCGACACGCTGCGAGTGCCTTCCATTGGGCCGCAAGTTTCGATCGAAGGAATGGTGCGGCGACCGGCGATTTATGAATTGCAGGGCGAAACTTCGCTGGCGGATGGGTTGCAGCTGGCGGGCGGGATTTTGCCGGCGGCGGCGTTGGAGCACATCGAGGTGCAACGACTCGAAGCGCATCAGAAGCACACCATGCTGAATGTGGACGTTTCGCCGAACAGCGATGCGGCCGGAGTGGCAGCGCAACTCGCGGCGTTCAAAATCCAGGACGGTGACATCATTCACATCTTTCCGATTGCTCCTTACAACGAGAGCGCCGTTTATTTGCAAGGGCACGTGATGCGGCCGGGGCGGTATTCGTATCACGACGGAATGAGAATTACGGATGTGCTCGGCTCGTACTCGGACGTGCTGCCGGAGCCTGCGCCGCATTATGCGGAGATCGTGCGATTGAACGCGCCTGATTTTCATCCGAGCGTGGAGAGCTTTGATCTGAGCGCGGCGTTGGCAAATCCTGCGACGGCACCGAAGCTGCAGCGCCTGGACACGATTCGCGTCTATAGCCGCTTCGATTTCGAGCCGCCACCGGTGGTGTGGGTGGGCGGGGAAGTGCGCGCGCCGGGGAACTATCGGACAAGCGGACAAGCGCGCGTTCGCGATGCTGTTTTTCTTGCCGGCGGGGCGTCGCAGGATGCCTCGATGGATTCCGCGCAACTTTTCCGCGTACAGCCTGACGGCACGATGAAAATTTTGAGCGTGAATCTCGGCAAAGCCCTGGCGGGCGAGCCTGAGGACAACGTTGCACTCGAGCCGCGCGACCGGCTTTTGATTCACCGCACCACCGCGAGCATGGATCCCACGACGGTGTGGATCAAAGGCGCGGTGGCCAAGCCCGGCCGCTATCCGCTGACGACGAACATGCACGTGGCGAATTTGATTGACGTTGCCGGCGGCCTGAAGCGCAGCGCCGATCCCGTGACCGCGGATTTGACGCACATCGGCGAGAGCGATCCGGACAATCGCTTCGGCGAGAACACGCCCGTCTCGATAGCCGCGGCGCTGAACGGCGATCCGAACCAGAACATGCTGCTGCACGACGGCGATGTGCTGACGATCCGCGAACGCGCGGGTTGGGGCGACATTGGCGCGTCGGTGACGGTGCGCGGCGAAGTGCAACATCCGGGCGGCTATGGAATTCGTCCGGGAGAGCGGCTCAGCAGCGTGCTGGAGAGGTCGGGAGGATTTGGGCCAGACGCGTATCCCTACGGAGCGGTGTTGATGCGGCGAGATGTGCGCGAGATCGAGAAGAAGAGCCGCGCGGAACTGATCGATCGAGTGCGGCAGGAGGAAGTGGTTCTGAAGTCATTGCCGGAAGGCGATGGCGATCAAAGGAACGCGAAGCTGACGGCCGTGGCGAAGGCGGAATCGACCTTGCAGCAGCTCGAAGCGAACGAACCGATTGGCCGCGTGGTGATCCATATCGGCTCGAACGACAGGCAGTGGAAGAACACTCCCGCGGACATCACTTTGCGCGATGGCGATGAACTCGTGGTTCCGAAGAAGGCCAGCTACGTGATGGTGAACGGGCAGGTCTTCAATCCCACCGCGATCAACTATCAACCGGGACGCAGCGCGAAGTGGTACCTGAGCCAGGCGGGCGGAATGACGCAACTGGCGAATCGCAAGGCTGCGTTCGTGGTGCGCGCCGACGGCACCGTGATCGCGGCGAAAAATAACGGCGGGAATGGCTGGTGGGACGGCGACCCGATGGATCAAGTGCTGCGTCCGGGAGACACGGTGGTGGTGCCGGAAATCGCGCCGCGCGTGGGAGGCCGCAACTGGGTGGCGATATTGCAGACGGCGCAACTGGCTTCGTCGGTGGCGCTGACTGTGGCGTACATCCATCCGTAGTCGGGCCATGATCGGGGGAGTGATTGGTTGTGACCGGGGGAATGTTTGACGAGGACGATGGCGCGCAAATTTGTGCTCTTCGCGTGTGCGGCCATCTGGCTGGCGGGCGGGAGAACTTTTGGCGCGGCGATGCCGCAAGGACCGGACAACGCGGCGAAAGCGTCCACGCCGGCGAGCGATCAGCAAGCGGATGAGGACCAGAAACGCGATGCGAAGCCAGCGAAGGGGCAGTTGAAGGCCAACGCGAAGGCGCAGGATGACGAATTCTCGCCGACGTATCAGCGCGGCCTGAAGAATTTGGGAGCGGATTTCTTGGACGATCAACGGCAAATCTGGACGAGCCCCGCGAAGCTGCGATTCTCCGACTCGCAGTGGCTGCTGCCGTCTATCGGGATTACCGCCGGGCTGTTCGTGACGGACAAAGATTACAGCCGGCACATTTCGCAAGATCCGCAGAGGGTCTCGCGCTACAGCACGCTTTCGACGGCGGGAACCGCGGCGCTGGCGGGAGGCGCCGGAGGAATGTGGCTGCTCGGTCATATCAAGCACAACGAACATTGGAGCGAGACCGGGCTTTTGGCGGGCGAAGCGGCGCTGAACAGTTTGGTGGTGGTGGAGAGCTTGAAATATTCGCTGCGGCGCGGAAGGCCGGACCAGGGTGATGGCAGCGGGTCATTTTTCCAGAGTGGCGGCAATTCGTTTCCATCGGAACACTCGGCAATCGTTTGGTCCGTGGCCGGAGTGGTTACGCACGAGTATCCCGGGCCGTTGACCAAATTCTTCGCGTACAGCCTGGCCACGCTGGTGGATTTTTCCCGCGTTCATTCGCGGCAACATTTTCCTTCCGATGTTTTTGTCGGCAGCGTGATCGGGAATCTTGTGGCGCAGAATATTTACACGCGGCGTCACGACCCGGAGCTCGGGGGAACGGCGTGGGAGTCGATCGCTTCGCGCTTGCGTTTCCGGGATTCCGTGTCGAGCGCGTACATGGGCTCGCCTTATGTTCCGCTGGACAGCTGGATCTATCCGGCGCTCGAGCGGCTCATTGCCATGAATTACGTGAAGACGGGCTTTCTCTCGATGCGCCCGTGGACGCGATTTGAATGTGCCCGGCTGGTGTCCGAGGCCGGAACGCGGCTGGAGGGCGGGGATATTCCGCATTCCGAGGCGCTGGAAACTTACGAAGCTTTGCGGCGGGAATTTTCGCCCGATCTCGTGCTGATGGAAGGCGGCAACAACGAGCGAGCGCAGTTGGAATCGGTTTATTCCCGCACCACCGGCATTGCGGGCCGGCCGCTTTCGCAGGGCTATCAATACGATTTTGGCCAGACGCTCATCAATGATTTCGGCCGCCCTTATGAGGAAGGCTTCAATAATGTGACCGGATTTTCCGGATGGGCCACGGAAGGATTTTTGACGGCCTATGTGCGAGGGGAATATCAGCACTCGCCATCCGCTCCGGCTTTACCGCTCGGCGTCCGGCAATTTATCGGCACGAGCCAGCAATTGCCCGAACCGCCCGCGCAGGCGTTTGGAGCGCAGAGCCAATTTCAACTTCTCGACGCCTACGTCGGGCTTACGGTCGACAACTGGCAGATTTCTTTCGGCAGGCAGAGTCTTTGGTGGGGGCCGGGCGAAGGCGGCTCGATGATGCTCGGCGATAATGCGGCGCCGATCGACATGTTGCGCGTCGATCGTGTCTCGCCCTTCAAATTGCCGAGTTTCCTCGGTTATCTGGGGCCTATGCGATTTGAGTTTTTCCTCGGGCAGCTTTCCGGGCAGGATTTTGTATTTGGAGAGTCGACTGGCGCGTTTGGCAGCTGGACGAGTTCGCTTGGCCGCCAGCCGATGATTGACGGCGAGCATTTCAGTTTCAAACCGACGGCCAATCTGGAATTCGGATTGTCACTGACAAGTCTTTTCGGCGGTGGCACTGTCCCGTTTACTTCGCACACGTACATCAAGAGCATTTTTGCATTGGGGAACGCGCTGCCTGGTTCTCCGCAAGATCCTGGCGATCGCCGCACCGGTTTCGATTTCTCCTACCGACTGCCGTGGCTGCGCAATTGGGTGACGTTCTACGCCGACGGATTTGCGGAGGATCAATTCTCACCGCTGGCGTATTGGGACCGCTCGGCGTGGCTGGCGGGAATCTACGTGTCGCATCTTCCGAAGATACCGAAGCTGGATTTGCGCCTGGAAGGCGTGTTCACGGATCTGCCGGCAGGCGGCGCGTTGAGCCACGGCTTCTTCTATTGGAACGATCGCTACCGCAACGGCTACACCAACGACGGCTATTTGCTGGGCAGTTGGGTGGGCCGGCAGGGGCAGGGCGCGCAGGCGTGGAGCACCTATCACTTCGGCCCGCGAACTTCACTGCAAGGAAATTTTCGGCACCAGAAAATCAGCCAGCAATTTTTGCCGGGGGGCGGAAGTTTGACCGATATCGGGGTGAAATACGATTTCCAGGCGCGGCCGGACCTGGCCATTTCTGCGGCCGTACAGGGTGAGCGTTGGTTAATTCCAGTGATTGCCCCCGGGGCGCAGCGAAACCTGACAACTTCCATACAAATCACATATTTGCCTGTGCACTGGGGACGCGGTTCGAAGGACTGAGGAGCGCGGATGCGGAAAGAATTTATAGAAACGGATCAACTGGCGAGCCCGCTGACGGAGCGGGAGCGACCAGGAGATCACGAGCCGGCAGTCGCGACGAAGGCGATCGACGAGAGCGTGTCTGAAGAGGAAGCGGCGCGCCAGCGGACGATCGGCCGGCTGCGGCTACTTTGGGACGAGCGCCGCACGCTCGGGCGCGCCGCCTTCATCGGCTTGATCGTCGGCGCCGTCATCGCCATTTTGATTCCGAATCGCTACGTCTCCACCGCGCGCTTGACGCCGCCCGACCAGGGGGGAGCTTCTGCGATGGTCGCGGCTCTCGTCGGCAAAGCGGGGGACAGCCTTTCCGGGTTAAGCGGGCTGCTGCCGGGAACGAAGTCCACGGGGGAACTCTTCGTCGGAATCCTGGGAAGCCGCACGGCACAAGATGACGTCATCGGGAAATTCGATCTGCGCAAGGAGTACGGCGAGAAAAAATGGGAGGACGCACGAAAGACTCTGAGCCGCAAGACGGACATTACCGAGGACCGAAAAAGCGGAATCATCACGCTGCAGGTGACCGATCACGATCCCAAACGCGCGGCGGCGATGGCCGGCGAGTATGTCTCATCGCTGAACCGAGTGATCGCGGGGCTCAATACCACGCAGTCTCACCGCGAACGCGTGTTTCTGGAGAGCCGGCTTGGCGAAGTGAGTGAGAGTCTGGAGATTGCGGAAAAAGAGTTCAGCGAATTCGCCAGCAAGAATAAGACGTTGGACCTGAAGGAAGAAGGCCGTGCGATGGCGGAAACCGGAGCCACGCTCGAAGGCGAGATGATCGCCGCGCAGACGCAGCTGCAGGGACTGCGGCAAATCTATACCGATTCGAATGTGCGCGTGCGCTCCACGCAAGCGCGCATCGACGAATTGCGCCGGCAACTGCAACACATGACCGGGAAGATCGATACGACAGCGACTTCCGAGGCTCCAGAAGACGCCGATCGACTTTATCCCTCGATCCGAAAACTTCCGTTGTTGGGCGTGGAATACGCCGACCTCTACCGCCGCGCGCGCGTGCAGGAAGCTGTCTTCGAGACGCTCACGAAACAATTCGAATTAGCCAAAGTTCAGGAGGCGAAAGAAATCCCGACGGTAGGCGTGGTGGATCAGCCGGATATTCCGGAGAAGAAATCATTTCCTCCGCGGATTCTGCTTTCGGTGACCGGCTCGGTGATGGGCCTGCTTTTTGGCGCCGTGTGGATTTTCGGGAAGCAGCGCTGGACGCAATGGGACAGCGAAGATCCGGGGCGAGTCCTGCTTGTTGACGTCGGTCATTCGCTGCAGACGCAGCTTTCGCGGGTGACTCCGAACGGCCGGTGGGACGCCTTCGTCAGCAAATTCCGGAGCAACGGCAAGAGCAGCATCGGTTCGAACGGAAATGGAAATTACTCAACCGCGGGCGATAGCGAAGACGACAAAACGGAAGGAGGAACCGGTCGCATGCGATGGGATGAACAGCAGGTGCTGGTGACGGGCGGCGCGTCATTCATCGGTTCCGCGCTGGTGGATGCGTTGGTGGAGCGCGGAGCGAAAGTGCGAGTGGTGGACAATCTTTCCAGCGGCAAGCTAGCGAATCTGCAGACGCATCTCGACAATCGGAGAATCGAATTTTTCCAATCGGATTTGCTGGACCCTAGCGTCAGCCGGCAGGCGGTGGCCGGTTGCGATTTCGTTTTTCATCTGGCTGCGGATCACGGTGGGCGCGGATATGTTGACCTGCACCAGACCGCCTGCTCGACGAACATGATCCTCGATGGCCTGCTGTTTCAAGCCTGCCAGCAAGAGGGAGTGGGCAAAGTCGTTTTTGCGTCGTCCGGATGCATTTATCCGAATCTTCTGCAGACGGACACCAAGCAGAAACTTTTTCTGACGGAGGACCAGTCCGGGCCGCCTTACGACGCAGACAATCTCTATGGATGGGCCAAGTTGATGGGCGAGAAAACGCTCGAGGCCTATTACCGCGAGCATGGTCTGAAGTCGGCTTCGTGCCGCTACTTCACCGTTTACGGCGAGAGAGGACACGAAAATCACGCGGTGATCGCCATGATCGCACGCGCGTTCGTGAAACAGAATCCGTTCGTGGTGTGGGGAAATGGAGAGCAAATCCGCAACTGGACTTATGTGGGAGACATCGTCGAAGGAACGATTCGCGCCGCTGAACGGATTGACGATGCCACGGCCATCAATCTGGGCACGATGGAGCGCATTTCGGTTCTGGACGCGGCCAGGGAAGTCCTTCGCTACACACACCAAGACGCAAAGATCGAACTTCATCCGGAACTTCCCACCGGTCCCGTCAATCGTGTTGCAGATAATTCCCTGGCGCGGAAGCGCCTGAACTGGGAGCCAAAGGTAAAGTTCATTGACGGACTGCACCGCACGATCGATTGGTACTTCGCCACTCACGATCGGCAAAAAGTTCAGGACACGCTCGACGAGTTGCTGACCGAGAGGCTCGCGGCCAAGCCCACGGAGCGGGCGCGGCAGGCAGCGGGCGCGAAAGGATGAGCGTGCGCGCACAACACTGGTTTAGTCCGGTGCTGTTCGCCAGCGCTGCGGGGACCAAGCTCGCGCCGGCTGTTGCGCCCGCGGGACCTTCGAACAACGATTCGTGGGCCCGGCAAGTGCCCGGCAATGGTTCCAAAGGCGGCCATCAGATTTTTCCTTCGATAGACCGGAAGTGGGTGCACGGAAGCTACGTGGTTGTAGATGCCTTGCTCATTTCCTTCAATTGCCTGGTCGCGTTTTATTTGCGGTTTGGCACGTTGCCGGTGTGGCACGTCTTGCGAGGTGCGCGGCCGAGTTTGGCGATTGATTTCGCGCTGCGGCCCTACGTCGGATTCTGGATGCTTTACACCGTTCTCATCGTGCTTCTCTGCCAGAGCCAGGATCTCTACCGAACGCGAAGAGGGCGCGGAGAGCTGCAGGAGAGTTGGGCGGTGGTTCGAGCGGTGGCAGCGGCGACGCTTCTGCTGTCGGCGATTATTTTTTGCTCGAACGTGAAGGTGGTGTCGCGCGAGGTCGTCGGAGTGAGTGCGTTCTTGAACGTAGCGCTGTTGGTGCTGTGGCGCCTGGCGAAGCGGCAATTCGTTACGCGGCAGGTGGAGCAGGGAATGGGCGCGCGGAATGCGTTAATTGTGGGTTCGGGCGAGGTTGGGATGGGTCTCGCGGCGTATCTGGAGGCGAACAAACAGCTCGGTTTCAAAGTTGTCGGATTTTTGGACGTAGAAAAGAACGGCAACAACCGCGTTCTGGGGAAAATTAAAGATCTGGCGCGGATCGCGCGCGCGCAATTTGTGGACGATGTCTTCGTCACCATCCCTTCGGAAAGAGAGCTGGTGAAAAGCGTGGCGGCGGAGGCGCGCCGGCAGCATTTGAACCTGAAGGTGGTGCCGGATCTTTATGACGGCCTGGCGCGCAACGCGCCCATTCAACAGTTCGGCGAATTTCCAGTGATGGAGTTGCACGGGGAATCGATTCCCACGCTGGGCTTGTTCGTAAAAGGCGTCGCCGACGTGATTCTCTCCGGCGTTGCGCTGCTGGTGATGTCGCCGGTGATCTTGCTGGTGGCTTTGGCGGTGAAGCTCGATTCGCCCGGGAGTGTGCTGTACAGCTCGAGGCGCGTGGGAAAGAAGGGCGCGCTCTTCAATTGCTACAAATTTCGAACCATGGTGCTGAACGCAGATGGCCTGAAAGAAAAACTCCGCCATTTGAACGAACGCAGCAACGGCTTGCTCTTCAAGATCGAGAACGATCCGCGGATTACGCGGCTGGGAAAATTTCTGCGCAAGTACAGCCTCGATGAATTGCCGCAGCTTTGGAATGTCCTGAAGGGCGATATGAGCCTGGTGGGTCCGCGCCCGCCGCTTCCCGAAGAGTTCAACCAATATTCCCTGGAGCATCTGCGCAGGCTCGATGTGAAACCCGGCATCACCGGCGCGTGGCAAGTTTCCGCGCGGCTCGATCCATCTTTTGAAAATTATATGGCGCTGGATTTGGAATACATCGAAAAGTGGCGGCCCTGGTTGGACGCAGTCATTTTGTGGAAGACCATCCCGGCGGTGTTGAAGGGGCAGGGAAGATGAACACGTCGACGAAAATGGCGCGGGCATTTTCGGAGCCGGATCAACTGCAAGGCGAAGGCGATGCAGCCTTGAATCAAATGCAGGCCCCATCGATCGCGCTGGTTCGGGAGTTTTGGAACCGCAGACCGTGCAATATCCGCCACTCGGCGAAGCCCGTCGGCACCAGAGATTATTTCGATGAAGTGGAGCGCCGGAAATATTTCGTGGAGCCGCATATCCCTGCTTTCGCACAATTCGAACGCTGGAGGGGCAAGCGGGTGCTGGAAATCGGCTGCGGAATCGGTACGGACACGATGAACTTCGCGAGAGCCGGCGCCGAAGTGACGGCTGTGGATTTCAGCGAGAGGTCGTTGGAAATCGCGCACCGCCGCGCGGCAGTCTTCGGACTCTCGAATATCCGCTTCCACCACGGCAACGCCGAAAAGCTGAGTTCGTTCCTTCCGGTCAAATCCTACGACCTGATTTATTCGTTTGGCGTAATTCATCACACGCCGCATCCCGAAAATGTGATCCGCGAACTTCGAGCTTATTGCCATGCGGGAACCCAGCTGAAATTGATGGTCTATTACCGCTACTCCTGGAAAGCCCTGGAGATTGTGCTGCGGGAAGGGCACGGCGCATTCTGGAAATTCACCGAGCTCGTCGAACGCCACTCGGAAGCCCAGACTGGGTCGCCGGTGACCTATTCCTATACGCGGCGGAGCGTGCAAAAGCTCATCCAGGGATTCAAGGCCGATGCGATATCCGTCGATCATATTTTCCCCTACCGGGTCGAGGATTATATCCAGTATCGCTATGTGACGAAGTGGTATTTCAGATGCCTTCCGAAATCGGCTATGCGCTGGCTCGAGAAACGCATGGGATGGCACCTGTGTGTGGACGCGCATTTTGACGGCGAGACGGACGCACAGCCGCGGAAACTTGATCCCGCGGCCTTTTCCAATGCCCAGCCACATTCCAGGAGCCTGGGTCCTTAGATCATTTCGTGCGAGCGTCCAGCTTCCGGCTCGGCGGGGAAAACCCAGCGGAGCAAAATTGAAATCGAGGGTGGAGGCCTTATGCAAACGGCCGTATCAGTAGTGGGATTGGGGAAACTGGGATCGTGCATGGCCGCGGCGATGGCGCACCGCGGCGTACGAACCATCGGCGTCGATCTGCACCCGGCGCCCGTCGAAAAGATTCAGCGCAAGCAGGCGCCCGTGTTCGAGCCGGGACTGGCGGAGATGATCGCTGGCTGCAATGGCTTTCTACGCGCCACCGCTGACTATGAATCCGCGATTCGCGACACGGAAATATCTTTCGTCATTGTTCCGACGCCGAGCACGGCGGAAGGCACTTTTACACTTGAGTACGTCTGTTCGGCCATGGAGGCGATAGGGAAGGCGCTGCGGAGCAAGTCCGGGTACCACACGATCGTCTTGACCAGCACGGTTGTTCCTGGCTCGACGGAGTATGTAGTCAAGCCGGTGCTCGAAAAATTTTCCGGAAAACGCTGTGGGCTGGATTTCGGATTGTGTTACAGCCCCGAGTTCATCGCCCTCGGCAGCGTGCTGCGTGATTTTCTGAATCCAGACCTTCTGCTCATCGGTGAATGTGATACCGCAGCCGGCGATCGCCTGGCTGCGTTCTATCGCGACACGATGAAGATCGATGCGCCTACCGCGCGCATGTCACCCGTAAATGCCGAACTCGCGAAGATCGCGCTCAACTCCTACATCACCACCAAGATTACGTTCGCCAATCTTCTTGCGGAGATTTGCGAGCGGCTTCCCGGCGGCGATGTAGACGCGGTTACCAACGCGCTCGGTCTCGACAAGCGCATCGGCTCGAAATATCTGAAAGGCGCGCTCGGCTACGGCGGTCCGTGCTTCCCGCGCGATAACGATGCGCTGGCCCGATTGCTGGAGGAGATGGGCGTATCGGCGGAGCTTCCGCGAACCGTGGACCGGCTGAATCGCAATCATGCCGTTCGTATCGCCGCGCTCGTTGATGAGTTTGGGTTCAGCGCGCCTGACCGCGTGGCCGTGCTGGGTCTGGCGTATAAGCCGCACACCAACGTAGTGGAAGAATCCCAGGGAATCGCCATCGCGCGGCGGCTCGTGGAACGCGGATACGAAGTGTCCGTCTTCGATCCTGTAGCGGCGGAGCCGGCCAGGAAATTTCTGGACGGTCGAGTGGAATACGCAGCGGGGATCGCGGATTGCATCCGCGGCGCGAGCGTGGTGATCATCGCGACGGATTGGCCGGAATTCCGCTCCGTCTCCCACCAGTCGGCCAGCCTGAATCCGCGGCCTCTGATTCTCGATGGTTGGAGGATGCTGCGCTCGAGCTATGGATTGGACGCGATTTCCTATCGAGCAGTAGGGATCAGCCATGCGCATCGCGAAAACACGGAGCGGCTCAAGAATTTCGTTCAGCCCTTGGCTGGTCCTTCGTCCGTGGCGCCGGCAACTGCGGTGAAAGAATCGCAAGTCGAGCCGCAGCCCGTGGAGCGGGTCTCGCTCGCGAAGAAGAGAGCCCACACGGCCGCGGATTAGAACAATTGAAATAAGGTGCGCGAGAAGAAGGAACGCTGAGGGCGCCAAATGGCTGTAAATGTCCGCTAAAGAACAGATCGCGTGGCAAGCGGCTGAATCCACCGCACAGATTTCGGTTGCGGCGGAAACCGAGGAAGTGTCGAGCCTGCGGCTGACGCGCGCCCGGCTTCGCTTCTGGGGCATGAAATCTGCCTTGACGCTGGTGGATCAGGGCCTGACCTCCATCGCAGGATTCGGCGTGAACCTGATGCTCGCCCGCTGGCTGGCTCCGGAATTGTACGGCGCGTTTGCGGTGGTATTCGCCGCATTCATCTTCATCTCGGGATTTCACAATGTATTGCTGCTTGAACCCCTGAGCGTGATGGGCCCGTCGCGGCATGTGCATCGGCTCCCCAATTACTTTCGCGCGCAAATTGCCGTGCACGCAATCCTCGTCGGCGTTCTCGCGCTCGCCGGATTGCTTGCCAGAATTATTCTCTGGCGCATCGCACCGAATTCTCCGCTAGTGAGCGCGGTGTTTGGCGCGGCGCTGGTGCTTCCGGTTCTTCTGTTGCTGTGGCTGGCTCGGCGAATGTGCTACGTGATGCAACGCCCGGAAATTGCGGTTTGCGGAAGCGCAGCCAATTTCGTTGTGATCGTTGCGGGTCTCGCAGCGCTGTATTACTCGGGCAGGGTCAATTCCTTCAACACGTTCTTGCTCATGGGCGGAGCGAGCCTGATCGCCACTTGGATTTTGATTCGGCGCCTCGGGCTGAGCTTCAAGAGTGAAGCGGGAATTGAAGCAGTTTCGTGGCGATCGGTGCTGCGCGAAAACTGGAAATACGGACGTTGGCTAGTGGGCAGCACGGTCCTCCTCTCCATCACCATTCAAACGCAAATGTTTCTCGTCGCCGGATTTCTGGGGCTTGGCGCGGCGGGCGTTCTCCGCGCGATGCAATTGCCCTCGCTGGTGATGACGCAGGTGGTGATGGCCACGGGCCTTTTGATCATTCACGCATTCTCCTACGACTTCGGAAGCGGGCGGATCAAGCAATTGCGGCGCAAGGCCGGGCTGGTGAGCGTGGCGCTAACCGGAGTGGCCATCGCGTGCGTTCTGATCCTGATGGCCATTTCGGGACCGCTCGAACACGTTTTGTTTAACGGCAAGTACGCGGCCTATGTGTGGCTGATGCCGTTGCTCGCGCTGGTGCCGGCAGCCAATAGTTTTTCGATTGGGTATTCGATGGCGCTGCGCGCTTCGCAGCGGCCCCACTTTGATTTGATCGCAAACGCAATCGCAGCGCCGGTCGGCCTGATCTCCGGACTCGCGTTCATGCACTGGTGGGGAATCGGCGGCGCCGCCGGCAGCATGGTGCTCGGGTTCGCCGTTCAAGGAGCCGTGATTTTTGTGTGTTTCCAAAAGTTTGCGGCCAGCGCCGGGAAAGCAAGCCGGCTCCAGCCAGTCACGGTGCAGGCCGATTGAGTTCGACTTACGAAGGATCTGACTGAGCTATGTGGCGTCGAGTCGTAACCATACTTTTGATCGGTTACTTCCTGATGGGGCGGTCGTTTGCTCATTTCGGGATTCCGGCGCTGCACTTGTTCGTCGGCGAAATGGCTTTGGGCGCTTTTCTCATCTTGGGGCCGCGAGCCGGGGAACATCGTTGGCCGTGGGCGGCCTTGCATCAGCCGGAATTGCGAAACCTGCGCATCGCCTATTTGATTTTTCTCGGATGGGGAATCTTCGAAACTGTTCGTGGAATTTTCACTGGTTATCCGGCGCTGAATTCCGTGCGCGACCTTTCGGTGAGCGCTGGCGGAAT
>CAWIRL010000022.1:0-373816 GCA_963838545.1 uncultured Acidobacteriota bacterium
GGACGTGCGGCAGGAGTTCAGGACGTGCTGCGGTTCTGGTTCGACCGCGGCGCGGACGGCATCAGGATCGACTCCGCGGCGCTGCTCACCAAGGACCCGGACCTGCCCGATGTCAGTCCCGACGTGCCGCCCGGTCCTGATCACCCCTACAGCGACCGGGATGACGTGCACGACATCTACAGGTCCTGGCGGGCGGTCGCGGACGAGTACCAGGCGCGGGTGCTGATCGGCGAGATCTGGATCCCGGATCCGGTGCGGCTGGCCAGGTACGTGGGCCCTGGCGAGCTGCACTCGGTCTTCAACTTCCCGTACCTGAGCTGCCCGTGGGACGCCAAGCAGCTGCGTGAGGTCATCGACAACACGCTGGCCCTGTATGCGCCGGTCGGCGCGCCGGCCACGTGGGTGCTGTCCAACCACGACGTGGACCGGATCGTTTCCCGGTACGGGCGCGCCAACACCGCCTTCGACCTCCAGCAACGGCCGTACTTTCACAGCTTGCCGGTGGACCTGGAGCGCGGCACCCGCCGGGCCAGGGCCGCGGCGCTGCTGACGATGGCCCTGCCCGGATCGGTCTACGTCTACCAGGGCGAGGAACTCGGTCTCTGGGAGGTGCAGGACATTCCCGGCGAGCTGCGGCAGGACCCGATCTGGTGGCGCACCGGCGGGGCCGACCCGGGCCGGGACGGCTGCCGCGTGCCGCTGCCGTGGTCGGGGTCCGAGCCGCCGTTCGGCTTCTCCCCGCCGGGCGCGGCCAGCCCGCCGTGGCTGCCGCAGCCGGCCGCGTGGCGGGACCTCACGGTCGCCGCTGAGGCGGACAGCCCGGGCTCTGTGCTGGAGCTCTACCGCGCGGCGCTGCGCATCCGCCGGGCCGAGCCCGCGCTCGGAGACGGGCCGATGAGCTGGCTGCCGACGCCGGACGGGGTATTGGCGTTCGACCGGGGCCCGGGCGTGCGGTGCGTGACGAACCTGTCCCCGGCTCCGGCCGAGCTGCCGCCGCACGCGGGAGTGATCCTCGCCAGCGGGCCGCTCGCGGACGGCCTGCTGCCGCCCGACACCTCCGTGTGGCTGCACGCCTAGCGCCGGCTCGCCTTGCGCCTAGCAACTGCCGGGCATTACAGCGGTATCTTCGCGGCATGCGCCTAAGCCGGAAAGCAGCACATGATCGCGGAGCCTGCCGACGTGCCGGTGAAGGCTCGCGAAGCGAAGCAGCTTGGCGCCGTGATCTGGCGGCAGCGCGAGGAGCGGGGTGTGAGTCGCGAGCAAGTCGCCGCCATTATGGGTATCGCGGCCAGCGACGTGGAGGCGCTGGAGCGGGGCACCGGCCCTGACACCAGGGGCGCCATCTTGACCGCCATCAAGCAGTACCGGCGCGCGGTCCGGCAAGCGGCCAGGACGGCCGGCTGAGCTTGCAGCTCGTCCGGCGCTGATCCGACCGGCGTCAGCTGACCGAGCCCGGCGGCGGGATCTGGCCCGGCCCGCTCGAACTGCAGCGCAGCGCGGCCGGGTGAGTGGCGAGCAACGGCCGGGCCAGCTTCGGCGGGTGCAGGAAGGCCGGCCGGGTCAGGTCGAGCATGTCCAGCATGTTGTTCGCGTTGGCGTCCCGGCGCGTCATGGCGGGCAGGTTCCACTTCGCCTCGACCAGCGCGCAGATGCTGGTGTGGTCGAAGACGTTGTGCGACACGTAGCCGGGCCGCGCCCACGGTGAGATCACCGCGCACGGCACCCGGAAGCCGTACTGCCGGAACCCGGTGTAGGCGGGCCCGCCGCCGGTGTCTGGCGCGATGGCGTCGGGCCGGATCGCGGCCGGCGGGACGACGTGGTCGTAGTAGCCGCCGTGCTCGTCAAACGTCCAGATCAGCAGCGTGTTCTTCCAGGCCTTGCCGGTCATGACCGCGTTGATCACCGAGGCGGCGAACTGCTCGCCGTTGGCGATGTTCTGCGGATCCTCCTCCGAGTTCTTAAGGTAGTCGGGCTCGACCAGGCAGAACCCGGGCAGCGTGCCGTCCTTCGCGGCGGTGAAGAAGTTGCCGATCTTGTGCAGCTGGCCGTGATAACGCACCAGCAGCTTGGGAAACAGCCCCATCGTCGGCGTCGGCAGGAACGAGTCCAGCGGCGAGTAGTAGTCAGCGAAGCTGACGCCGGCGTCGTGCAGCCGGTCGAAGATGGTGCCGCCCGCCGGGTAGTGGAACGGGTTGGGCACGGTGTCGTTGATCATCCCCATCGAGGTAGCGGCCATCAGGTAGCGCCGGTTCGGGAACGTCGGCCCGAGCACCGAGCAGAAGTACCGGTCGGCGATCGGGAAGGTCGAGGCCAGCGAGTAGTAGAACGGCAGGTCCGGCTTCGCCCAGTAGCCCATCGACACCGGCCCGCTGGCCGACCGGACGAACCCGGTCAGGTGCCCGCCGGCCAGCTGGACGTGCGCGTCATGCCAGGTCTGACCGGCTGGCCGGTCAGCTGGCAAGTGGTCGGCATCCGGAAGGCATGCTGGATCCGGCCGTCCGGGTACGGGTTGTCGGCCCTGGGCTTACCGTTCCGGCCGAGCGGGAAGCCGTCGGCGCCCGCGCGCCCGAGCATGCCGAGGTGGTTGTCGTAGGAGTGGTTCTCCATCATCAGCACGACGATGTGCTTGATCTGCGGGATGGTGTCGGTGCCCGCGGGCAGGTACGGGTACGGCCGCGAGCCCGGCGGCCGGAACGTGGCGGCCAGCCCCGCTCCGGGCGCGGTGATCGGCGCGGACGCCCAGGCGCCGGTGCCCGCCACCGCGGCCGCGGCCAGCGCCGACTTCAGGACGCTGCGCCTGGCCGGGCCGCGGGTTAGGCCGTCGCCCGGCTCGGTGCGCTGTTCGTGTCGCTCGGCCATGGCCGCCTCCGTCGCGCCGGGTACCGAGACGAGAGTCCCAAAGACGGCCAACGCACCGCAAGGGGCGATAAGTGAATTCGCCTCAACCTCGGGGCGGCTGGCCGTACGCGGTCAGGACGGCGTGACGCCGGCGTCTGGCTGATCGCGCTAGGACGTGTCCAGGTCCGCCCCGGCCGGATAGCCCGGCGCGCGCCGTCGCCGAGCACCCAGACCTGCTGGCGGCCGTGCACCTGCCAATGCCGCCCGCCGCCGGTCAGGTCCACGAGCGCGGTCTCCTCGTCGATCCCGACCACCGTGGCGTGCCGGCCGGCGGCCGTAGCGTCGCGCGGGTCAGCAGGCCCGGCGCCCAGCCGAGCATCTTGTCGAAGTGCGGCAGCACCCGCAGCCACGGCAGCACGCCCAGGCCGGCGTCGGGGTGCCGGTGCAGCGCGCGGATCACCGGCACCCAGCCGGTGAGCGCGGATGGCACCGGCGGAACAACCGGCGAGCGCCGCGCCCGCCTGCCAGGCCGCGAACACCGCCGCCCACACCTTCGTGCCGCGCAACGTCTGGGCCAGGAACGCGGGGTTACCGCCGGACAGGTACACCAGGCCCGCGCCGTGTACCAGGCCAGCCAGTTCGGCGGAGTCGGCCTCGGTCCGGTCGGTGACCAGGACGGGGACCTGCTCGACGCCGAGCCGGCCCGGCCTGGTCGGCGCCGAGGTCCAGCCAGCGCCGCAGGCTCCGCTCGCCTTCGGGGGCCGCGGCGGTCGGGATCTGCACGTACCGGCGCGGGCGTCCGGCGAGCAGCGTCCGCTCCACCTCGGCCATCACCGGCAGGTACTCGCCGCTGCCGACCAGAGCGAGCGGGCCAGGGCTCACGTCGCTCTCCGGGCCCAGCCGGCCACCGAGGGCGGCGATCTGGTCCGGCAGCGGCACTGGCGCGCCGAGCCGGTTGTCCACCGCCGCGTGCGGCACGGCCGGCTCGTGCTCGAGCCGGATCCTGGCCGCGAACTCGCCGAACGCCGCGAGCTTCGCCGCATCCCGCGGGGAGCCGCGGCGCTCCAGCCGGTCGCGCAGCGTCGGCTCGTCCGATCGCACCCAGACCAGCCGGGCCGGCTCGCCGCCGAGCTCCGCGATCCAGGACTGCCACCGGCCGGCGTCGTGGATCGGCCCGGTGAATGGGCCGGACAGCAGGACCGGGCAGCCGTAGGCGCGAATTTCCCGTGCCGTCGCGGTCATCCCGGCGTACTCGTGCGCCTTGACGTGCTCGTCGTACCAGTCGCCTTCGCGCTCGCCCGGCGGCCGGCCCGCGGCCGCGAGTGTCGCGGCCACGAATGACCCGTACATCGTGTCCTTGTCCAGCAGCGCGGGCACCGGGGTCAGCGAGCCCAGCAGCAGCGTTGCGACCGTGGACTTCCCGGCACCCGGCGGGCCCGCCACGATCCAGGCCGGCGCTGGCGCTGGCGGTGGCGCGGCCGGGTCGGTCAACCCGCGGCCTGACTGGCCGTGCGGGCGAGGATGCCGAGCGTGGCCCGCAGGGCGCCCGCGGAGATCACCGGGAAGATCCCGGCCTCCCGCCACTTCGGGTCGATGTCGGACCAGTCGTAGTAGGAGGTGGCCAGGGTGCCGCCGTCGGCCCGGCTCCAGCCGGTAGCCGTAGACGTGGCCGATCTGCGGCCGGATCTGGCCCAGGATCTTCCAGGCGATCTCCCGGTCCTGCTCGTAGGCCGAGATCGAGACGGTCACGTCGTACTTGCCGAGCGGGTAGTCGCCCAGCGCTTCCCGGTCCATGTGCACGACGAAGCTGTCGCCGACGCCGCTGACCGGCTCGCCCTCGGCTGACTGCAGCATGCCGGAACTGTCGATGGCCACGTGGCCCTGCGGGTCGCGCAGGATCGCGAAGATCGCCTCCGGGGTTGCCTCGATGAACCGCTGAACTTCGATCCGCTCGGTCGTCATGGAGCACATCGTGTCATGCGGACCGGATCAATCTTGCAGGCGGAAGTCCTCGTCCGGGACCAGGTCGGCGACGTCCAGCTGCGCCTTCTGCAGCCGGCCCTGCCAGTAGTCCCAGTTCAGCGCCTGCCACCGGGTGAACTGGTCGAGCACCGCCCACACGCCGGACTGGCGCGAGCCGTTGCCCGACTTGCCGTTACCGCCGAACGGCAGGTGCGCCTCGGCGCCGGACGTCGAGTTGTTCACGCTGGACCATCCGGCCCCGATGCCGCGCCGGAACGCGAACGCGTCGTCGGCGCGGCTGGTGTAGATCGAGGACGACAGGCCGTAGCCAGGCGCGTTGGCCAGCTCGATCGCCTCGTCCATCGCCCGGTACCGGGTCACGCCGACCATGGGCCCGAAGGTCTCGTGCCGGAAGATGTCGTCCCTCGGGCCGGACACCGGCGACGATCACCGGGTGGTAGTAGAGGCCCGCGGCCGGGTTCCTGCCGGCGAAGCTCGCGCGGCGCGGAATTGAAAGCACGCTTCGAGCAAGACCCGATCGTGCGCGCGATGCTGGAAAAATTTGGCGGACGAATTTCGGAAGTGAAAAGGCGCAGTGAGGAATAGGCCATGGAAGTGAAAGCCCTGCAGCAGATGCTCGCGCAGTTCCGGATGGCACAGGAGCGCCTGGAAAAACAGATACAGGAAATTCACGTGGAGGCGACGGCGGGCGGCGGCATGGTGACGGTAAAGATGAACGGCCAGAAGCAGCTGACCGAAGTGAAGATCGAGCCCGAAATTTTTGCCGGCAAAGACGCCGAGATGCTGCAGGATTTGTTGCGCGCGGCGGTGAATGATGCGACGCGCAGAGTGGATGAAGAGCTATCGAAGCAGGTGAAAGACCTCGCGGGCGGAATTCCAGGAATGGGCGGCCTCAAGATCCCCGGATTGTTTTAGATTCCCACTGAAACGCGAGCGCGACGTTGCCATAGCTACGCGGCAGTCTGCGTTCAGCGCCTTCGAGTGAAAAGCCCCACGCGCAACACCGGCGCATGGGGCACACTACTGTTTATTTCAGTGATAAACGCCTTCATCAAATAACGCCTTCAAATTGCGGCCGCTGGCTTCTTCCATGGCTTGCGCGAAATCCTGTGAATCTACGAGGCGGCCCGCGTTGCGAGTGGTGTAGAGCGAAATGCCGCGCCAGAATTTTTCATCGCCAAGTTCGGCGCGCAGATGATTCAAGAACAGCGCGCCTTTCACGTACGGAAGCGGGCCGAGCGCTTCGTGAGCATCTTTCCATCCTTCCCAATGCAACGGACGATCGCGGCCTTCGGCGCGCAATTTATCCATGCGTGATTGCGCGGCGGCGATTTGCTCGTCGTAGGCTGCTCTGCGCTTGTGCTGCTCGAGGTAAGCGTCGGTCATGAACTCGGCCATGCCTTCGTTGAGCCAAAAATCCGACCACGAGCGGATACCGACGAGCACTCCCCACCATTGATGCGCGAGTTCGTGGGTCATGTCGGACACATCGTCTTTTTCGTGCTCTAAATCGGCGAGGTATTCGGCGGGCAGCAGCGCGATTCCGGCGGATTCCTGATCGATGCTGGAGGGGAGAAAGGCCTGGGCGTATTGCGGATCCGCGAGGTCAACGCCCGCTCTGGCGCGCAGGAACGCGCGAGCTTCGGCGGTTTTCGCGAAAGCTGCTTGGTGATCGGAGGAATCGGGAGCGTAGAGAATGAAATCTCCAGTGGCGGAGCGGGTCAGCTTGGCGACTCCGAAACTGAATAAGTAAGTTTGCACCGGCTGCGTGCGCTCGAAAATGAAATGCTCGCCGTGGGCGTCGCGCCACTGCTTTGTCATGCGGCCCGGACCGGCGGCGGTGAGACCGTCTGCGCTGGGCAGCACGATTTCGAGCTTCATGGTGGCGCGCTGGGCCGGAGAAATATCGCAGACCATCCATGCTTCGCAATAGAAGGCGGTGTCGAAGCCGGCGGAATCCGCGAACCATTGAATGCCGCGATGCGGCGCGGCCGTATATTCGAAGTGAATTTGATGTTTACCGCCGCGGCGCAAATGCAGAGTGACGGATTCGTCCTCGAGCGCGACACTGCCGTCGCGAGATTTTGCGGAGATGAGCTGTAGGCCCGGTTGTTTCTGCCACTGGATGTCGCCGCGGTCGTGGGTAAATGCGATCGTTTCTTCGCCGTGAAGAACCTGGCGGCCGAAATCCGGCGTGAGCTTCACGGAATAGTGAGAAATCTGGGCTGGCAGCGAGGCAGACGAACATAAGAGAAGCAGAAGGAGCGGCGCGAGGCGCACACGGATAGTTTATACAGTCGTGCGCGTACGCGAAAGTTGATTGCGGAGGCGCGCGCTGAAACTAGTTTGTGGTGACGGGATCGATGCTGCGAACTTGAATGGTGTTGGTCTTCGCGTCGAGCGTGCCGATTACTTTCACTTTCTGGCCGGCACTTTTCTCTGCGATGTCCTGCTTATCTAATTTGAAGACGTCTGTTTTGGTCTGAAGAACGTATTTGCCCCCGCGTTGCGTGACGCAGTAGCGGGAGCAGTCGGCGGGAGTCTTGCCGGCCGAGCCCATCTTGATCATGACTTTATGCGAGCGGTCGAGGGAGTGGACGTTGAGAGCGCATTGGGAATCGGCAATCTCGCCGACGTAAGTTTTTTCGCCGTCCGCGCGGCTGCGAGGTGAAAGAAATGCGAGCGCGAACAGAATCGCCCCGAAACCAATCCATGGCGTGATATTTCGCATTCCAAAGGCTCCGTATTCTCTCCGTGCGAGGCTTCGTTCAGGTTCGACGACAAACCGCATGTTCATTTGCTCGTGATCCGGGCTGCAAATTACGGTGCACTCGATTACATATTCGCCCGGTTCGGCTGGTGCAATTAGATCAAATTCGTGAGTGCCTGGTTTCAGAAGCAGGTCCCAGCCGTCAACGGGCTTGCGATCTTTGGCGCGCAGCAGAATGAAACCGTGAATGGAGCCGTCGCGATTCTGGCTCTGAGCTTTGCGCGCCGTGATGCGCAGCGTGAGTTCCTCGCCGGGCTTGGCTGTGATTACGGGTTGCTTCTGGCCTGCGATTTTATAGCGGCTGTCGCGATCGGCCAGAATATCGATCACGCGGTGGTGCGATTGGCTCCGCGCGGGGGGCGAAATGAACGCCCAGCCCAGGAGCAACGCAGCACTCGACAAGAATAGCAGCTTACGCAGGGTGATACGCCGGATCATTGCGTCGTGTAGCGCAAAATCAAACGCATGTCGTCATCGGTGATCATGGCGCGGACGCGCATATGGCGGATGGCAGTGGCCATGGTGCGCGGCGGGAACTTGTGGGGCGATTGATGGCAGCGACCGCAGTTGGCGCGAAAGCGCTTTTCGCCTTCGGCGCGCTCGGCGGCTTCGATGCTTCGCGGATCCGGTTTGGCGGCGGGCGGAAGGGCGGGATCGGCGGAGCCGGCGTCGCCATCGGCGGAGGTTTGCTGATCGCGCGACGAGGCAACGACTTTGGGAGGTTGTTTGTGCTCCTGCGCCGCAGCGACGAAAGCGGAGCCGAGACAGAGCGCGCAAATGGCTGCGAGAATTAGCCGGCAATTCATTACTGATTTCCTCCAAATGCGAGCGGAACGATGAAGCGGTAGGTGACGCCGAAGGTCCAGACGTTGCGATTGCCTTCGGAGCTGAATTGGCGGCCGTAACTGCTGGTGACGCGGAAATCGTCCCTGAAGTAATAGTTCACGCCGAATTCGAATTGCTGCGTGTTTACTTCGGGAAGATCGTCGCCGGGCAATTCGCCGGTGAAAAATTGCTGCATGCGCGCGGTGAGCTGCGTGCGGCGCATTTGGTTGCGCCAGAACGGCAACTGGCTCAGGCGGTAAGCGGGTTCGACCCAATAACCGCTGCCGCGGCGCGAGCGCACGATTTCGGAGCGGATATCGAGCGGCAGAGAAGGCGGTTGCCAGATGAAATGCGTGCCGAAGAGATTGGAGCGCTCATCCTGCAGAAGGCGCTGAAACGAGCCGCCGATCTCCAGACGCGCTCTGGGAAAGAAAAGACCGGCGCGGCCTCCCGCGGCGCGTTCGGAACTGAGCGGATCGAAAGTGGATTGCGCGGAGAAATAAACGGAATAGTTGATGCTGACGTCTTGTGTCGCGCTGAAACCGCCGCGGAGCATTGCGCCGGTGCCGGCGCCGCTCGGACCGATGCCGATGGGAAGAATGAGCGGATCGGAGGGGAGATTGCGAATCCAGACGGGATAGAGGCGCTCGTTGTAAATGCCGAAGGGAGTCAGAAATCTTCCGGCGGTGATGGTGAGGTAAGGATTGGCGATGAAATCGATTTGAGCGTACTCGAGTTCTTTTTCGACTTCTCCGTGGAAGCCGGAGCGACCGGGGAGCTGCACCATGTCGGACTCGAATGTGCCGCGCGATTCGAAGAGCCAGCGTTCGCCGAGGGGAACGAGAATCACGCCGGTGAAGATCGGGCCGAGGTGCGAATCACCGCCGTCGAAAGTGGTGAGGAATCCCGCGGCGCCGGTGAAGAGTGGGACGGGTTTTTCGTTGGCGTAGGGCTCGTCGCCCTGCGAGGCTGGCGCTTGCGATTGAGCGAGAAGCGCGGCATGGAAGGGAGCTGAGGCGAGCAACAGCGCGAGGTACATCGCAAGGAACAGCGCGAACTTTGAAATTGAGCATAGTTTGAGCATGTGCGTCTCTGAGCGAAGCCGCGGAAACCCTATTCCACATTGTGTTTTCGAAGCGACGGGGTCAATGGGACTTGGAGCGTTTGTGCTGGACTTATTAATTGCGAATCGGAATTCCAAAAATGGAAGCGAGGCGGTGAAGATTGCGAAGGATTTAGCGGCCGACTAAAACGAAGGCGCCCCAGTAAAATGGGAGATCTTTGCTGTAGCGCTGGCGAACTACTTCACGTTCCTTGATTTGGGCCTGGCGCAGGGCTTCGTGCTTATCCGCACCGCTGAGCCAATTTTGGTAAAACAGCGCCATCAGCTCCTGAGTTTCGCGATCGGGCACGGACCACATGCTCATTAAAATGGATTCTGCGCCGGCTTCCTGAAGTCCGCGGCGGAGACCGAAAACGCCTTCGCCATTTTGCTGCTCGCCAAGGCCCGTCTCGCACGCGCTGAGGACCACCAGCTCGGTACCTTGCAGATCAAGTTGCGCGGCTTCGTATGCGGTGAGCACACCATCCTCAAGACCGCTTATGGGAGCCGCGCCCGATTCCGCGCGATCGGCGCCGGCGAAAAATAGGCCGGAGCGAAGCATCGGATCTTCGGCGCCGAGGGATTGGTCCGCGGAGTCTTTTTTCGAGCGCGCCAGATCCTGATCCGAGAGAAAGAAGCCGTGAGTGGCCACGTGCAGCAGACGCGGGCTGCGCTGCCGATCGAGAACTTCTTCGAGCGCGGCGTCGCGGGTGAATGGCTCGACTTTCCATCCAGCTCCGCCGAGCAGCTTACCCACGGCGTCTATCTCCACTTGCGTCGCGGGCAGCGGAGGGAGCGGACCAGCCTGTGCTTCGCGTGAACGCGTCGCAGTTTCAGGATGGCTGGCCGGCGCGGTGGCGGTTGCGTATTGGGGCTGCCGGGAATCGCCGCCGTCGAGTTTTGCAAGCATGGCGCGGGCGTCGGTCTCGCTTAGATCGAATTTCGGATTGCCAAGGAGCACTGCGGTTTTGGCCGGCGCCGGATGTTGCGTCCTCAAAAGATCCTTGGTGCTGTTCACGGGCCGCAAATCGTATTTCTCGAGAAGCAGCTTGCCGTCGGCATCGGCGAAGAGCCCCATGGGAATTTGATTGAGAACGCCGTCTGTCGAAACGTAAATGCGCGTTGCGCCGCCGAGGGCACTTTCGAGCGGCTTCCAGAATGCGTCATATGCCGCGCTGCTATTGGGGTTGGTTGCTCCCTGCTGGGCCTGGGCCGGCGCTTTCGGCGCCACACCGCGCGTACGTCCCACGGCCGCGCGATAATCCGCCATCGGAGCTGACTCCAATTTTCGGGCATCGCCAAGCGAGACAAGACTGGGGAGCGTGGACTTGGGCGTCACGACCAGCGCGATGTAGCGGTAGTTGTTCGTGAAAGCCTTGCCATCATGAAATTGGTAGCGGACATATTCGACGGCCGCTTCTTCCGGCCGCAGATCTTTGCGCACATCCTGCCAGGTGGCTCGCGCGAGCGTGTCCTTTTCGCCGAGAGAGCTGACCCGGCGCGCCAACTTCTGTTCCAAACTGTTGGCCTCTGCGTTTACGCGCGACTGCTCCGCTTCCCAGCCGGGCGCGCGCGCCGACGCCAATTGCGAAGCTTCGCTCTTCTTCGCGGTCAGATCATCAAGCAGCTTTAGAGCTTCCGGGTCACCCGTGGCGGCAACCTGCGCACGCAACGCGGCCACGCTGGTTCCGATCGCGCCCTTCTCCCACAAGATGACGTCGTACATGCGCGCCGCAACTGAAGGATCATGTTCCCGTTGCGCGAAAGAGAAACTGAAGTAACCCGGAAAAATATATTGCACTGTGGCGAGAAACTGCAGGCGGTCTTTCTCGCTCATGTACGCAAACCCGTACTGAAAGCGGCGGTGAATGATGTCCAGAGCGCGCTCAAAAAGAGGAGCCGCATCCGAGTAGCGGCCCTGCGCCACATACATCATGGCCAGATTCACAAGGCTGCCGGCCAAATCCGGATGATCCGGGCCCAGCGTTTTCTCTTCGATAGCGATGGCACGTTTAAAACTGGGCTCAGCTTGCGCGAATAAGCCCATTTTCGTGAGCACCGACGCGAAATTATTCAGCCCCGCGGCGACGCCGGGATTTTCCGGGCCAAGCGCTTTCACAATGATGCCGAGAAATCGAGCATAGAGCGGCTCCGCGTCGGCATAGCGGCCTTCGGATTGATAGAGCGCGCCCAGAAGATTCAGCACGGCGCCAGTGGTGGGATGCTCCGGCCCCAAAGTCTTTTCATCGATCTCGAGGGACCGCTTTTCAACGATCTCCGCATCCTTATATTTTCCTTCTGCGCGATAAACCATGCCGAGGCCCGCCAGGATTGCGGCGACTTCCTGTTTGTCCGGTCCCAGGATTTTTTCATCGATCGCCAGAGCCTTCTTGATCTGCGGTTCGGCTTCGGCGTGGCGGCCTTGATATTCATAGAGCAGGCCAATGTCGTAGAGGACCGTCGCCACAGCGGGATGTTCCGGCCCGTAGGCCTGCTGATAAATCGCCAGTGCGCCCTTGAGAATTGGCTCGGCCGGAGCGTAGCGCCCCTCCATTTCGTAGAGATGAGCGACGCCTTCGAGGTTGGTGGCCACGCTTGGGCTGTTCCGGCCCAGCGTCTTTAGATCGATATCCATGGCGCGGCGGTAGAGCGCTTCCGATTCAGCGTAGCGGCCGAGCGACGCGTAGAGCGTGGCCATGTTCTGCAGATCGGTGGCGTAACCCGCGCTGCCCGGCCCCAAAACTTTCTCGTCAATGGACTGCGCGCGTTTGAAGAGCGGTTCGGCTTCGGCATAGCGAGCCTGATGCATGTAGAGCATGGCAAGATTGTTGATATCGGTCGCCAACCCGGCGTCATTTTGCCCTTTGGCTTTTTCTGCGATGGCGAGTGCACGTTTGTAGAGCGGCTCCGCCTCGGCGTAGCGGCCTTCGTCGTCGTAGACCGCCGCGAGGTTGCTGAGCATCGCGGCCAGCCCCTTGTCGTCTGGGCCGAGAAGTTTTTCGCCGATTTTGAGAGCGCGCTTGAAGTGCAACTCGGCATCGGAATATTTCGCCAGGGCGGTTTCGATGGACCCTAGCCGGTTCAACGCGACGGCCGTGAAAACCTTTTCCTCGCCGAAGGCGGCTTCGGCGACGCGCGCAGCTTCCTGCGCAATGGGATAAGCCTCCGCGTTCTTGCCCTGCTTTTGGAGTTGTACAGCCTGCGAGTTCAATTGCTGCCAGCGGTCTGCCTGAGCCGCTGCAGAAATTTGCATGGCGAGAAGTGCTGCGAGGAGTGCGCACAATTTGGCGATGCACGGCCGTGGCCGCATGGGAAGCTCCCGATAACCTGCATTGCGCGGCCGCGTCGCCAAAACCGTCATGCCCGCCGGCGCTTACAGCGCAAATCCCACGCAAGATTCTAGCCCCTGCTCGTTCAAAGAGCACGAGGGGTGACATTCGAGCTCGGCTACTTCTGTATCCGTCACCGATTTGCCGCTCCTCGCGATAAGACGCGAGGCCGGGAGGACGCGATCCCGGCCGCGCGCTGAGGTGAAGTTCGAAGTTCCGCCGGCCGAACTTTGCGCAGAGGCCGAGCGGACATTCGGAGGAATTTATGAAGCGATACGCGTCTTGGAGCTGCACGGCACTGCTGATTGCTTTCTCTCAAGCCGGCGCGCAAGCGCCCGACACCGCCAAACGATCTACTCCTTCCCGTAACGCATCGTCCGGTAAGCCCGTAGCAGTTAGAAACTTGAAGGCGGCGGACTCAGAAAAGCCCGCATCGGCGCTTGAGTTGTCGCGACTTCCGGTGCATCAAGTGGTGCTCTATAAGAATGGCGTCGGATACTTCGAGCATCTTGGAAAAGTGAATGGCGACGAAAGTGTGCGCATCGACTTCACCAGCGGCCAGCTGAATGACGTCCTGAAATCGCTGACGATCCTCGATTTGAGCGGCGGGCGAATCGCCGGGGTGGATTACAACTCCGAGGCGCCGATGAGCCAATTGCTGGGCGCGCTACGGCTACCGCTCGGGGAAAAAACCAGCGTCGCGGGATTTCTGGATGCGCTGCGCGGCGCGCGGCTCGAGGTGCGCGGAACGCCGCCGATCATCGGCCGACTGCTGAGCGTGGAACGCAAGACGCGCGTGAGCGGAGGCACGACGCTGGAAGTGGAAGTGATCTCTCTGGTCACGGACGCTGGCGAGGTGCGCGAGATTGAAATGACGCCGTCAGTCAGCGTGCGCCTGGCCGAGCCTGGACTAAATCGCGAAGTCGGGCGTTACCTGACTCTGCTCGCTTCCGAGCGCGATCAAGACTTGCGGCGCATGGCCATCTCCACCTCCGGCAGAGGCGAGCGGGAGATTTACATCAGCTACATCAGCGAAGTGCCGGTCTGGAAGACCACCTATCGCATCGTCCTTTCGCCGAAGGCGGAGAGCAAGCCTCTGCTGCAGGGTTGGGCGATCGTGGACAATACCGTCGGTGAAGACTGGAATAACGTGCAGCTTTCGCTGGTGGCCGGCGCGCCACAATCTTTCGTGATGCAACTTTCGCAACCGTATTACGCCACGCGTCCGACGATCGCGCTGCCCGAGAGCGTTCAGTTCGCGCCGCAAACGCACGAAGGCACCATGCGCGCCGGATTTTCCGGGATTACCGGCACGGTCACGGATCCTTCGGGAGGGGCGGTGCCGAATGCGCAGGTGCGCCTACTCAGCGATAGCGGGCAACTGCTGGCGACTACGAGAGTCGATTCGCTCGGCAGGTACCAATTCGCAAACTTGCCGCGCGGCAACTTTCAGGTTGAATTCGAGGCAACGGGCTTCAAGGCGGAAAGAATTCGAGATGTGATCGTGAACAATTCAACAGAAGCGAAGGAAGATGCCAGACTGGAGGTGGGATCTACGGCCACGACGGTGCAAGTCAATGCCGAGAACGTAGCGTCGTTACAGACTCAATCGGCTGAGGTCACGCGTATGGGCCGAAGCCTGGGGGGGCCGGGCGCAGCATGGGGGCGGGCGGTAGCGGTTCAGGCTCAAGAGGCCCCTTGAGCGGCGTCGCATCTGGGCTCGCCGGAGGAAACCTCGCGCCGCCACCTATTCCCGTGATGAGCCCGGGCGAAGCGCGGCAGCAACTTGAAGCCGCGGCGCTCGGCCGCGATCTCGGCGATCTTTTCGAATATCACGTAAAGGGACCGGTCACGATTCACAAAAACCAATCCGCGCTCGTGCCTATCATTCAATCCAATGTGGAAGCCGAGAAAGTATCGCTCTGGAATCCATCGCTCGGCTCAGCGAGTCCGCTGCGCGCTCTCTGGCTCACGAACTCGAGCCGCGCTGACACTCGATGGCGGCAGCTTCAGCGTCCTCGAAGATGAAACTTTCGCCGGCGAGGGATTAATGGATCCCCTTAAAGCCGGAGAAAAGCGGCTGCTCTCTTACGCTGCGGACCTCGGCCTACGCGTGCACACCAGCATTGGCAGTGAATACGAGCGCGTGCGCCGCGTGACGATTCTTCACGGCGTGATGTATCAGACGAACGACGTGCGCGAGCGCAAGAGCTACAACGTGCGCAATGAAGATACTGTCCCCAGGACGCTAATTATCGAGCATCCGGTGCGCCCAGAATGGAAACTCGCCTCCGATACACCCAAGCCCGACGAGACATCCGCGGACTACTATCGCTTCCGAGTGGTTGTCGAACCGAAAAGCAGCGCGACGCTTACGGTGGACGAAGCGAAACCCGTCGAGCAGCGCATTGAGATCAACAACATCGATTCCGACCAGATCGCTCTGTATCTGCAGCGGAAATCCATCAATCCGGAAATCGAGCAAGCTCTGAGAAAAATAGTCGCGCAGAAAGATCGCGTCGCGGGATTTGAGGCGGAAGCCGAAAAGCGCAAGGCCGAGCTCGAATCGATTTACGACGATCAGCAGCGTCTGCGCGAAAACCTGAAATCATTGAAAGGCAGCGCCGAGGAGCGCGCGCTGACGCAGCGGTATCTCCAGCGCCTGAACGATCAGGAGACGCGGCTTGAAGTTGTCCAGAAAGAAATCGGTGATTTCACGAAGAAGCAGGAGGAGGCTCAAGCGGAACTCGACGACATGGTCCAAAAGCTCTCGTTCAACGTCGACTTATGAATCGCCCGCGGACCGCGAAGGGCTCAGAAGTGTGCGCGCAGCGATATCGAGGATTTTGCTTTCTGCGCCAGCGCGAACTCAGCGGCTTGAAAACCGGCGGGATCCAATTGAGAGACGTGAGGCGAAGAAGAACGCGCCGGCATTTTCATATTGAAAGTCAGCAGCGTGGTCGCCGCCTGACCATGGCAAAAAATGCACCGGGTGCGAAGCTTCACGACCACTGGCCACGCGTCCGAGTTCGAACCGAAGGCGAAAGCGCCGGGTGCCGCGAAGTTGTAGCCGTCGGCATACGCAGGGGTGTTTTCATCTTCGGAGACGAGACCGCCGCTCTCCGGCTGGCGCAGCAGTAGCGCGCGGCTGATCTCGCAAACGCGTATCTGTGTTTTCTGAAACCGGCCATCGGCGCTTTTCTCGAAGAGGCGCAGCTCGACTTCGCTGGTCAGATGGGTCGGAGTAATCGTCCCGTGCGAGTCGATCAGGAATAGTTGGATCACGATCGCAGCGCCGTCAACGGATGCGATGGCATCTTCGCGGGCGCCGCGCAGCCCGTCGAGCAATTTCTGCAGGTTCTTTCCGGAGCTTACCGGCTTGACGAAAACGCGCGCGTACCGGCGGTCGCCGGCAGCGCTGTCGTGCATGCGTTCCTTGAACCATTGAATTTCCACCCAGCCGCTCTTCGGATTGAAAAGATCGGGCAGCGAAAGCGCGCGGACTGCTTGCGGATAATTCTCCGGGAGCGAGCGAATTTCTTCGGGCGTGAGCGCGAGTTTGCGAATCATCCGCGCCACTGCGTCGAGGGCGGCGGCGTGCCGGGTGTCGAGCGCTAGGGAGCGATCCTCGCCGAATAGCGGCTCGCTCAGAATGTCGTACGCCGACCACAGGTCGCTCTGCATCCACGCGCGCGCCAGCGCGGAACGCGGCGATTGCTCGGCGAGCGCTTCCTGCATCGCGGCCATGAATTCGGAATAGGTGGGCTCGAGGAGCAATTGGCGCCGGCCTTCGCGCGAATTGTAAGCGGGGTAATAAAGCGGATCGATGGCCCGGTCGCCCGTCTCGATCTTTTCGAAAAGGCGCGTGCTCAATCCAATTTCCCTGCCCTCGACGGGAGCCTCGAACGGCGCAGCCTCGGGAAAGTCGGCGCTGAGGCGCGTTTCGAATCGGCGGGAGAAGAGCAGCGAGAAAATGCGATTCCAGGGGTCTTGCGGGTCGCTCGAATGGATCGCTTCGGGCGTTAGGAGGTAGGCGGGACGCGACGGTTCCTGCGCGGGTTTCTGCATGGCCGGTTGCAACGCGAAGGCAGAGGACAAAGCGCCGGCCAGACATATCATGGGCGCCAGAAGCCGGGGTCCAATTCTCCGCCGGCGCCGGCGCAAGCTCGTATTCTGCTGCATAGCCATCGTCAAATCTGACGCACTATCCGCCTAAAGTGTTAACACGCCGCGCGGCATTTTCCTGCGGCGGCGCGCTGTTCGCTTTTTCCGCAGGGTATACTATGCTTCTCGCTTGATACCTTCAGGAGCCACATGCCCGACTACGCACCAACTATCAGCCGCTTGATCGATGAACTGAAGCACTTGCCCGGCATCGGGCAGAAAACGGCGCAGCGGCTCGCGTTTCATTTGTTGCGCGTCGATCGCGAACAAGCGCTGGCACTTTCCGATGCGATCCGCGAAGCGAAAGAGAACGTGCGCGAGTGCTCGATCTGCAACAACATCACCGATACGGATCCCTGCGGTTATTGCACGAACGCCGCGCGCAGCCGGAAGATGATCTGCGTTGTGGAAGACGCGCCGAATATTTTGGCCATCGAGAAGACGCGGCAATTTGACGGCCTCTATCACGTGTTGGGCGGCTCGCTTTCGCCGCTGCAGGGCATCGGACCGGAACAGTTGAAGATCAAGAGCCTCATTGAGAGGCTGAAGGGCGGCGCCGTCGAGGAAATTATTCTGGCCACGAATCCTACGGCCGAGGGCGAGGCCACGGCGATGTATCTTTCGAAGCTGGTGAAGCCGCTCGGCGTGCGCGTCACGAGAATTGCGATGGGGATTCCCGTCGGTTCCGATCTTGAATACGCGGACGAAGTGACGATGCTTAAAGCGATGGAAGGCCGGCGCGACTTGTAAGCCGGCGGCGTGCCAGCGGGGCGGCGAAGGGGGATTCGATGGCAGGATTCGATCGTTACATGGCGCAATACGATCACGAGCATCACAATCCGTGGAATAAAGTGTTTCACGCCATCGGCATCCCCGCGATTCTCGCCGGAATCGTGCTGCTGATTTTGCTGCACTGGAAAATTGGCCTGGCGCTTTTCCTCGGCGGCTGGATTCTTCTTTTTGCCGGGCACAGGATCGAAGGGAATAAGCCCGCATTTTTTCAGGGCGTGATTTATTTCCTGGTCGGGCCGATCTGGATCGCGAAGGAACTCAAAGAGGCGCTCCTCGGACGCGGCCACAGTTCGACTGCCGCGGATTGAGCCCGTGCGGGGGCGCCAAAGTCTGCGGCGCACCATCGCGGAGTGCGAGCTTTTAATCCGGCCGGTATGCCGGGTCCTGCCCGTTGCACAAATCTAATCCGCAGCGCTCGCTGGGCCTGACTTTTTTGCAGATTTCGTAGCACATGCAGTGATAATGCGCTTTGCGCGGCTTGGGCTTCCCGAAGGACACAGTCCCGGCAACGGCAGCGATCAGAACCCAAGCCAGGATTCGAGATTTCATCGGCTACCTCGCTTCGCCGAATCGACGGCTTAGGGCGAGAGTAGCGATGGGATCCGGCAGCAACAATGAAGCGGCGGTTTATTCCGCTAGAACTGGCGTTTAGGGAGAACTAGTACCCCTCCCAGGGGGCGCGCCCGACCGTCCGCGATTCCAATTCGTAAGTAACTGATTCGAACACCTGTACCCGATGCCGCCACGCCAAGCCCGACCAGTGCTACGCTGATAAAACCCCCTCAGAGGGTACCGGAAGGACTGACGTGGCTGAGCCAGACGCATCGAACGATCCCAGCTTGGGCAAGCGCCGCAGCACACGCATCGTGCAGGCCGTGCCGATCACCGTTGCCGGTGCCGACGCTCTTGGCCAGCCGTTCAAGGAGCGCACCTCGACGGTGATGGTGAGCTGCCACGGCTGCAAATACCATTCGAAGCACTACGTCCCGAAACATTCCGTCGTGGAGCTGGAAATTCCGCGGACTGAAGCCTCGCTGCCTCCGCGAACGGTGAAGGGGCAAGTGATCTGGGTGCAGCGGCCCCGCACCGTGCGGGAGCTTTTCCAGATCGGCATTGAATTCGAGGTTGCCGGGAATGTTTGGGGTATCGCCTTCCCTCCCGACGATTGGGCTGCGGCGATTGAAGCGGCGGAAGCGACTGCGAATGTGGTGCCTGCTCCCACGGCTGCGCCCGCTTCGGCAGCCTCAACGCCTAGCGTGGTGATGTCCACGAGCATTCTGGGCATTCCGAAATTTGCGGCTCCGCCGTCGCAGGGCGCATCGTCGGAAGCCAAGCTTGAGATCGTTCCGCCGCCGAGCGCGCCGCATGTGCACGCCGAGCAGCCATCGAAGAGCGCCGAACCGGCGTCGGCAGCGCCACCGAAATTCGACGTTCCTGCAAACACACCGGCTCACTCGATAACGCCGCCCGTCGAGCGCAGGCAATCGGCACCGCCGTCGGCTTCGCCAAGCGCTCCGGCCGCAGTTGCGCCTGTCGCAATGGCGCCCGCGCCGCCCTCGCCCACGCCCGATATCGCGAAGCAAATGGAAAGGCTTGTTGCCGAAGCGCGCCAGAGTCTCCATCAAGTCGCGCGACACGAATCACGCAGCGCCGTGGCCGAGGAAATCGAAGCGACTCGCGCGAAAGTTGACTTGCAATTGCGCGAGGCTGTCGAGCAAGCCGTGCAATCCTCGATGAGCCGCGTTTCCGCGCAGGCGCTCGATACGGTCGTGAATCAAGCCGCGGCCCGCACCGCATCAGTGGTCGAAGACGCGCAGAAGGCGACGCGCCAAACCGTCGAGGAACTCGAAGCTCAGCTCAAACAATCGCTGCAAACTGCGGTGGAAGCAGCCGCCTCACGTGCCGCCGAGCAAGCCGTGCGCGACGCCAATCAAAACGCGACCTCTCAGGCGCTGCAACAAGCCGTGCAACAAGAAATCTCCAACGCGCTGGCGAACCGCCCGCAGAACGATGCCGCCTATTTCTCAAGCGACGATGCCGCGCGCGCGCGAAGCGAAGAGCTCCGCCGCGATGTGGAACAAGCCACGGCCCGTCTGCGCGAAGAAAGCATCGCCCAAATTCAGAGCGAAGCCGCCGAAGCGAAGAATCGCTGGCAGCAGGAACTGCAATCCACGCTTTCCGGCGTTTCCGAAAAACTCAATCGGCAGATCACCGACGTTACCCAAAATCTGCTTTCGCAAGCCGAGCAAGATATTTCCGCGCGCGCTTCGAGCATTCGCAATTCGCTCGATGAAGCCGCGGAGCAAGCTCGCAGCCAGATCGAAGCCGTAAACGCAAACGCCGCCGAAGGCCAGGCGCGCTCCGAAGACGCCAAAAACCAGATTCACGGCGCCGCGCACGAAGCAATCGAAAACGCGCGCCGCAATCTGCACGATGCCATGGCCGAGGGCCAGGCGCTTTCCGAAGACGCGAAAAATCAAATTCACGACGCGGCCCATGAGGCCATCGAGAACGCGCGCCGCACCGTGCAGGAAGTGATCACCGAGAGCCAGGCGCGCACGGAGGAAACGAAAAACCTCATACAGGGCGCGGCCAATCAGACACTCGAAGAAGTTCGCCGCGGCTTGCAAGAATTTCTGGCTCAGCAGGAATCCGAGCTGCAGCGTCGCGCCGAAAATCTTGTCGCCGAGCGCACCGCGCAACTCGGGCCGGCGATGGATGCCTCGGCCCAGCAAATTTTCGATCGCGTATCCGGTCAAATCGAGCAGAAACTCGTCCCGGAAATAGATGCCGCGCGCCGCGCCGGCGAAGAATTGGCAGCTGCGCGCGCACAGGCCGAAGCCGCGCAGCAATCCGTGCAATCCACCATCAGCATGGCCGCTGAAGCCGAGCTGCAGAAATCACTCGAGCTGCTGAAGGAACAAACCTCTCAATTCCCGGTGCAATTCGAAGAATCGATCCGCGCGATGCTCAAGCGCGCCGAGGACGAACTCGAAACCAAGACCACCGAATCCACGCACACCACTTTTGAATCGCTGCTGAAAGCCTCCGACTGGTATTCGAAAAAGGCGCAGACCAGCATGCAGGCCTCCCTCGAAAAGGCCGTGGAACATTCCACCAGCCTGCTGCACGATCGCGCCGCCGAAGCTTCCCGAAAAATGGCTTCGGAGCTCGATCATTACAGCCGCAGCTTTGCGGATCATGCGAAGAACCAGATGTCGGAATCGGCCAACGATCTTCTGGAGCGCAATCGCGAGCGTTTGAAAGAAGCCGCGGAAACCAGCGCCGCCACTTTCGCCGACGAAGCGCATCGCCTCGCCAGCAACACGCTTAGTGAATTCGATCAGGCCGCGCAGGAATCCGCGGACCGCACGCGTTCGGAAATCGACGCGAGCCGCAATGATTCGCTCGGCGAATTCCGCCAGGAACTCATCAAGAATGTCGCTCAGGGAGTATCGCAGGCCCGCGTCAGTCTCGAAATGCAGCTGAAGCCGCTGATGGAGCAATGGAATGCACAGCGCGAGCAGCAGGAACGCGCCTGGCTCTCGCAACTCAATCGCGCGAGCGATGACGCCATCGAGCAATACAAAACGCGGCTCGAAAATGCCTCGAATTCCTGGCTGCTCGCTTCGGCGACCACGCTCGGCCAACATTCACAGGCCGTCATCGAAGCTCTCGCTCAAGCAGCCGAAAAACGCCTGCGCGAAACTTTCTCCGACGTGCTCGCCAATATGGGCGATAGTCTCCGCCAGCGCCTCATCGGCATCTCCACCGATTTCGGCCCCGCCGACTCCAACAAACCCGAAAACGAAAATAAGTAACTTCGTCGGCTTGAATTCCGTTCTCATCTGACAAGTGGGGCACTTCCTAGCCAGCGCGGGATGCCTCCGGGCAACTCACACGCTTTGACAGAATTGAGGTCTGCTGGACCGGGCGATTCGGTTCATTCGTGGGAAGCCGCTATAATGGGCCGATGGCGAATCATGCTTACGCTAGCGTCTGGTGCCCCGAATTCGGAGCTGAAGTGCAGCTCGAGCGGCTCGGGCAATTTCTCTCTACCGTTCCCTTCTCCGCCTCCCGGCCCGGTTTCACGGGACTCGCGATTCGTGCGATTAGCCCAGCCGAAATGCCGCTGATTGAACCTGCCCTGCGCGCGAATCCGGTGGATGCGGCGGCGATTGTCGAAGTGGCGCGCGAGTTTCAGAACGCGGATTGTGCTTATGAAGCGCAGGCGTATTGGGATTTGTGGATTTTCGATGCGGCGTCGGAGAAATTTGTATCGCGGCCCGAACTGCTGGAGATTTTCTGCCACGGGGAAGAATATGACGATGGCGTGGGGAAGGAGCTCGGGCATTTTCAGGTGGACCTTGGCTTGGAGCACCAGTTCACGGGGCACGGGCGGCTGCTGGGCGTTCGCAACGGCCAGCCAGCGCAGGCCGAGCATCCCGATGAGGCGCGATTCTTCGAACTGATGTCGCAGCCGGCAAAGCTGTTGGAGTATCGGGATAAGACGCAAGACAATATCCGCAAGCTGTTCGATTGGACGCAACGAATAGAGCGCACCTTGCCAGTGCAGACCACGCGCCTGTGGTCCGAGGGCGAAGAAAATTTCGAAGCGCGGATGGAGGAGATCATCGCCGCGCGATAACGGCGCAATAGAGTGTTTTTGGCGCGATTAGAAATCAACTCCGCCTTTTGTTTTCTTGAAGTTACGGCATTTTCTAATCGTTCTTGTACCGATTAGATTTCGGCACGTCTCCCGCGCCCGAAACGCAAATCATTGCCCGCTTTTCACCGCGCGCCGAGCCGGATACAATAGTTGCCACTTCAGCGAGTTCCCCGGGGGGACGCATTGATTAAACCGGGCTGTATTCTCACCGCGGCGATTCTCGCAATTTTTATTTGTGCCTGTGGCGGGCCTGGCGCGTCTAATCCGAAGACGGAAACGCCCGCGCAACCGGCGGAGCCCGCGAAGCCCGCCGCGCCGGTGATTCCACCGGACATCCAGCAGGTGGCCGAAAACGCGCTCGGTTCGGAAGCGGAAGTGCTCGTCTTCGGGGACTTGGCGCTCACAGGGAAACAGCAGATCCTGGTGATTAACCGCCTGAAGAAAACGCCGGAAGGCAAAGCGCCGGGCACGCTGCTGACGCGCGCGGTGATCGTCGAAGATGACGGCGGAGCCTGGAAGCAGATTTTTCTGTGCGACGAGCATCTGAAGAACACGAAGGGATTTCTGGGCGCCACTCCGATCGCGCCCGTGCCTTCGTGGCGGCTGCAGTACGAGCAGCATGAGGACAAGGGGCTGGTAATGTATTTCACGCCTCTCGATAAACCCGCGGGCGGGTACGTGCAAACCATCGGGGTAAGATGGAATCCAAAGATGAAGCGCTACGAATCGCTGGATCGCAACTACGAAAATTTTCTGGGTGAGACGCCGAATCTGGAAACTCCGGAAGTGACGCGCCCGTGAGCGCTGCCGCGCAAACCATGCCGCAAACGAAAGCCAAGGAAGCCCGTGTGCCCGGATGGAAACAGCTCGTCCGGCTGCTGCCGTATCTCGGCCGCTACAAAGGCGGCATGACCATCGGCATGGTGACGCTCGTGGCGATGGGGATCATCGGTAACCTCGTGCCGCTGATTATGGGCGTGATCTTCGATTGTCTCGGACGGGAAACAAGCCCGCTGAGCAAGCTGGCCGGCCGCATGGGCTGGTTCACGCACCTCGCCGCGCGTTATTACGCGCCGCTCGACCGGCACGCGCTGGGACTTTTCTGCATCGTGCTGATCGTGGCCATCGCGCTGAAGGGAATATTTTCATTCCTGACGCGCTGGATTCTGATCGGCGTATCGCGCGAAATCGAGTACGACTTGCGCAACGATTTGCTGATCCGGCTGCTGCAGCTCGAGCCGGAATTCTACGTGCGCAATCGCACCGGCGAGCTGATGTCGCGCTGCACGAACGATTTGAATAACGTGCGCATGGTGCTGGGCCCCGGAATCATGTATAGCGGGACGACCATCGTCTCCTTCGTGCTGGCCGTGGCGGTAATGCTGCTGATTTCGCCGCTGCTCACTTTACTCGTGCTGATCCCCGTGCCGGTGGTAGCCTTCGCGGTGCGCTACTTCGGCGAGATCATCCACAATTTGTTCGAAAAAATTCAGGCATCTCTCGCGGTGCTCTCCGCTCGCGCGCAGGAAAATCTATCGGGTGTCCGCGTGATTCGCGCCTACCGGCAAGAACAGGCGGAATCGAAGCAATTCGACCTCGTAAATCGCGAATACGTCTCGAAGAACATGAAGCTCATTCTGGCGTGGAGCATGTTCATGCCCGCGCTCACGGCGCTCATCGGCGTCACGTTTCTGATCGTGCTCTGGCAGGGCGGCCGCCTGGTGATGGTGAGCCGCATTTCGCTCGGCGAGTGGATCGCTTTCAACATGTTCCTCGGTCAATTGATCTGGCCGATGGTGGCGCTCGGCTGGGTGACGAATATTTTTCAGCGCGGCGCCGCGTCGATGGGACGTATGAATTACGTTCTCGACGCGAAGGCCACGATTGACGATTCGGCGGCGGGCTTCGAAGGCGTGGCCACCGAAGACTCAGCTCTGGTGCAGAACGCCGGTGAAATTCGCGGCGAAATCGATTTCAAAAATTTGACCTTCGCATATCCCACCGCCGGCAACGGCAAGGAAGCCAAACCGGTCTTGAAGGATATCAATCTGCACATTCCCGCAGGATCAACGCTCGCGGTTGTTGGCCCTACCGGTAGCGGAAAATCTACGCTGGCAGCGCTGGTGGCCCGGCTTTGGGAAGCCCCGCCCGGGGAACTCGATCTCGACGGCCGCTCGATTCGCAAATGGCCGCTGGGATCGCTGCGTCTGGCACTCGGCTACGTGCCGCAAGACACATTCTTATTCAGCGAAAAACTTGCCGAGAACATCGCTTTCGGCGTGGAAAATGCCAGCGAGCGTGAAGTGGAAGATGCCGCGCGCAGCGCCAGCATTTACAACGAAATCGCCGACTTCCCCGCGAAGTTCGAAACGATGGTCGGCGAACGGGGCATCACGCTTTCGGGCGGACAGAAACAGCGCACCGCGTTGGCCCGCGCGCTGATCCGCGACCCCAAGATTCTGGTGCTCGACGACGCGCTCTCGAGCGTGGACACGGAAACCGAAGAGAAAATTCTGAGCCATCTTCGTGAAGTGATGAAGGAACGCACCACCATCATCGTCTCGCACCGCTGTTCCACGGTGCGCGATGCCGATCAAATCGTCGTGCTGGTGGACGGCCGGATCGTCGAGCGCGGCACTCATTCGGAACTTCTTGGCGTAGGCGGCTATTACGCCGATCTGTATCAGAAACAGCTCCTGGAAGAGGAACTCGCGCGCGCATGAGCGATATCCGCGAAGAAGAAGCGTTAGGAAAAATATACGACTCGCACCTGACCGGGCGATTGATGAAATATCTGCGCCCGTACAAGTGGTGGGTGTTTTTTGCCCTGGCGTTGGCGCTGGCCGTCGCACCGATGGAAATCGTCGGCCCCTATTTCTTCAAAATCGCAATCGATCACGATATAACTCCCGTTCTCGCGCATACGCGCACCTTCCACGACGCCATCATTTCCCTCGAGTTGATTGCCCTGGGCTTCCTGGGCGCTCTGCTCGCCAGTTTCGGCTTGCAGTACCTGCAAATGCGCGTGATGCAGCGCGTGGGCCAGGACATCATGTACGACCTGCGCCGCGAGATTTTCGTGCACTTGCAGCGGCTGCCGCTGAGTTTCTATGACCGCAGCCCGGTCGGGCGCCTGGTGACGCGCGTGACCACCGACGTGGACGCACTCAATGATTTATTTGCCTCCGGCGTCGTGGCGATCCTCAACGACTTCTTCGTGCTGCTCTGCCTGGTCTTCGTGCTGATTCATTACGATCTGAAGCTCGCTCTCGCCACTCTTTCACCGCTGCCGCTCATGCTCATCACCACTCTGATTTTCCGCACGCAGGTGCGCGACGCGAACCGCCGCATCCGAACGGCCATCGCGCGCATCAATGCGTTCCTGCAAGAGCACATCACCGGCATGTCCGTCGTTCAGCTTTTTAATCGCGAGCGCAAGTCGCGGCGCGAATTTGAAAAGCTGAATCGCGTGCACATGGACGCGTACAAAGATGCCATCAACGCATTCGCGTATTTTTATCCCGCGGTGGAATTTCTAAGCGTCGCGGCGATCGCCCTGGTTTTCTGGTACGGCGGAATCCGCGTCATCAAAGGCACGCTTGCGGTGAGCTTGCTCGTGGCATTTATGATGTGGGCGCAGCGATTTTTCCGCCCGATCCAGGACCTCAGCGACAAATTCAATATCCTGCAAACGGCGATGGCCGCGTCTGAGCGCATCTTCAAGCTGCTCGATGAGCCGCTCACCACGGTGGAGTCCGCGTCGCCGCGCGCGATTCATTCGCCACGCGGTGAAATCGAATTTCGCAATGTTTGGTTCGCATATCGGGGCGGAGCGAATCCGAAAGACGACGAATGGGTGCTGCGCGACGTTTCTTTCCACATTCTGCCTGGGCAAACGGTCGCAGTCGTCGGCCATACCGGCGCGGGCAAAACCACGCTGATTCAATTGCTCCTGCGCCTCTATGAAATTCAGCGCGGCGAAATCTTGCTCGATGGCGTGGACATTCGAGATTTGAAAGTAGACGATTTGCGCCGCCAATTCGGCATCGTGCTGCAGGATCCGTTCCTTTTCACCGGCACGATCGAAACGAACGTGCGCCTCGGCAGCGATATCGATCGCACAGCGGTCGAGCGCTCCATCCAGGAAGTGGGTCTCGGCGATTTCGTCCGCTCGCTGCCTGCCGGTGTGGCTTCGGACGTCACCGAACGCGGCGCCACACTTTCCGTCGGCCAACGCCAGCTCATCAGTTTCGCCCGCGCGCTCGCGCACAATCCCACGTTCCTGATTCTCGATGAAGCCACCTCGAGCGTGGACACGAAAACCGAGCTAATGATTCGCGAAGCGCTCGACCGCCTGCTCGAAGGCCGCACCGCGCTGGTCATCGCGCACCGCCTCAGCACCATTCAGCACGCCGATCGCATTCTCGTCTTCCACAAAGGCAAGCTGCGCGAAGAAGGCTCGCACCAGGAACTTCTCGCGCGCCGTGGAATTTATTACCGCCTCTATCAACTCCAGTATAAGGACCAGGAACTTTCGGTCTCGGTTCCGGGTGCGGCGCTTGCTGGCCCCGCCGGACCGCTTCCGGCTGACGACTGAGCCGTGTCCCCTGAATCCGCTCCGCAAATTTTGATCTCGGCCGGCGAGGCTTCCGGCGATATGCACGCCGCGCGCTTGGCGAAAGCGCTGCAGGCGCGAACCGGCGCGCACATATTCGGCATGGGCGGGCCGCGCATGCGCGAAGCTGGCGTTGAGCTGATTGCCGACGCCAAGGAAATCGCCGTACTCGGCATCACCGAAGTAATCCACAAAGTTCCCACGGTATTGAAGATCCTGCGGCGTCTGCGTAATGAAGCCGCGCGGCGAAAACCCGTTCTCGCGATTCTCGTTGATTCGCCCGGGACGAATTTGCCGCTGGCCAAGAAGCTGCACCGCCTCGGAGTGCCCGTCGCCTACTTCATCGCGCCGCAAGTCTGGGCATGGCGCGGCTGGCGCATTCACGCGATGAAGCGCAATCTGAGCCGGGTGCTTGTGATTTTTCCGTTTGAAGAGGAAATCTACCGCAAGGCCGGAATTCCGGTGGATTTTGTCGGTCATCCACTCGTGGATGTGGTGAGGCCAAACGCCACGCGTGCCGAATTTCTCGCCGCGCAAGGCCTCGATCCGTCAAAGCTCGTTGTCGCGCTGCTTCCCGGCAGCCGCCCAACCGAAATCTCACTGAACTTGCCGGCAATGCTCGATTCCTGCGAAGGCCTAGCCCGCGATCTTCGCCCGCAGTTCACGATGGCCGCCGCGCCCGGCCTCGAAGATAGCTTTTTCCAGCGCTACCTACGTCCAGGCCTGCAAATCAAGCGCATTGCCGGTGCGCCCTACGACGTGCTCTCCAGTTCCGACTGCGCCATCGTCTCAAGCGGCACCGCAACAGTCGAAGCCGCATTGCTCGGCGTTCCCATGGTCGTCGTCTACCGCGTTTCGCAAACCAGCGCTTTCATCCTCCGCCGGATGATTCGGGCACCCTACCTCGCAATGGTGAATCTAATTGCCGGAAAGCGCGTGGTCCCTGAACTGGTGCAGGACGATTTCACCGGCCCGCGCGTCGAGGCGGAAGTCCGTCGGCTTCTCGGCTCCTCCGCCGATCGCGAAGAAATGAAGCGCGAGCTCGAGGAAGTCCGCCACCGGCTCGGTTCCGGCGGAGCCATCGAACGGGCCGCCGACGCTCTGGCCGACATGCTCGCGCCGAAATCCTAAAAGCAACTGACCGGACGCATTTGGTATCTTACTGAAGCGAGAGGAAATTCTGTGCCTAACACCAATTCGCGGTTCTCGATCTCCGCTTTTATACTCGCGCTTCCGGTTGTCGCTTTCATTTCTCTGGGCGCCGCCGGCAGTGCCGCCGCCCAAGCCCCGCCGCGATTTCCCGCGCACGCCACGCATTACGAAGTGGACGTAACGCTTCATCCCGCCGACCAAACGATCTCCGCGCGCGCGAAAGTCGATTTTGCCGCCGATGCCCCGGCCCGCACGCTTGGAGTCGAGCTGCACCCGGATCTGAAAGTGAAGTCCGTCACTGGCGCAAACGGCAAGCCGTTGGAGTTCGATCGCGACATGAATAATCCGCTCAATCTGCGCGTGAACCTCCCGGAAGCTTTGGTAGCCGGCAAGACCACCAGCGTAACTTTCGAATACGCCGGCCCTGTTTCGCTCGAGGACGACAGCCCGACGAAGGGAATTCGTTTCGCCTCTGTGGATAAAGACGGCGCCTATCTTCTGCTCCCCGCGCGGTGGTTCCCGCTCACCAATTTTCCTTCGAACCGGTATACCTATATCTTCAAGATCACTGTGCCGGACACCTTCGCCGTAGTCGGCACCGGAAAATCCGAAATGCAATCCGGCACCAACGGCGAGACGACCTACGTCTTTCGCTCTGACCGCCCTTCGCCCGGCGGCAGTTTCGTCGCTGGCGCTCTGCAACTGACGCCCGTGAAAGTCGAAGGCTCGCAGATGCTGGTTTACACGCCGCCCGCGCAAACCTCCACCGCCCCCAATTACGGCGCCGCCCTTTCGCACGCGATCACCTATTTTTCCGATCAGTTTGGACCACTGCAGGATCGCAATATCGCCATCGTGCAATTTCCCGATGGCTCGCTGCCCACGTACTCCGCCCCGGGCTTGCTGCTCGTCAGCGCGCGTCAATGGACGGAGAATCCCAGCCCGCGAGTGGTTGGCGAATTGGCCGCAGCGCAATGGTGGGATGATTCGCTTATGCCCGCCACGCCTGCGGATGTCTGGCTCGCGGACGGCCTCTCGCGCTATTCCGGCGCCCTATTCGCCGAAGAAACCGACGGCGAAGCGGGATTGCGGCGCGCGCTCGAGGATTTCGCCATCGGCACTCTGATGTATGAAGATGCCGCGCCAATCGGCCAGGCGCAGCGATTGCAGCCCTATTCAGACTCCTACCGCTCGGTCGTGCAGGATAAAGGAGCCCTCGTTTTTCACATGCTCCACAGCGAACTCGGCGATGCCACTTTTCGCGCGCTGCTTCACAGCTTCTATACCGCCAATGCCGGCAAGGAAGTCAACCTCGGCGAATTCGAAAAAATGGCCGAAGCGAAATTCGCCAGCGCCGCTCCTGCAGCCGCCGGTCAGCCGAAGTTGAATCTCGTGGCGTTCTTTTCGCAATGGGTGAATTCCACCGGCATCCCGGAATTCAAGCTCGAGTACATCGTTTACCGCACTCACAAAGGATTCAAAGTCGTCGGCAAAGTGTCCCAGGATCTGGACACTTTCCGGATGCCCGTGGAAGTGCGCGTCGAAACGGAAGGAAATCCAGAATTCAAAAAGATCAGCGTGACCGGGACGGTCTCGCCGTTCATCATCGAGACTTTCGGGCGGCCGAAGCCGAATGGCATTTCTCTCGATCCGAATAATAATTTGCTGAAAGCCAGCCCCAAGCTGCGGGTGCGCGCTTCGATCGCGCGCGGTGAAGGCCTCGTGGCCCAGGGAAAATTCTACGACGCGATTCAGGAATATCAGCACGCGCTCGATTTGCAGGGAAACAATTCCCTCGCGCATTTCCGGTTGGGCGAGGCCATGTTCTATCAGAAGAATTATCAAGCGGCTGCGAATGCTTTCCGCAGCGCGCTCGACGGCGACCTGGACGCGAATTACAAGTGGGTCGAAGTCTGGAGCCATATTTACATCGGGAAGATTTACGACCTGACCGGACAACGCGAGCGTGCCGTAAACGAATACGGCAAAGCCCAGCACCTGAAAGACGACACAGGCGGCGCACAAGCCGAAGCAGAGCGGTACCTGAAGAAACCCTACAGTGAAGGTGGCGGAGAAAGCGCCGCAAAACCGGGCCAGTAGGGCCGGCTGACCCTGAGCTTCGGCAATCTAAATTTCTCCAAATCCGCTCAAATCCACCACACCGACGCGCTTCCCTTGCACCATCACCCAAAATCTCTCCCCTAATCCTTCAGGATTCACCAAATTCTGAAAGCTCAATCGTAGCCGCGACTTTTCCGTTTCACTCATGCCATCCACTTCCAGATCAGCGAAATGATTCCGCCTCGCTACGCCCAACAGAAAGTTAGTCTGCGATGTCAATCCCAACCGCTCCAGGCCAGCTTTACGCCCCCACAAATCCAGCGCCGTGAAATTCACATGCGTGGTCAGATCGTTCTCCCCAGGCGCGCGATAAAAATCCTCGCTCACTCGATGCCGCGAGTACGCCAGCAGCGTACCGGCCATATGACGCTCGTCATAAAGTTCACGCGCTTCGTGGCCATAATCAATGGTCAGCACGAAGCCGCGGTCAACCGCCCGCCCCGCCCTTTCAATCCACTCGCAAGCTGCCAACCCGGCTTCGGCCTGCTGCCCCGGTTGCAGCTTCACGTTCTGCCGCTCGAAAAATTCCGAAACAGCGGCGGATGACGGCGGCAACTCTCTCTCCACAAATCGCCCCTCATCCAAATCCACGAACATTTCGCGCAAGCCCTCAGCGTTCATCACCACGCGATGAACCGGCAACGCATCCAGTAATTCATTCGAAAAAATACAGCCGCATTCGATGTGCGGCGGAAGATCGGCATCGCACGAAGCCCGCTCGGCTGCGATATGCCGCAACATCGCAGCACGCGCGAGTTCACGTCGCGGCGCTGAGATTTCAACCGCAGAATAATGCAGCGCAGAATAAAACTCGGGCGTCCGCTCCTCGGCGAAATCAAGTATGTGCTTCGCCAGCGCCCCGGCGCTTGCCCCACCTTCGACAATTGCAAATTGCGGCGGCCGGTGCAGCGCGCGCCACATTTCTTCGAGCTGCCTCGCGAGCAGTCGCCCAAAAACCGGCGACACATCCACGCTCGTATAATAGTCCACGCGGCGACGGTCCAACCCGCCGCTGTAATATCCATATTCGGGATCGTAGAGACACGCTTCCATATACGCCGCAAAAGTGATCGGACCATCCCCGCGAACCCGCGCGAGCAATCGCTCTCGCAGCGGCGAATTCAGCGCAGGAGCCGGCATCAATCCTGCTGCTGCGGATTGCGCGTGAACATTTCGACGATGTAGTCGTGCAGGCTGTCGTAGAGCTGCTTCTGAAAAAACCAGGGAAACTGCGGGTGCTCGAGCTCGCGCGGAAAAAGCTGCATGACGTAGACGTGAACGCCGGCGCCCTCGAGCCGGCAGCGAATTTCCACGATCACACCCTCACCGGCCGGCGCCGCCTCAAAAGCAAAGAGAGGATGCTCGTACCGCGTCAGTTCCCGTCGAACTTTTTCCACTGGCGCCTCCCAAATTCCGGCAGTCCGCGTCTCAGCGCCTTCGCTCACGCCTTCTCAATCTCGCGAGCCACTTTCTCGAAGATCGCTCGCGCTTCCTCGTCAAACAACACAAAATAAATTTTCTCGATCGAAGTCTGACCGCTCAAATGCTTTGCCGCTTCCTCCAGCATGATCTCCGCGCACTCGCGCAAAGGAAATCCGGCGATTCCCGTGCCCACGGCCGGAAACGCGATGGTCTTCAATTTTCTCTCCGACGCAATCTTCAAGGCGATGGCCGTGGAGCTGCGCAGATCTTTCGCCGAGGTCGTCCCGCCAAGCTGCATGCTGGCCGCATGAATCACGTAGCGCGCCGGCAAATCGCCGGCTCCCGTGACCGCCGCGCTTCCCACCGGGATCGAGCCGATTTCATTGCATTCGCGCTGGATCGTGTCGCCGCCCTTTTGCCGGATCGCTCCCGCCACGCCGCCGCCGAGACGCAAATCATTATTCGCCGCGTTGACGATCGCATCCGTTTCCATCGCCGTAAGGTCGCCGCGCTGAATAATAATTCGTTCGGCCAGGCGATTCGGAGTCTGCGGTTCTTTCTTGCGCTGCGGTGCGTTCATTGAGCTCTCATCCCTTCTCAGAAACCCGCGGTCCCGCCAGAAAACAACTTCTTGCCGTTAGTCAATCGCTCCAGCCGCCTGCACCGTTTCCGATGCGATGCGAACTTCAACGTCCATTCTTCTCCCGGCCTCGGCAAACGCCTCAATCACTTCTTCGGCCGTCGCTGAGGAACGCACAATCTCAACGCGCCTCAAATCTCCCCCGGGATCGCCGAATCGCATTCCGACGCATCGTTCGGCCCGAAATGTGATCGTAGCAATATCCGCAACCGAAAGCGAAGTAGTGCAGCTACCCAGGATCGCGCCCGGTCGCGCAAATTTATCGAAAATGGTAAAAACTTCGAGCTTCGTCTCCAATTCATCTACGGTCGTTTCGATAATCAACTCCGCCGAGCGCATGGCATCTTCGATCGACCGTGAAGTCGTCAGACGGCCCATAACCGCATCGCGGTCGCTTGCTCTCAACTGGCCGGATCGAACCGCGTCGTCGAGCCGCAATCGTATCGCCGCGAGCGCGTGCTCGATCGTCTCGGAATTCACGTCCTCCAGTACGGTGGCATATCCTCCGAGCACAGCCCAGGCGGCAATCACGCGCCCCAACGGCCCTGCACCGATCACGGCAATTGTTTTGATTTCCATCCGGCGAAGCTCTAAACGCCCACGGGGAAGAGCCGCGCCGCGTTATCGTAAAGAATTTTCTGTTGGCTGGCTGGCGAAATCGGCAGCGCGCGGAATTTCTCGATGTTTCCAATTACGCCGGGAACGCCGGGCCCCGGCCAATCGGTGCCGAAGAGCACTTTGTCGGCAATCTCTTCGATGCGCGGAAAATACTCCATCAATCGCTGCGGCGGAATTCCGGAGATATCCATGAACATGTTCTTGTGCCGCCGCACCAGAAAAAACGCCTCGTTCATCCACAGCGGCCGGCCACCGTGCGCCAAAATCACCACCAGATCGGGATAGTCCACACCCAAATCGTCGCAAAGCATCGGCTGCGCATAAAGATTTCGCGCTCCGGGAAAAATCGATGTCCCGGTATGCACCATAATCGGCATTTTTAGACTTTGCGCGCGCTCGTACATCGCCGCCAGCGGACCAAATCCATCGCGGTAAGCGTTCGGCGCAAACAACTGGTGCGATGGGTGCACTTTCAGCCCGCGAATTCCGATAGCGTGCAGCCGTTCGACTTCCGCTCCCGCATCCGCCACAAATTTCGGATGCACCGAGCCAAACGCAAGCAGCCGCTTCGGATCGGCCGAGCAATACTTCGCAATCCAATCATTCACTTCCGGCCCGAACCCAATCACCTCCGGGCTCACATAATTGATCAAGCCCGCGCGCTCGATCCCCGCCGCATCCATGAATTTCAGAAATTCCGCCGCGCTGCCCGTATATTTCTCCACCTCGCCATAGTCCTTCCGCCCGTGCTGAATTAGTTTCAACGCGTGCGGCAGGAACATCTCCAGCGGCTGGATATGAATGTGGATATCAATGATCGGTTTCACGTTCGGTACAGGCCCTCAGAAGGATTCGTATTCTTCCGGATCAAATCCCAGCACGATGCGCCCGCCCGCGATCACCACCGGTCGGCGAATCAAATTTGGGTTCTCCGCCATCAGTCGTATTGCCTCCGCCCGCGAAGGCGGATTTTCCTTCATATTTTTCTCGCGGTACATCTCGTTCCTGGTATTCAAAAAATCCTTATGATCGCGATCGCCGATTAATTTCCCGAGCTCCGCCGCGCTCAGCCGCTCCGTCTCCAGATTCCGAAAATGCAATTCCACTCCGCGATCTTCAAGCGCCGCCCGCGCCTTGCGACAACTCGTTCAAGTCGGCTTGTGATAGAACTCCACAGATTTCTTTTTGCTCATCTTCGCTCCCCTGGTTTCAATAACGCGGCACTTTAGGATCCACTTCCGTTGACCACCGCTCAATCCCTCCGCTCATTGACCGCGCGCCTTTCACTCCCTGCGATCGCAGCCACGCCGCCGCATCCAAGCTGCGCATTCCGTGATGGCAAAAGAACACCACGTCTCCGGCCGCCTCGAGCTCCGGCAGGCTCGCCGGAATCTGTCCCAGTGGAATCAATTTCGCGCCTTCTATGTGCGCCGTCTGATGTTCCCAAGGCTCGCGCACATCCACGAAAAGAAATTGTTCTCCGCCATCACGTCGCTCTTTCACTTCGCGCGGCGTAATTTCAATATTGTCGAGCAGATTTTTTGTCATTTAGTACGCCCGTCTCACGCTGCTGAGTCGTCCTTCGCAAACTCCAGCTTAATATCCGAAATCCGCTGTCGCAGAAAACGCATGTTCCTTCACGCCCAACGCTTCAAATCGTCTCGCGCCAAGCTGCCTCAGATATTCCCGGCGATCGCCCACGCGCACCACCCAGCGCTCCAGCCACTTTTCAAAATCATCGAGCTTGCGGCTCTGCTCGTGATATTCCGCAAAGAATGCATGGTCGCGGCCGTAATAACCTTGCACCGGCGAAGGATGCGCTCCTCCCGGATCGTGCACCACCGCCGCCACCAAAAATCCCGGCACAAGTGTCCGGTTCGGATCCGACGCGATCACTTCCGGCGCCACGATTTCTTCCGCCACGATGATCACTTTCCGGGACGCGCGCGCCCCATCCACCGCAACACCCAGGCTTCCCCACATGTGCGCGTTTCCGAATTCATCGCAACGCTGCACGTGCAGGACCGCGACGTCCGGCCGTAGCGCCCGCACAGCTACCATTTTGTCTTCGTTCACCGGCGAAATGAATTCGCGCAGGTTGCCGTTCTTCTTCAGCAGGTCGCTGCCGAGCGTCGAATAGGTCGGCAAGAACGGCACGCCGAGCGCCCCCGAATGAAGCGCCAGCGCCATCGTGAAATTCGAATAATCGGTAACGTCCACTCGCCGCGGAATTCCCTGCTCCACCGCGCGCCGCAGGCAGTAGGCCATTCCTGCGGAAACATTTCCCACCCATGCAGCCATCACTTTCGAAGCGCAACCCGCGCCGGTCATTTGATCGAAGAGAATATCGGAAATCGGCCCGACGACCGTCAGCTCGCGCCGTCCTTGCCGGATCAATTCGTGCCCCGCGGAAAATGGAATCATCTGCTCCATTTGCGCGCCCAGCAGCACCATCGCGCCCGAATGTATGTGCTGCGCCACCGCGTCCCGCATGGACATCAATTTTGAAGCGCTACTCATGTTCGAAATTGCTCGTCAGCCCTCGCGGCCGCGCCGTTCCGCAGCGCGACCTTACTATTTCGTCCAAAAATGATTTGGATCGAGATCTCGCATCACCGCCAACTCATCGGTCGTAGGCGCCGCGGTCTCTTCCAATTTGTCCGCAACACGCAATGTCCATCCGGTATTCGCCAGCACATCCTCCACCCCCACACCCGGATGCGCCGACGCCAGAAACGCTTCTCCATCCGTGCCAAATCGCAGCACGCCCAGAGTTGTGATCAATGCAGACGGCCCCGATCGCGCCGGCAGTCCCTGCGCCGTGCGCCACCCATTTCCGCGGCCGTGTCCCGGTGAAGTGATGTGCCCGACGCGCTCGCGGAACCGCGTGCGCTCGTGTGCCAGCAACGCCACAGTCCGTTGCGCCAGGCACGCAATGTCGCACGCGCCACCCGATCCCGGCAGTCGCTGCATTTCACCGCCGCGATCGCCCCAAGTGGAATTCAAATTTCCGAAGCGATCCACTTCCGCCGCGCCCAGAAATCCGAGTTGCACGCGGCCCTGCTGCAAGAAAGCCATCACGTCAATCATCTGCCCGCACTGCGTCGCCCCGCGCAAATTCGGCGGATCGGCCATGGTGTAAAGCAATTGCGGCGAAGGCGTCTCGCGAATCAATCCATTCTCGTAGAGCCCGACGGCGCTCGGCGCGTGCGTGCGCTTGGCCACAAGAAATGCCAGCATCGGCAGCCGCATTCCGACGAAAACAAGTTCACCATCGGCAATCTCGCGCGCCGCCGTCGCGACCATGATTTCTCCGGCCGTGTAACCGCGCGCCGTGATTTGCGCCTCGCTACTTATCGTTGCCACCAAGCCTCTTTCGCACAGCGATCGCCACCGGCCAAAACGCAACGCCGAAATCCAAATCGAAGTGTTACTTGCTTCCCTGCCCCTACTTCCCGCGGAACTCTGGCCGCCGCTTTTCAAAAAATGCCGCGAGCCCTTCCGCGCAATCCTCGGAACTGAAGCACTCCACCTGGCGGCGGATTTCTTCATCGAGGGCCTTTTCGAGCTCAGCGCGACTCGATCCAAACAGCAAATTCTTCACCAGCCGCGCCGCAATCGGCGGACCGGCAGCAAGAGCCGTCGCGACCGATTTCGTCTCCGCTGCAAGCTGCTCCGCCGGCAGCACGCGATTGTAAATTCCCAGCCGCAGGCATTCGGCCGCGGAAATCATCTCGCCGGAATAAAAAAGCTCCGCCGCGCGCGATGGACCCACGAGCCGTGGCAGATAAAATGTTCCTCCAAAATCCGGATAGAGCCCAAGCTTCGCGAAGCTCTGCCCAAAAATTGCCTGCTCGGAAGCAATCCGAAAATCGCACGCAATCGCCAGATTTGCGCCGCCACCCGCCGCCGGGCCATTCACGCAGGCCAACACCGGCTTCGGCATCGTCGCCAGCGTGAGAATAATTTCTTTCCCCGAGCTCACCAGCGCGGTCAGCTCGTTCGCGGCATTGCGTGTGCGCGCATCGCGCAGCACTGCTACGTCGCCGCCCCCGCAAAACGCGCGCCCCGCCCCAGTCAACACCACAGCCCGCACCGCAGCGTCATCGCTCGCGCGCCGCAACGCAGCCGCAAGCGCGGTGCCTAACTCCACATTCAGCGCATTCAATCGATCCGGCCGGTTGAGCCGAATCGTCAGGACCGCGCCGTCCCGCTCCTCCAGTATCACGCTCTCGCTCGCCGGGCGCGCCGCTTCCGACACTTTTCCTCCACGGAAATAATTCAGACTAGCTCTTCAGGCTCTTCAAAAGCGCCGCGAGTTTCCTGAAGTACCGCATCTTCACGCCGCGCTCGCTGCCCGTGTTGATGCCACTCGTCGAGGGCAGGACAAAAACCTGCGCTCCATACAAAGTTTCTTTCTGCTCGCCCAGCTTGCACGTTCGCCCCGCAAACCGCTCGTATACCGCCTTGCCGTTGAACGCCACCACTCGCGGCTTGATCTCTTCGAGCTTCTGCGCCAACAACACGCGCCCCTCCGCAAATTCCTGCCGCTCGATTTCTTCCATGCCCTTCGTCGGCCGCTTCACCAAATCCGTCAGCCCAATTCCAAATTCCACCAGCCGCTTATCATCGTTGTAGCTAAGCAATTCGGGAATCACGCCCGATTCATACATCAGCGGCCAGAATTGATTGCCGCGTCCGGCATAGTAGTGCCCCACGCGCGCCGAGCGCTCGCCCGGATTGCACCCGACGAGAACCATCTTCATCCCTTTGCGAAGATAATCAGGGAGCGTACGCATTCGCGACCTTTCCCGCGCATCCGTTTAAATTCAAAATGCTCGAGCAATCCATTTCATCCCTCACTTCTTGACTCGCGCCTCACACCACACCGCTTCATCGCCCTTTAAATTGCGGCGCGCGCTTCTCCGTATATGCCTTCAACCCTTCTTTCGCGTCTTCACTCGTGAAAAGCAGTTGCTGCAATTCTCGTTCGAGCCCGAGCGCTTCCGCAAACGGCAGCTCCGATCCCGTAACCACCGCGCGTTTGATGTGCCCCACCGCGCGCGAAGCCTTATTCGGTGGACAAAATTGCCGCGCATACGCGACCACGTCATCCCAGAACGAGCCCGCATCGTAAATATGATGGATCAGTCCGATCTGCAGCGCCTCTTCGAATCCAAACGTCTTTCCCGTAGCCATCAGTTCGAGCGCCCGCGCGCGGCCCACCACCCGCGACATCCGCTGCGTCCCACCCGTGCCGGGCAGCACTCCCAAATTAACTTCCGGCAACCCGATTTTTCCAGCATCCTTCCGCGCGATGCGAATATCGCAAGCCAGCGCCACTTCCAGCCCGCCGCCGACGGTATGCCCGTTCAGCGCGGCGATCACCAACTTCGGCGTCTGCTCCAGCCGCGAAAGCGTTTCATTCGCGTGCAGGCAGAAATAATATTTGAATTCTGGCGTCGCCTCGGTAAGCATGGCGATGCTCGCGCCGGCACAGAAGAATTTCTCGCCCTTGCCGCGCAGCACGATGACGTGCACATTCTCGTCCATCCGCGCTGCAAGAATCGCGCCGTCAAGCTGCCGCATCATTTCGTAGCCGTAGGTATTCGCCGGCGGATCGTCCAATTCAAATATCGCTACGCCGCGCTCCACGCGGTAGTGCAGCAGAGTTTTTTGATCGGTCGCCGCGCTCGACGCCATTCCCAAATCCCCCGAAAGGCCAGAATGCCAATGGCAGATAATACCACTGCCGCGATTCCGCCCCCAACGCCGCGACGCTTCGGTACTCCATTTCTTTCCGGTCGAGCAACGCTCAGGTCGTTTGGCGTACACGCTGCGCATACTACAATCGGTGGGCGATCCGAGAAGGCGGATGAGATGACCTATATCGAAGCGTTGCAGGAAGCGATACGCAAGCTGCATGGCGTTGAGTCCAAACACGTCGAAAGCGTGCCTGTGAAAGAGATGTTCGAGGGCAAGACGGTGTGGGAAGGAAATGTGGAGGTATTCGATTTGGCGGACCATCCGAAGGCGCCGCGAGCTTATGCGTGGATGCACCAGACCGATGACGCAGAGAACACCGGGCGGCAGGTGATCGTGCTGCATATTCGTCCGATCGCTTCGCCGGAGATGGCGGTGAGAGCGGCGCTGCTTGAGGAATACCAGAAGCGCGAGTCTGCTGAAAAAAACTAGGCTGGCGCGATTCGGCAACTGTGCGCGCCTATGCTACCCTAATAGTGGCTCGTGGGCAGCGCGATGCCCGGCGAGCGAGATATGAACGCGCCAAAAGTCAATCCGGTGAACGTCTCGCCCCCGCCAGCGAATGCCGCGCCCTCGCGCCCAGGTGCAGCCGCGCCCATTGACGACGAGCTGCAGCTCGTCACCGCTGCCCGCGCCGGCGATGTTTCCGCCTTCGAATCCCTCGTAAACCGTTACGAGCGCAAGATTTTCCGCCTGGGCATGAATATCACCGGCAGCCGCGAAGACGCCGAAGACGTGATGCAGGAAGCTTTCCTGAAGGCCTATCAGCACCTCCCCGAATTCGAGGGTAATTCCCGCTTTTATACCTGGCTGGTGCGCATTGCCGTCAATCAGGCGCTCATGAAGCTGCGCAAGCGCCGCCCCAATCAGGTCTCCCTCGACGAGGAAATCGAGACCGGCGAAGACTCCTTCTTCCGCGACGTCGAAGACTGGGGCCCCTCACCCGACGAGCGTTACGAGCAGACACAGCTCCATGACATCCTCAATGAGGCGATTTCGGAACTCGATCCATCTTTTCGAATCGTTTTCCAGCTTCGCGACATCGAAGAAATGTCCACCGAAGAGACCGCGGAAGTGCTGCATCTTTCGGTGCCCGCGGTGAAGTCGAGGCTGCTTGCGCGCACGCCTGAAGCTGCGCCAGAAGCTGAACCGATATTTTCGGCGGAGTGAAACACAGTGAAGTGCGTCAATATGATTGAAGAGTTGTCCGGCTATCTCGACGGCGCCCTTAGCCCGGCGCTCCGCGAGGAACTCGAAGAGCATCTCGCGAAATGCAAGAAGTGCCGCATCGTCGTGGATACCTGCAAGAAAACCATCGACATCTACTGCAATTCCGAGCCCGTGCCTCTTCCCGAAGACACGCGCAGCCGCTTGCACAACGCGCTCCGCGAGAAGTTGCAGCATCCCCGCAGTTAATCTGCTTCGGCGTCCGCTGCGCTTTTCTTGCTCCAGAACGGCAGATTGATCCCGCGCTTTTTCTCCAGGGCGATCCTGTAGATGCGGCCCGCGGTGACGATGTCTTCGATCGCGATGCCGTTCGATTTGAAGAGCGTAATGTCGTCGTTGCTTTTGCGTCCGGGCGTGCGCCCCGCGGCGATTTCGGTCAGCTCGTGAACTTGCGCCCACTTTTTCTCGTCGCCGGCAAACGCCTGAATCAAATCGCCGGCTTCGAGCTTCGATTGCTCGCGCGAATCCGCGGCGATGATGTCCGCGCGTCCCACCGCGTCGGCATCGAGTTCGCGCTTCTGTGGAAAATTCGCGCCGATGGCGTTGATGTGCATTCCCGGGCGCAGCCAGCGTCCTTCCACCACGGGCTTCGACGCATTTGTCGAAGTCACGATAATATCCGCGTCGCGAATCGCCGCTTCCGGTGAATCCACGCCTTCAACGGGAATCTTCAGCCGCTCGCTCATCGTGCGTGCGAACTTGGCGCGGCGCTCCGCATCGCGTCCGAACGCACGGATGCGTTCGATCTTGCGTACTTGCGCTATGGCCTCCAGTTGCGTGTGCGCTTGCAATCCCGTGCCGATCATCCCGATCGTTTTCGCATCCGCGCGCGCCATCAGTCTCGTCGCCACGCCACTGGCCGCTCCGGTGCGCATCTGCCCCAGGTAATCGGCCTCGATCAACGCCAGCAGATCTCCCGTTTCCGTATCGAAGAGCGGCACCATGAATCGCAGCCCTTGCGGCGAGCTGCTGTAGATCTTCAAGCCCATGTAATGCTCGCGCGAATCCGCCGCAGCCATGTAATGCAGATAGGAATGTGAAGCAGGATTCAGCCGCTGCCTCGAATGCAGCACCGCCGAGCCATCACCCAACATCAGAAACGCGTCTTCCACCGCTTTCAGCGCAATCTCCATGGTCAAAATTTCGCGCACATCCGTTTCGCTCAAATACAAAGTCATTCCGTCACCTCCGTAGCGCCGGCTTGCTCTACGTTCCGAAGGGCGTCCCTGTTTACCCTGACCTTCGAGGGGCCGGCATCCGACGAGCGCTCTGCAGTTACGAGCACCATCCTCGGCCGGCTTACAAAATTAATTTAACGGCCCCAATTCGCGCGTCACTTGAAATTAATCTTAAATCGCAGCACCTTCGCCGCCCCGCAATCCAGCACCAGCAATTCGCCCCGCCGGCTGGTTGCCAACTGATACGCCCCATTGCTCCCATTCAATCGCCCGTCCAAATCATCCACAATCTTTTCCTGCCCATCAACGCTCCAAACCCGCACGCCGCGATTCTCCGTCTCCGCCACATACACAAATTTCCCCAGCACCGCGATGCCCCGCCCCGACGAATCTTTGCTCCCAGGCAATCCCGGCGCCGGCGGACTTCCCCAGAGCGTCGCGTAATCGCCGGACAAAGTAAATTTCGCAACTTGCTTGTTCGTCGCATCCACCACGTAAAGATATCCATCCGAAGCCGCCATCAACGACACAGGATCAAACGGCGCATGCGACGCCCCTTCCGGTATCGCCAATTTTTTCAGCAGCCGCCCCCGCGAGCTATACTCGCGAATTTCGTGCCCCGAAGAATCCCCCACGATCACAAATAAATCTCCCGCATCATCCACAGACACCGCTTCCGCCACCTGATGCAACCGTTGCGGCGGCAGCGCGAATCGCCGGAAGTGCTCTCCAAGGGGCGAGTAAATCGAAACGAAATTCGACTCTTCGCCCAGCACATAAATCCCATTTCCCGAATCAACGGCCACGCGATACGGATCCCGCGGCACCGCATTATCAAACGAAAGCAGCGGATGCCCTTCGAAATTGAATTTGTGCACGAAGCCGCTGCCGTAATCGGCGATGAAAACATTTCCGGAGAAATCCGTGGCCATCCATTGAGGCTTGGAAAGCTGCCCCGCTCCTCCGCCACTAACGCCCCATTCCGCGATGAACGTAATCGGCCGCACCGGCGGCGCGTCCTGCGCGTGCGAAGGAGAATCGGAACAAGCGATCGAGGAAACAGCCAGCAAAAACGCGGCAACGAACGGCGCCCTGAAGCCGCTGCGAAATTTCGATTTGCGAAGAAAACGATTTCCCAAGCTCATGGACTGGAACGAGCCTTGCACTCCGCCTAATGACCCTTGGCCGCCACTTTCGACTTCGCTTTCGCCTTCGGTTTCGAGTTCGAGTGGCGCTGCTTCCCGTGGTTACTATCCGTCCGCCGCACCACAGTCTGATGCATCCGGTAAGCCCGCTCTTGTTTACCCGACTCGCCCAAAGTCATAAAGCTAAAAGATGCGTCGCCACCCAACTGCGCGCCCGGCGTCATCTTCACAGGCATCTGCCCGCAGAAATTGCTATCCACGAATGCAGTCTCGTAACGGTTTCGTTTCGCTCCCCAGGTGTAGACGCGCAGCGTAGTGAAATCGCAAATGTCGCCTTCGGATCCGCGCGTGCCAAACACCAGATATTGCGGACGCGGCGCTCCCGCTGCAGCCACGCGATTCAATTCCGACCATCCGCTCACGCGCATGCCCGCCGAGCTGGTGTAATCGGGCAACGGTTGCGGCAAATCCATGGCCACGAACCGGCCCACAACCCAGCCGGCGAAGTCTCCCTGATCTTTCGTATGCGCCAGCACCAGCAGCCAATCTTCTTTCTTCGTTGTCGCCGGCTCGGCGGAACTCGAATCGTCATCCGGCGCGGGCGCGGGCGGCGCTCCGGTAGATACTGGCGCGGATGGCGCCGCCGGAGAAGTCGAAACCACGTCCATCACTCGCCGCTCCAGCAAGGCAATCGAAGTGTCCCGCCCGAGTTGGAAAATGCGCGCGCCATCGCGGCCGGGATCGACGCGCAAATTCGTCAGCACTTTCGTATGCGCCAGCGCCTGCACCAGCTTCGTCCGCGCGGCAGCCGTCAGCGCCTGCGCCTTCTGCCAAAGATCCGAAGGCAGCACATCGTTCGTCGAGACCCAGCCTTCCACGCCCTTCGCCGTTCGCACTTGCAGCGTCGTCCCTGAACGCTCCAGCACATCAAAGCGGTCCCCGAAGTTCGCGTACTCCAGCGGCTCGCGCACTTGCGCGTTGCTGCTCCACACCGTCACCTTGCGCGACCCGGCATAAACCTGCTCGAGCGGCGCAAGATTACGATGCGCGTGCCAATAAGCCGCGCCGCCGACAATCGAAAGCAGCGCGATCCCAAGTATGAGCCTCTTCATCCCGCCAGATCTCCAAATGTAATGCCCACCGCCCGCGCCGAGCGAATGTGATCGCTCGAAGGATCCACCAGCTTGCAAGCTCCCACGGCCGTATCAATCGGCACCGATTCGATTTTCCCGGAGCGCAGGCAAACCATCTTCCCGTAATCTTTCTGCGCCACAAGATCCACAGCGTGCACGCCAAATCGCGTCCCCAATATCCGGTCAAACGGGCTCGGCGACCCGCCGCGCTGCACGTGTCCCAGCACCGTGACGCGCACTTCCTTATCCAGCGCCTCGCGCAGCGCGTATCCGATCGCGTTCGCCACTTGCCCGGGCTGCGCCACGGGCATCGGCTTTCCCAGCGCGTCCTTTTCCGGCAACCGGCAGCCTTCAGCCACCACGATCAGGCAGAAATCGCGCCCCGCAGCCTCGCGCTTTTTCACCGATTCGCAGATGTTCTCGATCGTGAACGGGATTTCGGGAATTAGGATGACGTCCGCGCCGCCCGCGATGCCCGAATGTAGCGCGATCCATCCCGCCGTGCGGCCCATCACTTCCACTAGCATCACGCGATGATGGCTTTCCGCCGTCGTGTGCAGCCGGTCGATCGCGTCGGTGGCCACGTGCAGCGCGGTGTCGAAGCCGAACGTGATTTCCGTGGCTTTCAAATCGTTGTCAATCGTCTTCGGCACGCCCACCACATTCATCCCCAGCTTGGCGAATTGATTGGCGATATGCAGCGTGCCGTCGCCCCCGATCACCACCAGCGCGTCAATTCCCATGCGTTTCATATTCTCGAGCACTTGCGTCGAGTAATCCTTCGTCACCGTCTTGCCGTTCTCTTCGTGGACAAAGTTGAATGGATTGCCGCGATTCGTTGTGCCCAGAATCGTCCCGCCGCGCGGCAGAATTCCGCGAATCGAGTCCAGCGTCAGTTCCTCGGATTGCTCCGGCCAGATCAGGCCGTTGAATCCATTCTTCACGCCCACCACCGTCCAGCCATATTCGAAGATGGCGGTGCGCACCACGGCGCGGATCACTGCGTTCAAGCCGGGGCAATCCCCACCGCCGTTGCAGACTCCGATGGTTCGCTGGGCGTTCGACATTACATTCTCCTCATCGCGATTCATTATTTTACCTCATCGCACCGGGCCGCAAATTGCCACTTCGCGCGACGTTTCGAAGCTACGGCGCGCAACCCCCAACGCGAAACGATTCCGCAATTCCATCCGTTCGCACAAACCAATGCGCAATTGGAATCAAACGCCGCGGAGGGGTTGGCGGACGATTGCTGCGGCCGAATCTTCAGCCGAGATCGCTGGTGACCAGAAATAGCGGCTTCATTTCGAAGCTTTCATACTGCGGCCGGAGACGCTCGGTATTGTAATTCTCTTTAATGCTGACAGCTTTTTTCGAAGCCGTCACGGTATCAATCGGCGTGTTGTCGTATCGGCCATTCTTGAGCACCACCAATCGCCCATGAATGCGATTGAGGATCAAATCCAGCGCCAGATTCCCATAGGCCATCGGCACGATGGAATCGATCGCGTCCGGCTCGCCGCAGCGCACCAGGTAGCCGAGCTTCTGATTGATCACGTCGATCGTTTTGCCGTTATTGAATTTCGCCGAGAGTTGCTTGATTTGTTCCGACACCACGTCGCCGATCCCGCCCAGCTTTTTATGTCCGAAAGCATCCGTCGCGTCGTGCTCGAACACCATGTCGCCGCCTTCGAACATCGCGCCTTCGGATACCAGCACGGTCGCGTAGCGGCTCGGATTCTTGCGCCGGTCCGCCACCAGCAACTCCGTCAGCCGCTCGATATTGAATTTGTATTCCGGAATCACGCAGCGATTCGCCGCGCCCGCCATCGTCGGCACCACCGCCGTAAACCCCGCGTACCGCCCGAAAACTTCCAGCACCAGAAATCGCTCGTGCGAGCCCGCCGACGTCCGCAAATTATTCGACATCTGAATCGTGCGCGTGATGCACGTGCTAAATCCGATGCAATAATCCGTTCCCGGCACATCGTTATCCATCGTCTTCGGAATGCCCACCACTTTCACGCCTTCCTGATACAGCCGCACGGCAAAGCTAAGCGTATCGTCGCCGCCGATCGGCACCAGGTATTCCATTCCCAGCCATTCGAGATTCTTCAGCACTTCGGGCGTGAGGTCGTTCTTCTCTTCGGGGAAGGCATCTTTCAAATGCGCCGGAACTTCGCTCTTGCGCACGCGCGCAGGATTCGTCCGCGAAGAGTGCAGGAACGTGCCGCCCGTGCGCCCCGCGCGATTCACCACATCTTCCGTGAGCCGCTGAAAGTTGTCGCTATTGTCGTACTTTTCGTCGCGGACCAGATCCACCAATCCAGCCCAGCCGCGCCGTATTCCTATGACCTCATAGCCTTCGCGCAGCGCACGAAACGTCACCGCGCGAATCGCCGGATTCAACCCCGGCACATCGCCGCCGCCGGTAAGTATCCCGATGCAGCCTTTCTTCTTTTTCACGTTAGCCATGCCATCGCCACCCAATACATCGGCACCAATCTTCAATAGTGTAACGCGGAAAAGCGGTGGGAAATGCAGTGAACCGCGCCAAAAGTTTCGCGAATGTTCCGGCTTACTTTTTCAGCTCCGCCGGCCAATTCGTCAACAGCGTGATCGAGCTCGATTTCGTGCGGTCCGCCGTGAGCACCGCAAATCTCTGTCCGTCCGGGCTCACGTCGTAGAGCGGCGCGGAACTGATCAAATTCGGAAAATCCAATTGGAACAAAGAATGAATCGAATCCACCCCAAAAGTCGGCTGCGTATGAATCTGCGCCGCCATCAAGCGGTTTCCCAACGTCACATAAAACAATTCATTGCGGCTGAATCGCGCCAGCCATCCTCCGGTCGTCGATACTTGCGACTTCGCTCCAGCCCCGGGAAACGGCACCGCAAAAACTTCCGGCCGCCCTGTTTCGTAAGCGAAGTAGCAAAGCCAGTGGCTGTCCGCGGAAAATCGGCCCTCGTATTCACTCACTTTAAGCCCGGCGGTGGCCGCTGGCCGGAACGCCGCCCGAAAGCGGCAAACTCCAATTGGAATAACGCCCATCTTTGCTCACCGCATGCATCGACAGATATTTCCAGTCTGGCGACCAGTCGATCGGCAAGAATTCCACATACGCATCGTTCTGGTAGAGCGTCTGCTCGGGACGGCTGCCATCCAGGGCTCTCCGGCGAATCGAATATTTCCCGTTCTCCAAAACTTCGTACGCCAGTTCCTTTCCATCCGGTGACCACACCGGAAAACCATCATTCGGACCGAAGGTAATTCGCGCAGGCTGCCCACCCGCTGCGGGATAAACCCAAATATCGCTCGCACCGGTTCTCTGGTCGTACACCATGACCGCAATTGATTTTCCATCGGGGGAAAAGCGCGGCACCAAATAGTCTGCCATCGGTCCGGGCGTCGCGATTACGTTTCCGGTGCGGTCGAACACTTTCAGCTCTGAAAGTTCCGAACCCTCGTGATACGCAAGCACGCCATTCGAAGAGATCGAGAAATACCCAGCTTCGCCCAAAACCTGAGAGTCGCCGGAGAGTTTCCAGGTGCCGGCATCAAATGCCTGCGCCTCGATGTGCCCATCCCGAACGAAGAGCAGCCGGCGCGATGAAAATTGCGGCGATGAACCGGCGCCAACATCAATCGCGTCCTGCTCAGGTTTGCCAAGCTCGCCCACCTTGATTTTTCCCACGTCGCCCCAACCGCCGGACACGAACAAGAAGTGTTTGCCGTCTGGCAAAAATGACGGTTCCTTATGCGTCACTTCATCCTTGCCGAGCTTCGTAGCCGCCGAAGCTGCTCCTCCGGATGCCGCCACGCGATAGATCGGCCCATAGAATTCCTTGCGGAAAAGAATCGTTCCATCCGCACTCCAAGCAGCGCGGCCGGTTTCCGTTCCCAATCCCTGCACCAGCGTTTGCGATTCGCCTCCCGCGGCTCTGATTTTCCTCAGCTCTCCATCGGCAATGAAGCCGAGATGCTGGCCATCCGGCGACCAGAATGGAAACGTCGCGTCTTCCGTTCCCGCGAGCACGGTCGCTTGTTGCGCGTCGAGCGGACGCAGCCATAATTTCGTCACCCCTTGTTCATCCACGGCCGTGAACGCCAGCGTTTTCCCGTCTGGCGACACCACTACCGGGCCAATCTCCAATCCGCCCGAAATCCGAAACGTGGTTCCCGGCGGAGGCGGAATGTAAGCTCTCACGGAAAGTGCCGGAACGTTCCCGCCAGGCATCAAGAAATAAATGATCGCGACGCTGGCCAGCGCGAACGCCACAGCCGCACCGATCCCCAAGTACAATCTCGATCGCCGCGAACGCCCTTCCGCGAAACCCGAAGCCGCAGATCCCGGCGACGCCGCAATCCCCTTCAACTGCAAGCGCACATCCTGCGCCGACTGATATCGCTCATCACGGTCTTTGGCCAGGCACGTGGCCACCAAAAAGTCGAGCGCGGCCGGCGCAACCGGGTTCTTCGTACTCATCGCTTCCGGTTCTTTCTCCAGAATCGCGCTCGCGATCGTGAGTTGACTCTTGCCCTCGAACGCCCGCTTGCCCGTCGCCATTTCGTAAACCACCGCGCCGAACGAAAAGATGTCGCTCCGCGCATCCACTTCCCGGCCTTCAATCTGCTCCGGCGACATGTATTGAATCGTGCCCAGCACGCTCCCCGCCATCGTTAACGGGCTCATCGGGCTCGCGAGGCTAATCGTTTGCGCTGCGGACAAAAGTGGAGCGGTTCCCGAACTGGAAGCCCCAACCGAGGCAGGCTTGGCCAAATCCAAAATCCATCAATTTCGCGCCGGATTTCGTCAACATGATATTGCCCGGCTTCAAATCGCGGTGAATGATCCCCGCGCGATGCGCCACCGCAAGCGCCTCCGCCACTTCCATCGCCGTCTTCAATAATTCGGTCAGCGGCAGAGGCCCCCTGCGAAGCCGTTCGGCGAGCGTTTCGCCCGCCAGGAATTCCATCACCAGATAATCCGCGCCGGCTTGCGAGCCCACATCGAAAAGCTGGCAGATGTGCGCATGATTCAGCGCCGAGATGCTGCGCGCCTCGCGCTCGAATCGCTGTCTCAGTTCCGGCGTGTTCGAAAGATGCGATGCAAGCACCTTGATCGCCACGGTGCGATCAAGCCGCGCGTGTCCCGCGCTCGATACACTTCGCCCATCCCGCCCGCGCCGAGCGGCGCGACGATCTCGTAAGGTCCAAGCTTTGTCCCGGCAGAAAGCGCCATAAGCGCCTGCATTATACACACGCAGCATCAAAACGATTGGTAAGTATCGCGAGTTTAGAACTTAGCGCTCGAGGCTTTCCTTGGAGGAATTCATCGCCACTTCTAAAATCCGGAGATTCGCGCGGTTCGAAACTGACCGCGGATCGCGGCGGCTCCATCGAATCATTACCGCTCGAGGATTTCCTTGTAGGAATTGATGGCGACTTTTTTCGGCATCTGATCCATCAGAAAATCCATTTTGCGCGTGGAATTTCCGGCGACGGCCACCTGCCCTACTCTTACCATTCCTTTTCCGAAATCCGCATAGACCGGAACAAACATCGCGAAATGATCATCCACTTCGCTCTGCGTGATTTCCACGCGCACTCTTACTCCGCCCTTCTCCGCGGACCGCGTGTCGTAGCTGAAGGTGTAACGCGGCACCTGCGTTCCATAAACCCATTCATCGAAGAACCAATCGAGCCGCTGATTCCGCTGCAGGTCCATCTGCTTGGTCATGTGCTTTTCCACGATGGCCTTGAACGATTCCGTGGAGGCCGCTGAATCGCGGTGGCTTTCGACGAAATCGTGCATCATGTCTATGAATGGCTTCTCGCGATCTTCCGGCGCAGCGCGATCGTCATGCATGATCGAGCGCAACATGCTGAGCACATACGCGCCCTTGGAATAAGTCACGCCCTGATAACTCTGCTCCGACTTCGGCGCAATCAGCCGCAAGCCAAGCCAGAGCGGCCCTGCGTCGTTCGGGGATACTCCAAAATTATTTTTCTCCAACACACGCTTCCTCTGCCGCTCCCAAAAATCGATGTAGTCCTTCTGCCATTTTCCGCCGATCGCTTGTTCCAGGAATAGTCCCGCCGAAAACTCCGCGAAACCTTCCGAAAGCCACAGATCGTGATAGGACGCCCAACCGACGGCGTGCCCGAACCATTGGTGCGCGACTTCATGCGGAGTTACTTCGCGAACGAATCCGGTGAAATTGTCGTCGATGCGGCCGAAGAGCAACCAGCGCTGCGTCGAGTCGATGTACGCGGAGATCGGCAAGTACACCAGGTTGGGCCACGATTGCCCAAACGCGAAATTGGGCTGCTCGGTGACGTAAACATTGTCGTAAGGCGATTTGCCGTAATACCGCGTGCACACCTGCATCTGCGCGCGCGCTTGATCGAGCGCATACCGCGTCATGCCCTTGGGCGCCATCGCGTCCAGCGAAGCGCGCTCCGCATAGGGCCTCAGGCTGTCCGGCAGGTCCTCAAGATAAAATCCTGAAATGTCGTAATGCGTGATGGTGTCCGGCATGTCGATTTTCTGATAGCGGCCGTAATTGAAACCTGCCACCGCAACGGGCACGGGCGTGACCCAGCGAGAAACCGCGAAGCCCGCCTCGGTACCCTGGGACTGCGGCTTTCCCACGCTGATCACCACTTCGCCCTTGGGCACTTTGAAGGTCAGATCGTAAAGCGCTTTTTCGCCGAACCCGTTCAAGTTCGGATACCAGGAAGAGCGCGCGCTGACATAGAAGCTGCCGTCGCCGGCATTGGTCAGCACTTTGTCGCCCTCATATTGGACGGTAATCGAGTGTTCTGTCCCGGGCGGCGGAGCTTCGTCGAGAATCACATAGAACGAACCGTCTTCTTTGCGGCTCTCCTGCACGTAATGAATGTCTTGCCCGCTCTGATCGCGCACCTGTGTGACACGCAGATTGGGCAGCAGCCCGAATTTCATTACGCGTTCGCCGGCAATGAGCGGCTTGAAAGTAATTGTTGCGGAGCTGTGCAGGTGATCGTTTTTTGCGATGACCGTCTCGATCGCATAGCGTTGCGTAGCAAATAGACGCCGGTCCTCGCGCGAATCGGCCTTCCCGGATTTCAGCTCGGAAAGGAGATGTTCGGAGTACCACACGCCGTCATCCATGCCTTCGCTCGAATTAATGAGCGCGACTTCTTCCGGCGAATCGAGCTGCGGGATGGCGCCGACGCGAGTGCGCACGAAAAAGCGCAGGTCTTTGTGCTTCGCGCCGCGAATATAGGCGTTGATGAAGGGGGGATGCTTGGGATTGTAAATTGCTGCCAGCACGTCGGCGTCCACGTTGTCGATCGTCTCCCCTTCCAGAATCGATTGCGTGAAACTGTCTGGAATTTCGTGGCGATGGCGCATTTTGTCTTTCCAATGCTGATACGCGCTCACCGCTGCCGCGGGCGTCTCGACTTTTTCTCCCATCGTTCCGCTAAAGTCCGGATACTGGTTTCCCGTGAACCGAAAAACTACTTCGCTGAAATCCTCCTCCACCACAGGCGCGCCGGTCCGCCGCATCAATTCGCGCGTGTTCATTTCATCCACGGGCTTCAGAACGAAGTGCCCCTGGCCCACAAAAATCACGCCGGTCACAAAGCGATTCACCGGCGGCAGAATCGTGACCGTACCGGATTTGAACTGAAACGTCCCGACATCGACAAACAGGCTCTGATTCTCGCAGCGGTAACTCTGACCCAGCCCGATATCGCGCAGCTGCCGGTACACAGCATCGGAATTCGCCAGAGCCAAGTTTTTTGCGGGAACGATCACTTGTGTTGGCAGTGCGGCAATGCTGAGGTTAAACGGCAGGTCGGCAGCGCCCTTCAAATCTATTTCAACCTGCAGCTCGTCGAACTTTTCCTTGTTAACGCGGACCGTATATTTCCCCGGAGCCAGATTTGGCGCCACAAACTTTCCAGCATCATCCGTAGAGAGCACGATCGGCTGCGCCAAGCCGCCACCGCTGATCTCGATACGCGCTCCGGGAACAACCGCGCCGGAAGGATCTTTGACCGTGCCGGTTATGGTATCCGCCGCCAACGGCAACGCCGCGACAAGCACCAATCCGAGAATAGCTGCGCAGCGGAGATGCAAACGCGCATGGCACAGAAGTGCGCGGCGCACTACATCGCAATATTTGCGCAGGGAGATACGAGCAGTTCCGGCTGGGTGGCTGGGCGCCATATGGTTTCCTTACGGGGTTCGCGTCGAGAGCGGCTCCTGAACAACACTCCTCTCTCGTTGGTCACGCAAGTTCCCGTCGTTACTAATCACTTATAGCTTCCCTTAGCTTCAAAAGCAATAGCCTTATTAGATAGGAAGCCCGGCTCGGGACCTGACGAGCGAGGCTGCGCATCAGGAGAAGTTCCCGGCAATCTGAGCGGCCGGCCCGCTCGGCCGGCATGAGCGCGAAGCCGCGGAACGAGTCTGCTACAATTTCACTCCCGGCCGCGCGCATCTTCCACTGGAAAGAGGTGAAGGCATGCAGTTTCTTGAGAAGTTGAAACCTGTGGCGCTGTTGCTGCTGCGGCTGGCGCTCGGAGCGATATTTATCTATCACGGATATCCGAAATTGTTCGCGCATCCTAAAGAATGGCTGGACAATTTTCAGCACATGGGATTTCCGCGCTATTTTGCTTATATTTCGGGAGTGATCGAATTTTTTGGCGGCTTGATGCTGGTGGCGGGTTTATTCACGCGCGTGGCGGGACTTTTAATCGCAATCGAGATGGCCATCGCGGTGTGGCGCGTGCATCTACCGCAGGGCACGGTGCTCGACGTGCACAATTACGAATTTCCGTTGCTACTCGCCGTGGCGGCGTTTGCGCTGGCGGCCACCGGAGCGGGGATGATCTCGCTCGATCATCTCATTTATGGCTCACGCGGCGGCGCTCCAAGGCGACCGGCGCGCGAGAAGCGTTAGGCCCCGCTTGTGGCGCTGAATTTGGCGCCCGCGAGAAAATCAGGAGATGGTCGCGCTTTGCGGCGTCACTTCCGCGGCGGCGTGCGGCATCGGCAGCGGGGCTACCGGCATCACGATCCAACTGACAATGTAGGCCACGATGCCGAGCACGGGCACGGGCATGATCGTCAGGATGGCCCAGAGCAGGCGCACCAGCGTTACATCCCAATCCATATATTCGGCGAAGCCGGCGCAGACGCCCGCGACTTTTACGTCAGTGGCCGAGCGCATCAGGCGCTTGCCTTGCCAGGGCGCGGCGCCTTTGGGAATTGCCTGGCTTTGGCGGACACCGCAGAAATAGCAGAAGTTGGAATAGTCGGCGATATCGCGACGGCAATTGCAGCAGGTCATGGCGTGCTCCTCCCTATCAAGCTCTGATTGAGTATACGCGTTTCATCCGCGAAAAGTTTCGTTCGATGTGTGCGGGCGGCCGCCGGATTCCGGGCTGAAACCCAGCGCTACACAAGCGACGGAACTCGGCGTTGCTGGCTTAAAATTTCAGCAGGTCGCGGATAGCGTTTGCGATGCCGGCAGTTTGCGGGAGGATTACGTCTTCCAGTTTTGGTTGGTAGGCGCAGAAAGTGTCTGTGGCGGCTACGCGGCGGACGGGCGCGTCCAGATCTTCGAATAATTCATCGGCGATGCGGGCGGCGATTTCGGCGCCGTAGCCCCAGGCGCGCGTGTCTTCATAAATTACGATAACGCGATTTGTTTTGCGGACGGACGTGGCGATGGCGTCCCAATCGTAGGGGCTCAGCGAGCGGAGATCGACGATTTCTACCGACGCCCCTTCGCGGCCCAGCTCGGCGGCGGCGACTTCGGCGCGATGGACGACAGCACCGTAAGTGATGATGCTGACGTCGCTGCCTTCGCGGACGACGCGAGCGCGGCCAAAGGGAATGGTGAAATCCGGCCCGGGATAGGGCGAGCGATTGTAGGGTTGGCGATAGAGATGTTTGTGTTCGAGGAAGAGCACGGGATCGTCGGATCGGATCGCAGTGCGGAGCAGGCCGCAGGCGTCGAGCGCGGTGGAAGGCATCACGACGCGCAAGCCGGGAATGTGCGTGAAGGTGACCTCACCGCATTGGCTGTGGTAAATCGCGCCGCCGGTGAGATAGCCGCCGATGGGCACGCGAATTACCGCGGGACATTTGAACGCGCCGGCGGAGCGCCAGCGAATGGTGGCCAGCTCGTTGCGAATTTGCATCATCGCGGGCCAGATGTAATCGAAGAATTGAATTTCCGGAACGGGCTTGAGGCCGCGAGTGGCGAGGCCGATGGCGCGTCCGACGATGCTGGCTTCGGCGAGCGGCGTATTGAAAACGCGCGTGGAACCGAAGCGGCGCTGAAGTCCCCAGGTGGCTTTGAAGACGCCGCCTTTTCCTTTTACCTTCTCGAGAGATTCGGCGCGGCTGGCGTCGGCGACGTCTTCGCCAAAGACCATGACACGCTCGTCATGCGCCATTTCGTCGCTGAGAGTTTGCGCCACCATTTCGACCATGGTTTTCGGAGCGCCATTGGGCTGCGGTTCGGATTCAAAAGTATTCGAAGTGGGATCGATATCGGGGGAATAGACGCAGGAATGAATCGTGTCGCAGGCGGGAATTTCGGCGGCGAGGGCGCGATCGGTGGCTTCGAGCACTTCGCGATCAACCTCGGCTTCGATGGCTACGAGTTCCTGCTCTTCGAGAATACCTTCGCGGACGAGGAAGAGCGCGAATTTGGGCAGCGGATCGCGATGAGCTTCGTCTTCGCGTTCGTGGCTGGTCTTATAAAGTTTTTCGTCGTCGGAGAGAGAGTGCGAGTAGGGACGCGTGGCATGGGCGTGGACGAGAGCGGGACCGCGGCGCGCACGACAGTGGCCGACAGCGCGCGAGAATACTGCGTAAGTTTCGAGCGGCTCGGTGCCGTCACATTCTTCCACGAGCAAGCCGGGGAAATTGGAAACGAGTTTGGAGATGCTGCCACCGGCGGTTTGCACTTCGACGGGAACGGAGATAGCGAAGCCGTTGTCTTCCACTACGAAGAGAACGGGAAGTTTGCGATTCGAAGCGATATTGAGGGCTTCGAAAAATTCCCCCTGGCTGGTGGAACCTTCGCCGCCGGAGACGTAGGTAATTTCATCGCGCTCGTGAGTGACGCCATCGCCGAGCGGGGCGCGTTGGGCTTGCTCGAGCGCTTTCGGAAATTCGTCGTAGTAGCCGGCGGCTTCCGCGACGCCGACGGATTGCACCCATTGCGTGCCGGTGGGAGAAGAGCGCGTGATGAGATGGATTTTCTTGTGGCCCCAGTGCGAAGGCATTTGACGGCCGGCGGAGCTGGGACCTTCTTTTGCGCCGACGGCTTCGAGGAGCATTTCGAGCGGGGTCATGCCGAGCATGAGAGCCAGTGCGCGATCGCGATAGTAGGCGTGGAACCAATCGTAGCCGGGCTTGAGGAGAAGACCGGCGGCGGCGCCGATGCCTTCATGCCCTGCGCCGCTGATTTGAAAAAATATTTTATTTTGACCCTTGAGCTGAATTTCTTTATCGTCGAGACGGCGCGAGAGGAACATGGTGCGGTAAATACGGATTAGCGCGGCGCGATCGAGGCCCTGGTATTTCGAGGCGTCGAACCTCGAAATCTTGGTGCGGGTTTGCGACGGCATCTCTTAGCTTCGCCCCAAAACGAAAGTACGAACGATTGCGGTTCATTATAGCCAAAGTTGGGTGGTGTTTGGCTATAAAGGGATTCGGGGATTCCAGGGGGCTGGAATGATTTGTGGGGGGTGTTGGGCTCGGTTCTCGCCTCCTGGATGGTGGCGGAGGGGCGGTTTCGGGGGTCGATTTTTTCACGGTTAGAAACTGAGACTTTCGTTTGTTTTCAATGAGTTGCGGCGATTTCTAATCGTTTGGGTGTAACGATTAGAAATGGGGTTCCGGCCCAGAATCTGCGTCGCGAACCGTTGAGGAAGGATGCCCGCTGTGGTCGGCGGCCTTACTCGATCGTCGTAATCGTGGCACGGCATATATTTCCTGTCGCAGAGTGCGTCAGAAATGAGGATATGGCAATAGTACGGCGCGGGAAACTGCGTAGCCGCGGCGAGATCGTTTTTCGGGGATTAGTCGAGGGAATCGAAGAGTTCGACGGCTTTGTCGTAGCCGGGATCGTTCTGCTGGTGGATTTCCTGTTCGGCTTCCTTGAACGGTTCTTCCGCGGGGATGCGATCGAGCCAGCGGGTGTAGGAGAGCTTTTCGTGGTCGGAGAAGGCCAGACGGACTAGCAAGCGGACGCTGCTGGATTCTTCCTTGTCTTCGGATTTCTTTTTGGATTTGGCGGGCTTTTCTTCTTTGCCGGAATCTTCTTCGAGAGTGCGCTCGAACTTTACTTGCAGCTTATTGCCGAGGCGGAAGCCTTTTTTCCAGGATTCGGCTTTGTGCCAGGCTTGCTGTGCGGCTTGTTCGTTGGTTTTGAAATCGAAGATTAGGATGGATTGGGACATGAATATTCTATAGCGGGTGGGGAGTGTGGATGTCAAGGAGCGGGTGTTGGGCGTTGGAAGATTAGGAGAGAAGAGATCTCGGATTTGAGATTTCGGGGCACGGCGAGGAGGCGTCGGCTCGTTTCCGGGAGGTCCGTCGACGAGGACTGCCTTTGGTCACGTCGGTGATCGTCGGATGCCAGCACGGAGGCCCTTCGAAACTCGGGGCAAGCCGGCGGTACTTGGGGTTGCCTCGGAAGTCGGAGCGTGTTAGTGTCAGCGAACAAAAGGCGAAAATAGTTCGGGAGGAGTTGTGGCGCAATCTCTGGCTGTGCGGGGGCGAACTTCGATTGAGGCTGTGCGGGAGGCGCTTGGGGCGCTTGCTGAGCGCGACCGGACTGGAGAAGTTCTTACTGCCATCAAGCACTTCCCTGCGCGGGAGGCGGCGTTCGCGGCGATGCCCTCTTGGGTGCGGGCGGAATTGGTGGCGGCTTACCGGGCTAAGGGAGTGGAGAAGCTCTATACGCACCAGGCCGCCGCGGCGGAACGCGCGCGGGCGGGGAAAAATTTGGTGGTGGTTACGCCTACCGCTTCGGGCAAGACGATTTGCTACAACCTGCCGGTGCTGAATTCGATTTTAGAAAATCCGGATACGCGGGCGCTTTATCTTTTTCCCACGAAGGCGTTGGCGCAGGACCAGCTGGCGGAACTGCATGATCTGGCTACGCGGCTGGAGGATGCGTTTGGAGTGTTCACTTACGACGGGGATACGCCGGGGGATGCGCGGCGGGCGATTCGCGAGCGCGGGCACGTGATTCTGACGAACCCGGACATGCTGCACACGGGAATTCTGCCGCACCACACGAGATGGATGCGGATGTTTGAGAATTTGAGATACGTCGTGCTGGATGAATTGCATACGTATCGCGGAGTTTTCGGCAGCCATTTAACGAACGTGCTGCGGCGGTTGCGGCGCGTGGCGAGATTTTATGGATCGGAGCCGCAATTTGTTTGCTCTTCGGCGACGATTGCGAATCCCGGCGAATTGGCGAAGCAACTGATCGAAGCCGACGTTGAAGTGCTGGATGAAAATGGCGCGCCTGCTTCGGAGAAGATTTTTGTCTTTTACAATCCGCCGGTGGTGAACCGGAATCTGGGAATCCGGCGGAGCTATTTGAATGAGACCACGCGAGTGGCCAAGGAGCTATTGGGGCGCTCGTTGCAGACGATCGTGTTTGCCAATAGCCGCCTGCACACGGAAGTGATGCTGACGTATTTGCGGCAGGCATTTCCGGCGGCGGCGGGCGGGGGAGGAGGCGAACCGATTCGCGGGTATCGCGGCGGATATCTGCCGGGGGAGAGGCGGGAGATTGAGCGCGGCTTGCGAGACGGGAAAATTCGCGGAGTGGTGGCGACGAACGCGTTGGAATTGGGCATTGATATTGGATCGCTCGATGCGGCGGTGATGGCCGGGTATCCGGGATCGATTGCTTCGACGTGGCAGCGGGCGGGGCGGGCCGGGCGGCGCAGCGGGACGGCCTGCGCGGTGTTTGTGGCTTCTTCGGCGCCGCTTGATCAATTCATGGTGCAGCATCCGGATTATTTTTTTGGGCGCTCGCCGGAGCATGCGTACGTGCAGCCGGACAATCTGGAAATTCTGGTGAATCATTTGAAATGCGCGGCGTTTGAGCTGCCGATTGCGCGGGAAGAGAAATTTGGAGACGTGGATTTGCCGGGGCTTTGCGGGAAATTGAGCGACGCGGGTTATTTGCACAATAGCGGCGGGAATTGGCATTGGGTGCAACAGGCGTATCCGGCGGATACGGTGAGCTTGCGCTCGGTGACTTCGGATAATTTCGTGATCATTGATATTACCGGGAGCGAAACGAGCGAGGACGGGCCGTCGGGAGCGCCGGAAGTAATCGGCGAAGTGGATTTCTGGAGCGCGCTGACGACCGTGCATCCGAAGGCGATTTATCTTCATCAGGGGCAGCAATATCACGTGGAGCGATTGGATTTCGAGGAACGCAAGGCGTTTGTGAAGCGCGTAAACGTGGATTATTTTACGGACGCGATTCGTTATACGCAGGTGCGGATTCTGGAAATCGCAGAAGAGGAAGCGATCGCGGGACCGGCGATGCGCGCGCATGGGGATGTGCTGGTGCGGTCGCAGGTGGTGGGATTCAAGAAGATCAAATTTTTTACCAATGAGAATGTGGGGGCTGGGAAATTGGAGTTGCCGGAGAACGAGATGCATACGACGGCGTTCTGGATCACTTTGGACCGGCGGCTGGTGGCATCGCTCGCGTTTTCAATTTCGGAGCGGCAGGCTGGGATGTTTGGATTGCTTTATGCGCTGGAGTCTATGGCGGCGCTGCTTTTGATGTGCGACCGGCGGGATTTGGGGACGGCGATTGGGGAACGGCCGCCGAGTGCGGGAGTGGGAGCGGATTGGGTGACGGATGCGGCGCCGGTGGAAGAATCGCAGGAGCTGGGAGATCCAAATTTGCCGCGGGATTATTTTGAGCCGAATCTTTATTTGTATGACGCGTATCCTGGGGGGATTGGGTTTAGTGAGCCGCTTTTTCGGGCGCACGGAATCTTGTTGCGTAGGACGCGGGAATTGATTGAGGGGTGCGCGTGCGAGAGTGGGTGCCCTTCTTGCGTGGGGCCGGTGGGGGATAAGGTGGTGGCGTTGGAGATTTTGGGGAGGATGGGGGGAGGGAGTAGGGGATAGGGGATAGCGGATAGGAAAGAAATTTCAAATTTCAGATTTGAGACTTCAGATGGAAGAGCGGCGGCGGGACATCTTGCATGTGGTTGTTGTGAGCGTTGAGAGTTACATCGGCGGGCGGAGCAAGCCCCGCCCCTACGACGGAAGAAATTTCATTTCGGATTTGAGAATTGAGACTTCAAATGGAAGAGCGACGGCGTGACATCTTGCACGTGTTGGTTGTGATCGTTGAGCGTTACGCCCGCGGGCGGAGCAAGCGCCGCCCCTACGACGGAATAGATTTCAGATTTGAGATTTCAGGTGGAAGAGCGACGGCGTGACATTCTTGCACGTGGTTGTTGTGAGCGTTGAGCGTTACATCGGCGGGCGGAGCAAGCCCCGCCCCTACGACGGAAGAAATTTCATTTCGGATTTGAGCCTCGGAGGGCGCAGCAAGCAGCGCCCCTACGAAGAAAAGGCTTAGTTGCGCGGAGTCAGGTAGATCGGATGCGTAAGGCGGGATCGATATTTGACCGGGTGGCGGCTTTGCGGCCGGCGCGCGGAGTTGCGGCTGATGGTGCTGCGAGTTCGCGCGGGTATACGCCGGAATTGCCTGATGGGTGGGAGCGGTTGGCTGGTTTGCTTGGGGCGGTTACGGGGAAGAATAAATTTGGGGAGCATCTTGTGGTGCGGCGGTGGTGCGAGGAGCCATCTGCGTTTGTGGCGTCCGTGGATACTTTGCGATTGATCGCGCCTGGGGCGCCGGAGTCGGCTGCGGATTTGCGGAATTGGCTTTTTCTGGATACGGAGACCACCGGGCTTTCGGGCGGGACGGGGACTTATCCGTTTCTTGTGGGCTTGGCGTGGTGGGATGGCGGCGGGCTGCAAGTGGAGCAATTTTTCATGCGCGATCATAGCGAGGAGCACTCGGTGCTTCTGGCTATGAAGGAACGGTTGGCGGAGCGGCCGGTGCTGGTGACCTTCAATGGCAAATCATTTGATTGGCCGCTTTTGGAAACGCGTTACCGCATGACGCGAACGATTGCGGCGCATGTGCCGGAAGCACATCTGGATTTGCTGCATCCGGCTCGGCATTTGTGGCGATTGCGACTGGGATCGGTGCGCCTGGCAGAGCTCGAGTGGCACGTGCTGGGGAAAAGGCGCGGCGCGGACGTGATGTCGGAATTAATTCCGCAGATTTATTTCACTTATTTGGGAGGCGGAGCGCCGGATCCTTTGGTGCCGGTGTTTTTGCATAACCAGATGGATTTGGTGGGATTGGCGGCGCTGGCGCAGCGGATGTTCTCGTTGCTGGCGGCGCCGGAATCGGCTGGGGCGGATGCGTTTGAATTTTTTGGGATGTCGCGAATCTGCGAGCGGCGCGGGGAGGCAACGCGGGCGCGCGGACTCTATGCGCAAGCGATTGCGGGAGAATTGCCGCGAACGGCGGGGCGTGCGGCGCGATTGGCTTTGGCGCGATTGGCGAAACGCGAAGGGGATTTTGAATTAGCGACTTCGCTATGGATGGAATTGCGCGGGGCGTTGCCGGATGGAATTTTGGCTTACGAGGAGTTGGCGAAATATTTCGAGCATCGAATGGGACGGCCGAGTAGAGCGGCGGAATTGATGGGCGAGGCTTTGGCGGAATTGCGGCGGGCGCGGAATGGAAGATTTTTGAGCGCGGCGGCTTATGCGAAGGCGCGTGAGAAGCTGGGGCATCGGTTGGCGAGATTGCGGGGGAAGATTGAGGTGGGGGCGGAATCGTTGCCGCTGGAGGCGAGTGGCGGTGAATCGCGGGCGGCGGCTGCGGAATCGAAATAGGATGAGGCGGAAACGCGGAAACGGAAATTTGAGCGCGTGAAGCGGATGGTTTGATGCGAGGAATCGCCGCAGAGTAAATGCAGGAGGGGCCATGGCTACGGTTGCTAACAATTATTTTCAGGGGGCGCTGGAGGATCGCAAGCGGCGGTTGGTGGCAGCGATGGCTGGGGCGTCGGGCGATGAGCAGCTTGGTTATTTGCTGACGGAAGTGGATGCGGCGCTGGGGCGATTGGCGGACGGATCGTTTGGAATGTGCGAGGAGTGCCACGATTCGATCGAGCAGGAGCGCCTGGTGGCCGATCCGCTGCTGCGATTTTGTCTGGATCATTTGAGCGCGGCGGAGCGGCGGGCGCTGGAAGCGGATTTGATCCAGGCGGCGACTTTGCAGCGGGCGCTATTGCCGGCGAAGGATTGCCGCGCGGCGGGATGGCACGTGCACTACAACTACCGTCCGGCGGGGCCGGTGAGCGGGGATTATTGCGACGTGATTTTGCCGGAGCGGAAAGATGGATGCGTATTTTTTTTGGTGGGCGACGTGGCGGGAAAGGGCGTGTCGGCGTGCTTGTTGATGACGCAACTGCATGGGATGTTTCGGAGTTTGATTTCAGTGCAGATGCCGCTGGAGCAATTGCTGGGAGCGGCGAACCGCTTGCTTTGCGAGACGGCGACGGCGGGGCAGTATGCGACGCTGGTGTGCGGCCGGAGCGGAGCGGACGGCGAAACGGAAATTGCCAGCGCGGGACATTTGCCGGTGTGGGTGGGAGGCAAGGACGGGTTGCGGGCGATCGCGGCGACGGGATTGCCGTTGGGATTGTTTCGCGACTCGACGTACACGACGGAGAAATTCCGCGCGGCGGCGGGCGAAACGATGGTGATTTATACCGATGGGCTTTCAGAGATGCGCGACGCGGATGGAAATGAATATGGAGCGGAAAGATTGAACCGGTATTTGAAGGGCCAGCACCATTTGCCGCCTGCGGGAATTTGCGCGGGATTTTTGGAGGATGTAAATGCGTTTGCGGCCGGGCGAGCGCCGACGGATGATTTGACGGTGATGGTGGTGCGGCGTGAAGCGTGATTTAGCGGGTGAACGCAGCTGCGCCGGAGAACTCGCTTGGGGCACGGCCGCTCGGCGACGTTGACGCAGCGCCGGGGATCTGCGTGACTGTGGGCTTGGGAGTGGGCTCGGTTTCTCCGGGTGCCGCGGGCCAGCCGAAAGCGTGGTCGAGCTTGTCGAAGAAATCGCGGTCGGCGCCTTCGAGGATCAGACAATCGGCGCCCTGGCAACGCAGGAATACCTTCGAATCCTCAGTGCGGAACTGGAAAAAATTGGGGCGGCGGACGAGTTCTGTGGTCTTTGGGTATTTGCTCATGAGCAGCTCGGAATAGCGGCCGAAGAAAAGCGCGGCATCATCCACGGAATCAAGATGCAGGCGGACGATTAAGGTGATCTGCTTCGTTTTGCCGCCTTCGAAGACGGCGTAGCGATCGCCATCCCAGTACGGCGACGTTTTTTTGGCTTGCTCCTCACCGACGAACTGCTTCAGAACTTCGTGCAGTCCGAATTCACCGAGAACATTTTCTTCGAGAAGCTTCCAATCCGCAGGGGCGAGGCCGGCCCACTTCGGGAGATTGACGATGGCGGGCTTGATGCCCTTGAGATAAAGATCGGGGTGAAGAATTTGCTGCGTGGCGACGGGAGGATTTTCGAAAATCTTGCGAAGATCCTTCCAACCGGAATTGGCCTTCAGGAATTGCTGAGTGAAGCTGGTGCCTTCGAGATAGGGAAACAGCAATTCATCGCGAATGATGAGCGGAGCCTTGGAGAGCAGCGGATCTTTTTCCATTTCGGCGACGGCGCTGGAGCGAATGTAATTGGTGATGTCGGGCAGATCGCGAATGGTGATTTTGGATTCGAGAAAGGAATAGTCGAGCATGGCAGCGAGCGCGGAACCTTCGCTGACGGAATCGCGGGCGAGCTCGGCGTCGTCATTGGGGCGCGCGGCTTTGATCCATTGATCCAGGCCGAAGGATTGATCGACGAGCGCGTGAGTGAGTTCGTGGGCCATCACGGTACGCTGCTCGTCAACGGGGATCCAATCGGCGATGTAAAACTCTTTGCCCTTGGGATCGTAGAGACCGGCGACCTGATCGGTCAGAACATCGAGCAGAAATTTATCGAGCGGAAAATCTTTGGGGATCAGGCCGAAAGCCTCGAGTGCTTTTTGATCGGCGTATTTCTGGACGGGATTTTTGTCTTCTTCATCTTCGCGTTTTAGATAATCGCGGATTTCGGGTTTCGAGCGGAGGCTTTTTTTCAGCGGTTCCTTGATCGGGAGCTGAAGCATCGTGCTCATTTCCTGGAGCACTTCGTCGGCGGCCTTCATGAACTCCGGATTGCCGTGATCGAGGGGCTTCGGCGCGGCCGCGGCGGGCGGGGGAGGCGGCGGGAGCTTTGCGGGCGGTTCCTGCTGCGCGCGGAGGCCCGGGAGGGCGGCCAGGAAAATGGCTAAAGCGAGATAGATCGTGTAGAGCCGAAACGACTTGAGATTCATGGTGACGGGCGCCCCAAACACCGAGAGATGGTCCGGACAGAATAGCAGGTATTGGGGAAAAGCTCATCTGCGCGGAAGGAAAGTGGCGGCTACGTAGTTTTCGGAAATGTAGCAGGACTTTCCACAGAGGCGCGTGGGATCGCGTTCTGTTTCCGGAACAGGCTATTGTGACTCTGCTATAATCCAGCCAACCCGCCCCCCTTGGGGTCGCGCTTGGGGGATTTAATGCAGCCCGGTAATTGTCTGAGACAGGTGCGCGAGCGGCTGGGGCTCACGTACCGTGATGTGGAACAATCCAGCTTTGAACTAGCCAGCAAACACGGACGACCGGAATTCGTAATCCGAATCAGCCGACTGGCGGACATCGAGAACGCCGGCGTCACGCCGACGCTGCACAAGTTGTACACGCTTTGCGCGCTGTACCAACTTGATGTGTTCGAGGTGTGCCAGTGGTATCAGATTCCGCTCGATGAACACCTGCGGGATGGATTCGCCTGGGGCGCGCGGAAGACGCATCTTGGCCGCGCGCCCTACCGCTTGCATCTCCCTCTGAAATTCGATCCTTCCTTCGATCCGCGGCGGACGAGCAGCCTGACGCGCATGGTGGAATCGTGGCGGAGCTTTGAGGGCGCGCTGATGGATGGGGCGAAGTATCGCTACGGATTTATCGGCACGGATGATGCGTGGATGGATCCGCTGGTGAGGCCGGGGTCGTTGGTGTTGATCGATCCTGCGCAGCGGACGATCGAGGCCGGGCCGTTTCGCAATGAGTTCGAAAGGCCGATTTATTTTGTGGATTTGCGAAGCGGGTATCAATGCTCGTGGTGCACGAAGGATCAGGACCGCGTGATTTTGCACCCTTACGGAATGTCGGCGCGGGCGCCGCAATTTTACCGCTGGCCGGATGAGATCGAAATCGTGGGGCGCGTGGCCGGCGTGGCTATGCGGCTGCCGGAACGCCGCTAGCGCCGATGGAAACGAGATCGAGCAGAAAGCGGAAATTCGAGCAGAAAAGATCCCGCAGATATTCGGGAGTGCCGAGCGGGATCATCATGCGGTAGACCTCCAGTTCCAGCCAGCGGGACGCGATTTCCGCAGGATCCCCTTCCAATTCAATTAGCCAGTCATGGAGCAGGCGTTCCTGCTTCTCCAGAGATGTCTCCAAAATCTTGTGAAAGATTTCCTCGTGGCAATAGAGCAGAGCTTCGTCAACTGCGGGCGCGGAATAGAGGGCCTCGAGGCCTTCGTGCTTGTACTGGCCGGAGATCATGTCGCGGAGAGTGGCGATGTAGACGAGGCGGCCGAAATCGCTGGTAATCGCAGCGAGAGTGTTGGAAGTGAAGTCGTCGATGATGCGCTGATTACGGTAAAAGCGTTCCAGAGTTTCCATATCCCCGCCTGTTCCGGTTTCTGAACATTTCCGCCTTCGAATTCAGGGCCCTTCCTCCACCGCAAAAGCTGCGGTGCTCAAGGAGGAAGTCGACCTATGAAACGAAGTGCACCGTTCCTAGTCCTGAGCCTGATCGCAATATGGATGTTACTCCCTGTAGTTGAGCCAGTCAACGCTCATTCGGTAAACAATCAACAATTTGCGGTGTTAGCCTCGCGCATTCCGGGGGCAAGCACTTCGTTTGACGGCAATGGAGCGCCACCCCCTCCCTTCCCGGGCCTTGGATTCGACGGCAATGGGGCACCACCGCCGCCTTTTCCCAATTTGGCACTGGATGGCAACGGGGCGCCTCCGCCTCCCTTCCCGCGCCTTGGATTCGACGGTAACGGGGCACCGCCGCCGCCTTTTCCCAATTTGGCACTCGATGGCAATGGCGCGCCTCCGCCTCCCTTCCCAGGGCGGCTCGACCTAAATGAGGTGGCTTAATCAGAACCTGACCAGGACAGGTATAAATGGCGCCCGGGACGCATTATTGAGATTACCGTAAGTGTACTAGCATGGTATGATGCGTCCCAGGCGCTATGCATTTCGACCAAAGTGTAATCCGATGGACGTTGGGACTATGCCTGGACATCGTGGTAGCGATTGCCGCCGTTCGCAGCGGCCTGTTCAAGCGCCTGCCGGTATTCACCATCTACCTTTTCCTCGTGGTTGCGTGCGACTTTCTTACTACGATATTTCGCGGAGTGTTAGAGCACCGGCCGCTGGTGGTTTTCTACGAGTATTGGGCGGGGGAGGCGCTGCTGATTGGGATGCGGGCCGCGGCGGTCGGAGAAATTTGTTTCCAATTGTTCGGTCCGTATCGCGGAATCTGGCGTCTATGCCGGTTGTTTCTGGGAGTCGCGGCGGCGCTCTTGCTGGCGGCCGCGGCGTATTCCGGGGTCGGGCAGCAATATTTGCTCCCAGTATCTATAACCGTATTGCAGCGCGGGCTGGAATTGGCGATCGTGGGGACTCTGGCCTTTGCATTGCTTTTTGCGCGGTATTACGAGCTGAAGATCGAGCGGTTCATGATGCTGATTATCGGCGGGCTGTTCTTCTATTCCGCGGTGCAAATTGGAAACAGCCAGTTGATGAGCCAACTGAAGGGGCCGTACTACGCAGTCTATGCGGGATTGACGCTGGTTTCATTCGATATCGCCTCGCTCGTTTGGCTGGCGGCGGTGTGGAAGCCGGTGCCGGTGTTGGCAACGCCATCGCGGGCGAGTGAAACCGACACTTTCGGCGTATCCATCCCGGAGATGAATGCACGGCTGCGCGAATTGAACGCGCGGCTATCGGAGATCATGCGGTGACGCTCTCGCCGATATTCTTCGTGGCGCTCTCGGGCTTGCTGCTCGTCGTGGCGGTGTGGCTGGTGGTGAGGCCGCTGCGTGCGGAATCCAAGCTGGAGCCCGATGCGGCAACGAAAATCGAAACATTGGTGGCACGGCACTGTGCCCATTTCGCACAGATGCGCCAGGCTCTGGCAACCGAAGACTTGGATTTCATCCGCCGGCGGATGCCGAGGAAAGATGTGGCGCGGTTGAGGCGCGAGCGGCAACGGGCACTGCACAAGTATCTGGACGCGATTGGCGAAGATTTTGCGCGACTGGACCGCATGGCCCGGATTCTGGCGTCACATTCTCCAAAGGTTGAGCGGAGGGATGAATTGGAGCGCCTGCGTCTTGAGCTGCGATTCCGGTTTGTATTTCGCGCGGCACGGCTGCGTGTGCTGCTAGGAGTTGGCGTGGGATTGCCGGCGCTCGGGCAATTGGCAGAAGTGGTTGCCGGGCTTTCGCGGCAGGTGGAGACGCTTTCCGCCTGGCAGCGCACGGTGGAGACGTCTTAGTTTTTTCGATCTTCAGTGGAATTCCATCATTTCCCTGGCTAACCGGAACGTAGTACTCGTAGACCTCAGGGCCAGTGCAAAAGCTAGCACATTCTCCGTAAACGACGAGGCATGCGGCGCGGCTGCGCTGAGATAATGGAGTCTGTATCCAGACTGCAGCCAGGGGCTCAACTGTGTCTAGAGAACGCATCCTGATCGCCGACGACGAAGAAGCCATTCGAGAGGTGATTTCCACCCTGCTCGAAGCCAAAGGCTATGAGTGCCAGATTGCGCCGAACGGTCAGGCGGCGTTGGATTTCTTCCGCCAACAATCCTTTTCGCTGGTTTTGAGCGACATTTTGATGCCGGAAATGGACGGGCTGAAGTTGCTGGCCCATTTGCGGGAGGTTGATCAGGAAGTTCCGGTGATCATGGTCACCGCGATGCACGATATTCAGATTGCGCTGGAAGCGATGCGCAAGGGCGCGTACGACTACATCCTGAAACCGTTCGAGAAGGATCAGCTCTATTTGAGCGTGCGGCGAGCGCTGGAGCACCGGCGCCTGGTGATGGAGAACCGGACGTATCAGAGCGACCTCGAGCAATTGGTCGCGGAGCGGACGCAGCAGCTTTCGCAGACTTTGAAAGATCTCGAGCAATCGTATGACTACACGCTCGAGGCTTTGGGCGGCGCGCTCGATGCGAAGGACGCCGAGACGGAAGGCCACTGCCAGCGCGTGACCGCGTTCACCATTACCATCGCCAAGGCCATGGGCGTGGATAAAGCCACGCTGAAACAGATCGCTCGCGGCGCATTTCTGCACGACATCGGCAAGATGGGCATTCCGGATTCGATCCTGCGCAAGCCCGGTCCTTTGACCGCCGACGAGCGCACCATCATGCGTAAACATTGCGAGATTGGCTTCTCGGTACTGGAGCGGATTCCCTTCCTGAAGGATGCGGCAGAGATTGTTTATACGCACCAGGAATGTTACGACGGCTCCGGTTATCCGCAGGGATTGAAGGGCGAGAGTATTCCCGTGGGATCGCGGATATTTGCGGTGGCGGATACTTTGGACGCGATGATTTCCGACCGGCCCTATCGCAAGGCGCTGCCGATCACCGCCGCTCGCGAGGAAATTGAAAGGAATGCGGGGACGCAGTTTGATCCCAAGGTCGTGGAGGTTTTTCTCTCGATGCCGGATACGTTGTGGTTGAAATTGCATCGGGAGGCGGTGGATCCGTTCAAGTTGGCGCAGTTGGAGCGGGTTTAAGTTCGGGTGATTTAGCAGAAGAATTTCATAGCCTCGTCCTCCCCCATCAAATCCATGTTTAGTTTGCGCGATGGCGTCTAGTCTTGCGTGCCGTAGGAATCGCTTATAGTATTCGCTACAGGGGAAAATCCGAATGGGACTGGTGGCGATCAAGACTTCGACCGGGACTGGATATTGCGACTGCATTCATGGGTGCTATGAGCTGGCCAGTTTGCGGGATGAAGAGACGGGGCGAGGTTACTGTCCGGCCTGCGGAAAAGATCATTTGGAGATGAATAAGGGCCTGGGAATTCCGCAGCCAGCGCCTTCGAGGCTCGACGTCGGAACGCCGCCGGAAACCGTGCCGCCAACTCCCGAGGCCGCGGATCCGCCCGGGCGGTTGCGCGGTTAGCCTCTTTCGGCGTAGTTCCCTTCTGCGTGCATTGAAATCTCCTGCCTGTTCATTCCGCGCTAAATAATTCATACTGTGTGCGCTCGAGGCTTGCGCCTCGAAATTCTCACTGGGAGCAAACGAATGAAGCGATGGGTTACGGCCATCTGCGGATTGGCGCTGCTGCTCGGCATGGCCGTGCAGAGCACCGCAATCGCGCAGGAAGAGCCGGTCATCGCCAAGACGAGTTTGAAGGCAGGCGACGTCGCGCCGGATTTCACTCTGCTGGGAAACAATTGGAAGCAAGTGAAACTGAGCGATTATCGCGGAAAAAAGAATGTGATTCTGGCCTTCTACGTTCTGGCATTTACCGGTGGTTGAACGAAGGAATTACAGGCCTATCAGGCTGATTTGGCCAAGCTGGAAGCAAGCGATACGGTAGTCCTCGGAATTAGCATCGACAGTCCCGCCGCAAACGCAGCATTCGCGAAGCAGATCGGCGTTACCTTCCCGCTTTTGAGCGACATGAATCGAAAAGTGCTTGTGGCCTATGGAATCATGCGTCCGTATGACGTGGAGGGCGACAAGTACGAGTGGGCGGAGCGCACAACAATCGTGGTGGATAAAGAGGGCAAGATCCAACACGTGCAGCAGGGAGATAGCGCGGTGGATCCGAACTCGGCCGTATCCGTCTGCACCAACATACACAAAAAAGCCTCATCGTAGTAATCTCTACGCAGTGAGATCGCGAGGGCGGGCCCATCGGTCCGCCCTTCTGATTTTTGGCCATGGCCATCCGCACATCCATCTTTGGCGTCGCGCGCCTTTTGGTGACGCGCCTTTTGCTGCCGCTGTTGCTGCTGGCGGGATTCCTGGTGGTGTGCGCGGGCGGGTATGTGTTGCTGGCGCGCATTAGCTGGGTGGACGCGTTTTTCTGGATCTTCAACCCGCATGCGATCGATCCGGAGCACGTGCATAAGGCTACGAAAATATTCAGCATCGCGGTGTACGCCGGAGTTTTCTTTTTTCAAGTTTGGATTGCGGAACGCGTGCTGGTTTCCTTGTTTCATCCCGAGGGCGGCGGAATTTGGAGGTCAATGATGATTGAGGTGGCGATTCAGAATACGCGCAATCATTACATTCTTTGCGGCTACGGGCAGGTGGGCCGCACCGTGGTCGAGCAATTGCGCAGGGCGAAGATTCCGTTCATTTTGATTGAATCGAATGAGGGCCTTTACCGCCAGCTTTTCAATGAAGACTTGCTGGTGATTCATGGCGATGCGAAGAGGCATGGCGTGCTGGAAAGCGCCGGAATCAAGCGGGCGAAGGGCATCTGCGCGTTGATTGACAACGATGCGGACAATCTTTACATCACCATCACGGCGAAGACTTTGAATCCGAATTTGCGCGTGATTACGCGGGCCGGGCAGGAACGCTACGCGCAGGCCATGCGCAGTTCGGGGGCGGATGATGTGGTGATTCCGGAGTATGAGGGCGGACTTGTGATCGGGCGGCTAATCGCGGAAAACGTGAAGACAGCAGGGGCATAGGCAAATGCCGGTGCGAGGATGAATCGGCCGACTAGGTCCGCGCATCATACCGGCCGTTTGTGGTCGCGGTTGCTCGTCAGATGCCGGGAGGACGCACGCGTTACTAGTAAGGCTTTAGATCCACGACGCGCAAGCTATCCGGGAAAAACATGATCAGCATCATGCAGATGCAGAAGACCATCGCGGGGATCAGCAGCAGGAACAATCCCAGGCGCTCGAAGCGCAGGTGCATGAAGTAAGAAATAATCAGCGCGGCTTTCACCAACGAGAGGCCCACGAGGATGGTGAGCATCAGCACCGGAGCCAGCCGTAAATACGCGAGGAAGACTTCGATGCCCGTGAGACCCAGCAGCCAGAACCAGACGGTGGCGAATAATTTTGTGCTGCCTACTTCGTGAGTTTCGATTGCCGCGTCGTGTGCGCTCATCAGCAGACTCCTAGCCCTTCAAATTGACGGACATCAAATAGACCAGCGGGAAAATAAACATCCAGACCAGGTCAACGAAGTGCCAGTAGAGGCCGCTGACTTCCACGTCGGTGGCGTCGTATTTATTGCGCTTGAAGCCCCACGCGACCACGGCGAGATAAACCACGCCGATGGTGACGTGCAGCATGTGCAGGCCGGTGAGGCCGAAAAACGTGCCGCCAAAGAGCGGGACGCCCCAGGGATTCGACCACGGCGTGACGTGCTCTTCGGTCATCAGCGTGTACCACTCGGTGGCGTGGATGACGACGAAGGCCAGGCCGAAAATCATCGTCCAGATCAAATATTTGATGGTCTTCTTCTGATCGCCGCGGTGGGCGGCGCCGACTCCGAGCACCATGGTCAAGCTGCTGCTGAGCAGAATGAGCGTCATCAAAGTGGATTTGGCGATGGCGGGCCAAATTTCAAACGGCCGCGGCCAATCCGGATTCGCCAGACGCACGTAAGCGTAGGCGACCAGCAGCGCGGAGAACGTGAGCGAATCGGAAATGATGAACAGCCACATCCCGAGCTTGTTCGAATTGATCGCGAAGGGCGCCCGGCCGCCCGACCACGACGATTCGATGATGCCTTCGGTTTCCGTATGGCTCACTTTTCACCGTCCCAGAATTAGGAGTAGGAAGAGAAACACCCACAGGCCGTCCATGAAGTGCCAGTACATGGCCACCACGTTTGTGGAAGTCGCCAGCGTGAGGCGGCGGCCGGTGTGGAACGCTACGCCCAGCAGCGCGCCGAGGCCGCCGAAAATATGCAGGCCGTGCGCCGCCGTGAAAACATAAAAAAAGCTGCTGCTTGGATTCGAATCGAGAAACACGCCAGCGCGCGCGAGTTGACGCCAGGCGATGAGCTGGCCGATGAGGAAGAGGAAGCCGAGCGCGGTGGTGACGTACCACCAATGGCGAAAATTAGGAACATCGTCGCGCAGAAAATCGCGGCGCGAGCGGCTGAGCGTGAAGCTGCTGATGATCAGAATTGCGGTATTGACCCAAAGAATCGGGGGAATTTCGAAAGCGCGCCAATCGGTGCCGACGCCCTTGCGCACGATATAGGCGCTGACGAGCGCCATGAAGAACATCAAAATGCCGCCGAGCGCAACGGTCATGCCCGTAACGTACGCTCGCTGGCGCGCCGGAGAATCGTTACCCGAGCCGCCGCCATCACCGCCGCCATTGCCGCGCGGCGGTTTCCCCGGGCCCGAAGGCCCGCGGCGCTTCGGCTCGATGATTTCGATATCTTCCGGTACGGTGACGATGGGCATGTTACGTCCTCATTTGCTCCGGCTGACTTCCTGGGGCGCGAGATGTTGCGGAGTGAAATCCTCGGTTGCGCCGGGCACGCTGAATTCGTAGGGACCACGATAAACGCTGGGATAGTGCCCGCCGAAATTATCGTGCGGTGGCGGAGTGGCGGTGGTCCATTCAAGCGTCGTGGCGTTCCAGGGATTGTCCGAGGCCTTCTTGCCGGCCTTGAGGCTCCAGAAGAAATTGAAGATGAAGATCAGCTGGCCAATCGCAGTGATGAACGCGGCGATGGTCATGAACTTGTGCACCGGCTGAAATTGCGCGAGGTATTGCACGCCGGTGTTATCGGCGTAGCGGCGGATCGAACCTGCGATGCCGATGAAATGCATGGGCATGAAGATGCAGTAGGCGCCGGCGAAGGTGATCCAGAAGTGCAGTTTGCCGAGCGGCTCGCTCATCAGGCGGCCAAACATTTTTGGATACCAGAAATACGTAGCGCCGAAAATTCCGAAAATCGCGGCCACGCCCATCACCAAGTGGAAGTGCGCGACGACGTAGTAAGTGGCGTGCAGGCGATTGTCCACAGCCGGCTGCGCGAGGAAAAGACCGGAAAGGCCGCCGCTCACGAACAGCGAGACGAACCCCAGCGCGAACATCATCGGCGACGTGAATTGGATTTTCCCGTTCCACAACGTGCCCAGCCAATTGAATGTCTTGATCGCCGAAGGAACGCCGATGGCCATCGTCAGCACGGAAAACGCGAAACCGGAATAAGGGCTCATGCCGCTAACGAACATGTGATGGCCCCAGACCATGAAGCCGAGGAAGCCGATGCCGCATATCGCGTACGCCATCGCGCGGTAGCCATAAATCGGCTTGCGCGAGAATGTAGAAAGCAAGTGAGACGCGACGCCCATGCCGGGCAGGATGGCGATGTAAACCTCGGGGTGGCCGAAGAACCAAAATAAATGCTGCCAGAGAATCGGCGAGCCGCCTTTGTGATTCAGCAGCGTATCGGTGATCACTTCCGAAGCCGGCACGAAGAAGCTGGTGCCGGCGGAACGATCTAGCAAAAGCAATACTCCCGCAGCGAGCAACACGCCGAATGCCAGCAAGCCGAGGATGGCGGTGACGAACCAGGCCCAGCAAGTGAGAGGCATGCGCATCAGCGTCATGCCCGGGGCGCGAAGATCAATAATCGTGGCAATGAAATTCAGCGCGCCCATCAGCGACGCGCCGCAGAAAAGCGCGATGCTGACGATCCACATCGTTTGGCCCCAGCCTTCGCCCGGCCCGGCGGCTTGGCCGATGCCGCTGAGTGGCGGATAGGCTGTCCAGCCGCTGATCGGCGAACCGCCGGGAACAAAGAAAGCGGCCAGGATCGCGATGAAGGCGAGGAAAGTGGTCCAGAACGACAGCATATTCAGCCGCGGGAAAGCCATGTCGGCGGCGCCGATTTGAATCGGCAGAAAATAATTGCCGAAACCGCTTTGCGGCGCGGTGGTGAGCACGAAGAAAACCATAATCGTGCCGTGCATGGTGAGCAGGCCGAGGTACTGCTCCGGGGTCATGATGCCGCCGGTGATGAACGGCAAATGCGCGTTGGGCCACACCAAATGGAAGCGCATGAGCACGGAGAGCACGATACCGACGCAAACCGCCACCAGCGCCAGGAGGAAATACTGAATGCCGATCACTTTGTGATCGAGGCTGAAGATGTATTTGCTGATGAACCCCGTCGGCGCGGGCATCGCATGCGGCGCGGAATGGGCGTGCGAACTCATTCATGGCCTCCTGACTGCCGGAAAATTCTCATTGTGCCGCCGCCTGCTTCAAGAAGGATTTGTAATCGTCGTCGGAAACGACATTCAGCAGGCTGCGCATGCGGTAATGGCCCAGTCCGCATAGCTGCGTGCAGACGATTTCGTATTGCCCGATTTCGGTGGCCGTAAAATGAATCGGGATCGCCAGGCCGGGTACGGCGTCCTGCTGCAAGCGCAGTTCGCGAACATAGAAATTGTGAATCACGTCCTGCGAGTGCAGGACGATTTCGATCTGGCGATTCACCGGAACCGTGAGCGTGGGCACGACGATGTCGTCTTTACCCGCGGGATCATTGGAATCGAGGCCCAACGGATTGCCGGAGGACGCGCTGATTTGCGCGGTGTCGAGGCGGCCGAATTTTCCGTCCGGGCCGGGATAGCGGAAATTGAAAACGAACTGGTTGGTGGTGACTTCCACGCGGATGGCGTCGGACTCGGCGGGCGTGAAGCGCGTGTCGCCCCAGGCTTTGCGGCCGAGCAGGCCGAGGCCGACGAAAAGAATGATCGTCGCCGAGGTCCAGACCACTTCCAGCGTGTTGTTGCCGCGCGTGAACGAGGCACGCTGCCCGCGATCGCGGAAGCGGAAGATGGCGTAGGCGAGACCGAGTTGGGAAAGGATGAATACGACGCCGGTAACCCACAGCGTCATGTCATATTGACGGTCAATCGCTTTGCCGATTTCGGTGATCGCCGGAGGAGCGGGGTAGAGATTCGCCGCGAAGACATAAACGGTGGCGACGACCATGATGGTGATGAGCAGAGCGAGAATAGCGGCGGTGGCGGCCGATCCTTTATTGCGCAAATCTCTAGGCATCAGATGCGCTCCCATTTATTGCGCGAACTCGCTGGAATTTGCGGCCGAGCGAGCGTATGGCGTGCACAAGACTGCGTATCATAACTAACCGCGTGCGAAATTCAAGTTGGTTGTAGCGATTTGCCGTCGGTAACGCCGGTTTATCCTGAGCGAAGCCGAAGGGCGTCCCTGCCGGCATCCGACGACCTCGAACAACGCCACATCTCGAGAATTTGGACGGAGTGAGTCCGCGGACGATTGTAGTTTTGGTTCTACTTCTCGCTCGTCAGATGCCGGCAGGGACGCCGGCGCTACCACAGTCAGGTCACGCGATAGTCACTGCGCATCTGCGGCACAACGAAAGCCGATCGTACCGGCACGGTCGCGGCCCGGCGACATCAGCAGGAATTTCTCATGCTCGTCGAGGCGATAAGTCTGCGGGAAATACCACATCGAGCCGCGTGGTTGATAGTACGCGCCGCCGCGGATGATTGCGGCGCGCGTGTGCTCATCGCGGAATTCATCGGTCCATTGCGAAACATTGCCGACCATATCGAGCACTCCGAACGGGCTCGCGCCTTGGCGGTACGCTTCCACATCGCTCGGCGCACGCATTTTGCGCCCGTGATCCACCGGCGGCAGCGCCTTCACGTCCCAATCGTTGCCCCAGGGATAAAGATTTCGATCGCTGCCCTGCGCGGCATATTGCCATTCCCAATCGTGCGGCAGGCGCTTTCCAGCCCACCTCGCATAGGCGCGCGCGTCTTCGATGGATACCCAAGTCACCGGCTTGTTCGCCCAGCCGTCCGGATACGTTCCGTTCGCCCAGTGACGCAGAAAATTGTGATCGTCTGCGGGGTGATATTTCTCCGCATCGAGGAATTGCTTGAATTCGGCGTTCGTTACCGGCGTGCGATCCAGATAGAAAGATTTCATGTGCATGCGCTGGCGATGCGAGCGGCGAGGAGCGTCTTCCCAGGGGTATTGAACATCCACGCCGGGGTCGTTGCCGCCTTCGATTTCTTTGCCGCTGACCACGAAATCGTAATCGCCTTCGGGGATGCGGATCATTCCGGCCGGCGCTGCGGATGCCGGTTTGGTCGCCGGGATATCCACCACCGTTTGCGGAACGAATTTCCATTCGCGCGTGTAGGCGCTCAGCGGGCGGGCCGAACGTTCCTTCATGAAACTGAGCAAATCTTTCAATGCGCCGACCGGAGGATTTTCCTGCGTCGCGAGCACCGCGGCAAAGCCCAGTCCTTCAATCGGAAACTTCAGAATTGCATCGCCGCTGCCGGAGATCTCCGGCGAAAGCTCCATGCCGCGCCACAAGTCGTAATAGTGCGCGTCATCGCGATGAGCGATGCGCAGTTGTTCGCCGTTCACTCCATATTCGTTGCGATTGACGATGGTCCAGAGCGAATCGCGCGCGCCGGGAAATTTGCTGGCGAAAACGCCGGCCTGCAGCGTAGGCGCGTGCGGCTCCCACTTCGCGCTCACTAAATTCTCCGCAAAAGCCCGCTCGATGCGCGTGATGCGCAGAACGGCCTCGGCATCGCGCGGTTCCATGCCGTACCAGAAGCCCCAAAGATTTTCGAGCGTGGCGTAGCCAACGCCGTTGAAGAAAGCATGCTGCAGGCTGTTGGTTTTGTCGCGCGTGAAGCGATCGGTCACATTAATCATGTGCCGCGGCTCCAGCCACTTGGCTTGATTCACCATCGGCACGAAGGGGTACGGCGTGTCTTCCCACGTCACCCAATCGTTCCAACTCAATGTGCTCCACGCCAGAGATTCATCGCGAATGGCGAATTGCGGCTCGAGTGCCAGTGGATGGCCCGCATCGTTCGCGGCGATATGGAAATTCGCCGGGACGCTCTCGAGCGTGTCGAAATTGATGCCGTCCGCGCCGGTTTCTTTCATCAACTCGGCGAGCGCTTTCCATACCGGGAGGCCTTCGTCGCGCGTGCCGGAATCCCAAGCCAGCGTGGGGAAAAATACTTTCACGCCGCGGCGATGAAAATCGTCCACCATGCCGCGCACGCCGGGAACGCCGCCGGGCATGTCGCGCAGCAAATCAAATTGATTGCGATCGTCCACGCCGAGATTCGGATAAACCGGCCAGATCAGCACAGCATCCGCAGGGCCGATGCGGCTTTCCAAATCGGCGAGCGTGCGATCCACGGTGTATTCGCGCTTTTCGGGATCGTAGAGCGTGCGATCCCAAATCAAAAGCTGCGCCTGCGAAAAAATCCGCTGCGTCCAAGCAAGTTCAGGACGCGCATACTCCGAGCCATCGTAGCGCAGCCGCGCCAGTCGCTCCTGCCGCCAAGCCTTCAAGCCGGCAAGCCAATTCGCCGCCCCGCCCGGATCGTCCGGCCCGGCCAACAGAACTTCCTGCGGCCCCGCAACCGAGGGCAGATTCATCACTCCGGTAGGCGGCACCAAAGCGTGCCGCGCCTTCCATTCATCAGCTAACGCAGCGATGCAGATTAGGGACAGTGCGACGATGGCCGCGGCGAGCAGGCGTGAGCAAAAAGAAATCATGCGAGGCCCTCTGCAATCAAGATGTAAACGCTGGAATGTATGGCGCGGGCAGCGAGAAGTCAAACTCCCGTTCGCCTGCACCTGGTGTTCTCGGGACCGTGCAGCTTAAAATCGAGTCGTAAGTTACCCTAGATATAACTCGCCGCTTATGCTATAGAGCACATATATTTTAGATTTGCCCTCACAGGAGAGCATGTATGAGCGCTGGCCAGCTTCCAGGCGCAGAACTCGGCGAGAAGCTGGCGAAAGCTTTCTCCGGCAAAGGTGTGCATCTCAGCTCGAACGCGGTGTCAGTGGAACACCATGATTGTGAAGACTGCAGATGGCAACAGCGAGAATACGAATGGGACTTATGCCAAGTGAATGTTTTTGGTTTTTCGCGGTGGCTGGCCGCTAGGATCGTCGTTCTCGTTTCTTTCGAATTTGACGGCTGCAATGTCCACAACGCCCGCTGCCGTATCTCCTCCAAGACTCTTAACAGGTGGTATAATGATTCTGCGAAGTATGAAATCAGAGCGAACGGCGCAGAGAGCAAGCTTACAGGTCCGACGGGATGCGAGAAATGCTGCTCGAAATCCTCTTGTGTGGAATTTGACGTCGAGTTAAGTAGGTCTTGGGATTGGGTTCGCACTGCGGTTGACAGTTGGCGGGTAAGGATTTGCGGGGATGGCAGTGTCACGATCGAGTGAGAGGTCGGAGATGGCAGTAGCGGTTGAAGGACCAATGCGCTCGCGTCTGGTGAGGGACCGTTCGGTCGCGGCCTGGGTCTATCTGGCCGCACTCAGTGCGTTCGTGGGTCTGATCGCATTCGGAATCGGAAAGACTTCGCTGGCATCCACTCTCATGACTCTACTGTATCTAGGGGTGGGCGTTGGCTGGGCGATTCTGCTGTACTTCATTGTCCGTATTCTCATATTGAAAAGCATACCTTCCAGCGTAAATCTTCGGCACTAGGGCAAACCGCATCGCCGCGGTTTGCTCGAATTTCCCATTTGCCGCAAGCAGAATTTAAATAGTGAAGCTGGGATTCGAGCCCACTTTGCGGCTTTTTACGACGACTGGGGAAAAAACCTGAAAAATCCGATCCGTGCGACAGCCGCTTGATCGACGTGCTCGAGAAATAATACGGAAAGAATAGTCCCGTGCTGATTTCCACGTTAGCGAACGAGGCGAAAGTATTGAAGAGCCTGGGCCTGCCGAAAAAAATTCTCCTCTACGCCGCCATCGCCGCATGCTCCGCTCTGGCGATAATGCCGTCGAGCGCTCGCGCGGCGCCGCCGCCACAGGATTTGCGCGCGGGCATCGTCATTTCGAAAATTCAGTGCGCGGCGAAGCCCGAGCAGAGCTACGCGCTGTATTTGCCCTCGAATTATTCGCACGAGAAACGCTGGCCGGTTGTTTATGTTTTCGATCCCGGCGCGCGCGGGAGCATGCCCGTCGAAATTATGAAAGACGCGGCGGAACGCTACGGTTACATCGTGGCGGGCTCGAATAATTCGCGCAATGGGCCCACGCGACAGGAACTCGATGCCGCCGAGGCGATGACGCGCGACACGCAGGAGCGCCTCTCCATCGATATCCACCGCGTTTATTTCGCCGGACTTTCCGGCGGCGCTCGCTTCGCGGCTGTGCTCGCGCAGGGCTGCAAATGTGCGGCGGGCGCGCTTTTGAATAGCGCGGGATTTTCGCCCTCGTCGCCTCCGGCCGCGGAACCAAATTTCCCGGTGTTCGCCACCGCCGGCACTCTCGATTTCAATTATCCGGAAGTAGTGGAGCTCGATGCGAAGCTCGCAACGTTGCACTATGCGCACGCGTTTCGGCGCTTCGACGGGCCGCACGAATGGGCGCCCGCCGGCGTGATGGAGGAAGCCTTCGCGTGGTTTCGTCTGCAAGCAATGAAGCAGGGCCGCGAGCCGCGCGATGCGGCGTTCGTGCACGATCAAGACGCGCAAGCAGAAAAGCGTGCGAAGAATTTCGAGGACGCCGGCGACTTGTACAGCGCCTGGAAGGAATATCGCCAGGCTGCGGCCACATTCGATGCGCTCGGCGATGCTGCGCCGTTTCGCGAGCGCGCCGCGGCGCTGGAAAAAGAAAAAGCCGTGCGCGATGGCGCAAAACGCGAGCAGCAGGATTTCGAAGAGCAATCGCGCCTAAGCGGCGATATCGAAGCGGCGATGTCCGCTCTCCTCGAAGGCTCGCCGGACCGCGCCGTGCAGGCCAGAGACGTAGAGCAGCAAATCGCTGATCTTCGCAGCCGCGCTGAACACGAGAAAAACGCGGAGAAGCTTCAAGTCGCCAAACGCGCGCTCGGCGGCATTTTTATTGAAGCAATGGAATCGGGTCGTGAGCGTTCGGAAGCCAAGGACAATTCCCTTGCGCGATTTTTCTTCGAGATCGCAACGGCCGCCGATCCGGATTCTTCGTGGGCCTGGAGCGATCTGGCGGCGACGCGCGCCCTCGACGGCGATCGCAAATCAGCCTTCGAAGCTCTCCGCCGCGCAAAAGAAAAAACAAAAGACCCCGCAGCTTTCTCCCGCTGGCTCACAGAAGAATCCGCCTTCTCCAAGTTTCGCGACACGCCCGAATTCCGCGCGCTTCTCGATGGAGCAGAAGTTTCCCGCTGATTTTTTCTCGGAGAAAATATTTTCGGCGTGCCAGCAAAATTTTGGTGCGGAAGGTGGGATTCGAACCCACACGCCTTGCGGCGCCACCCCCTCAAGATGGTGCGTCTGCCAGTTCCGCCACTTCCGCATGGAGAGGTGAGAAGCGAATTGTACCAGACGCCGCTATTTCGGAGGAGGCGTCTGCGCGGGTGGCTTGCCAGGAGCTGGCGAAGGAGCGGGCGCGGGCGTCTGGGACGCCGGTTGCCCCGTGGACCCTGATGGAGCGCCAGCCGGAGTCGTCGCAGGTTTAGCGGGCGGCGTCGCAGGAGCGGTCTTCGTGGTGTCTTCCAGAACGGAGCGGGTGCCGCTGCTCGCCGCGCCGGTCGGCGTGCGCTTGATCGAGAGCGTCAGCGAGGTGACCATGAAAACGATGGCGCACCACGTGGTAGCCTTCGAAAGGAACGTCGCGGCGCCGCGCGGGCCGAAAGCCGTCTGGCTGCCTGCGCCGCCGAACGCGCCGGCGAGATCCGCAGCGTTGCCGCTCTGCAGCATGATCACCAACACGAGCACGATGCACACGATCACGTGCAGCGCCACCAGCACGGGCGTATACCGCCAGCCCGCGTAAATCAGCCCCGAGGCTACCAAAAGCGAAATTCCCCATTTTACTTCCGTCGGCATTCCGTGCTCCTGCGCGGCCTGGCCGGATGCGATGCGCGGGTGCGATCCGGCTCGATTTGCCGCTAAAAATTCACGCGTCTGGAAACTGCTGCGTTCCAAAATTGACGCTTCAAAAATTAACAAGCGACGCGAACGATTGCGCGTCCAGGCTTGCGCCGCCCACCAGCGCGCCGTCAATCTCCATCTGCGCCATCAATCCCTTGATATTGTCGGGCTTGACGCTGCCGCCATAAAGGATTCGCAGGGCGGAGGCTCGTTCCGTGGAGAAGCGCTTCTGCGCGACTTGCCGCAAGTACCGGTGAGCTTCGGAGGCGATTTCCGGTGTTGCCGTGCGCCCCGTGCCTATGGCCCAAACCGGCTCGTAAGCTAAAAGGATACGCGAGAAGTCATCGCCGGTCAACGCGGCGAAGGCGCCCTCAAATTGCGCCTCGAGCACCGCATGCGTGAGGTTTGCTTCGCGTTCACCGAGCGTTTCGCCCACGCAGACGATGGGGCGCAGGCCGAAATCGAGCGCCGCGCGCACTTTTTTGGCTACGTTTTCATTGGACTCGTGAAAGATGTGCCGGCGCTCGGAATGGCCGATGATTACGCCGCTGCAGCCCGCTTCCACGAGCATCGGCATGGCCACTTCCCCGGTGAAAGCGCCTTCTTTTTCCCAGTGCCCATTTTGCGCCGCTACTTGAATCGCCGTGCCGCGCGCCGCTTCCACGGTCGCAGCCAGCGCGGTGAAAGGCGGCGCGACCACGATATCGCAATGCTGCGACGACGCCACCAGCGGGATCAGCTTGCCCATGAACGCCCGCGCGTCCGCTTGCGTCTTGAACATCTTCCAGTTGCCGGCGATTACCGGTCTGCGCATGCCGATCTCCTCGCGCATTTACGGGCGCGATCAGGATTTGTTTGTGAGCGCTTCGACGCCCGGCAGTTTTCGCCCGGCCAGGAATTCGAGCGAGGCGCCGCCGCCGGTAGAGATATGCGAGATTTTGTCCGCCACGCCTGCCTCTTCCACCGCTGCGACGGAATCTCCGCCGCCGACGATGGACGTGGCGCCCGCCGCCGTAGCTTCGGCCACTGCGCGTGCAATTGCCAGAGTGCCGGCCGCGAATGCCGGCTTTTCAAACATGCCCAGCGGCCCGTTCCAGATGATCAATCGCGCGCCGGCCAGATCGCCACGGAAAAGCTCGATGGTCTTCGGGCCGATATCGAGACCCATCCATCCATCCGGCGTTTTGGCGATGTCGGTCGTTTGCGTTTCCGTGGAATTCGGCGATTGCGCGAGCACGTGATCCACCGGTAGCCGCAGGCGGAAACCTCGCGCGGTCGCTTCCTGGAGCAGGCTCTTCGCGAGTTCGAGCTTGTCGTCTTCGACGAGCGACTTCCCGATCGGCAATCCCTGCGATTTCAAAAAAGTGTAAGCCATGGCGCCGCCGATCATCATTCCGTCGGCGAGTTTCATCAGATTCTGCACCACTTCGATTTTGTCGGAGACTTTCGCGCCGCCCAGCACGGCTATGAACGGCCGCTCCGGATTGGAAATCGCTTTGCCGAGATAGGCTAGCTCTTTTTCCATCAGCAGCCCTGCGGCCGCCTGCTTCACGAACTTGGTGATGCCCACGACCGAGGCGTGCGCGCGATGCGCCGAGCCGAACGCGTCGCAGACAAATAATTGATCGCAGAGCGCGGCCAGTTGACGGGAGAAATTTTCGTCGTTGGCTTCTTCTTCGGGATGGTAGCGGACGTTTTCGAGGAGCAGCACATCGCCATCGCGCAGGGCGCGGCTTTTCGATTCGGCGTCGGGCCCGATGCAATCGGCCGCGAAGCCGATTTGCTTGCCGAGCAGCTCCGCGAGCCGTGCTGCCACGGGCTTCAAGCTGTATTTCGGATCGGGCTTGCCTTTCGGCCGGCCGAGATGCGAGGCGAGAACCAAGCGGCCGCCGTGCTCGATCGCGAATTTCAGCGTGGGAATCGTCTCGCGGATGCGCGTGTCTTCAGCGACTTTGCCGCCTTCAAGCGGGACATTGAAATCCACGCGGATGAAAACGCGCTTGCCGCCCAATTGCAGATCGCGAATGGAGAGCTTGTTCATGGCTCGATGAAGATGAAATCGCTGCGCCGCGGATTAAAGCCGCGCAGCCAGGAATTTGATCAGATCGCGGCAGCGGCAGGAATAGCCCCACTCGTTGTCGTACCACGCCAGCACTTGCAGGCAATTATTTCCGACTACGCGCGTATAGCCCGCGTCCACGGTCGAGGAATTCGGATTGCCCTTGAAATCGGCGGAGACCAATTCTTCTTCGGTGTAGCCCAGAATTCCCTTCATCGGACCTTCGGCGGCGCGGCGCAGAGCTTCATTCGCGGCTTGAGCGGTCACCGGCTTTTCGGTGATCACCGTCAAGTCCACCACGCTGACGTTCGGCGTCGGAACTCGCATCGCGTAACCGTCGAGCTTGCCCTTCAATTCCGGAATCACGAGTTGCAGCGCTTTCGCAGCGCCAGTCGAAGTGGGAATCATGGAAAGAGCCGCAGCGCGCGCGCGGCGAAGATCTTTGTGCGGAAGATCGAGCAGCTTTTGATCGTTGGTGTAGGAATGAATGGTGGTCATCGTTCCGACGGTGATACCGAAAGTGTCCTGCAAAACTTTCGCGACCGGCGCGAGGCAATTCGTGGTGCACGAGGCATTGGAAATGACGTGATGCTTCGCGGGATCGTAAGCCTTATCGTTCACGCCCAGCACCATCGTCAAATCCGGATCGGTGGCCGGCGCGGAGATGATTACTTTTTTCACCGGCCCGCGCAGATGCTTGCGAGCGTCCGCGCCGCTGGTAAAGAGCCCCGTTGATTCCACCACGACTTCAGCGCCCACCGAAGGCCAATCGAGCTCCGCCGGATCCTTCACCTTGAAGACGCGGAATGATTTTCCGTCCACGGAAATGGAATTGTCCCCATGCTTCACGGTGTGCGTGAGATTCCCGAGGATCGAGTCGTACTTCAACAAGTGCGCGAGGGTCTTCGGATCGGTGATGTCATTCACCGCCACGATTTCGATGGCGGAATCGCCCAGCGCGGCGCGATAGATATTGCGGCCGATCCGGCCGAACCCGTTGATACCCACTTTAATTGGCATGTTTCCTCCGGAAGGGCTTTTGTGAATTCGACCCAGAACTTCGGACGGCACATGAAGCAAATTGAGTATTCGATGCTAGGTTCAGCCCAAACAAAAGTCAACGCGAGCGCAGAAAAACCCGCATGAATGAGAGTATCGGCAAATCAGTTGAATTCCTTGACGCGAATTACTTTATCGCCGAGGAAAGTTACGAAGACCGTTTTAGACGGCGGATCGCCGTAAATCCAATCTTCGGTCTCCTCGCCTTGCTCGGTGCGCTCGCGAACCTTGTGATCCGGGCGTCCGAGGGCGGCGATCACCATGTCATGATCCATGCCCACGAGCGCGTGATTTTCCTGAATGGCCTTTTTATATTCCGGCGGAAGCGTATCCACCCAATTTACGGCCGCGGATTTTTCGTCTTTGAAATCCAGCACCGGCGAAAGATCGTGCTTCAGATCTTCGGGGCCCATATCGGGAAGCGGCTTGCCGTAATCGAGCACCAACGTGACTCCAGCGGATTGCTGCGTTCCCTGCCCCGGCGAGGAAACGGTGGTAGTGCCGGCGGGCGCTCCGCCCACTCCAATTTGCAAATGATCTTTCAATCGGAAGTGGCGCCCGGACCCGCCATTCAAATCAACGACGATTTCGCGATCGCGAAATTCGAGGCGCGTGATTTGGACCGTGTCACCGGGATTGACGGCTGTGCCGGTGTTGGCCAGCAATTGATGCAACTCGTGATCGTCGAGCGACTTGCCGACATCAATGTGGAATCCCTTGCGCGCGCCCGGCAGCGGCATCACGGCCTTGGCGAATTCTCCAGAAACGAATCGCACCAACTCGAGGCGGGAGCTGGGCTGTAGCGGCTGCGCTTTTTTCTTGGCGTGCTGCGCGGAACTTTGCGCCACTTCCACGAGCACGCTGGGAAGCGGCGGCTCGGAATCTAGCGTGTCATTCGAAATCGGCAAAGGCGCGAGGAGCGGAGTGGGCCGCAGATTCATGCGCTTAGGCACGTCGGGCGATGCGGCGAACAGGGTCGTCGCGCCGGCGAGTGCAAGCAGAGCTAGGTGTGGCTTTCGCAGCATCCAGGCCTCGGCAGATATCTTATTCCACCTTGGCCGCGCGGCAAAGCCTTCTAAGCGGTGCGGGCGGGCTTAATTTGTGTGTGGAGCGATTTTATGAGGCCGAGCTCTTTCGTCGTGACAGGTCCGAGGCTGGAAGGCAAAGGCAAAAAAATGCAGATCCCTCACCCCTGAAGGGGATTCGGGATGACAGCTGGATTTGCAGGAGTGCGCGGAGGTGTAATGCTGGCTCAAGCTGTTGGTCCTATGTCGGTCTGTGGCAACCTTATCGACTCACTCCCAATAAAGGCTACTTTTGTGTCGATTAGAAATTGGGTCTGGCCTTTGTTTTCATTGGGTTACGGCGATTTCTAATCGGCGGAGGTGCCGATTAGAAAATTGGGGCTCAAAAGTGGGCTTTTTTGGCGATTAGAAATGGCCTGCGGCCTTTGTTTTGTTGGGGTTAGAGGGATTTCTAATCGGAATCGTTGGCGATTAGAGGCCTGTCTGCTAGGAAACCTTGACGGTTACGCCGCGACGATCTAGGCGAACTGGGAGGACTTGGCCGCCGCCGGCTGCTACTGCGCGCTCTACTGCTGAGCGGGCGCCGGGTTCGATTAGCAGCGTTACGCAGCCACCGCCGCCCGCGCCATTCACTTTGCCGGCGATGGCACCGGCGCGGCGGGAGCCAGCGATGATGCGATCGATGACTGGAGTGGTGATGGTGGGAAGATTTCGGCGGCGATAGCTCCACTCTTCGCGCATGAGGCGGCCTACTTCGCTCCATTGGGCGCGTTCGAGGGCTACGCGCATGGCTTGCGCGACTTGGGAAATGACTTCGAGATTGCGATACACCTTGCGATCGCCATCCACGTGCGCGCGATAGACCTTCCAATTATTGATACCCGACTGGCGCGGCTCGCCGGTGTAACAGACGACCACGCGGCGCTCGAGTTCATCGAGGTCCACGCGCAGCGCTTCGCGGCGAACGCGGCCGGGCTCGAGGTGAATGGCCGCCGCGCCGCCGAAAGCCGGCGGAAAATGATCCTGCGTGCCCGTGGGCACTTTTATGACGATGGCTTCGATATCGCGGCTGATTTCAATCCAATCAACGCGATCGTGCCCGGCATGCGTCAAGCGATCGAGCGCGGCGCAAAGTGCCACGGCCATGGCGCTTGAGCCGCCGATGCCAGCGCCCGCGGGCGCTTCGGAATTCGTGACGAGCGAAAATCCTACCTTGGGATGGAAATGACGGGCGAGATGCGCGAGAAGCGGCAGGCGATGATTGCGCGCGCGTTCGAGTGCAGCGAAGGAAGCGAAGGATTGCGCGCGCTTGGTGTCGCGAGATGCGAGCTCGATACTTTTTCGCCGCGGATGAACCTCAAGGGTGCACGAGGCGTAGCGCGAGATGGCGCAGTTCACCGTGACCGCGCCTTCGTGATAGAGATACAACGGCCAGATATCGAGCGTCCCACCGGCAAGATCAATGCGCGTGGGTGCGCGGGATTCGATTCTCATGTTGCCCGGAAGCTCCTGCGCGGTTAGGCTTTGCGTTCTGACGCAGAGAAGGATAACCCGGCGGCGGCGACGCGCGATGCCGGGAGCAAGCGCGTGAGTGCAAATGAACAATAGCTTGGAAATTCCCGGCGCGGTGCTCAAAAAATTTCTGCTGGGATTCGCCGGCAGCACTTTGCCGCACGATTTGATCGAACTGCTGGGCGGCGGGCTTGCGGGCGTGGCAATCTTCCGCCGGAATTACAAAGATCCGAACGATTTATTGAAGCTCACGTACGCCATTCGCGATGCCGCAGATGGGCCGGTGCTGATTGGCATCGATCAGGAAGGCGGCGTGAAATTCGCGTTGCCGGAGCCGTTCACGCAATGGCCGGCGGCGTCGGATCTCGGCGATTTGAACGATGCGGATGCCGTGGAATCGGTGGCGCGGGCGATTGCGCGGGAATTGCTGGCGGTGGGATGCAATCTGGTGTTCGCGCCGATGCTGGATCTGCATATGCGGCATGGCAGTCCGGTGACTTCGGGGCGCAGCTTTGGATCGGATGCGGAGCGCGTTGGTGAATTGGGAGCGGCGTTTGCGCGCGGTTTGGCAGCGGAGGGAATTCTGGGTTGCGCGAAACATTTTCCAGGGCACGGAGACGCGGAGGCGGATCCACATCTCGATTTGCCGATCTTCGAAGGGACACTCGAGCGGCTTCGCGAAAAGGAGCTCGTTCCATTTGCTGCGGCGATCAAGGCGGGAATTCCGACGGTAATGACGGCGCATATTTTGCTGCCGTGGATCGATCCGGGGAGGCCTGCGACGCTTTCGAGGCGAGTGATCGAAAATTTGCTGCGGCAGGAGCTGAATTTCAGGCGCGTGGTGTTTGCCGACGACTTGGGGATGGGGGCGATTGCGAAGAAATATCCTTCGGGTGCAGCGGCTGTGGAATGTTTCCGGGCTGGATGCGACATTGCGATGCTGTGCCACGATTGGTCGCTGGTGATGCCTGCTTTACGGGCTACCGCGAGGGCTTATGAAGAGGGGCAATTTGCGGGCGTCGCTTGGAAGGCGAGTTTGGGGCGGATTGATAAATTATTTGGCGGGCGCGGGAAAACGCCGGCGAAGAGGACGGGGTTGGACGTGATCGGATGCGAGGAGCATCGGGAATTGGCGCGGGAATTGCGCGGGCGGATTAAGAAGAAGAGGAAAGAGGTGCGGGTGGCTGAGGAGGAGACGGCTTAGGATTTGGGCGTTGAGTGACGGGATGGTTGGGATTGAGCCGCGAGCAGGATTGTGGCGCAATGTCAGGCTAAGCGTTTGGGGAAGGGCTCCGAGAATTTAATTTACAATTGGAATTGACACTTGGAATGGCGGCGGATTTATTGCGCCGCGCGGGGTTTCGGTTTTTGCTGACGGTCTTGCTCGGGGGATGCGGGCACGGAGGCCCTTCGGAACTCAGGGCAAGCCGGCGCTACCACGGCGAGGCGGTACGTCGGCGTTTAGCTGGCGGCGGCTTGGGATCTGGCGGCGGCTTTTTTTACTTCTTCGATTTTTTGGGTGGCTAGTTGTGGCTCGAAGCAGCGGCGGCAGCGGGCTTCGTACATTCCGCCGGCGCCGACTACGATCAGCTCTTCGGAAGCGACCAGGCGCTGTGTGTGTACCGCGGGATTTCCGCAGCGGACACAGATCGCTAGCAGTTTGGTGATTTCTTCGGCCATGGCCAGCAGACGCGGCATCGGTTCGAATGGGCGGCCCATGAAATCGGTGTCGAGCCCGGTGACGATGACTCGCTTGCCGAGATCAGCCATCTTGGTGCAGATGGTGAGCAAACCTTCGCCGAGAAATTGGCCTTCGTCGATGCCGACTACTTCGGTGCGCGATTCGAGTTTCTCAAGGATATCTTCAGCGGTGCGGACGAGATCGGAAGCAAGTTCGAGGCCGGAGTGCGAGACGATGCCGCTGGTGGAATAGCGCTGATCGATGATGGGCTTGAAGATTTGCACGCGCTGGCGCGCGATTTCGGCGCGGCGCAGGCGGCGAATCAATTCCTCGCTCTTGCCGGAGAACATCGGCCCGAACGACTACTTCGATCCAGCCCATATTGCCTTTGACGATGTCCACTGCGGCGATCCTCCCGGGGTCCGGAGAGTTCAGCGATGTTCCGGACTTTCAATTCTAAAATAGCACAGCCCGACTGCGATCCGATTCTCGCGCCGGCAGAATCGGCGGCTCGCAACCTTGAATTCCTGCGGCGTTCTAGCCGGCGCCGGCACGATGGGCCGGGGCATCGCGGTGCGAGCCGCGGCCATAAAACGGAGCGAACGCGTTTACGACTGCTATGCGAAACGCATCGCGGCGAGTGACTAGATCGCCGGTCAAGACGCCCCAGGCGCCATTGGCATCGCGAATTCCGCTGGCGCCGGCGAATTGATCTACGGCGTCGGCGAGCTCGAGGCCATCTTCCATCACGCTTTTTGCCAGCGCGTCCGGCACGGCGACAGCGCCGGATTGGCCGAATGAGCCGCGGCCGTTGGCGTCGAGGACGTAGGCCCAGTTTTCAAGAAAGACCCACTGCTTGCCGCCTTCGTGAATGACGTCGAGGCCGCCTTCGACGCCTAGAAAATATTGCCAGGGCTCATTTTTCTCGAGAGCGAGGCGGCGCAAATGCTCGGCGCGATTTCGCGCGCCCTGCATCATTTCGGCGCGCGAGAGGGGCGTGGCGCTGACACCGCTCGGCGCGTCAACGCCCACGATCTCAAATTCAGCTGCGGAATCGAGCAACGGAGCTAGAAGAGCGAGCGCGTCCCTCGCGCCGTCGAGCTTGGGGCGCCGCGTGCTGCCTACCGCTACGATTACCTTGTTCATTCGCTCGATGCAGCGCTACTCGCGCCACAATTGCGTTTGCTTCTCGCGTCCATATCGCCGCGCTAGAAATTCTTTCAGTTCTTCCACCGAAGCGAAAATCTGGTCGGCGCACCCGAGCATCCATCCGCTGACTTGATCGATAGAAAGAGGAGTGACCAAATAGACCGGAATTCCCTTTCGAAACGCGGAGGTCAACTCCGCGGAGGTGCCGCCGCTGGGGCTCGCGGGATCGTCCCAATAGCAAATCAGATAGTCGGCTTTGTTTTCGATGAGGTCGAGATCGAAATGAATGATCTTGCGCACGGCGCGGCGAAAGCGCTCCGGGTCGCTGGCTTTCCATTCGCGGAAGTGCGCGGCCTCCTCGTCGGTGAGATTTTTCTTTTCATCCTCGGCGGGATCGTAAAGGCGATGGCCCAGCTGCTCGCGCAAAAAAGGCGTGAGTTTGCGGCGCCAGAGTTTTCCGCCGCCATTCGCAAATTCGATCGGACCGCAGAGGTATGCCAACATGAGGGCTCGGCGCGGGAGACTCTAGCATGGTGGGGAAAAGGTGGCAACGAAGCGGGGGTCGGGTGCTGTCTCGCGCCCACAAAGTGCCCAGCGCTAAAGCGCATTCTTACAAGAGGCGATTTTTCGGAGCGCCGAAGCGCTCCTCCCCGAATAAATTCGGGGGCTCCCTCCACAATGCCGCGGCTTCGCCGCGATTAATGCGAAGTTCCCTCGCCCGAATAAATTCGGGGCTCCCTCCGTAATGCCGAGGCTTCGCCGCGATTAATGCAGACTTCTCTCCGCGAAAGTCCAAGCGAGATCAAATTGGGACACTGCCGGGGATCGGATGAACAGCGGCGGCGTTGTGTGCGCTATGGATGGGATTTTGCTGCGGGATGCCGCCCTGAAAAGAGTGTGCGTGAGAACTCACTTGAGTTTCAAAACGAAATGGTGCAGTAAAGGAGCATGACACGATTTCTACCGTACAACCCGGATCAAGCGTATCTGCTGCCGCCGAACGTCAAGGATGTGTTGGGAGCGGATCACTTGGTGTTTTTTGTGCATGGTGTGGTGGAGCGATTGAACCTGGAGGAATTCGAGCGGGCCTACGCGGACGAAGGCGGGGCGGTGTACGCGCCGGAGTTGATGCTGAAGGTGTGGTTGTATGCCTATGCGCTGGGGGTGACTTCGGCGCGTCGGTTAGAGCAACGGATACAGGAGGACTTGGCGTTCCGCTATTTGGCGGGAGGGGCGAAGCCGGACAACTGGGCGTTGAGTGCGTTCCGGCGGCGGCACCAGCGTGGGATCAACGACGTATTCACGCAAGTGCTGGAAGTGGCGCGGAAGCTGGGAATGGTGCGGCTGGGACATGTGGCCATCGATTCGACGCGCGTGCGAGGAATGGGCTCGCACGAGCGCGTCGACACGGAAACCAAGCTACGGCGCGAACGAGCGCGGCTGCGACGGCAGATTCGGCGGTGGCAGAAAGCGTGTCAGGCGGAGGACCCGGACGAAAATGCGGGGATGCAGGTCGCGGTGCAGGAATTGGAGCGGCGCTTGGAGACGATTCCGGGACGGTTGCAACGCTTGCGCAAGAGCGGGCTGCGGCAGATTTCCCGCACTGATCCGGAGAGCCGATTTTTGCACAGCCGGGAAGGCTGGCAGTTGGGCTACACGGCGGAGATCGCGGTGAGCGAAGATCATTTGATCGTGGCGCAGCGGGTGACGCAAAACACCAGCGACAACGCCTCTTTGCTGCCTCTGGTGGACCAGGCGAGCCGGCAATGTCGCGGGAAACCGCAACGAGTGAGCGCCGATACCGGATTTTTCTCACTGCAGAACTTACACGGGCTGCAACAGCGGGAGATCGAAGGCTATATCCCAGACCCCAATCTCAGTCACGAATTAAAGGGCCACGGAAGAGCGCACGGAATCGGAAGCAGCAAATATCTACGAGACCCGGAGCATCGCCGGATGCGGAGAAAACTCCGCGATCCGGCGGGCCGGCGAATCTACGGCCAACGCAAAGCAATCGTGGAGCCGGTGTTTGGAGTCCTGAAACAACAACGCGGGCTGCGCCAGTTCCGGCTACGGGGGCTGCATCGCGTCGGAATCGAATTCACCCTGGCGGCGATTGGATATAACTTAAGCCGCTTGCACCACCAGCGGAGTTAAGAGCAGCAGCGAACAGGCCTGACGGGCGTCACGGCATCGAAACCGCACCCGGAGCAATAACAAATTCACCGCTCCGTCGCGACGTCAGCTTGTTCTCACGCATATTCTGAAAGGGCGGCGCTACAAAAGGCCAGGCGTCAACGAACGGCGTTCCAAAGAGCCGCAGGGAAAAGATGGAGCGGGATAAGGGAATCGAACCCTCGCCTCGACCTTGGCAAGGTCGCGTACTACCACTATACGAATCCCGCTTCGCGGCGTGTTGCGCAGCTACTTGAAATTTATAGCATGCCCGTGAACGGCGGACAAGTGCCGCTCGAGGACGGGAAACCAAATTCAAAACTCAGGTACGCGGCGGATTGGCCGATATGCACCGGGTGGTGGAAGAGGGTGCATGAGAACTCGCGAAGCTGGTGCGACGGTTACGGGACGGCGAAAGGCCGCGCCGCGACAAATCGCGGAGTTCTGACGCAAAAGGCAAAACCCGGCGCTAATCCACTTCGAGAATGCGAGCGGATCGCACGACCGGCGATTTCTTTTGCCGGATGGCGAAGCGCTCGGCGCGATCGCGATCGATATAAACGCGCGCGAATCTTTCGCCATCACGATAAAAAACGGTAACCTGCCAGTGGCGGTGTTTGCGGCGCTTATCGCTTTTGAGCCGGGAAGGCATTTTGGCGGACTTTCGTCCAGCGGACTTGCCCTGCGCCTGCTTGGAACCTTTTTTCGTCACGTGTAGATGCCTCGAAGCGTCGGGATTGTAGTGGCACAAATAAACTGGTGAGAACTATCGCAAGTTCGCGGCTGGCGCGCAAGTAACTAGTTAAGGGTTAACGGCCATATACCAAGAAAAAGAACGGGGAGCTAAAAAAGCTGAATCTTTTCGAGCCGCGACTTCATTTTCCCGCATCCAATCCTACTGACAAACATAGCCGCAGGCACGAAAAAAATTAACGAGGTGAGTGGAACATTCCAGAGGGTGAAGGCGTATTAAAGGGTGAGGAAACGAGAATGAGATGCGAAGCCGTAGTACCGAACGACCGCGGAATCAATGAGCTTATGAACCTGACCATCAAAGACCTGAGAAATCACTCACCGGAAACGCTGGACACGCTCCGGGCCCTTCTGGCCGGCGGGGCAGATGTGCGTCCGGATCCGAAGCGGGCGCATTTCTACGAACTCGAAGGCGAGACGCACGTATTTTACATTTACATTTCCCCGGCGGATGGAACCGTGGAGTTGCTGGCGACGTGGGCGCGGCAAGACCGGCCCGCGGATGCGGAGCTGGCGGCGCGGGCTTGCTGCTGACACAGGTTCATATCTGAGCTGATTGCTGATTTTTGAATCGTGGTGGTTTGTGTGCCCTCATCCTTTCGCGCTAGCGAGGGGGTGAGGGTTTTGTTTTTTTGGGGGCAGCAGTAAGAGATATTACCGCAGAGTCGCAGAGGGCGCAGAGTTCGGAGGAGAAGAAGCAGGGTTCGGAGGAGAAGAATTTGATCAGTCGTGGATGCCGGTGGGGGTGAAGTTCAGGTCGTCGAGGATTGATTTGCCTAGCTTATAGACTTCGGGGCTGGAGTTGGTGCGGGCGTAGACGAAATTCCCTGTGGCGGCTGAGACGCTGATTTCTATTTTCTTTCCGGACTTGTCGGTGAGGATTACTTGCACTGGCGGCTTTGCCAACTGCGAGGTGATTGACGCGGGCGGAGAGTCCAGAATCTCCGTGGCGCGGGCGCTGCTGATGGAAGTCCAGAATGCCGGGCACTCGGACGGGGCGTCATTCTTTCCCGAGGATTTTCCGGCGGGTTGTCCTGCGGGCTGCTCGATCACCCAGTTATCGTTCGAGCCTTTCACGCAGGTGGTGGCGCCTTTGGCATTGTGAAACTCGGCGCGGACGAAGTCGCTTTCTTCGGCATGAATGAGAGCTTTGTCGCGCAGGTCGAAGAATTTAGTTTCGAGAGTGGTATGCACGGAATCCTGGACGCGGAAAATGAAAGGCCGCGAGGGATCGCGCGCGAAATATAAGCTGCCATCTTTCTTGCCGAGCTGCAGATCGGCGAATTTGCCGCTATCGAGTTGCGCGTGGATACTGGCCGAGGGCTGAGCCAGACCGTACTTCGCGAGATCGTCTGGCGTGTTGGCGGCGAAGGAAACCACGCGCGAAGTGCCGATGGAACCGAGAATCGAGGAAACCGAGCCGGGATCGGCGAGCACGGCGCGAGGCTTTTCGATTCGGCGCGGGTTTGCAGCGGCTGGGTCATATACCAGCCATCGGCGCGCTGCTCGAAAGTGGAGCTGGAATCGCCGCGCTGAATGGTGAGGCTGGAGATATCAGGTGCGGCCAGCGTGAAGGCCGGCTTCGAAGTGGACGCGTCGCTGGAAGCAGCGCTGCTGTCTGAATCACCCGAGGTGTCGCTCGGCTTAGTGTGCTTCAGATCGTAGAAGTAGACATAGGCGGCGAGCGCCGCAGCCAAGAGGAATATGATGCCAGTGCTCTTTTTCATGGTCGGCTAGCGCCGCTTCCACCAGATGTAAACGCCGGAAAGAATCACGATGCCGGGTAGCAGAAGAAGGCTAAACCAGGTGAGCTCGCGGCTCTGCGTTTCGGTGAACGTGACGCGGCGGCTGGTGGCGCTCTTCGGGCGGATGGAGATGAGGTCTTCGTCTTCGGCGAGCCAATTGACGCTATTCATGAAGAGATCGGCATTGCGAACCTGGCCGGCAAATTGATTGGAAGCGAATTGGGAATTGCCGATGACGACGAGGCGGCCGTCCTTGGAGCTGGGTTCGGCGCCGGATCTGCGTTCCGAGGCGACGCCTAGAGAAAGCGGGCCGAGAGTGTCTTTGGTGGCGTCGTATTTGATTTCTTTCACTTTCGGGTCGAGCTTCGGAATGGTGAAGCTGCGGGTGGAGGATTTGATTAGCTCGGTGGTGCCGGGCTGGGTTTTGTTTTTGTCGGCGGTGGAAACGGTGCGGGCGAGAGGGTAAAGGGTCATGGCGTTGCCGAAAGTGCGCGTAATCGGACTGGAACCGTAAGTGACGGCGATGGGAACGAAGGGGCCCATCTGCGACATCTGGCTGAGCGCGCTGGCGTCCACGACGACGTCGTCGCCCACTTTCACATTCCAAGCGGAGAAGACATCCTGGAGTTTCGGGTCGGTTTCGGGATCGACCATGATGAAGGCTTTGCCGCCGTCGTCGAGATATTTGGCGAGCATTTGCGATTCGACGGGAAGGAAGGCCTGCTTCGGGCCGGCGATGACGACGAGGCTGCAATCGGGAGGAACGCCGTTATCGGTGGCGAGGTTGAAACTTTTAGTGAGATAGCTCTCTTGATTGAGAGCGTGATTCACGCCGGCAAAGCCGTCGGCGTCGCTGCCGGTGATGGGCTTTTCGCCGTGGCCCTCGGCAAAGCAAACGATTTTCTGGGATTTGCGGGTGACTTTCACGATGGCGTTGGTGATGTCCTGCTCGGTGGTGGCCTCGAGGAGCTGATGGTTCGAGCCTGAAGCGATCACGCCCTGCTTCATGTGGGTGACGCCGAATTGCTGCGCGGTCTCGGGATTTTGCTGCGGGTCGATATCCTTGTAATGAATGTGTTTGGTCAGGTTCGAATATTCAGCGATTTGATCTTTGAGTTCGGGGTCGGGCAATTTGTCGAACCAATAGACGTCAACGTCTTGCTGCAAGCCGCTGGCGATGCGGATGGTCTGATCGGAGAGGGTGAAAAGCTTCTCGGTGGTCATGTCCACGCGCTTGTGATGGCGGAAACTCAGGAAATTTAGAAAGCCGAGGATGGCGAGGAAAGAAACGATCAGGGCGGCGGCGTTGGTGCCGAGGCGCGATGAGCGGTGGGAGAAAAACTCGAGAATGGATTGATAACCGAGAACCAGCGTTATGAGAATGAGCGCGCCGCCGGCGATCAGCAGGATCTTGCTCATGAGCAGCAGCTCGCCCTGATATTCGTAACGAATAGCGCCGGCGATGGCCATGGCGAGGCCGATTGTGCCGATATTGCGAAGCCATTCCTGGCGATCCCAATTCATCTTTCGAGCTCCTCCTGCGAACGCTTCGTGAAATGCGCGAGCGGCCGCCCTGGATTACGCGCGGCGCCAACGCATGGAATCAAGACTGCGAACGGTCAAGAATTGCGCGAGCACGATGAGGCTGACGTAGAAGACGACGTTGGCCGTATCGAGAATGCCGCGCGTGAAATCATCGTAATGGCGGACGATGGACATGTATTGAAGGACCGAGCCGATTCCGGTCGACGTATTTTTGGCTCCGAAATCGATGACCCAGAGAATGAGGAACGCGCCGAATGTGAGCACCGCAGCGATGATTTGATTTTCCGTGAGCGACGAGAAAAGCGAGCCGAGCGCCAGCAGCACTCCGCCGAGCAGCAGCGACGCCGAGATAGGCGCACACGAGCACGCTTCCACGGCGGAGCCGGGTCGCTGTGAACAAACATGAAGACGCAATAAGCGATGGTCGGCAGCAGCATGATGATCAGCAGAGTGAGCGAGGCCAGGAATTTGCCGAGGACGATTTGCGAGTCGGTGATCGGCGAGGTCATCAGCAGTTCGATGGTGCCGCGCTTGCGCTCTTCGGCGTAAACGCCCATGGTGAGCATGGGCGTAAGGAAAAGAAGGATGGAGGAAAGCACGCCGAAGAAATAGCGCACGGTGGTGGAGGGAACGTCAATGCTCGAGCCGCGCGCCGCCGAATTGCATGCTCCTGCATTCCCATCTCAAAGGCCTGCTCGATCGACCGAGGCCAGAATGCGCGTGAAGAAAAAGGCGGTGAGGATCAGGAAAACGCCGACGATGATGTAGGCGATCGGCGAGACGAAGTAGTGGCCCATTTCCTTGCGATAAATGGCGTAGAGACCTTTCATTTCGTCCGTCTCGCTCCTCAGTTGGCGCTGGCGACTGCGCGTGCGCGGAATCGTCGGTGGTCAATTCCAGGAAAATATCTTCGAGGCTCAGATTCACGCCGCGCAATTCGTAGAGCGGCCAGCCTTTTGCCGACGAGGCTGGCGGCAATCTGGCTGCGGATGTCCTGACCTTGCGGCGGATTCGACGCTAGCGCGATGCGTCCGCTGGCGCCGGCGGCTTCGACTGCACACGTTGCGCACGCCGGGAATTTCGCTGAAGCGCATCGCGAGCGGCTTTTTCGTCGGCCTGCACTTCGACGCGGATCGCGCTGGCCGCCCTTCAGCTCGAGTGGTGAGATTCTGCGGGCGTGTCGACGGCGGCGATTTTGCCTTGATTGATGATGACCACGCGATCGCAGGTCATGCTGACTTCGGGCAGAATGTGCGTGGAAAGAATGATGGTGTGATTTCCGGCGAGGCCTTTGATCAGGTGGCGCACTTCGATGATTTGCTTGGGGTCGAGGCCAACGGTGGGCTCGTCGAGAATGATCACGTCGGGATCGTGAACGAGGGCTTGCGCGATTCCCACACGCTGCTTATAGCCACGGGAGAGGCGCTTGATGAGTTCGTCGCGCTTGTCTTCGAGACTGGTCTTTGCGAGTGCGTCGGTGATGCGGGTTTCGCGCTTCTCGGCCGGGACATTTTTGATGCGCGCGACGAAATCGAGATAGGAGTGCACGGACATATCGGTATAGAGCGGCGGATTTTCGGGAAGGTAGCCGATGTGGCGGCGAACTTCGAGCGAATCGGTGGAAACATCGTGGCCGTCAATGCAGTGCGGTGCCGCTGGTCGCCGGCATGAAGCCGGTGAGAATGCGCATCGTGGTGGTTTTCCCGGCGCCGTTGGGGCCAAGGAAGCCGAGAATTTCACCTTTGTTGACCGTGAAAGAGACGTGATCGACCGCCGTTTTGTCACCGAACGATTTGGTTAAGTCCCGCACTTCTATCAATGCTGGCCTCCCAAGCGGGCAGTTCTCGCCGCTCCCGAATTAGATGCGAGGATTGTATACCGGGCAAGAGCAGCGTTTCGGCACGCTCGCAAACACTTATTTATACCAAAAAAGTTCGGTGAAAAGAAAATGGGGCGGGGTCCCGAAGCAGCTTCGCGAGCCGCGTGACGACCCGCGCACGAAGTGCCCAGCGCTAAAGCGCATTTTTACGCGTAACGTTCTTTCGGAGCGCTGAAGCGCTCCTCCCCCGAATAAATTCGGGGGCTCCCTCCCTGACACCGCGGCTCCGCCGCAACGAATGCGAAGCTCTATCCTCCCTCCGAATAAATTCGGGGGCTCCCTCCCTGACACCGCGGCTCCGCCGCAACGAATGCGACGTTCTATCCTCCCTCCGAATAAATTCGGGGGCTCCCTCCGTGGCGCCGCGGTTTGGCGCGACGTATGCGAAGTTCTCTAAGCGAGAGTCCGAGCGAGATCAAATTCGCACTTTGCCCGGGCTGGGTGAGATGAGATTGCCGGATTAGTCGCCGGTAGCGGATCGCATCGCGGGCGGTATCGGAATCACGGAAACCGGCCGCGTTTCCTGCAGGCGATGGATCAGCTTTGCTTCGCAGCGGATGCACGGGTTGTAGCCTTTGCGCATGGCCTCATCTACGGGCATCAATTTCGACGGGCCGTGGAGATACGTGCAGCCGGGAACGTGAAAAGTCTTGCCGTCATCGGAAACGGCGACCATTTCAGGCGCGGGTGCGTGGAGCGCGGGCTCGCTCATCGGGGCGCGAAGCGGCGGGGCGGTGAATCGCGGCATGCTGAAAATTACCATCGCTGCGGCAACGAGGCCCGCGCCCGCCACGGAGACAACCCAGGTGAAAGCCGCGCCGCGCTCGGGCCGGGACTGCATCGCAAGGCGGCGATGCAGCGCCGCGCTAAATTCCACCGGAACGCTGAACATGCGAGCCTGGCCGTAAATCTCGACGACATTTTTGGTGCCTGCCAGCACCGTGGTGCAGCGGCGGCAACCGCTGATGTGGCGATCCATATCGGCGCGGAAGGAAGCTTCCACTTCGTCATCCACGTAATTCGATATTTCCTGCCAAACGACTTCACATCTTAGGTCCATGGCTTAGTTCCCTTCTCGAAAGCGAGCGGCCGATTCCAAATGCCGCCAAGCCCCGGAGCAAGAATTTCGCGCAGCATCAAACGGGCGCGCAGCAGCCGCGTCTTGACGGTGCCTGGGGTGACGTCGAGAGCTTCGGCGGTGTCTTCGATGCTGAGGTGCTGAATATCGCGAAGCGCGAAGACTTCGCGGTATTTTTCGCCGAGCAAGGCGAGAGCTTTCACGAGTTGATCGCGCGATTCCTTGCGTTCGAGAGTTTCGGATGGAATTTCGCGCCAGTCGGCAAAATCCTGAGGAACGAACTGGCCGTCGTCGTCTTCGGCTTCGAGCTCGTGGAATGGCTTCATGATTTCACGATGATCTTTGCGGCGGCGCATGCGCGCTTCATTGATGGCGACGCGAGTGAGCCAAGTGCTGAATCGCGCTTCGCCGCGAAATTGATCGAGATGCGCGAACGCTTTCAGGATGGCTTCCTGCGCGACTTCCTGCGCGTCGGACTCGTTCTGCAGGATCGCGAACGCGGTGACGTAAACGCGGCGCTCGTACGGGCGAATCAGTTCGGCAAAAAGCTCGCGCTCGCCGCGGCGGATGCGTTCGATGAGCTCGCGTTCATAAGCCAGTGGCGGGATTTCGGCGGATGGCGCTCCTCCGCCCTCGCTTCGGCCTTTTGCCGGGGATGGCATCTCAGTCATTTAGGCTTGCTGCCTGCGGAATTCGAGTTCCGCGGCGGCGCTAGCGCAAATATTCCGGGTTCTTCTTCCATCCGTGCAGCATGGAAACAAAATTATTCCAGCCGTGCAGCAGCACCATCACGAGGTGCCCGCCGATAAACGCCAGAAAAGCCAGCATAACGAAAAAATGCCAGATGCGCGCGAAGTGAAAACCGCCCATGAGCCAGCCCAGCCATGAAAATTGTACGGGACGATAAAGAACGATACCGGTGACGACGGACAGCACGCCGAGAAGAATGGCGGAGGTGTATGCCAGCTTTTGGAGCGGGTTGTAGGGTTCGTTCAGTTCCGGCTTGCGGCCGAAGAAGAAATAATGCCGCGCCATCGGCCAGACTCCGCGAATATCGCGGGGCAGGAAGAGCACCTGGCGGTAATTCCCGCTGAAAATTTCGTAGGCGATGTAGAGCAGGCCCGTCCCGGCGTAGATCCAGATAAACGTGAAATGCCATTGCAGCGCGCCGCCAAGCCAGCCGCCCAGCGTGAATTGCGCGGGGACATTGACGAAATTCTCCTGCGGGATCTTGGGCCCGAAGCTTGGAAAGGCGCGGAAAATTCGCAGGCCGCTGGCGATGAGGACAAGCAGAGCGACGGAATTAATCCAATGGCAGAGGCGCACCAGGAATGGATGCTCGTAAGCCGCGCGCACGGGCGCGCCGGACTTCTTCGCCTCCCACTCCAAGATTTTTTGCGGCACCGCCGGGCCCATTGCGCCTCCGTTAGAGTCCGTAATAAGTGCTGTAGCCTTGATCTTCCCAGTAGCCCTGCTTGGCGAGCACGTCGGTGACGTGCATGCGCGTCAAATACTTCGCGTTCTTGTAGCCGATTTTTGTGGGAATGCTCAGCCGCACGGGCGCGCCGTGTTCACGAGTGAGCGGGCGATCGTACATTTCGTAACAGAGGAGCGATTGTGCGTGGCGCGCGGTGGCCATGTCGATCGCGGTGTAATAGTCGTCGGCGCACTCGACGTAGACGAATCGCGCGCGCGGATTGGCGCCCGCGAGATTGAGGAAATCGGAAAGGCGCGCGCCGCCGAAGCGGCCGATTACGTCCCAGCCTTCGACACAGATGTGGCGCGTGTTCTGGCGCTGCCGGGGGAGTGCTTGAATTTGCGCCAGCGCGTATTCGCCGGGTTTCTCGACATCGCCGGTAACTTTCAGACTCCAAGCGGCGAGATCAACGCCGGGATCATCGGCGTCGTATGTGTTTACAGGAAAATGCTCGAAGGGAACGACGTCGGCATCGTCGAAGGTCGGTGCGAGGTGATTGCGGCGAAATAGCTTTTTGCTGGCCCAGTCGTGGAACGCGAGCCCTTCTTTTAGCAGAGCATCCTGTAGCGATGGCACTGCAAACGCGCCGAGCAGCAGTACGGGCGAGAGTTTCAGAAGCTCGCGGCGGCGAATCTGTTTCGCCTTTTTTTCGTCGAATCAGCTCGGCCACGCCTCATCCCTCGCGCATCCCGGTACACTCCACTGAGTACGCACTCCCACTCCCACTCCCTTGAGATTCCCAGAGGGCTCGAATGTTACACCCGTAGAATCGGAACTGCGCAAAGTTGCACGGGGGCGGAACAATGGAAAGAGGCCTAAAACGACAGTCGGATTCCCACTTGCGCGGCGAACGGGATTCCGACTGTGGTGCCGGGCCCGAAAAAGTCGCCCAGCGCGCCGGAGGGGACGCTCAATTGTTTCAAGCTGGTGATCGGCTGCGTTTGCGTGCATGCGGGATCGAGGCAGAGCGCGGTGGCGTTGGTGAGGCTGTTTACCGGCGTAGGCAGCGCGGAAATATCCGTGACGTAATTTGCGCCGGGATTATTGCGATTGAACAAGTTGAAGAATTCGACGAACGGCATGACTTCGTATCGTTCAGCGAAATGGAACGGCCGGCTCACGCGCATATCCACCTGGATGTACGCTCGACCCCGGAACTGCATCGAGCGAAGTCTGCATGCCGTTCACTACGGCGCGATCGTCGGTGGGATCGCCCGTGCCGTTCACGTCCACGGGCGTGGTCACCGTGAAGGGCCGCGCGCCTTCGGCCTGCGTGAGAGTGGAAATCTCGAAGCCAAACGGCGCATGAAACATACCCGCCAGCACGAAGCGGTTGCGCACGTCTTCGCCCGACGGGCCGTAATCGCCCGGGCCGAAGGAATGAAGCGGGATTGCAGACGCCGTTCACGTAATCGAACAGTTCGCCGAGGACGCAGCCCCAGGTCTTCGCGCTGGAGAGCGTGTAATTGCATTCCAGATTGAAGCGGCGCGCGACGTTGCCCTGCAGGTGAACCATCAGGGCGTTGTAGCTGGAGCGATTGTCGCTACGAAAGACGGTGAGATTCGGGACTGCGTCTGGGCACATCGGCGGCGGAAGAAGCGGGGTGAAGAGCGTCGCGCCGGCTGTGTATTGATATGGGCGTAACCGTGCACGCCCTGCTCGTGCGTGTAGTCGGCGCTCAGCGTCCATTTCGAATTGAAGGCGTGCGCCACTCCGCCTGTGACGTGAATCGCGTAGGGCGTTTTGTAATTGGATCGATCAACGCGCCATCGCCGCGCACCCGGGACGCAGCCCGGATCGCCGGGCGCGGCGCATGGACCTGCGAGCGGCGAGTTCACCGCCTGCAGCGCGGTTACCCAGCCGTTTTGCGCCAGGTCATTGAAAAATAATCCGAAACCGGCGCGCAGGACCGTCTTGCCGCGATTGACCGAGCGAGTAGGCGATGCCCAGCCGCGGTGCGAAGGCTTTGCGGTAGTCGTGCGGTGCGCCGCTCGGGATGGGATGCTGCAGCGCTTGCACCGTGAGCAAGGCGGGATTTTCGAGCTGCGAGCGGCCTTCGGCATCGAAGAGGCCGAAAGTGGTGTCGTAGCGCAGGCCAAGATTCAGCGTGAGCCGCGGCAGGTATCCGCCAGGAATCCTCGGCGTAAAGACCCAGGCGCTGGACGTTCTGCGTGAATACGCCGTTGGCATCCGGAGTAAATTGGCATGTGATCCCCGAGGCGTCAGTCGGCTGCGTGACGCAACCATTGCTGAAGAAAAATTGCGACGGGTCGGCGGCGTAGAAACTCGGATCCTGGGGATAAAGCAGCAGCGTCTCCGCATTGCCCGCGAGCGCGCCGCTCAGCACCGGTTCATGAATAAAATTTATTCCGAAGCGGATGGCATGACTTGCCGGAAGTGTGCGTCACGTCATAGCGGAATTGATATTTCTGCTGATTGCGCAGGGCGGGAAAAGCGGTGATGGGAGTGACGAACTGATTGTCGCCGAAGGTTTCGAAGCCGGAGATGGTGCTGAGCGTCGAGCTGAAGGGAAAGGCAAGCGCGAAGCCGAAATTCGAATTGCGCGCTTCGGTGTGATGCAGGCCGCTGGCTTCGAAGACGAACGCGCCGAGCCATGTGGGGCTGAAGGTGTAATGCTGATCCAAAAGCAGATTCATGTAATTGGAATGCGAGGTGGCGCCGGTGGAATCGAGCGTGGACTGCTGCACCAGATCGTTGTCGGTGGTGTAAGTGTCGAGCGCGCCGCGCAGAAACCATTGCGATTTTTCCGATTGCGCCCAATCGAGGCGCACCGTCCCTAGAAAATCCTTGAACGGAACCGGCACGTGATTGGGAACCGGAATCGAGCTCACTCCCGGAATCAATCCCGATCGGAAGCGAGCGATGCCAGCGCCTGAAACTGCGCCGAGGCTCGCGGGGCTGTAAGCAATGCTGGCAGTTTTCGTGCACATATTCGAGCGATGAGAAGAACCAGATTTTGCCGCGCTCGATGGGGCCGCCGAGCGTGCCAATATAATTCTGCCGCGAGAACGGCTGCTTGGGCTCGGGCTCGGGATTGTCAATCGGCAAGCGCGCGTTCATGGAAGCGTCGCGCTCATAGAATGCCGCGCCTCCGTGCCAGAGATCGCCGCCGCGCTTGGTGGTGAGCAGCACCGAGCCGCCCGTTGTGCGCCCGGTCTCGGCGGATTCCTGCGCGGTGCGCACGGCGAATTCCTCGAATCGCGTCGGGGGAATAATTCTGCAGAAATCCGCCGATGTAGTCGTCGGAATTGTCGCCGCCATCAACGGATAACTCGACGTTCAGCCCGGAACTTCCGCCGAAGGAAACCGCGGTGATGCGGGCTTTCGTGGGATCCGAGGGCTCGACGGGTTCGGTGCCCGGAGCGATATAAGCCATATTGGCGAAGCTGCGATGGGCGAGAGGAAGCGACTGCAAATCGCCGGAGGAGACGATTCCCTGCTGCACGACGCTGGCGGCATCGATGGGTTCGGATGTGATGGATGAGGATTGGCCTTGCACGTTGACCGACTGTTGCAGCGCAGCAGCTTTCAACGTGACAGTGGTATCGCGGATGACGCCGACGATTACGGTGACATCGGACTGCGCGTCGGCGAAACCCTTCGCGCTCACCGTCAGGCTATACGCGCCCGGCAGCAGATCCTCGAGGCGAAATTCGCCGCGCGCATCGCAAACCACTTCGCGCTGCACCGATGATGTGGCGGCGCGGATCACAATGCGAGCCTCCGGAACGACGGCGCCGCTCGTATCTTGCACGGTTCCGCGGATTGCTCCGCGCGGATTCTGCGCGCGCAAACCGCCGTCAAATCCACCCGCCAGCGCAACCATCGCGGCAAGCAATGCTGCGAACAACACGAGCTCGGGCAACGTCCGACTAATCCAACGCATCAAGCCTCCTGACGCAAACGGGGGCATTATCCCAGATGAGTTTAGACGTGTCGATAAATCGCGTGGCTCTCGGTGCGCGTGAATTTTCCGCCGGCCGCGTGCGTCGCTACGTTGCCGGCCCGGAGACCTATAATTCCGCCCAGGCGCCGGCCCTCAAGACGCGAGGCCGCCGGAAAAGCGCGTTGACACCCTCAGTTCCTTTTGTTATTCACGTTGTTCGCCTTTTTTGCGGTACTCGGGTCCGAATCCCCGCTGGCTTCAGAAAGCGCACCTGCAACGCCCAAGCAGTGCCTTCGACAAGGAGAGCTGGCCCGCACGCGCGCGGCTGAACATTACATGACGGGTTGCAGCCACAGAATGTCCCGCGCCGGTCTCGGCTTGCCAAAAATCATCGGCCTTTTCGCCCCCGCGCTGGCGGCAATTTTTCTGATTGCCGGCTGCCATGGCGGAGGTGGCGGCGGTACCGGCTCCATCTCCATTAATCTCACGCCGAGTGGTACGCTTTCCGTTGACGCGCAGGAAGCTGTGAATTTCACCGCGACGGTGCTAAACGACACCGGGAATGCGGGCGTCACCTGGCAAGTCTTCAACGACAATACGACCAATCCTCCGTCCTGCACTCTGCCGGACTGCGGCACGCTTTCGAATTCGACGCCGTTCGGCGTCACCTATACCGCGCCAGGAGATATCGCCGCGCAGCAAACCGTGACGCTCGAGGCCACGTCTGTCTCGAATACTTCGATCACCAAAACCATCACGCTCAATATCGTCGTGGCGATGATGTTCACGACCACGACGCTTCCCGGCGGCGAAAACGGCGTTCCTTACAGCCAGAAGCTCGCCGTCACCGGCGGCGTGACTCCGCTGAAATTTACGGTCGCTTCCGGCACGTTGCCCGCGGGCTTGAGCCTGGGCACGAATGGCGTGATCGCCGGAACGCCAAGCGCTTCCGGCACATCGCAATTCACGGTGCAGGCTGCCGATAACGGCACGCCTCCGGCGACGCTGACGCAAGCCTTTACGCTGACAATCGCACCCGCGCAGCCGATTTCCATCGTGACCACTTCCCTGCCGCAAGGCGTGCTGGGAATTCCGTATAACGCGTCGATCAGCGCGAGCGGCGGAATTCCGCCGCTGACCTGGAGCTTGCTGCAAGGCTCGCTGCCGGCCGGCCTCTCGCTTACAACGGTCACGACGACTTCCGGCACTCCGCCGGTGACAACCACGCTGGGCCAAATTTCCGGGACGCCGACGGCACAAGGCACGTCGAACTTCACGGTGAAAGTGCAGGATTCGGCGATTCCGGCGCAGTCCGCCACGCAGGCGCTGAGCATCACCATCAATGCTCCTTCGCCGCTGATCATCACTACGACGGCCTTGCCGCCCGGCACCACGGCGGTGCCCTACAGCGAGGCCATTCAAGCCACCGGCGGCGTCGCGCCATTGACTTGGAGCGTGGTTGGCGGGCTTCTGCCTCCCGGTTTGACGCTCAATCCTTCGAGCGGCACGCTTTCCGGCCTTCCGAATCGCGAAGGCTCTTCCACTTTCACCGTGCAAGTAACGGATTCCGAAGCGACGCCGCAGACGGCCACGAAAACCTACACGCTGGTGATCTCGGCGAACGGCAATATCGCTCAAAATAATCTGCTCTTCAGCGGTCCTTACGCGTTTTTCTTCCGCGGCTTCGGCCCCGCTGCGGGAACGCCGGAATTTCCGGAAATACTTGCCGGCGCATTCACCTCCGACGGCAAAGGAACGCTGAGCGCGGGAGTTCTCGACGTCCATTCCAATAGCTTGAAATTCAATCAATCCTTCACCGGAACCTATTCGATGGGCTCCGACGGCCGCGGAACCATGACCTGGAATATCGCTGAGGCTGGAAACCAGACGCTCATCCTTACGTTTCAACTGGCGCTCGACGCCGAGAGCAATTTGATTTTCACCGAGCAGGATGATTCCGGCAGCCGCGGCACGGGCGTGATCCGTAAGCAGACTTCCAGCGCGTTCACCGCCGGCGTCTTCAGCGGAGACTACTCCTTCGTGTTTCCGGGCTTCGACTTGGACAACAGCCCGAGCGTCCTGGCCGGCCGCTTCCGCGCCGACGGTGCCGCGATAATCAGCAATGGCACCGCGGACTTGAACGATGCCGGCACGCTCACGAGTTTCCCGGCTGTCACCGGCTCGTTCGGCAACCTGGGCGGCAACGGCCGCGGATCCTTCACGGTATTCCTCAGCCCGAATACGGAGAGCTTCATCTTCTACGTCGTCTCGCCGAACGAAATATTTTTCCTCTCCTCGCTGGAGACCACTCAGGACGACAAGGGCCATATCACCAACACGAATCTTCCTCCGTTCGGCGGCATCGCGCGCCATGAATCCGGCGGACCTTTCGCGAATGCATCTTTAAATGGCAACTATGTGGTCACCGGCACCGGTCTGGACTCCAACGGCAATTCCAACGTCTTCGGCAGCTTGATGCTATTTACTCCCGGCGTATCCGGCGCAGGCTCGATTACCGCGCAGACTTTCGATCAGAATGATGGCGGGACGGTTTCCGCGGCGCTACCTCCGGTAGGCGCGTACGCAGTACAGGCGAACGGCAGAGTCATGCTCTCGCAAACCACCGACCGTCTCGGCTTCGCCTACATCGTCAGCCCCAGCGAGGCATTTTTCATCGGCGCGGATGCTGCCGCTACTTCCGGCAGAATCGCGCTGCAGACCGGCGGCCCGACTTTCAGCACTTCTTCGGTGCAGGGTCAATACACGCTCGGCGGGCCGTTCTTGACCGATGCGCAGTCTGCCACGATCAGCGGCGCGGCCTCGGCGGACGGCGCGGGAAATATCAGCGGTACGGACGATTCTGTGGATAGCGGAGGCACGGCAGACACTGGGCAGGCGCTCACCGCGACTTATACGGTTGCGTCAAACGGCCGCGGCGTGCTCACGCCCGTGAGCGGCGCGGGCTTGCCGGCGAAGCTGGCACTCTACGTGACCTCGCCGGCAGACGTGCGCCTGATCTCCATCGATCCCGCGGACACGCATCCCGAAGTCTTCCTCTTCGATTACTAAAAAAAAAGCCAGCGCGAAATCACTGCGCTGGCGCTGTAGTATTCCGTAGGTTTTTGAAGGGCCGGCTTGAGCGTGGCCTCTTACTTCCCCTCTCGAAAATTCTTATTTCTTTTCGTCGTCCTTCTCTTCCAATTTCAAAGCCGCGGAATTGATGCAGAAGCGCTGCCCAGTCGGCTGCGGTCCATCATCAAACACATGCCCCAGATGCGCGTCGCACCGGCTGCACATCACTTCCTCCCGCACCATGCCATGGCTCACGTCCCGCTCCACTTCCACATTCTTCTCATCCACCGGCTTGAAAAAACTCGGCCAACCCGATCCCGAGTGAAATTTCGCGTCCGACTCAAACAGCGGCTGCCCGCAGCATACGCACACGTACATCCCCGGCGTCTCGGTATCCTCGTACTCGCCCGTGAACGGCGGCTCCGTTCCCTTCTGCCGCGTCACGTGATATTCATTCGGGCCCAGCACCTTCTTCCACTCCGCGTCCGACTTCTTGATTTTTTCCGGCATCTGGCGATCCTCCTCGCACAGCTCCGCCCGCTATCTATATCATGCTTGGCGGTACTCGATTAGATAGCTTCGCCGCCGAATAGTTGCAGGCGGCGGATCTACAGCAGACTCAGCAGATTGCGGGGATTCGCGGGCTCGGATTCCCCGCCTCAGCCGCTAGATCCGGCCTTTTTCGGCCCGTTGGAACGCCGCTCAGTAATTCCCGCAGTTCGTGTTATTATTTTTCGCTTCGTGGGCCGGTAGCTCAATGGTAGAGCAGCTGACTCTTAATCAGCGGGTTGGAGGTTCGAGTCCTCCCCGGCTCACCACGAAACGTAACGCTCGCCGCTCAGACCGGCTTATAGACTGGCACCAGGAAGTAAGCCTCATAGCTCACCGCGCCCGATTCCCCGCGGGCTTCGATTTCCCAATATGTCGGCGGCGTCGCGGCTAAGTTCGTAGTCGGTTGATCGGCGGGCAGCCGGAACTCAATCGGAATTTCGGCGCCGGCATAACCAACGAGCCGCTCGCTCGGTATGCTCGTAACTCGCGAACAAAGCTCGTAACAAACCACCTGGCTCGTGCGATTGTCGCCGGTTCCGCTGGTCACGTATTTCTCCTGCACGCATCGCAAAGTCAGCTGCAACTCCCCCACCGCCGCCAGGTGGTTCGGCGCACGCAAACGCGCCCTGAAATTTCCGCCGAGAAAATAGGGAAACGAGTCGTAGCTCAAATAACTATTCCCGTGAAAAATCAGATCCGCCAGCATCTGCGCCCAGCGGTACCAGAAAATCAATCCGACGAGCGCGAAGATCGAAGCAACTGCCGTAAACATCCACGCCCCTCGATGCGCCAATCCAATCCAGAAGAACGGCACGAGAAATACCGACCAGATCAGCGCCGCCACCAGCCGCCCCAGCATCGCGTCAAAGGCCGAGAACTTAATTCCTTCCTGCCTCCAGTGAAAATCGTAAAGCCACGGCTGCCCGGGATTGAGCGCCGCCGCGCGCAGATATCGCGATTTGCGCACCGCTCCACGCACGCCGTGAATGGCTAAAAACGCGCCGGCAGAAAAAAACATCGCGGCGATGATCCAGATCAACCAATCCGGCGCATTCTTGTGCCCCGAAATCGAGCCATTCGCCACGAACCCGATGAAAACGCCCGCAGCCATGAACGGCAATCCAAATAGCGCTGACTTCCATCCATCAATGGTCGTCGCGCTGCGCGTCGGATGATTTTGCAGCACTGAGCCGCCGCCTGACTGCGCGTCGGGATGCAGCCGCATTTCCAGCATTTCTCGCGTTGTGCTCATGGAATTCCGATCCCTCGATACCCAGCTTGCTAGCCGCAGCAGGCTGAAGCAATGGGACTTTGCCGAATCGGTTATCGCCGATGAGCCTGCTGGAATCGGCGCGGCATTCAAATCTTCGCCCTCGCGCGGCGCGTGCGCCCGAAAACGGTGTATGATTCGCCCGCTGTCAGGCTCACGAGGGAGTTCGCGAGAGGAGATCAGATGAGAGCTCGAAAGATTTTCTTGGTGTTAGCGGTGCTGTTCGCCACCGTCGCGGTTTGCCGCGCCGCTGACGATGTGAATATCGGCACCTGGAAACTGAACGAGGCCAAATCAAAGTTCTCCAAAGGCGCGCCGAAGAACCACACCGTCGTGTATTCCGCGGACGGCGACAATATCAAAGTCACCGTTGACGGCAACACCGCTGACGGCAAGGCAGTTCACACCGAGTGGACCGGAAAATTCGACGGCAAGGATTATGCCGTGACGGGCGACCCCACGTCCGACATGCGCGCCTACAAGCGCGTCAACGATCACACGCTATCCATGACCATCAAGAAGGGCGGCAAAGTCACTTCCACCGGCACTATCAAAGTTTCTGCCGATGGTAAGAGCCGCACCGTAACCATCAGTGGAACCGACGACATGGGCATGAAGATGAACTCCAGCACGGTGTACGACAAGCAGTAGCCGCCTGCTACACGCGTTTGGAAGGGCCGCGCACCCTCGCGGCCCTTTTCATTTCTCCGCGCGCAAATTCCCAGTGCTTGCCTGCTCGCCGTAGCCGCCCTTAAACATCGTGACTCCCATCACCTGCTTTCGTGACAGTCATCACAGACCGCTTGGCTCGCGCACGCGCCTAATGAAACGTAAGGTGCATGGAGGGTGCCATGACAAACGACAATGATGCGCTGCTGCGAGCCTTGAAAGCCGAGCGCGAATTCCTTGATGCAGGCGGATACCGCAAACCGTCCTGGCGTCCGCAATTTATTTTCCAGGATTCGCCCACGTGCATGAACCACGACAATCCCGAGCACCCCAAGCCCTGCTCCGAATGTGTTTTGATGCCTCTCGTCCCCGAGGATTGCCGTGACAAAAAAGTTCCCTGCCGACAAATCCCGCTCAACGCCCAAGGCGAGACCATCGAGTATTTCTACCGCTGCGGCACTCAAGATGAGCTGGAGAACGCCCTGGGCACGTGGCTGCAAAACGAAATTCGCGGCCTGGAGTCACAGCAACCACCGGTGCAATGCCGTGCCTGTAGCGCCGGCTGCTAGCCGGCGTTTTTCTCTTCTGACTCTAACTCGAGCACGCACAAATGCGGAAGGAGCCGCCGGAGAAATCCCTCTGTGCGGAAGAAAAACCAGCGAAACTATTCGAATGAACCGCGCGTCGTGATCTTAAAATTCCCTACGTCCGCCGCGACACCAACTCTTCCGTCCCAGTCGCATGCTCGGACCGGTCATCCTGATCGCTCCCCAGCTTAGGGAAATACGCGTTCATCACATATTGCGAAACGGTCCGCTGCGTATTGAAAAACGATCCATTCACCGCGATCGTCGAGCGCATCACTTCCGCAAAGGCTCGCGGCCGCGCGTAATAAAGCGGCAGGACCACGCGTTCGAGCTTGTCGTAGAGCGATGCCAGCTCCACCTCCGGCGTCGAATCCTGATCCGTGCCGATACGGCCCAGCCCGTCACGCCTTCAAGATGCCCTTCCACCCACCAGCCATCCAAGACACTCAGACTGGGCACTCCATTCAGCGCGGATTTCATGCCGCTCGTTCCCGACGCTTCGTAAGGGCGATGCGGCGTATTGAGCCACACATCGACGCCGCTGGTGAGCAGCTTGCCCCAATGCATGTCGTAATTCTCGATATAAATCACCGGAATGGTTTTCTTCAGCGCGGCCGCAGCTTCAAAAATCTTGCGGATCAGCACTTGGCCTTCTTTGTCGCTGGGATGCGCTTTCCCGCCGTAGACCACTTGAAACGGGCCGTAGCGCTGGCGAATGGCGCGCAGACGATCGAGATCGCTGAAGAGCAAATCGGCGCGTTTGTATGCGGTAGCGCGTCGCGCGAAGCCCAGAATGAGTGAAGCTCTCGTTGAGTTTTGCGCCCGTGGCGCGCTTGATTTCCGCGAGCATCAGGCGCTTGGCGGCCAGATGCGTTTCCTGAATCTCATCGAGGCCAATGCCGATGGCGTGGCGCAGATAAAGATTGTCGCGCCGCCACTCCGGGATGCGCCGGTCGAAGAACTCCTGGAATGGTGGAGAGGTCCAGGTGGCCGCATGCACGCCGTTGGTGATGGCGTGAATCGGATATTTCGGGAACATCTGCTGCGAAACTTTGCCGTGCTGCATGGCCACGCCGTTGGTGTAATGCGAACAATCGAGGGCCAGCGAAACCAGGTTCATTTTTCCGCGCGGGCAGCAATTGGTGAGCGTGAGCGCGGCGACGCGATCGGCGCCGAGAATTTTCGTGGCCAGTTCGACGGGAAATTCGTCGAAGGCCGCAGCCACGGGAGTATGCGTGGTGAAAATGCACTGCTGCCTGACGGATTCGATATCCGCTTCGGTAACCGCAGCCGAGACTGCGGCTTCGCCCACTCGTTCTTGCAGCAGCGCCAGAATCAGCAAGCGAGGAATGGCACTCGTTCATGTGAAAGCGATTGATGCCTTCATGCCCCAGCGCTCGCAGCATCAGCACTCCGCCGATGCCAAGAATCGCTTCCTGGCAAACGCGGTAGAAGGATCGCCGCCATAAAGATTGTTGGTGAGCGTGCGCTCGAACGGGGCCGTTCTCGGGCAAGTCGGTATCGAGGAAATAGACCGGGACCTTGTGTCCCATGATGCCGTCGATCCAATATCGCCAAGCGCGAACTTTCACCGAGCGATCATTCACGCCAGCGAAATCGATCGGTTCGAGCTTTTCCAGCATCGGACTCCGGATTCCAATTGTCCGGCGTTTCCGTCTGCACGCCCGTGGCATCCAGGTGCTGCCGGAAATATCCTTGCCGGTGAACCAGCGTGACGCCGACGATCGGTATCCCCAAGTCGGCATTCGATCGCAGCATGTCTCCGGACAGGACGCCCAAGCCACCCGAGTAGCTCGGGATCCTTTGGTCCACCGCAATTTCCATCGAGAAGTACGCAATCCTTGCGTTGCGCTCGTCTGCCATGTCCCTGCCAGCCTTCCGCACGTCTATGAGTCGCGTTTGAAGCGGATCGGAATTCATATGCCCTCTCGATCCTGAATTAGTCTACCTTGTCCCGAATCGGCACAAAATGCTAACGTCGCAGCCGTGAGCGAGTCTGATACCCGCCAGAACCCCGAAGCGCTGCCGCCCGCGGAGTCGAAATTCGCACGCTTGCTCGAGTCGGCGCCCGATGCCATGGTCATTGTGGACGGCGCCGGGCGCATTGTGCTGGTCAATTCAAGGACCGAAGAGATATTCGGCTATAAGCGGGCAGAACTTCTGCGCCAACCCGTGGAAATGCTCATACCGGAACAGTTTCGCCAGAAACATGCGGCACATCGCGCCGATTATGCCGCTTCGCCGCGGGCCCGGCCAATGGGCAGCGGGCTGGAACTCTCGGGCCGGCGAAAAGATGGCAGCATCTTTCCGGTGGAAATCAGCCTAAGCCCATTGGATGAGGGCGAGAAACCCCTTTTCACCGCCGCCATTCGCGACGTCACCGCGCGCAAGAACGCCGACGCGGCGTTGCGCCTGAGCGAGGAACGCTTTCGCCGGCTGGTGGAAGAAGTCCGTGATTACGCCATTTTTATGCTTGATCCGCGGGGGCACGTCGCCAGTTGGAATGCGGGTGCCGAGCGCACCAAGGGATACAAGGCTGACGAAATAATCGGCCAACATTTTTCGCGCTTCTATCTGGCCGAAGATGTCGAGGCCGGTAAACCCGACGAAGAATTGCGCATCGCCGCGGCTCAGGGACGCCTCGAAGATGAAGGCTGGCGCCTTCGCAAAGACGGCTCGCGTTTCTGGGCGAATGTGGTGATTACCGCGCTGCGCGATAAAAATGGCGTGCTGCACGGATTCACGAAAGTTACCCGGGACATCACCGAGGGCAAGCGGGCGCGCGAAGCGTTTTTGCTCGAGATGTCCAATACTCTCGCGGCGCATCTGGATATCCGGCAACTTCTGACCGCGATCGCGGCTTGTCTGCGTCAAGTGAAGCAATTTGACGCGGCGACTTTGGCGCTGCACGACGCCGGGTCGAAGATGCTGCGCGTGCAAGCGCTGGAGGCGCCGGCAGCCGACGCGAAAGCGAGCGGCCTGACGATCACATACGCGCCGGCTGAGGCTGCCGATGACTTGATTCCCATCGATGGCTCGCCGGCCGGCTGGGCTTTCACGTCGCGGCGTCCCTTGTTGCTCAAAGGAACCGCGAACGAACAATTGCCCTTCGACGTGCGCGCGCAACTTCGCGATCCCTCCATGCAGTCCGCTTGCTGGATCCCGTTGCTGGGGCAGGAAGGCGCGCTGGGAACATTGAATCTCTTCAGCCGCCGCGTGGGCACATTTACCGACGATGACCTCGGAATTTTGACGCAGATGGCCGGGCAGATTGCCATCGCGTTGGGGAATGCGCTGGCCTTCCGCCGCGTGGCGGAGCTTACGCAAAAACTGGCCGAGGAAAAGCGCTACCTCGAGGAGGAACTGCGCACGGAATTCAATTTCGAGGAGATCGTCGGCGAGAGCAAGCCGCTGATGCGCGTGCTGAAGCAGGTCGAGACCGTGGCGCCGACGGATTCCACGGTGTTGATCCTCGGTGAAACTGGAACGGGCAAGGAATTGATCGCTCGCGCGGTTCACGATTTGAGCGGAAGACGCGCGCACAATTTCGTGCGCGTCAATTGCGCTTCGATTCCCACCGGCCTGCTGGAGAGCGAACTTTTCGGACACGAAAAAGGAGCGTTCACCGGCGCGATCGCGCAGCGCATCGGGCGATTGGAACTCGCGGATCGCGGCACGATTTTTCTGGATGAAGTGGGCGATATTCCCGTGGAGCTGCAGCCAAAATTGCTGCGCGTGCTGCAGGAAAAGCAATTCGAGAGATTGGGCACCAGCCGCACCATCACCACCGACGTGCGCATCGTGGCGGCGACGAATCGCGACCTGGGCAAAATGGTGGCGGCGGGCCAATTCCGTAGCGATCTCTTCTACCGTCTGAGCGTCTTCCCCATCGTGGTGCCTCCGCTGCGCGAGCGCAGCGAGGATATTCCGTTGCTGGTGCACTACTTCATCGCCAAGTTCGCCAAACGCATGAACCGGAAAATCGAGACGGTGCCGCCCGAAACGATGAACGCGCTGGTGCGCTATCCTTGGCCCGGAAATATTCGCGAGTTGGAGCACCTGGTGGAGCGCGCCGTGATCCTCTCGCGCGGTTCCGTGCTCAACGTGCCGCAATCCGAGCTCAGTCAGGCTGCCGAAATCGCGGCACCCGCGGGCGCATCGTCAGCGCTCGGAGATATCGAACGCGAACACATCACTCGCGTGCTGCGCGAAACGAACGGCAAAATCGGAGGCCCGGGCGGCGCCGCCGAACGATTAGGCATGAATCGCACCACGCTGAATTCGCGCATGCAAAAACTCAAAATCCCGCGAAAACCTTCCAACTAGCCTCGGGATCGTTTCGACCGAGCCCGTAGATCACATCGAGCTGTGACCTCCATCACTGCCGCGATACCACGCAAATGCGAGTATGAAATCGCGGTACCGGCCACGGAAAGTTGAAGGTTCCAGTTGGGTAGTCGGGCACAAGTCCAAATTCGGCCGCGGCCGGTACCGCAAATCGAGGGCGCACATGGGAGTTCACGAGCGAATTCAGTACCTCCGAAGAGAGCACGACGAAATAGCGCGAGTGTTGGACACCTTTGAGGAATTTCTGGCGCGCACCTCTCGCGCCGATATGGCGGCGCGCGCGACCGGGCTCGCCGACTTGCGGTCGTTCGACCATCATCTCGCCGGGATCCTCGAGCACTGCCACGCGGAGGACCGCGCCGTTGAGTCCGTGTTCCATCAATTCTTGCAGGAGCGCGAACGCAATCGCGTGGTTCTGGAGCATGAGGATATCGTCCGGTTGGTGGATCGTTTCCGGGATGAACTGAAATTCGCGACGATCGACCGCTGCACGACGATGACACTGTGGGGCGACGAACTCGTCGATCGCTTGCGGACGCACATCGCATTCGAGGGCGTGCTCTTGAACCGCATTGATGCGCTTTCCGCACTGCCCGAGGACGTTCTAAACCGATTCATGCACGCGGATTCGACAGGCAATCAGCTGCCCGCGAACTGAGGGAGGCAACATGAAAGCCAAGGCGAAAGTCCCAGGAAAGAAGATCGCGGCTCGCGCAGGCAAGAAATTGAGCCGGCGGCCGCGCGTAAAGGCGTCCAAGATGTTTGTCAGCAGCGCGCAAATGCCGAACTATCTGCTGGAGTCTCATCCCGAGCTGGGCGTTTGACCCGATCGCATCGGCGATTGTTGTCGGGGATTGCTCTGCTGCAGCCGCGGAACTGAAGTTGCTTTTGATTTACAATGAAACCGGCGCATGGACGCGGAGACACCGGATTGGTGCCGTATGGAACGCCTCTTGAATCGCGAACAAGCGGGACGTTTGCTGGCTGAGAAGCTCGCGGGTTACGCCGGGCGCAGCGACGTCGTAGTTCTCGCCTTGCCGCGCGGCGGTATTCCCCTCGCGCACGAAATTGCCGAAACGCTGGGCGCACCGATGGATATTTTCCTGGTGCGTAAACTCGGAGTGCCGGGATTCGAGGAGCTGGCAATGGGCGCGGTCGCAATGGGCGGCGCGAAATTCGTGGACCCGGACATTGTGGATGCGTTTCACGTTTCGAAGGAGGTTTTGGAGCAAGTGGTGCAGGCGGAGCGCCAGGAAATGGCGCGGCGCGAAATGGAATATCGCGGTGATCGCCTGCCCATCGAAGTGCGCGGCCGCGTGGTGATTTTGGTCGACGATGGAATCGCCACGGGCTCGACGATGCGCGTGGCCATCGCCGCCCTGCGGCAGCTCGGCCCATCACGCGTGGTGGTCGCCACCGGCGTTGCTCCGCTTTCTACCTCGATGCTGCTGGCGGCGGAGGCCGATGAATTCGTGGCGCTTCTCACGCCGAGGGAATTTCGCGCCGTCGGCCAGTTCTACGACAACTTCCCGCAGCTGACCGATGAGGATGTCCGCGCAATCAGGCAGACCTGATGGTCTGCGAGAAACGGTTTACGAGAAAACGTTCCACGTGTAACATTTTGCAAAGTGATACTTTAAGTTCCTAGCGAGCCGTGACTGTATTTCGTCATGTGACGATATTTCGTCTCGCCACTAGCCTCCAGTCTGTCCGGCGCCTCCTTCTCAAATCGAACCGATTGATCCTCTCAAGCTGCTGTAAATAATACTCTTAACAAGATTTCGCACTTCTTTGGCACACTTGGCTCCTCGCTTGCCCTTACATATGCCGAGACGAGGACAAGGTGCTACGCGTGACAATGCGAACTTCCACAGACGGAACAACGCTGATTCTCGAAGGCCGGGTAAAGGGCCCATGGGTAAGCGAGCTGGAGAAAGCTTGGCATCAGGCCCTGAATGCGCACGACGACCGGCCAGTGGTGGTCGATCTTAGCGGCGTGAATTTTGCCGATGGCCGCGGCCGAAAGCTGCTGCTCGAAATGCGCAGCCAGGGTGCGACCTTGGTGGGGAGCTCGAGTTTTCTACGGACGATGCTGGAATCTGGTCTGAACCACGAACCGAATCACGAAGAAGCGCGGGAGGCTTGAAATGAACGCACCGTATGGAATGCAATTGACCGAGGATTGCCAGAATTGCGCGTTCCGCAAAGATGGATTTTTCTGCCAGATTTCGGCGACGCCGTTGAAAGCGTTTGAAGAGGCGAAATTCACCAGCTCGTACCCAGCGGCAGCGATGTTATTCGTGGAAGGACAGGCGCCACGCGGCGTGTACCTGATTTGCAAGGGACGCGTGAAGCTGACGATGACGTCGATGGAAGGTAAGACGGTGATCGTGCGCATCGCCCAAGCGGGCGAGCTGCTGGGATTGCAGTCGGCGCTTTCCGGCGATCCTTTTGAAGTTACCGCCGAGACGCTGGAGCCCTGCCAAATCAATTTTGTGCGGCGCGAATCGTTTTTGAAATTGATGAAGAACAATCAGGAAGCGTGCGTGAATGCGATGCACCAGTTGAGCAGCGTTTATCGCGGGGCGTGCCAGCAGATTCGGTATCTGGCGCTGACTCATTCGGCCACGGAAAAGCTCGCGCGGTTTTTGCTGGAGTCGGCGAGCAAAGGGCAAGAGACGAATCAGGGAGTGCGCTTTAATCTGAGCCTGACGCATGAAGAGGTCGCGCAGATCATCGGGATTTCGCGCGAGACGGTGACGCGGGCGCTGACGGAATTGCGCAAGAAGTCTTTGATCTCGACGAACGGGCCGAGCGTGGTGATTCGCAACCGGCAAGGGCTTGAAGCGATTGCGGCGTGATTACTTATGGCCTGGCTGCGTGGAATCGGCTGCGGGAACGGATGCGGGCGGGGGCAGTTTGGAGCGGATCAGCGTCTCGATGTGATTTAGCAGAGTTGGATCACATTCGATTTCAATGTGCGGATTTTCGAACAGGCGCGCGAACCAGGGATATTGTTTGCAGGTTACCGGGGTTTTTTCGTAGTCGTATTGAAAGTTGCCGAGGATTTGCGTGCGCGTTTCGTCGGCGGCGCGAATTTTCGAGCGGCCGTGAATCATGCCGTTCGATTGGTAGAAATTTACGGCCTGCGCTACGTTCGCGGGAATCACCGCGTCGTTCTCACCGATTTTTCCCACGCTATCTATCTGAACGGTAAGCAACACCGGAATCCCGTCTCTATCCAGCTGCTTCGCCAACGCTACGGTTTCGGAACCGCCCCAACTATGGCCGTAAATTACGATGCGGGCGCTTTGCTTTTCCTGGGCGGAGAGCGAGCCGTCATGATCGGTATCCAGGATGCGGAGAATTTCTTTGCGAGCGAGGTCGCCTTTGCGATTTTCGAAAACTTTGACGTAGGCGCTGGTTGGGTAATCTTCCCGGAGCTTGGCGGCCAGTTTCACGCCGCCGTGGATGGAATTGTCGTGGCTGAGGAAGCCGCCGAGGAAGCCGATGACGATGTCAGGCGATGCGGTGGTTGGAGCAGGAGCGGCTATGACCGTGCTCGCGGGAGCGGAGACCGGGCGGACGGTAGCCTGTTGGGCTTGCGCCACACCAGTCAGGAACAGAATCAGGAATGTGGCGATGGCGAGCTGAAAGCGTGACATGCGAACTACGGACATACTATCAAATGTTGGACGGCGCGGCGGAAAAGAAATTCCGCGGAATTGGGATCGCATTTTTCCGCTGGATAAAGCGGATTCGAATCATTCGAAATTTTAGTTAGTTGTTGCCGGGGAGGGCGTAGCCGGAACTTTCGTTGCGGCGGACCGCGTCGGCTGTGGCTGGCGTGGTTTTTGAGCGCGCGGATTCCAGGACGTTCCAGTTCTTTTTGAAGTCCTGCATGGTTTCGCGGCTGTGCTTGGGTGCATTCAGCGATTGCTCGGTGCGAGCCAGCATCAGTTTGTAAGCCAATTGGGAGTCGGAATTCGGGCGCAAAATATTGCTGGCGCTGAGGCCGGCTTGTGTGGAGTTGTCAGCGTCGGTGAGCGACAGCCAGAGCGAGCCATCGGAATCGATCGTGAGCGCGCCTTTCTCTTCGATGCGCTTGAAGAGGCGCTTCAGGTCGCGGCGATTTTCGAAGGCTTCCTCGTGGAGGGCTTCGGCGACCAGCGCGTCGAGATCGTTGCGATATTCCTTCCACTCTTCCGAAGTGCCTACGACCTGCTGAATCTGCGCGCGCTGCTCGGCTTTGAGCTGTTTGACGCGCGCGCTATCGCCTGCGGCCCTGGCGGATTCGATTTCACGCGTTGTAGCAGCCACTTCCGCGCTGGGATGCCTCTGCGATTCCTTCAACGGATTGAACCGGCCGGTGAGAACGTAAGAACCGGCGGCGACGCCCAATTCATAGGGCGCAAAAATCACCATGGGGATCGCGAGCTTCTTCGAACGGAACAATTGTTCCGTGCCGGCGCGAGCTTCGCTGCTGCGTTTATAGGTCCCGGGAATTTGCGCCACGTGCGCGACGCTCAGCTGCATTTCCGGATGCTTGAGCGAATAGTGGGTGAAAGAGCGCGCGATGGCTTTCGGGCTGGTCATGGCGAAGTCGTTGATGTAATCGGGCTTGGTGGCGTCGGGAAAATAGGAATTCATCACGCGGCGAGTGAAGTCGGCGCAATTGTTGGTGATGCCGTTAAAGTGATTGACGTTGGGCGCAGAATTGAAATCGTTGATGAGCGCGACGTCCTGGTCGACGGTGGTTTTGACCACAAATATGTAAAGGCTGCGGGAGATCGTGGCGCCGACCATCTCGCGCCATTCGGCTTTATTACTGGTGCGGCAGGATTCGGATTCGCAGTATCCCTCGAGAAATTTTTCGCGATAGCGCTCTTCGAGCAAGCGCTTGATTTTCTGCGAGCCGATCAGCGGGCGATTGGCGGGATCTTCCACACCGTAGAGAAATACGCTAAGCGGAACGATATTCCACTCATAGGGCTGATCCTCGCCGAGAGTTGTGTAATTGCTGATCACCGAGCCTTGCTCGCCCGGCCGGCAGCGACGCAGCTTTACCGGCGAATCGTCGGGGCAGATGCGTGAAACGTAAATGGCGCTATGGCCGGAGCCGGTGATGCGCGCGACGCTGGTGTCCAGCGATTCATTGAGGATGACGCCGGCGTCGGCGCGCGCTGAAGGAGTGATGGCGGCGACAAAGGCAAGGACGATCGCGAGGGCGCACCAGCGCGAAATCGCAGCACAACATCGCGCGCCCGCGATCTTCTGTCGCGGCTCGCTTTGCGTGCTTGTCGCGTGAATACACTTCGGCGATATGTCCGAGCCTTGCAAGGAATTCTCGCTCCTTCCGGCATCGCACTGAGGGCTGAGTGCTCAGCCTATCGTTCTGGTGCGTGATGCGCGAGACGGCTTTGCGAATTGCGTGATGTAACTTCTAACTGTCCTAACGGCCAGGTGCGGGAGCGTGAGAAAGATAAGGATGATGGCGTATATGCTCCCCGCAATGTCCTCACTTATTAGACTCGATGCGGGCGGAAGTGGTTGCAATGCGGGCGTGCGAATCAGGGCTTGGACGGATCGTTGCTGGAGGCGTGACTGGCGAGATGCGGAGTGAGTTTGCGCACAATAAATTCCTGGAAGACGTTGGCGACGCCCGTAGCGCCGATGCCGATAAATGCGTTTTCGAAAGTAAGACCGGCGCCGCGCTCGCTGGCAGGATAGTAAGCGTTGGAAATGCCGCCGGCGGCGATGCTGCCGAGAACATTGGAATAATTGGGCTGCCAGCGGCCATTGTCGCCTTTGCAAATTACCGCGCTGGCGAGAGCGTAGAAGACGCGGGATTGCTTGCTGCCTGTGCCTTTGTAGAAATAGCGCGGATCCTGATGCAGCAGTGAGGGAAGAATTGCGCCGCCGATGTAAGTGCCGGTGACGAAATCTACGTAGGCGGCGCCGTAACGCTTGCCGTAGCCTTGCGCGCCCTGGCCGTATCCACCGTAACTATTTTCTGCCTGCTGGATTCCGGCGATGGCGCCGATCATGCCAAAGCTGACGGGATTTACCGTAGTTTTCCAGGCCAGCTCAAATTTTTGCCTGGCGTCGAGCGGAATGGGCTGAGGATCGTAGCTGACGTAAAAATTGGGCATGAAGCCGAGCACGCGCTGCTTTTCTTCTTCCTTGATTTGCACTTCGGCGGCTTCGGTTTTCGTGAGCTTCACCTGGACCACGGTAATGTTAGGGGCGACAGCGAGCTTGATTTGCGGGACCACGAGAATTTCGCCGGAGGTGAGCGTCGCCGAGATGGTTTGCGAGGTGAACCCTTCGGCAATTACGTTGATCTGCAGCGGGCCGGGAAGAACATTGGCGAACGAAAATTGGCCATCGTCACCGGAGACGACTTCCTGGCTCTTGGATTGATCCGCGGGCGTGAGTTTCACGTGCGCGCCGACCACTGCGGCGCTACTTTCGTCCACGATGATGCCGCTGATGCTGCCGGATAGTTGCTGCGCCGGGAGTGCGGCGCCGGAAGACGCCGCGGATTCGGTTGTGCCGAGCGGCGGATTTTGCGCGCATGTGGAAACGGCGCAAAGCAGCGCTAGAGCCGTGAGCCACGGCAATTTATTCAGGCTGCTTGCCATGCGCGGGACGAATTGCCGCGCCGATTTTTTGCGCGCCCGTGTTCGCGAAAATTGCAAACTCATCAGAAATCATCATCTCCTGGGAGGGGTGGGCAAATTGGCAGACGGAACTGGCCGGTGTCCAAAGCAATAGACTCCACGTTTGATTCGTTAACGGGCGGAATGGTTTGCCGGGCAGCAGCGAGCGATTTCGCCGAATGATGAAATCAGAATTTGCGCCCGAGCGTGAATGCGAGAACGATCTGGCTCAAGCGATATTGGTAATGCGCGTCGGTGTCCGTGATGTCGGCTTCGGTCTTGTCGAGTTCGGCTTGCGTGAATTCCACGATGGAGCTGAGGCCGAGATTGTAACGGGCCTGCGCAAGTTGCAAGGAGAGATTGGCCTGATCGGAAAGCTGCTTGGTGACATCGAGGCGATCGTAAGCGTTGCGGGAGGATTGCCAACTGGTGCGGACGTCGCGCGCAACATTATTCTGCAAATTGACGAGACGCTGGCGCGAGGCTTCGGCCGCGAAGTCCGCGGCTTTGGCGCGCGCGTCGAATTGAAATCCATCGAAAATGGGAACGCTGATATTTACGCCCGCAGCGCCGTACCAATCCGAAAGCTGAGTGGCGCGCGCAGGCGCTGCGCCGACTGCACCGAGAGCGCTGACCGTCGGGCGCGAAAGATCGTGCTCCGCATGGCCGAACTTTTGCGATGCGGCGAGATCGTGGCGGAGCGCGGCCACTTCGGGACGCTGCTGCAGAGCTTCGGCGATCAATGGAGCGGCGTCGGCAGGAGGCGCGGCAAGCGGCGGTTGCTGCTCTTCGACGAGATCAAGATTTTGAAGATCGGGATAGCCGAGGAGCGCGGAAAGCGCCGCCAACGAATCCTGAAGATCATTTTGCGCTTCGAGTTGCAGGAGGCGGGCTTTGGCGAGATTTACGTTGGCGAAACTGGAGTCGAGATCGGATTTCAATTTAGCCTCGGCCAATGCGCCGACTTTCTTGGCGACAATGGCGCGCGAATCGACGGTTTGCTGCGCGACGCGCAGGAGAGCCTGCGCCTCCAGGCTGCCGTAAAACGCCTGATCGACGGCGAGAAGAATTTGTGCGCGAGTGGCTGCGGAATTTTCGTCCTGCGCTTTGGCGCGCTCCTCGGCGCTGCCGGTAAGATTGGCGGTGCGGCCGAAATCGGTGAGGATTGCGGCGACGTTTACGCCGGCGGCGGCGCGATCGTAAATTACCGGATTATTCAGCGCGCCGGCGGAAATGCGGCTGCCTTGATCGGCGGCGACGCCGGTGATGTTCAGCGTGGCCGTGGGAAAAAATGCCGATCGCGCCACGCGAACTTGCTGATGCGAGATCAACGCTTCGAGCCGCGCGACCGAGATTTGCGGATTATTTTTCAGCGCGATGGCCTCGGCATCTGCCAGCGTTAATCGCTGCGCGTTCTGCGGCGCGAAAGTGGACGACGGCGTTTCAGCCTCGTGCGCCGTCGCCGAAACGGCCGGACTTATTCCGGCCGGCTGGAGAAGCGACTGCGCGCCAAGCGGCGTGCACGCCAAAAGAAAAAAACCGGCGGTGAGGAGCACGCGCGGCCTCATGGCTGCACCTCCGGCGCCGCGCCGCTTAAAGCGGGCGCAGACTTGCGCTCGCCTTTTTCGTACACCAGCAGGAACGCCGCGGGCACCAAGTACACCGTGACGATCACGGACACCGTCAGGCCGCCCAAAATCGCCCGAGCGAGCGGCGCATACACTTCGCTGCCCGAACTCAATTTCAGCGCCATGGGAATCAACCCGAAAATCGTAGCGAGCGAGGTCATCAAAATCGGTCGCAGACGGATGCGGCAGGAATCGATGATGGCATCGCGCGCGGAAAATCCATCTTCCTGCAAGCGGTGAGCGAATTCGACAATCAAGATGCTATTCGACACGACCATGCCGACCATCATCACCACGCCCATCAACGATTGAACGTTCAGCGTCGTGCCGGTCACATAAAGAAAAAACAAAACCCCGGCAATTCCCGGCGGCACGGCTAGCAAAATTAAAATCGGATCGCGGAACGAGCGAAACTGCGCCACCAGGATCAGGTACAGCAATATCAGCGCGAGAATTAAACCAAGCCCGAAGCTGCGAAATGATGCCTGCATCCCTTCGACCATTCCGCCCAGCCGGACGCGCACGCCTTCCGGAATCGTTGTTCCGGCAATGATTTTTTTCACCGCGCCGGCCACGCGGCCCAGATCTTCGCCCGCCGGAACCACATAAATGTCCACGACGCGCTGGATCTGATAGTGGTCCACTTCCGTCGGCGCTTCGATGCGGCTGATCTTGCTGACGGTATCGAGCAGCGTAGGATCGGCCGCCGCGGGCGCGCGCAACGGAATGCCTTTCAAATCCTGCCAGGTCTTGAGAGCGCGTTCGGGATACTGCACCGTGAGCATGTAATCATTGCCGGTTTTCGGATCGATCCAGTAGCTTGGCGCGATCATAGCGTTGGAAGTGAGCGCGGTGATCACGTTATCGATCACTTCTCGCTGGCTCAAGCCGAGTTCGCTCGCTCGCACGCGATCAATATCCAATTTCAACGAGGGATAGTCGAAATCTTGCGGAATGTATACGTCGCTCACTCCCTTCACGGCGCGAATTTTGCCGGCCATTTCGAGCGCGATGCGATCGTCCGCCTGCAGATTGGAGCCGGTGACCTGCAAGTCGATCGGCGCCGGCAATCCCTGATTGAGCACCGCGTCCTGAAGTCCGCCGGACTGCAAGAACGCGCTCAACTGCGGCAATTCCGTCGCGATTTTCTGGCGCACTCGATCCATGTATTCGTAGCTGCCGGTTTTGTGGTCTTCGGTGAGCGCGACTTGAATCGTGGCCGTGTGTGGCCCGGAGTTGCTGGTGTAAATCGAGGAGAAGCCGGGAATGACGCCGATATTCGAAACGATCAGTTTCAAATCCGCAGGAGCCACCACCTCGCGCACCAGCTTTTCCACTTGCGCCACAATCGAATCGCTGACTTCCACGCGAGTGCCGGTGGGCGCCTTGAGATTGATCACAAATTGCCCGGCATCGGAGCGCGGAAAAAATGCGACGCCCAGAAATGGATAAATGGCGAGGCTCAGAATCGAGACGCCGAGCGTGACGGCCACAACGCGCCCCGGTCGGCGAAGTTGGTGGCGAACCGAATGATCGTAGCGCTCCAGCAAGCGCGTGAACGCCTGATGAAACTTCGCATTGAATCGCTCACCCCACGAGCCCGGAGCCGCTGCCGCTTCCTTTTCGGCTGGCGGCTCGGCACTCGAAACGGAATGAGGCTTCTTGATCAGCTTCGCGCAAAAAAGAGGAACGACCGTCAAAGCCACGAAATAGGACGCGAACAAAGCCAAAACGACGGCCAGGGCCAGCGCCGTGAACAAAAACCGGCTCACTCCATAAAGAAAAGTAACTGGAAAGAAAACCACCGCGCTGGTAAGCGTTGCCGCCAATACCGCGAGCGCGACTTCCGAGCCGCCCTTCTCCGCCGCCACCAGCGACGTTTCTCCCAATTCCATGTGACGGAAAATGTTCTCGAGAACGATTACCGAATTGTCGATCAGGCGGGAAAAAACGATCGCCAACCCGGCCAGCACCATCGCATTAATCGAGTTGCCGCCCAGATTGAGAGCGATCAGCGCGGCGAGCGCCGAAAGCGGGATAGACAAAAATACCGCCGCCGTGGCTCGCAGATTTCCGAGGAAGATCAGCACCAGCAGCCCGGTCAACAGCAATCCAATCGCGCCTTCGTGCAGCAGCGTTTCAATCGCGGTCTTCACGAAGCGCGATTGATCGAAAACCACATTCGAAACTAATTGCTTCGGCACGTCTACAAGCCCCGCGATTACTTTGCGGACCGAATCCACCACGGCAATCGTGTTCGTGTCGCCGCCCTGCTTCATGATCGGCAAATAGACGGAACGCTGCCCGTCCACGCGCACGATGTTGGTTTGGATGGTGTGCGCGTCCTCCGCCGTGCCGATGTCGCCGATGCTCACCGAAGATTCGCCCACAGTTTTCAGCGGGAGGCCGTTGATGTCGGCGATATTTCGAATCTGGCTGTTGGTGTAAATGTTGTAGTCGAATGGACCGATCTTCGCGTCGCCGGCCGGCAGAATCAGATTGGCGTTATTGATCGAGCGCACCACGTCCATCAGGCTCAGCTGATTCGCCTGCAGTTTTTTCGGATCGACATAAACCATGATCTGCCGGTATTTCCCCCCGAATGGCGGCGGCACGGAAGCTCCCGGCGCCGCGGCCAGCTGGTTGCGCACGGCGAACTGCCCAATATCGCGAAGCTGAGTTTCATCCAGCCCCTGGCCTTTCAGCGTAATCAGGCAAACCGGCAGGCTCGAAGCGTCAAATTTCAATACGACAGGTGGCAAAGTTCCAGGCGGCAACCGCCGCAGGTCAGCCATCGCTAAATTCGAGATTTCGTTTACGTCAGAATCCGGATTCGTGCCCGGCTGGAAATAAACTTTGATGACGCTCGCCCCGGGCAGCGACCGCGATTCCATGTGATCGATCCCCGCCCCCAGCGTGAAAAATCTCTCGAATCGCCCGGTAATTTCCGTCTCGATTTCTTCCGGCGGCATTCCGTTGTAAAAAGTCGCCACCACCACTTCCGGAATATTGATCGCTGGAAAAAGATCCACCGGCATGCGCGCCACGCTCGTCACTCCCACCACCGCAACAATCAGGCAGGCCACCAAAATAAAATAGGGATTCCGGATCGCGAAGCGCGGCATCAGTTTTCTCCCTCGTCCGGACTGGATTGAATCTGCTTCGGTGCAACTTTCTCCCCGCTTCGCAATTCCCCATGCCCGCCCACAATCACGCGGTCGCCTTCCTTCAGCCCGGAAATCACTTCCGCGCGCGATGGCTCTTCCAATCCCAATTGCACGGTCTGCTCTTCAATTTCGTTCTGGGCGTTCACGCGCAGCACTTTTTCCTGATCGCCGGATCTCGAGATCGCTTGAATGGGAACGCACAAAACTCCCGGCTTCGTCTCCAAAGTAATCGTCGCGGTCGCATACATTCCCGGAATCAGTTCCAGCTGCGGATTGGGAACATCGATCTCCGTCATCATCGTGCGCGTAGCGGTGTCCAATTGACGCGCGAAGCGAACGATCTTGCCGTCGTAATTCTTTTTCAGCGACGCCACACTCACCGCAACGGGCATTCCCACGCGAATCGCGCCGACCACCGATTCCGGCACGGGAATATCCAATCGCAGCAAATCGTTTTGCGCCAATTGCACCACCGGCAGCGCCTGTTTCTCCGAGGACGTGCCCGCCGCCACCATCGCTCCCGTATCGGCAAAGCGGTGCGTCACCACTCCATTGAACGGCGCGACGATGCTCGCGTACGCCATCAGCGATTGCTCTTTCCGCAACGTGGCCTTCTCCGCGTTCAGTTCCTCCTTCGCTGCTTCCAATCCCGCCTGCGCGGCGGCTACTTGCGCCGCCGTCTGCTGGTCCGCGCCGAGCGATGCGTCTATTTCCTGTTGCGCCACCAGGCCCGGCTGCGTTTTCGCCACGGTGGCAAGGCGCTCGTGCTGCAGCCGCGCGACTTCATGCGCCGAAATCGCCAGGTCCAGCTCGCCTTGCGCCCGCCGCAATTCCTCCTCACTCCGCGCTAGCGAGGCTTGTGCGTGTTCCAGATCGGCGGAGAGTTCGGGAATCTCCAGCACCGCCAAAATTTCGCCCTTCTTCACGCGATCCCCGATATCCACGTGGATCTCTTTCACGTAGCCCGCCACTTTCGCGTACATGCTGATCTCTTGATACGCGCGGAATTCCGCCGCCGTCTGGAACTGGCGCTTTAAGTCGGCCCGCTCCACTTTCACGACTCCCACCGTGCGCAGCCCGTTGCTTCCGGATTCGGCTGACACTTTCTGCGACGACGCGCAGCCCGCCAGAACCAAACTCACCAGAATCACCAGCCTCGCATCGATGAAAAAAGGAAAGCTTGTGCTTCGACGCATCATGCCACCCTGTCTGATCCTCGCTTTGCGCGGGATCGAATCTCCGTTTCATTACTGCTGCTTGATACGGCCTTCCAATCCCTGGACGGAAAATTTGGGAGACTTGCAGAACTCGATCACTTCACGCCTCTCCGCGGCCATCTCCTCCACCACTTTTGGAATCCCGCCCGCAATTTGCCTGGGAATGTTGAGCACGCCGTGCCGGTCGCCATGCAGCAAATCGCCGGTAGCAACCGACAATCCGCCCACCTCCACCTCACCGCCAAAATCAAGAAGGTGCGCGAACGCATGAGACACCGCGGGACCGCCGGCAAATAGGCGGAATCCCATAGCCTCAATCGCCGGCAGGTAGCGCACTGTGCCGTTCGTCACGTATCCCACGCAACCGAGCGCCTGCAAAATGGCGCAGTGCACTTCTCCCGCGAACGAGCCCAGCCCTGGATTTCGATCAATGTCCTGAACCACTGCGATCCGCGGCGCCGGCACCTTCAGAATGTAGTTCCACCAATCGGTGCGGTCCTTGTAAGCCGGACCGTAGGTCGGAGGAAGCGAGCACCGCATCCGGCCGGTAACCGCATAGCCGACCATCGGAGGCAGCTCCGGAAACATGCAGCGGATGCGCGAATCGGCGAACCCGGCATTGCGCAGCCGGACGTCGAACGTCTCGATGGCATTCGCGACACTGCACGTATCGAGTCTCGCCAGCGCCGCCAATTCTTTCTGGCTCACTTGCACTTGAGGATTCAACGTAGCCTCCTCTCACCTGTCGAGAATAGTTACGTGGATCGAATGGATGGCGCCTGAATCGCTAGCGGGATCGCCGGAAACTAGATTGCAGCGCTCGGAATTGCAGCGTCGGCGAAAAGCCTCCACCGCGTTTGGCACGCAGATGAAGCGCTAGGCGAGCTCAGGCGGCTATTGGAGGAGGAGCACGCGAAACCCGCGGTCCGCCGAGTGAGAAGACGGCTTTGCGGGCACCGCGTTCGATCGGAAGCAAATGGCCAAAGTGCAGAGGTTCAGGGAGAGCGATAGACGTTACGCGCGCAAAAATTTGCGCGACTTGAATGGCGTGATGATCATTTTCAGCGACGCGATGCGCGCGCGCGAGTGAACGAAGATGCGAGCCCGTATCGAATCCCCACCCGGTGCGTGAAGCAGTGGAGAGCCAGAAAACGCCGAGCAGAAGACCGGCAACCGCCGCAAGCAGGAGAAAATGATGCAGCTCGAATTGCGCGTCTCGCTGCGCAGCTCTGCTTCGTCTCCGCGCGTCGGGCGCGGGCTGGGGATTCTCGCGTCTGAATTCGCTATACACGCCGATGATTCACATTAGTTTACGATTCACGGGCGCGTCAAGTGGATGCCCTCGGCGGGTTCGGTCGTCTTCTGGTAAACGCTTTGGTCAGCTCCGAATCGCGCGAAGATTTCGCGGTTTTGCGCTCGATTTGCACTTTGTTTTCGCGCATCACGCCCGGCCTGCGCGCAAGTCCCATTTGTAACCTGAGCTTGTATACAACCATCGCGCAATCGTTATAGGATGCGCGCCACTCATTTCACTGCCGCCCGGTTGCGAATTCCACGGCCAGTGAAATCCATCCGAGCGGAGGCGCACATGCCAGACGCGGGCCAGCCCCAAGCAAACGACCAAGCCATGTGGAATCGCGTCGAGGCCAGCCGCGAATTCCGCGATCTGATGACGGTGAAAAAGATTTTCATCATCCCCGCCTTCATTTTCTTTTTGATTTATTACTTTCTGCTGCCCGTGCTGGTCGGCTACGCCCCGCATTTCATGTCCATCAAAGTCTGGGGCAACGTCAACCTCGCCTATCTCTTCGCGCTCTCGCAATTTTTCATGGCCTGGATTATCGCCGCCCTCTACGTCCGCGCAGGCGACCGCTTCGATCAAATCTCGAAAGACATTATCGAAGCCGCCGCCCGCCACGGAAATTCCAAAGGAGAAAACTAGCCGATGTCCGCTCCTCTGGTCATGTTCCTGATTTTCATCGCCATCACGCTGGCGATTACCTACTGGGCGTCGAAACGATCCGCCGGCGCCAGCGCCTATTTCGCGGCCGGGCGCCAAATTAAGAGCTGGCAGAACGGCGTCGCAGTCGCCGGCGATTACATGAGCGCGGCGTCTTTCCTCGGCATCGCGGGAATCATCGCGTTTCAGGGCTACGACGGATTCATGTTTTCAGTCGGCTGGCTCGTGGCATATCTCACCGTGTTGCTGGTGATCGCCGAGCCATTGCGCAACGCTGGAAAATACACCATGGCCGACGTGCTCGCGTACCGCATGAAGCCGCGGCCGGTGCGCGCCATGGCAGCGCTGAGCACCTTGACGGTCAGCACATTTTATATGGTGGCGCAGATGGTCGGCGCGGGCGCACTGGTCGCGCTCTTGCTCAAAGGCTCGGGAATTTCTTACACCATCGCGGTAATCGGCGTCGGCGTGCTCATGATCGTTTACGTAGTCTTCGGCGGAATGTTGGCCACCACCTGGGTACAAATCATCAAAGCGATTTTGCTGATGGCCGGAACTTTGCTGCTCAGCTTTCTGGTGATGTCGCATTTTCATTTCAGCTTTTACGCATTCTTCGACGCCATCGGCCACGTCACCTATCACGATAAAGGCCAGGAAGTTGTGAAGGACTTTCTGCAACCGGGCTTGCGTTACAAACCTCCCTACGGCCCGCTGGAATTAATTTCGCTCGGCATCGCGCTGATTTTCGGCACCGCGGGACTGCCGCATATCTTGGTGCGCTTCTATACCGTGCCGGACGCCAAGACCGCGCGCCACAGCGTCGTTTGGGCCATGGCGTTGATCGGCAGTTTTTACATCATGACCACGTTTCTGGGATTCGGCGCGGCCACCATCGTCGGCCGCGATTTCATCGCCACGCATGGCGGCACGAACATGAGCGCGCCTCTACTGGCGCAAGCGCTCGCCGGCGATATTTTCTTTTCCTTCATTTGCGCGATTGCGTTTGCCACCATTCTGGCCGTCGTCGCGGGACTCACCATCAGCGCGTCCACTTCTTTCGCCCACGATTTCTGGACCAACGTGATTCATCGCGGCACCGAACGCAAACCGGGTGAAGAAGTTCGCGTCGCGCGCATCTCTGCGTTCGTGGTCGGCGCGATCGCGATTCTCGTCGCCATTCTGCTCGGTCCTACCGCGAACGTCGCGTTTCTGGTGGCGCTCGCGTTTGCAGTGGCGGCTTCGGCGAATTTGCCGGTGATTGTGCTTTCGATTTTTTGGCGGCGATTCAATACCGCCGGTGCTGTCGCCGGACTTGCCGTGGGATTGCTTGCTTCGATTGGCTTGATCCTCGTCGGGCCGAGTTTGATGGCCGTCGATCCGCCGACGGTAACTGGCGCCGCGCGTCACTTGATCCAGGCGAAGGCTTGGTTCCCGCTCGAAAATCCCGGCATTCTGAGTATTCCGCTGGGATTTCTGGGAGCGATTCTTGCCACGCTCTTGAGCCACGAACCGTCATCGCAAGATAAATTCAACGAGCTTCTGGTCCGCTCGAACACCGGCCTCGGCGCGGAGAAAGCAACCGCCGCCCACTGATTCGACGCGCGATATTTCAATTCCCTTTCGCCGGCATTTCTTTTCGCTGGGCGCCGCGGTTTTTATTTCGTGGAAAAAATTCGATCTGAAGCGGGCGATTGCGCCTTTCGGGCCGACCGCCCAACCTGCGGATCCATCGAAGGCGGCTGCATTCAGATTTATTTTGTCGGTGTGCTCCCAATGAATTCCGTTGTCCTGACTGACGTCCGTGCCGTTCGTGCCCACCGCCGCGAATTCACCGCGCGCGAGCCACGCGACCGCTGAGCGGTAGCCGCCCGGCTGCGATTCAGCGAGGTGCCAGCTTTTGCCGGCATCCGCGGAATAAATCGCCGTTTTGCTGGCGTTGTCCGGGGCTTGGTAATCGCCTCCTACCGCCACGAGATTGCTGGAATCGCCGCACGCGATGCTGAAAATTCCGCTAGATGAGTTGCCGCTCGCGATCAGCGTTTCCGTTGCGCTCCACGATTGGCCGCGGTCGCTCGAGAAAAATACCCGCGCCTTAGGGCCGCCGGTGGCGAAATAAATGCCGCGGGCGCAGAGCGTGATGGCCGTGCCGCTCGCGGCAAACGCCCCTTCCTGTGGAAGCGCCGCGGGCATTTTGTCTCGCGATAATTCTTTCCAATGCTCGCCGTCATCGGTGCTGAGGACCACGAATTTGCCGTCCACGGGATCGCTGAGCGCGACGCAGTGCGTTTTCGAGTCGCACGCCAGCGAATCAAGGAAAAATCCCGCGCGCTTGTCCGAGTATTGCAAATTCCATGTCTTGCCGCCGTCGGCCGTCTTGTAAATTCGCGATTTATCGCCTTCGCCGCTGGACATGGCGTATGCCAAATCCGAATCGAACGCCTCGATATCGCGAAAATCCAGTTCGCCGCCGCCCGCAACACTGAATTGCTGCCAGGTTTTTCCCTCGTCGCTCGAACGCAGAATCACGCCATTCGATCCCGAAGCCCAAATCACGAAGCGCTCTTTTTTCGCGTTGCCGCCGGCGCGCTTCACGCTCACGCCGCGCAGATTCGTATCGCGGCCGCTCGCTTGAATCGTCCACCAGGAGCCGAATTGAATCGGGTGCGCGAAAAGCATCAGCAAAAATGGAAAAATGCACGCGCAGCGTTTGGAGTTCAATCCTCCCGTCCGTTTCTTGGCATTCACTTCCATCCAGCTCCCGCGATTTTGATTTGTGAGAGGCGCATCTTCACACATCGAGCCCGATCGAACGCATCAACGTCAGCGCGTTGCTGGTCTGCACGATTCCCGGGCTGAGGCGATAGTCGAAACGCAAATTTCCATTCTCGAGGCGATCCTGAAAGTGGAAATTTGCTGCCTGCGCTCCCAGTGAATCGGCGATTTCAGCGAGCGCCAGATCGTGAGTGGTGAGCAAGCCGATCGCGCCGCGCTGGAACAGGCTGCGTGCAATCGCTTCCGCGCCGATGCGGCGATCGTGCGAATTCGTTCCTTGCAGCAATTCATCGAGCAAAAACAATACGGGCGCCGCGCCATTCGTCAAATCAATGATCAGCTTCAGCCGCGAAATCTCCGCATAGAAACGCGAGATGCCGCCCTGCAACGAATCGAGAATGCAAACTGAAGCCGCGATGCTGAGCCGCGAGAGACGAAGCCGCCGCGCGCGCACCGGAGCGCCGCATTGCGCCAGCACCGCGTTGATTCCCACGGCGCGCGTGAACGTGCTTTTTCCCGCCATGTTCGGCCCGCTGATAATCATCAGGCGCAGCTCGCGCCCGAGGCTGACGTCATTACTGATCGCGCGCTTCCGCGGAATCAGCGGATGGCTGAACGCTTCCGCTTCGAAGCACGGCGCATCATCGGTGAATTCCGGAAATGCGTCTTCGGGATGCTCGTAGGAATAACTCGCGAGGGCCGACAAAGCTTCGAGCTCGCCCAGCGCGGCGAGCCACGGGCGCACCGATGGGCCGTACTTTTTCCGCCACGCTTCGATGCCCAGCGAGCATTGCAGGCTCCACAGCACGAACGAATCAATCGCCTGCACCGCCAGTCCGCGCCGCGAAATCAAGAAGTCCACCAGCCGGCTCAGACGCGCGACACATTGCGAGGCCATCACGTCATTTCGCTTAAGGCAACTCTGCAGGCTCACAAGCTTGGGCGCTGAAAACTCCTCGCGCTCCAGCCGCGCCAGCACTTCAGAGAGCAACTTGAGATCTTTGGCCGAACCCTCGACAGCCGCGATGCTTTTCTTCATTCGCGCCCGGAATGAGGAACCCACGAAAACATTCACCGCCGTGCTGATGAGAAATATGGATTTCACATTCCATTGCGCCCACGCAATTCCGCCGGCAATCCACACGAGGGCGAGTACGGGTAGCACAATCCGCCAAATGCCGCTCTCAAGCTCGGGGCTTTTCTCACCCCACGCAGCGAGAGCTTCCGGTTGAACGCCGGCGCGAACTTCTTCGCTAAGAACCGCCAGATCTTCGCGCAGGTCGAGACGGTTGCGAAGATCGATCACGGCCGCATGGCGCAGCAGAACTTCTTCCTGCGGAGCCGGAGCGAGGAGCCAGTTCGCCAGGGTTTCTTCGCCGGCGCGCGTGCGCGCAGTGCAGAGCAATTCAAAGAGCGAGCCGCTGCCGAAGAGATCGAGGTCGCGCGAGTAGGGGTGCGAGAGATCTGAAAATCGTTCTCCCTTTTCGCCTTTTCCCGCCCATGCATCGCCCAGCCGCGCGAGCGCGAATTCGGAATAGGCAATTCCTCGCGAACATCTTGCGATCGCTTGGATCACCCGCTCGTGCGGCACCGCAAACGCCACGAAAAGAACCGCGGGCAGCAGAATCCAGTAGAGCCATTCCCGGTGAGAGGTAAGAATCCAAACCGTCGTGATGGTGCCGAAAATGAAAATCGCCAGTTTCGTGTAGCCGAGCAGCACATGGCGGCTTTCGAGTTGCGATTTCCGCTGGCACAGCAAATCCACGCGGCGCTGGTATTCGCGCTCGGGATCCTGCGGCGAGGTTGTGGAATGCTCTTCCATAATTTTTTGTCTTCCGCCCGAAACGAGTAGAGTCTAGAAGAAACCTGTTGCAGCTACAATCGGCGCGGCAAAAACGAATTCATCGCCGCTGCCGAAAACCTGAAGCCCGGCAAAGCGATTGCCGTGCTGGCATCGAAAACCGCGGCGCATGCTCGCTTGCTGTCTCCCGCGAGTCGGGATAAAATTTCGGCGATCACCAAAAGGCGATGGAGTTCGCCTGAACCGTCCGACTTGGACTGATGACTCCTGCGTGCCGCCCGGCGCTCAGGAGTTTTTTGTTGGAGCGCACGAGGCCGGCAAAGCGAGGCGACTGTGCGTATCGTGCTTCTGATCGTATTCGGTGCGGCGGGAACCCTGGCGCGCTACGGCCTCGACGGCTGGATTCAATATCGAGTGGGCACGCGATTCCCTGCCGGAACTTTAGCGATCAATCTGCTCGGATGCCTCCTCCTCGGCCTGATCGGCCAATTCAGTCTTAATCACATTTCCGTTCCGCCGGACTGGCGCATCGCGCTCACCATTGGATTGATGGGCGGCTTTACCACTTTTTCCACGTTCGGATGGGATACGGTACGCATGTTGAACGACGGCGAGTGGATGAAGGCGGTGGTCTACGTCGGCGCGAGCGTGCTCGGTGGAATCATTTGCATGATCAGCGGAATGCGCATCGGCAACGCTCTCTAGGAGGCGGCAATGGAACACGAGCGATTCGAAGGCGAGCGCACTTTGATGCGCATTCACATCGGCGAATCCGATCGCTGGCATGGCAAGGCGCTTTACGAGACGCTGGTGGAATTTTTCCGCCGCGAAGGATTCAGCGGCGCGACGGTGCTGCGCGGCGTAGGCGGCTACGGCTCGACAAGCCGCATCCACTCGGACAAAATCCTGCGGCTCTCGCAGGATTTGCCCATCGTTGTGGAAGTGGTGGAGGATACCGAGCGGATCGAGCGCATTCTGCCCAATCTGGATGAAATGATCGGCGGCGGGCTGGTGACGCTCGAGAAAGTCCGCGTGATTCTCTATCGCGCGCACTCCAAGAAATGAAATCGGGCGCCGGCTGAAGCGTTTCCGCCGAGACTTAGGTCTAGTAGGACTAGTTCTGGTCACTTCCTCGATAAACCCATCATCCAAGAAATCGAGTTGAGTATTTGCGCGTCCTGTGGTGTATATTCCGGGCGCTCGGTCGTCGAAGCCAGTTGTCCCACTCCGCTTCGCGGGCCGCGCGCTGAATTCGCTGGTACGCAACTTCCAATTGCTGAAACCGACCGGACTCCTGAGGCCCGTTTTCTTACGAGTTGAGTTTTGACCGAGGAGGAAATGGAAATGCATCGCATTGCCAGGCATTTGATTTTTTCTTTTCTCGTTGCAGCGATCATGGTTCTTACAATTTCTGCAAGCGCATCCGCGCAAACGACCACGGTAACCGGCACGCTCGATGACGGAGCCACGTATCAAATCGATGTTCCCGCCCATTGGAATGGAATTCTGTTTTTGTATAGTCACGGATATGTAGTGCCCGGCAGTCCGAATCCGGCACAGGATGTTGGCGATCCCGCGACCGGCGCATTTATGCTCGCCAGTGGATTTGCATTGGCGGGTTCTTCCTACGCGACCACCGGTTGGGCCATCCATGAAGCGCTGCCGGATCAAATCGCGGTGCTCGATGCGTTTGCCGCGCAATTCGGGACGCCGGCGAAAACGATTGCGTGGGGCCATTCGCTCGGCGGAATTATTACCGCCGGCCTGATTCAGAATTATCCCGATCGCTTCGACGCGGCGCTGCCGATGTGCGGAGTGCTGGCGGGAGGCGTGGCAACTTGGAATTCGGCGCTGGATGCGGAATTCGCGTTTCAAACGCTGATTGCTCCCGGATCGGGCTTGCAAATTGTGAACATCACCAATCCGCAGGCGAATCTTGGAATCGCGGAAGGTGCGTTGCAGGCCGCGGCGGCAACGCCGCAGGGGCAGGCGCGATTGGCGCTGGCTGCTGCGCTGGGCGATACGCCGGGATGGTTCACTCCGCTTTCGCCGGAGCCGGCGCGCACCGATTTCGCGGATCAATTGGCGAATCAGATTCAGTGGGACGCGAATGTTGATTTTCCGTTTGTCTTTGCGTTCCGCGCCGAGCTGGAAGCGCGCGCGGGCGGCAATCCTTCGTGGAACACCGGCGTGGATTACCGGGTGCAATTGCTGCTCTCGCCGAGCTTCGCGGAAGTGCTGGCGATCTACCAGAATGCGGGATTGAATTTGCTCGCCGATCTGAACACTTTGAACGCCACGCAGCGCATCGCGGCGGATCCCGCGGCGGTGCAATATCTTTCGCAGAACATTATTTTCGACGGGCAGATTCACATTCCGGTGTTGACGATGCATACGACCGGCGACGGACTGGTGATCAACGAGAACGAAACCGCGTATGCGAAAGTGGTGGCGGAAGCGGGCAACTCGAGATTCCTGCGGGACACTTTCGTGCACCGCGCAGGACATTGCGCGTTCACGCCGGCGGAGACCGCAACATCCGTGGGCACGCTGCTCGCGCGGCTCGAGAGCGGAAAGTGGCCGCCGATTATTCCCGCGGTTTTGAACCAGGAAGCCAATTCGCTCGGGCCGGAGTTGAACATTTTCGAGGACCCGAGCGGCAACATCGTGGAAACACCGCCGGCGTTCATTCCGTTTTTCCCGGGACCGTATCCGCGGCCATTCGATGCCTTGACTGGCTCCTGCAGGATCCGGTTCTTGTGCCACTAGAAAGCTGCGACGTTTAGAGTTGGGATGGAATAAGCCCCGAGGTGCAAGCCTCGGGGCTTTTCTTTTTGCGGCGGTAATTTTTCGCGCTGTCGTAATTTTTCGCGCTGTCGTAGTTTTTCGAGCCGTCGTAGTTTTTCGAGCTGACGAGCTCGGGCTTCCCTCTTTTCGATCGGGCTTCGGCGGAAGTATCGGTGCTAGACTCTGGCCGTTGCAAACATGATGCGACGAATTCAGTGCGCGATGCGTTTGATGGTGGCGGGGAAATTCGCGCGCGCCGGCGCTTTCATATTCCTTTCGTTCGCGCTCGTTTCCGGCGGTGTTTCTCCGGCGCATCCGCAGGCTTCCTCGAAGGGCCTCGAACCGATTCGGAATTACATTGCCGGCGGTTGGGATCGGCTGACGCGGTCGCTCGATAATTGCGAGACTTTTGCGGATCCGAAACTGGCCGGGCATCCCACACTGTATCTCCCTGCCGAATTTGCCGAGCCCGCCGCGGTGCAGCAGCTCGCGGCGAAATGCGGGATTCAAGTGGCGCATTTGCCGGAGGCGATCCATCAAGCCGGTGAACTCGATCCGCGCAAGGTGCGGCCCGCAGGATTGCTGTATTTGCCGAATCAATATGTAGTGCCCGGCGGGCGATTCAATGAAATGTATGGCTGGGACAGCTACTTTATTGTGCGCGGGTTGATCGAAGATGGGCGCATCGAGCTGGCGCGCGGGATGGTGGACAACTTTTTGTTTGAGCTCGAGCATTACGGCAGCGTATTGAATGCGAACCGGACTTATTACCTGAGCCGGTCGCAGCCGCCGTTTTTGACTTCGATGATTCTGGCGGTTTATGAGGCGGAGAAAGCGAAGGGGCACGAAGATCGCGAATGGCTCGAGAGAGCGGTGAAGATCGAGCGAATCGATGAGCAGCTTTGGGTGAGCGCGGCGCACCGGGCGGGCAGTACGGGACTGGCGCGATATTTTGATTTCGGCGGGGGGCCCGCGCCGGAGAGCATTCAGGATGAAACGAATTATTACCGGAAGGTCGCGGCTTTTTTTCTGCTGAACCCGGAGCTGGATCACGGCTACGTCGCTGCGAGCGGCGAGGAACATCCGGCGGCGGGTACGACCGGGCCTGGATTCAGCGTCGAGGTGTGCGATCGAGAATCGGAAATGGCGGAGCGGGGTTGCGAACCATCGCGGACGATTTATCTGAGCGCGGAATATTACAAGGCGGATCGCGCGATGCGCGAATCGGGATTCGATATCTCGTTTCGGTTCGGGGCTTACGGAGCGGAGACGCATCATTTTGCGCCGGTTTGCTTGAATAGCCTGCTCTACAAAGAAGAGATGGATGTTGCGCGGATTTATGGAATTTTGCGGGACGAAAAAGCGGCGCAGAAATTCCGCGTCGCGGCCGCGGAGCGCAGGAAGCGCATGCAGAATTATTTTTGGCATGAGGATCGCGGAATGTTTTTTGATTTCAATTTTGCGGCGAAGCGGCGCTCTTCGTATGAGTATTTGACGACTTTCTACCCGCTGTGGGTGGGATTGGCTGCGCCGGAGCAGGCGCGGGCTGTGGCTGCGAATTTGAAATTGTTCGAGCAGCCGGGTGGATTGGCGATGAGCCGGAAATCGAGCGGAGGGCAATGGGATTATCCGTATGAGTGGGCGCCGACGGTGCTGATCGCGGTGGAAGGATTGCGGCGGTACGGATTTAACGAGGATGCGAACCGGATTTCGTATGAGTTTCTTTCGACCGTCGCGGAGAATTTCCGGCGGGATGGGACGATTCGGGAGAAGTACAACGCGGTGACGCGGTCGTCGGAGGCGGCGGTGACGGCTGGGTACAAGGAGAATGTGGTGGGGTTCGGGTGGACGAATGGAGTGTTTCTGTGTTTGTTGCGGGGGCTGCCGGCGGAGATGGTGGAGCGGTTGGACCAGGAGCAGAGTGCGGAAATTGACAAATAGCCGGCTGGGGATCCTCGGTTCTAATCGAAACAGGGTTCGATTAGAGTTGTCTGTAAGTCGTTGAAAACATTCGGTCGAGCCTGTTTCTAATCGAAACACTTTTGAGCTGGTGAAGTCATTCTGGCCGGGTGTAGTCTGCCCCGGCGTTCGGCCCATGGGGCCTTCCGGCGATCTCGATTTTGCGCGCCCGTCGATTCGAGTTCCCTCGCCTTTCTGTCCTCGTTGCTGCGAGCAATTCTGGATGCTTCGCACACTTAGTTTATCGCGTGATAATTAGTATTCCAATGGTACTTCGCGGCTAGTACCCGGCTTTTGGGTTAACGGTCATCAACGCCGTGTGCCAGTTGGCGTTGGTATTCAGTCTGATCGAATTGGCCTTGGGAGTCAGCGATTAGACCGTCGTGGCCGAAGGTCCATGTTTCGGAGCCACTGAAGCGGACTTTCTTGTTGGTGCCGTTCGGGCCGGAATTGGTGCCGAAAAATGTCCAGTGGTAGACGGCTTGGGTGGATTGTGTGTCGATGGAGTCCATTTGAAGTTGCATATCCGGGAATGCGGTCATGAAAGATTGAGCTACGAGCGCGATTGCGGGGCGGCCTTCGGCTGGGGCGCCGTTTACGCGCAGAATTCCGCGGGGAGAGAAGAAGGCGGCGACGTTTGCGGGATTGCGGTTGTTCCATGCGGCGGTGTAGCGGGTGGCGAAGTCTTCTACGCGGGCTGGATCGAGATTCATTTTGTGGCGCTCCCATTGCTTCGCGAGTTCCTGTGCGTCGCGGATTCTATTTTTGGTCGATCAGGGATTCGATGCGCTTGTCGGGGATGAACCACATCAGGGCGTTGACGACGTAGAGGGCGATGGCGATCCACGGGCGCACGTAGGCTAGCGGGATGGCGGCGAGATAGAAAAGAAGGGAGATGTAGCCTTTCGTGTCGTTGCCTACGGCGCGGGCTAGTTTTGAGTGCGGGCCGTTGAAGGCGATGATGGCTTTTTCGATCCAGATGTAGGCAACGGCGGACATGACCAGGACTACTCCATAGGCGGCGGTGGGAGTGGAGGCGAAGTGGGTTTCGTCGATCCAGCGGATTACGAAAGGGATTAACGACATCCAGAAGAGGAGGAGAAGATTCGCCCAGAGGACGGTGCCATTGATGCGTTCGGTGGCGTGGAGCATGTGGTGATGATTGTTCCAGAAGATGCCGACGTTGGCGAAGCTGAGGGCGTAGGTGAGCAGGATGGGTAGGCCTGCGAGCAGGGCGGCGAGGGTGGGGCCGTTGGGGACATGGATCTCTAAAACCATGATAGTAATGACGATAGCTAGGACTCCGTCGGTGAAGGCTTCGAGGCGTTGCTTGCCCATTGGATCCTTTCGGTTCCGAAATGGAACCGTGTCTTATTGCGCCTACGGCGAGATGGAAAGCCGACTTGACATCCGATTGTGCGGGCCCTATACTGCTTTGGAAAGTCGGCTTTACATGGCGCCCAGTATCCTAAACCGAGTTAAGGAGCTTCGCAACGCCCGCGGATGGACGCAGGAGGAGCTCGCGAAGGCGGTGGGGGTATCGAGGCAGAGCATCAATTCGATCGAGCGGGAAAGATACGTGCCGAGCCTGCTTTTGGCAATGACGTTTGCCAAGATTTTCGAGTGCGCGGTGGATCAGATTTTTACGCTGGAGAATGAAAAATGAAGATCCCGTTTCTAGGCAGGGCGATCGATGAGCGGTTTCTGAATCACCGGCTGAAATCCTCGAGCCTGGGCGGGATTGTGGGCGGAGTTTTCGCGATTCTGCTCTGGGCGTACCGCTTTTATGTGAACCATGTGTGGAGTTGGGATCTTTTTGCGGTGGTGCTGGTGATTGTTGGGGTGAAGTGGGCGGTGATGGGCTGGTATTTGTTGACGGACTAAATTCTGACGGAGGCGGAGCATGAATTGGATTGCGAAATGGAAGAAGGATCCGAAAGTTACGATGTTTATTGGGATGGGTGCGTTGGCGGCGGGATTTATTTTTTTGAAATTTGCGCCGACGGGTGCGCATTTTGATGTTGCGGCGAAAGATGGGGTGTTTGGATTTTTGATTGGGGTTTCGATTGCTATGAATTTGTGGACGGTGAAGATTAAGGGGCGGTTGAGGAATGGCGGGGGGAGTTAGGGGAGCGCGGTCTAGAGCGAAAAGCGGGGTTATTCGCTGTTACCGCGGAAAAATTCGGCGTTAGGCTGCTGTGTTGCTCCGTCAGTGTTTGTTGCTTGTTGCTTGAGGTTTGCTCGTCGGATGCCGGCACGGAGGCCGGCGGTACGTTACCCGCTGATTTGCTCCGGCGTCGTTTGTTGCTTGATGTGCGATGTTTGCTCGCCGGATGCCGGCACGGAGGCCGGCGGTACGTAAGCTGGATCGGCGGGCGATGGAAATTGTGAGTTGGGTTGTATATTCTCTCGTTGTGCTGCGCTTGCCTGTCCGGTCTCCTACGCCTGGATTGATTATTGGGTTGGTGATTATTGTTGCGGCGGTGGTGGCGTATTCCGTTTACATCACGCGGCAGATATCTGGGTTGCGGGCGCTGCAAAATAATATTGCGGAGCGGAACCGACGGGATTCTTTGCAGCTTTTGCGGATTCAGAATGATTTGAATGTGTTGGCGCTTTCGATGCGGGACATTCTCGACGAGAGCCAGACTTATCCGATGACGGCGTGGCCGGGGCAATTCCAGCGGATTCGCACCGATCTGGATGACGCGCTGCGGAAGGAAGAAGAGCTGGCGGTGGCGCCGCGAAATCCCGGGCAGCGCGAATATCTTGCGGCGGCGCTGGGACGATTCTGGGATGAGATCGGAAAGATGTTTGCGCTGGCGGCGGAATTGAAGACGGAGGAGGCGCGACGGGAGATTCGCGATTCCTTGCTGACGCAGGTGGCGGCGCTGAGCACGGACGTGGACCGGCTCCTGGTGGAGAACAACGAGAACCAGAAAGACGCGGCGGAGCGAGCCAACGAGATTTACGATCGCGTGGAGCGGCAGGTGTATTTATTTTTGACCGCGGCGCTGGCGGCGATTCTTTTGACCAGCGTCTACGTGATTGCGGCAAACCGGAAATTATTCGCGCAACTGGCGGCGCTTTCGGAACAGCGCAGCGAGCTGGCGCAGAAATTAATCGCCACGCAGGAATCCACGTTGCGGCATATTTCGCGGGAGCTGCATGATGAGTTTGGGCAAATTTTGACGGCGGTGGGAGCGATGCTGGGGCGAGCGGAGCGGCACGCGCCGGCGGATTCACCGTTGCGGACGGAATTGCGGGAGGTTTCGGGAATCGCGCAGGAGACGCTGGAAAAAGTGCGGATGCTTTCGCAGGCGCTGCATCCGGTGATGTTGGAGGAAGCGGGGCTCGAGGCCACGGTGAGCTGGTACGTGGCGAACGTGGAGAAGCAGGCGGGGCTGAAAATTATTTACGAGAAAATCGGCGAGGCCTTTGCAGTGGATGGAGGAGCGGCGATTCATATTTATCGCGTGCTGCAGGAGGCGGTGAATAACGCGGCGCGCCATTCGGGAACGACGGAGGCGTGGGTACGATTGCGATTTGCCGGCGATGCTTTGGAGCTGGAAGTGGAGGATCATGGCCAGGGGTTCGCGGGGCAAATGGTGAACCGAGGAATTGGATTGGTGGCGATGCGGGAGCGGGCGGAATTGCTGGGCGGGACGATCGCGTTTGGCGCGCCGGCAGGGGGAGCGGGGACGTTGGTGCGATTGCGCGTGCCGCGCGAAAAGGCTGAGGCGCATGGCTGATAAAAAGATTTCGGTGCTGCTGGTGGACGATCACAGCCTGGTGCGCATGGGATTCCGTCGAATTCTGGAAGATGAAGCGGATTTGGAAGTGGTGGGCGAAGCGGGCGATGCGGAAGAGGCGGTGAGATCGGCGGTGCGATTGAAGCCGCGCGTGGTGGTAATGGACTGCGCTTTGCCGGGCGGCAGCGGGATCGTGGCGACGCGGCAGATTTTGGAAATTCTGCCGGAGACGGCGGTGGTGATGTTGAGCATGCATTCCGAGGATACTTTGGTGCGGCAGGCGCTGGCGGCGGGAGCGCGCGGGTACATTTTGAAAAGCGCGATTGATTTGGAGTTGCCGGCGGTGATCCGGCGAGTGGCCGCGGGGGAGAAAGTGCTGGCGCCGCAACTGGAGAAGAGCGGAATTCTAAAGGGCGAGAGGAACTCGGGATTGACGCCGCGGGAATTGGAAATTTTGCAGTTGATTGTGGCGGGGAAATCGAATAAGGAAATTGCCGGAGTATTGGGATTGAGCGCGAATACGGTTTCCGTGCATCGAGCGAATATTATGGATGCTTTGGGAATTCATAAGACGGCGGAATTGGTGGTTTATGCGATCCGGAATGGATTGGTGAATGTGCCGTAGGGCGAGGGACTGTTTCTTTCCGCGGTTGTTTTTGCTTGTGGTGTGAGTCGCGCTCGTCGGATGCCGGCAGGGACGCCGGCGCTACCTAGGGCCCGGGCGGTGTGCGTTCCAGGAAATTGGCGCCGGGCTCGCGTGGGTCCTCGCTCCAGTTTGTCGGTCGCGCATGAGCGCGACTGCAAGGTGTGAAGTTTGGGCCTACACGAGCCGGCGTAGGTGGCGGCTTTCGCCGCGAAGTGAATCGAATGACGCGGTGGTTCGCGAAGTGAATCGCCGCGCTTCGCTTACTGTTGCTGCTGGCAGCTTTCGCTTACCATTTTCAAGTTTGTGACGCGCAGATGATTTTGCGGCGAAGTGTCGCCTTCGTCTTTGTTCTCGCGATTTGATTTTTGCGGGATTGTGCCGGTGACGGTGACAGTGTGGCCGACGTGCGGCGCGAGTTGCACGGACTTGCTGCGAAGATCCCAGAGCTTTCCATTTTCGTCGGTGAGAGTGAAGGTATTGGCCGTGGAGCCTTTTTGGACGCAGCCGGTGATCATTTGCGATGAATCGCTCGGGTTGTCTTGCGCGCGGGAGATGCCCGGAGTGGTGAGCAGGGCCGCGGAGGCTAGCGTTAAAGCTGCAATTGCCAACTTAACGTTCATATTACTCCTCCCCTCGTAAAAAACATCGTGCTGAGGCCGGGAGTTACGGCCGAATCCGGTTGGAGTGTGGCGGAAACTTTGTTGCGGAGCTATACGGCGGATTTTGTAGGGTGTGCGGGATGTCGTGGTAGGGGCGGGCGAAGCGATGCGGGGATTTGGTTCGTGATCTGGCGCGATTTTTTTTGGGTGCGGGTTGGTTGCGCGGATGCCGCCCTAAAAAGAGCGGCGCTACAAAAGGCGAACCAGGGGCGCGCTGCGCGCGAATTGGACGCTTGCGTACGGAGGCGAAAATACATTGATTGCTGCATTGTGCAGCAGAGGTTATGCGCCTAGATTTTTAGTGTTGAGGTACGGCTACGAAAGGACGGTGTTTCATGGCAACGGACGGGAAGCGTCGCGAGCTGCCGATCGAGTTGGTGGAGCGGCGGGCTTACGAACTGTATCTGGAGCGCGGGGGCGAAGACGGGCGCGATTTGGAAGATTGGGTGCGCGCGGAAGAGGAAATAACGACGCAGATGGAAGCGAAGCAGCGGACAGAACACGTTGAAAGCAAGAGCTCGGAGCCGAAGCGAAGCGCGGAGGCCATTGCATCGCGAGCGGAAGATCGCGATACGGCGAAGAGCTTCACGAGCACGCCGTTGACGAAGCAAGCGGGCCGCTGACGGCGTCGAGATCACGTCTGGAATCCACTTCATAATTCCTCAGGCGACGACTGGCTGTGCTCTGATCCGGAATCGTTGGTGACAATTTATTTTTTTGATTTCTGCGACGGCGCGGGCAAGTCCGCGAAGGCGGAGGCGCATCTAAACGCAGGACGCGCGCGGAAACGGGCATCTCATTGGCGCGATTCGAGGACCCTTTCGAGAAAGCGGCGAAGTTCGACGGGCGATTCGAGGGAGTAGCGCGCAGCGGTGCCGCGGCGTTTGCCGACGAGAATGGAAATGCCGGACATGTGGGCGAAAACGGGTTCGTCGCCGACATCGTCACCGGCGTAGATCAGCAGCGATTCCATGTGACCCTCGCGCGAGAGCAGAAAGCGCATGGCTGTCCACTTATCAACGCCGGAACCGGGGAAAATTTCCCAGACTTTCTTCCCGCCGCCGAGGCGCAAGCCGCGATTTTCGGCGATGGTTTCGGCGACGATGAATTTCACGCGCGAGGCGATGGCGCGGCTGGCTTCGCGGTAGTGAACGGCGAGCGTGGATTCTTTCACTTCGACGCGCACACCTTCGAGACCGGCGAGTCTGGTTTGCAACTGCGCGGTGGCGTGGGCGAGCAGGCGGCGCTCCTCGCGATTGGCGAGAGTGATGCGATGTCCGCGAGCGTCCTGGATGGAGTAGCCCTGGCAGCCGACGTAGCAGATTCCTGAAAGGCCGACGCGCTTGCGAACGTCGGCAAGGCTGCGTCCGCTGACGATGCCCACGAGAACGTCATGACGCGCGAGCTGCGCGAGAACTTCCCGGGTACTCTTGGCGAGGCGCACCGAGGCCGGATTGCGCTGAATTTTCACCAGGCTGCCATCGAAATCGGAAAGAACGGCGATGGAGCGGGCCTCGCGGAGATCTTCGGCGATTTCGTCCCAGACGGAAAAAAGATTCCGCGGCGAGCCGAATTGCGGAGCGGCGGCGATGGAGACGATCTTGCGGCGAGCGGAGCGGCTGCGGCCTTTGGCGTTATCGAGCTCCAGAACCTTGCCGCGCTTTGTTTCCTGAATACTCATGCTTCGACTTTCTCCGGCTTATCAATGCGAATTTCCGAAAGAGCGGTGACCAAATTTCCCGCCCAGCGGAAAATATTATTTTCGCGGACGATGCGGCGCATCGCCGACATGCGCTTTTCCTGTTCATCCGGGCTCATGCTGAGCGCGGTATAGATGGCGGTGGCGAGCTGCTCGACGTCGTAAGGATTGACGACGAGCGCGTCAGCCAGTTCGCGCGCCGCACCGGTGAAGGCGCTGAGAATCAGAGTGCCGCGATCATCGTCCCGCGCGGCAACGAATTCCTTTGCGACCAGATTCATTCCGTCATGCAGCGAAGTAACCAGGCAGAGATCGGCGGCGCGGAAGAAACGCTCGATTTCCTGATGATTGTGATGGCGCTCGAGAAGAATTATGGGCTTGGATTTCGCGGATTTGTATTTGTTGTTGATGCGTTGTGCTTCTTCGCGCACTTCGAGCACCAGGTCGCTATAGCGCTTGATATTGGTGCGGCTGGGAGCGCCGACCTGCACGAAGCTGAATTCACCCTGGTAGTAAGGATGTTCGTCGAGCATGCGCTCGATGGCCCAAAAGCGCTCGAGGATGCCCTTGGTGTAATCCACGCGATCGACGCCCACGCCGAGATAGCGGACGTCAATGCCGAGTTCATCGAGAACTTTGCGGCGACCGGCGGCGCGTTCGCCTTGCACATCGCCTTTATGGCGCGGATCGGAGTATGCCACGCTGATCGGGAATGGGCGGACAAGGGTGAGATGGCCCTGGCGGCTGACGGCGAAACGATCCCAATCGGTGCGCGCTTCGAGGGCGCGATCCACGGTCTCGAGGAAATTATTGCAATGCGCCTGAATGTGGAAGCCGATGAGATCGGCGCCGAGCAAGCCGTCGAGCAATTCGCGTTGCCACGGGCAGATGCGAAATGCTTCGGGATTCGGCCACGGGATGTGCCAGAAAATCGCGACGCGAGCGTCGGGGCGCTGCTCTTTGATGAGCCGCGGAAGAAGCGCGAAGTGATAATCCTGCACGAGAACCACCGGCGATTCCGTGCCTTTCATTTCTTCCAGGACGACCTTGGCGAATTTTTCGTTTACGCGCTGATATTGGAACCAATCATCGGGGCGGAAGAGCGGGCGCGTGTGGGCGATATGGCAGAGCGGCCAGAGTCCCTCGTTGGAGAAACCGTAGTAGTAGCCGTCTTCTTCTTCCTTGTTGAGCCACACGCGGCGCAGAGTGTAGCGCGGGTCGTCAGGCGGAACGCGCACGTGATCATTCGCGTCAACCATTTCCTTATCGGCGTTTCCCGCGCCGTGAGCGATCCAGGTGCCGTCGCAGGCGAGCACCACGGGCTCGAGCGCGGTGACCACGCCGCTGGCGGGCACGATTGTCTGGATGGAATTATTGTCTTGATTGTGGACGTGGAGATAAGGCTCGCGGTTGGAGACAACGAAGAGCGCCGCGTTCTGCAATTTGCCGAGAACGCTGACGCGCAGGCGCTCGGCGGTCCACATGGATTCGCCGGCTTCGCGCAGGCGTGCTTCTTCATCGGCGGCCGCGCGGGCAGCACCCAGGCTTTGAGCCATTTGCGCGGCTTCATTCGTGAGCGGCGCGAGGATGCCGGTGCGGTCGGGGGGCTGAACGGAAGCCTTGCCGAGGCGCAGCGAACGCATCCAGCCGGCAACACGGGTGATGGATTCGCGGAAGACCCAACGGGTCATCACCAGAGCCAGCAGCGTAATCAGAAGAGTCTGCAGCGCGGCGTGGATGAGGGTGTCGCGCCACATGCGGCGCGTGGCTTGTTGAATGAAGCTGGCATCGCTGACCAACGCGAGAGAGCCGATGAGATCGGTATCGGTGCGGATGGGTTGCGCGTAGACGTGGATTTGAGCGTCTTCACCGGCGTCAAAAAAATAATGGCAGCCGGTATCTTTCTCGCAAGTGCGCGCCAATTGCGAGGCGCGGGCGCGCAGCGCGACGTCCAGGCTGGCGCTCGAGCCCAGGGCATTGCCATGGGGATCGAAGACGACGAGCCCGAGAATATGGTCGCGATGGCCGAAGCGTTCGATGGTGCGGCGCATCGCCGTATCGTTGTGCGCGGTAATTTCGCGCTCGAAATCATCCTGCAGGCTCTGGCCGAGGACTTCGGCGCGCCTCTGCAGGTCGCGACGGAGCGTGCGATCCTGCGTGCGGACCTGATACGCGGCAAAAATCAGAGAGACGACCGCCACGCTGAGGACCAGCGGAGCCACCAGTCTCATGCTAAGACGCATTAGCGAATTGGATTCTTGTTCGGCCACAGTTCGAAAATCCGCACGGCGCTGGTTGGGCGGGGATGCCATCAGCGCGAAATTACAATGCCGGACGGAAAGCTCGCCCCGGGAATTTCACTCAACCTCGCGGCGGTTCAGCAACGAACCGGACGCACAAAACGCGCCTGAGAGGGCGTGCCAGCTAAATCATAGCAGAGGCCCTCTGGATTCCGGCGAGGCAAATCGCCACAGAAAAGACGAGTGCTTACTTGACCACCCTAAGATTGTTGGTCACCGAGAAAACGTTGGGGACGCCATTGGCGCGGACGTTGGCCGCGTCTTTATCGGCTTGATTATCCACGACGCCCTCCAGAGTTACACGACCGCCTTTCACAATAATGTGGATGGCGGGCACGCTGGCGACGGCATACTTCTCAAGCGGACCAAAGCTATAAATGGCGCGGAATTCGGCTCGGCGGATTTCATCATCGCCGGGCGAAGGCGGAAGAACTTCGATATTGTTGACGACTTTTTCGACGCCTTCGATTTTCTTCACAGAAGATTCCGCGTCGTCTTTAATGCTGGCGTGGACGACCTGGCCTTGAAGAGTGACGGTGGCGCCGCTGATGCTGTATTCGAGATTGTCGAAGATGGAGTAGTAAGGGAGCATCACGAGTTGATGGCGAACTTCGCTCTTCAGCCAATCCTCGAAATGCGAAGAATCGCGATTGTGAGATTGCTGCGCAATGGCGCGAAGCGCGGGCCGAGTCGCGGCTCCGGACCCGGCGCCCAACAGACCACCGAATACTACCAACCCGGTCAAGACCCCTGCCCAGCGGATAGCTGACTTCGTGCCGTTCATTTGAATTCCTCCTGAAGTGCAGCGGGCACTTCGAACATTTGATGTGGAGAGGCGGAGATTGGAGTCAAGCGCGGGCGGCGAAGGCTGCCAGGTAAGCCCTGTGAATTTCTGTAGTTTGCGGGGCGGACGACTGTATGTTTTTAGGAATTACAAACCAGCTGTGAGCGCCGTGTCAGCGATCGGAGATGACGAAATCTACGTTACTGCGGCCCTTGGGCACGACGGTCACCTTCTTCTCCCACGTTTGCGGGTCGGTGAAGAAGAGGCGCTTGGTTTTTGTCTGCGTCCCAACGTCGAGCACGGGCTCTTCGCGGGCTACGCGCCATCCTTCGTGCCAGGCCACGAGCTGATATTCGCCGGCGGGGACGTCGGTGAGCCGAAACTCGCCGCGCTCATCGGTAATGGCATAGTACGGGTGACCGACAATGAAGATCACGCCGTTCATCCAAATATGGCCGGCGTTGCATTTCAAATCTACGATACCGGTTCTGCGCATCGTGCGCGTGAGCGTCACGTTGGTCATGGGGAACGGGAGGTTGTAGTCCACGGCGCCCATCATGTGAATGGTGTGAAGGATGGGGTCGCTGCTTTTCATTCCGAGATCGGCGCCGGATTGCACCAGCGAAATGTGCGGGACGTAGCGGCAGTGCTTTTGGTCGAGCGAGCGGCGTGAAGCGGGAAGATCCCAGGCCTTGCCTTTGCTGACGCCGCGCAGGTAGACGACCGTATTTGCGACGCCGCCATCGGGCGAGATTTCAAGTCGTTCGAGGTCACGTGTGCCGGTTTTCTCGGGATCGCAGGCTTCCGGGTCCTTGCTGATCGGCAAGGTCAGCGGCTTGGGCTTTTCGCCGGACCATTTGACGACGCCGGTGATGGTGCCGCCGTCTGCGACGGAAATTACCTGATAAGTGGATTGCGCGCGGGCGGCGGGTTGCGCGCTGACGAATAGCGCGCCGAGGACTACGCCGGCGGCGGCGAATTTGTGGCGCTTCATACGATTTACCGTCCTCTTGGGCTTTGCGAAGTTGGCAGCTCGAGAATTTTTCGGCTTTGCTTGCTGCCCAACGAATTCTGCCCGCTCCATTTTATTTATCCGGAGTCACTTTGACTTCCGTCTTCCCTGCCCTGGTGGAACCCTTGGCCGCGTATTGCAATTGCATCGTGCGCAGAAAATGCACGAGGTCCCAGGCTTGATCAGGATTGACGTAGTCGGCATAAGACGGCATGGGAGTTCCGTCGAGCCCGGTCATGAAGATGCGATAGAGGTCGGCGTTCGTGTCGCCGCATTTGAAGCGATTGAGAACTGTGAAATTGTAAGGGGAAATGGGATTGTCTTTGTCGTCGCGAAGAGTGGCGGCGGAAGGGCCGTCGCCCTTTCCTTTTTCGCCATGGCATTGCGCGCACTTGAGAGTGGATTGGTAGAGAGTTTCGCCGCGCTTGCGGCTGTCGGTTGTGTCGGGCGTTTCAGGTGAGATTTTGATCGCAGCGTCCGGCTTCTCTTCGTGGAAGCGCGGAGAGAAAGTCTTTATGTAAGCGACGAGATCGGCGCGCTGTTGATTGGTGAGCGGATTCCAGGACGGCATGGCGGTCGTGTCCACGCCGCGGCTGATGGTTTGAAAGAGATCGTCATCGAGCGGCATGCTGCCGGTGGCCGTGGAGCGGCATTTGAAGACGCCGGCAGTAAAGTCGCGAGGCTTGGGATCGACCCAGGGAGCGTTCTCGCCGTTGCCGTCGCCTTCTGGCCCGTGGCATCCGATGCAAAATCTGCGGAAGAGATCTTTGCCGGCGGCGGCGTGGCCTGTCCATTTTCCAATGTGGCTTTGCTGAGCGCGAACTGCGGGAGCGGCGGAGAAGAAGATCACGGCAGCCGCGGCGGCAATTGTGGCGCGTGCCGAGAATGCCCGGCGGATTTCGAGATGCGCGAAAATGGTCTTGCGCCGTGCCATGTGCCTGCCTCTTGCGATTCCGGGAAGGATGATTCCCCATTCCAATCTAACGCGAGAATGGTTGCGGGCAAGGCCGCAAGTCGGTTTCTGTTCACAAACAAGTACTTGTATTGCCGAAGATACTGGATGAGTGAATAGCGCGATGTGAGCATGGCGTGACGGCCGCGGACTTGAGTTAGGTAGAGGCCTAGCGGCATGGTGCCGCTCACGGCTCGACCGAATTGATGCCTCGGTTCCGATGCGGAAGGCAACTTATGAAGAATCGTAGCGCTATTAACCATGGAATGGCGCAAAAAATGGAACTGTTTTGCATGCCCGGTGAAACTCTTTGTAGCGAATGGTGTTCTAATACTTCGGGGTCGTTCATCCGCAGGGATGCTTCAGGCCGCGTGTGCTTAGCGAAGTATGGAAGCAGACTCGCGGATACTCAGGTGGTTCGCACGCTTGGAAGGTGCAGATCTCGAATTCGTTCCTAATTTCTACTGGAGGCCAAGGTGAAGAAACGAAGTGCCGGACTTATTTCATTCATATTTTTATTTCTCGTTGGATGCTTTGCGGGACCCGTTCGCGCGCAGACGGCTGCGGCGACGAAGCCCGCGCGACCCGCGCCGATGTATGACGCGAGCAAGGAAACCACACTGAGCGGCACGGTGAGCAACGTGGTGACGAAGCCGGGAGTGGGGATGATCGGCGGCGGACATCTGATCGTTGCCACTGCGCAGGGTGCCGTGGACGCGCACGTCGGCGGCCGCGCGCTCAGCGGACCGAAGGCGATGGGCGTGAAGGCCGGCGAAGCGGTGAAGTTGACTGGCGTGATGGCCACCGTCAATCACAATCAAATTTTTCTGGTGCGCACGGTGGAGACCGGCGGGCGCACGTACACCATTCGAAATGAGCATGGCTTTCTTCTGGGGCCGACTGCCAAACGCGGAACTTCGACGGTTCCGGTGGGAGGCAGCCTCCGATGAGCCACAAACTTCTCGTTGTGATTTTGCTCAGCATCTCCGTGTCGTTCATGGCGGCATGTAGCGGCGGCGGCAATTCCGGCAACTCAATCGTGATTGCGTTCACCCAGGCGCCACCTGCGGCATTGCAGACAAGCGCACAGACGCCTGTCAGCGCTACCGTTAGCGGTTCATCGAATACCGGCGTCGATTGGACGGTGGCCTGCGGCGGAGCAGACTGCGGCTCAATCAGTCCGGCACATACTGACAGCGGTGCAGCTACAACCTATACTGCGCCGGCGAGCATTCCTACCGGCAATACCGTGACGATCACGGCGACGGCGAGTGCCAGCAGTTCAGCGACGGTGTCGGGTGCGGTGACGATCACGTCTGGTTCCACGAACTCGGCACTAAACGGGCAGTACGCGTTTGTAATTTCAGGTTTCGACGGAAATGGTAATTACGTCGCGGCCGGAAGCATCATCGCGGATGGAAACGGAAACATTACGCAGGGCGAAGAAGATTTCTGCGATCTCTCGACGAAGTGTTTCGTCGCATTGCTCGGTGGAACTTTCTCTTCGGGGCCGGATGGGCGAGGAAGCATCGTTCTGACGAGTTCGTCTTTTTCGTCGGCGCAAATCCTGCAGTTCGTCCTGACTTCGAGCTCTCACGCATTGATTACGGAATTCGACACGTTCGCGACGTCGAGCGGCGCGCTTGATCTCCAGGATCCCAATGCGCTCGACGCGTCGACGCTCACCGGTGGCTTCTCGATGGTGCTGAATGGGGTGGACATTCAACTCGGGGGACCGGGTGCGCTCGGTGCAGTTATGACCGCCGACGGCTCGGGAGATTTCAACAATGTCACGCTCGATTTGAATGACGGTGGTTCGGTTACCACCGGGACCACCTCGCTCGCCGTGCAGTCGGGGCCGGACTCGTTTGGTCGCGTCTCAGTGAGCGACGGAACATTTCTTTTCGCGTATTACATCATCAACGCCAAGGCCGCTAGAGTAATCGAGTTGGATGACAATTTCCTCCAGGCGACGGGCGTCGCGCTCACTCAAGGTGCGGGTTCTCTTACCGTCGCCAACCTGGCCGGGAATTCAATCTTCACCGAGGCGGGCACGAGCGTGATCAGCAATCTCGGTCAGCTCGGACTTGCGGGTGAATTTACTGCAAATAACAGCGGGAGTGTCAGTGCCGGATTCATGGACGTGAATGATGACGGGTCGGTGACGAACGGCTCCATCGCCGGCAGCGCTTTGACCGGCTTCGCCAGCGGCCGCGGCGACCTGACGCTTGGCGGAACTGTGTCTTCAGACGTGACCGAGTTCGAGGTCTATCTCGTCGATTCCAGCGTCAACATCCTCGATCCCACTAGTTCAACCGGAGGTGGTGGCGCGCTGCTGTTGGACATTGACGCGAACGCGGTGGGAACCGGTGCGATTATTCCGCAGGCCGCCACGCCTCAATTCAACGGCGACTACGGCATCAATCTGCAAGCCATCAGCTCGACCGATCAGAACCTTAGTGAGATCGATCTTGTCGGTCAGGTGACTTCGGATGGTGCTGGTAATCTCACGGGTACGGGTGACTTGAATAATTTCGGCGCCACGCTGCCGTCGGCGACTCTTACAGGCACGTTCACTGCCGACGGGAGTCATGCGGGCCGCTATACGGACTCGCTGATGATCAGCGGATTCGATAGTCTCAGCTTCGTCTACTACCAGGCATCGAATTCTCAGATCGTGGTGCTGGAAGTGGATAACGGCAGTATCGGCACCGGCGTTTTGTTGCAGCAGCAGTAGTTCGCGAGCGGGCGGCGGGTTTTGTCTCGGAACCGCCGCTCGGCCGCATTTCCGTTCCTGTAATTCCGCGTGTTCGCGCTGCTTCCCGTCCGTGTGCGGTTGCAAAACGATCAATCAGTCCAATCGAAAGATTTTGTCACTGCTTTGCGCCATTGGGCGTACAGCGCTGTGCGTTTGGATTCATCCATACGAGGATGCCACTTGCGATCGGCAGACCAATTGGCGCGTAGTTCCTCCAGGCTGCTGAAATATCCCACGGCCAGGCCCGCGGCATAAGCAGCGCCCAGCGCCGTGGTTTCTTTATTCGCGGGACGCACCACGGAGCGATTCAGGATGTCGGATTGAAATTGCATGAGCAGTTCGTTCTCCACCATTCCACCATCCACTCGTAGTTCTTCGAGCCGGATTTGTGAATCCATTTCCATGGCGTCGAGGACATCGCGCGTCTGAAGCGCGGTGGCTTCCAGAACGGCGCGTGCGAGATGGCCCTTGTTGGCGTAACGCGTGAGTCCGGCAATCACGCCGCGCGCGCCGGCTTTCCAATGCGGCGCGAAAAGCCCCGAAAATGCCGGAACGAAATAAACGCCGCCGTTATCCTCGACGCTGCGGGCCAGCGATTCGATCGCCGCGCTATTTTCGATGAGGCCGAGATTGTCGCGCAGCCATTGCACCAGCGCGCCGGTGATGGCCACGCTGCCTTCGAGCGCGTAGCAAGCGGGCCGCGCGCCGAATTTGTAAGCGAGCGTGGTGAGCAGGCCGTGCTTCGATGGCATCGGCTGCTCGCCCGTGTTCATCAGCAGAAAGCAACCGGTGCCGTAAGTATTTTTTGCTTCGCCCGGCGCGAAGCACGCCTGGCCGGCGAGCGCGGCGTGTTGATCGCCGAGGATTCCGGCGATGGCCACGCCGCGAATTGCCGGCTCGAGCGCTTCCGCGAAATGCTCGCTGCTCGAACGAATCTCGGGAAGCATCAGCCGCGAAATTCCGAATGCCGCGAGAAGTTCCGCATCCCAATCGAGCGTCTCGAGACTCATCAATTGCGTGCGGCTGGCGTTCGTTACGTCGGTGACGTGAATTCCGCCGCGCGCGCCGCCCGAAAGCATCCACACGAGAAAGCTATCGATCGTGCCGAAAAGTAATTCGCCCGCTTCGGCTTGCGCGCGAGCCCCCGGCACATTTTCGAGCAACCAGCGAATTTTCAGGCTGCTGAAGTAAGTGGAGAGCGGCAGGCCCGTCTTGGCGCGAAAGCGATCCTGGCCTTTCGCGCCGCCACCATCGCGGCTGAATTCGGCGACAGCATCCGCAACGCGCGTATCCTGCCAAACGATGGCGTAGCCGAGAGGCGCGCCCGTGCGCCGATTCCATAGCAAAGTCGTCTCGCGTTGATTCGTGATTCCGATCGCTGCCAGATCGGCGGGCCGCAGCGATTTCTGCGCCAGCGCCGCAGCGATCACTTCCTGCGTATTACGCCAGATTTCTGCGGGATCGTGCTCTACCCATCCGGGCTGCGGAAAAATCTGCCGATGCTCTTTCTGCGCCAGCGCCACGATGCGGCCGGCGCGATCGAACACGATGAATCGCGTGCTCGTCGTGCCCTGATCGATCGCTCCGATGTAATCCGCCACCGCGAAATCTTAACGCTTCAGCGGACTTTTGGCTCGATGCGAGTTCGGGACGCGGCGAGATTCGTAGCGCCGGCAGCTTGCCGGCGTCTTCTTGCGGCGTTACGCTAGCCAAATTCGCAGACAAGCAGCGGGCGCCACGCAGATTCAACTTAATCCGACCAGCGCTTCGGCGTGCGATCCCAGCGATGCGGCTTGAGCGCGGCTAGCAGCGAGGCATCGAGCGGCCCGGCATCGCTCGTGGCCAGATTTTCGCGCACATGATTCGGCCGGCGCATTCCAACGATCGTCGTGCTCACAACCGGATTCGAGAGAATGAAGCGCAGCGCCATTTCCGGCAAGGTCATCGAAGCCGGCACGAGTTGCTTTAATTTCTCCACGCGCTCGAGCGTATTCGCCAGATTCTCGCTGCTGAAATATCCCTTGCGCCAATCGCCCTCCGGAAATTTCGTTTCGGCCGTGAGTTTTCCGCCGAGACTGCCCTCATCCAGCGGGACGCGCGCGATCACGCCGATCTTCATTTCGCGGCATAGCGGAAAAAGCTGATCCTCGGGCGCCTGATCGAAAATGTTGTAGATCACTTGCACGGCGTCGACGATTCCCGTGCGCAGCGCGCGAATTCCATTATTCGGTTCCCAGCGATTCAAGCTCAAACCGAAAAAACGAATCAAGCCATCGGACTTAAGCTTTGCGACTGTCGCTTCGAATTCCGGATCGGCGCTCCAGCTATCGTCCCAGACGTGATATTGCAACAAATCGATGGAATCGACGCCAAGCTTCTCGCGAATCATCTTCGCGTACTCGAACACATGCTTGGCGGGAAACGCATCCTGATACGAATCGCGCGGAGAAGCGGGCCATTTACCATTCTTCGGCGGAATTTTTGAGGCCGCGTAGAGCCGCTTGCCGCGATTCTGCGCCAGGATTTTCCCCAGCAGCGCGTCGCTCTTGCCGTCGCCATAAGCCCAAGCCGTATCGAAGAAATTGCAACCGGAATCTATGGCGAGTTGCATGGACTGAAGCGATTCCGCGTCGTCCGAGCCGCTCCATCCGCTCACGCCCCAAAGTCCGTGGCCCACATCGCTCACGTCGAATCCCGTGCGGCCCACTTTTCGATAGCGCATTAAATCTCCCGTTAGCTCGCGCAAGAACGCCGTCGAAAATCCCAAAGCGTTCCGGCTTCCGCGAATCTTATTTCGCCGAGAATTTGTAAATCGTCTCGCTGTGGAATTGCGCGCCGGGCCGCAAGACGATCGAAGGAAACGTCGAGTGATTGATCGCGTCCGGATAGCGCTCGGTCTCGAGGCACAGCGCGCCCGATGCCGGATAAGCGACGCCGCGTTTTCCAACAATGGAACCATCGAGGTGAATCGCCGAATAAAATTGCATCCCGGGCTCGGTGGTCCACACTTCCATCTGCCGGCCGTTTGCCGGATCGCTCGCGCGCGCCGCCAGATGCAGTTCGCCCGCGTGGCCGTTCAAAACGTAATTGTGATCGTAGCCTCCGGGATCGGGCTTGAGCGCGTCAATGCGCGCGCCGATGGCCGTCGCGTGCGTGAAATCGAGCGGCGTATCTTTCACCGGCTTGAGCTCGCCAGTGGGAATGAGCGTCTCATCCGTCGGCGTATACGAATCCGCGTTAATCATCAGCAGGTCGCTCAACACGTTTCCGCTGCCGGCAAAATTGAAATAGCTGTGATTGGTCAAGTTCACGATGGTCGGCTTGTCGGTAGTCGCGCGGTATTCAATCTTCAAAGCATTGTCATCGATCAAAGAGTAGATCACCGTCACCGTCAAGTTTCCCGGAAATCCCTCTTCGCCATCAGGACTGAGGTAGCTCAGCCGCACCGAAGCGGCATGCGCTTCGCTCGACGACTCCGCCTTCCAGACGCGGCGATCGAACCCCACGTTGCCGCCGTGCAAAGTATTTGGTCCATTGTTCGTCGCCAGCATGTATTGCTTTCCGTCCAGCGTGAATTTCCCTTTCGCGATACGATTGGCCACGCGCCCGATGATGCCGCCGAAATGCGGATGCGGCCCGAGATAACCTTTCAAATCATCGAACCCCAGCACCACGTCGCCGGCCTTCCCCGTGCGATCGGGAACCCAAAGTTCCGTAAGCGTTGCGCCGTAGGTGATCACTTTCGCCGTGGCCCCAGTCGCGTTTTTCAGCGTGTACATTTCGATGACCGTGCCGTCATCGAGTTTGCCGAATGTGCTTTTCTCGACGCTGGGTTTCACGGCCACCTCGCTTTGTCGCTGCGCCGGCGCGGCCCATGCGGCCAAGCCCGCGATGAGTATCGCCAGAAATGAACTCCTCGTTACGCGCATCTCGGCCCTCGCGCTCCAGTAAACCGGCGTCATGCGCATCTCCACTGCGAAGATGCCCGGCGACGCGCGTTATATCATAATCTCGGTTCGCGCCCGGCGCGCGCCGAATCTGATTCACTCACGGGAGACAGCCGAAGCATGCTGGAAAAAGAATCGCTGAAAGATTTCCTGGCAGCGGTCGAGCAACTCGATGCCGGCTTCGCGAAGCTGCCGGATTTCGACCCCGCCATTCCCGGCCGCGCGCGCATCGCCGAAGTTTTATCGCACGCGGCCGTGCGCCTCCACGATAACTATCCTTATTTTCATCCGCTCTACGCCGGGCAAATGCTGAAGCCGCCGCATCCAGTGGCGCGGCTCGCCTACGCCCTGGCCATGTGGATCAATCCGAATAATCACGCGCTCGACGGAGGCCGCGCCAGTTCCGCAATGGAAAAGGAAGCCGTCGCGGAAATCGCGGCCATGTTCGGCTGGCGCGAATTTCTCGGCCATTTGTGCGGCAGTGGCACGATTGCGAATCTGGAAGCGCTGTGGGTCGCAGGTCGCATTCATCCCGGAAAGAAAATCGTCGCGTCCGGGCAAAGCCACTATACGCACGGGAGGATGAGCGCCATTCTGCAAATCGGCTTCGAGACCATCGCCTGCGATCAACGCGGGCGCATGGATCTCGCAGCCCTCGAGCAACGAGTGCAGCGCGGTGATGTGGGAACCGTTGTCGCCACCATCGGCACCACCGCCACAGGCTCGCTCGATTCACTCCCCGAAATTCTCGCCCTGCGCGAGAAGCATAATTTTCGAGTTCACGCCGACGCAGCCTACGGCGGCTATTTCACGCTCGCCGAAAATCTCAAACCCGCCGCGCGCAATACGTTCGAACAATTGCATAGCGCAGATTCGATCGTCATCGATCCCCACAAACACGGACTGCAACCCTACGGCTGCGGCTGCGTCATTTTCCGCGATCCCGCTGCGGGCCAATACTACAAGCACGATTCGCCCTACACTTATTTCAGCTCCGGCGATTTGCATCTCGGCGAGATCAGCCTCGAATGTTCGCGGCCCGGGGCCGCTGCCGTCGCTCTCTGGGCGACGCAAAAACTCTTGCCGTTGATTCGAGGAGGAGAATTTGCAGCAGGTCTCGCAAAATGCCGCGATGCAGCGCTCGCGCTTCACCGCTCCTTAAGCGCCGATCCGCGCTGGGTCACGCCCTTCGAACCGGAGCTCGATATCGTCGTCTACGCGCCTCGCGCCGCCGATGCACGAAATACATCGCAGCTATCGAAGATAATTTTCAAGGAAGCAGCGGCACGCGGCTTGCATCTCGCGCTGGTGGAACTGCCTTCGAATTTTTTCCGAGAATCAGCCCCAGAACTTGCTGCCGGCCGCGAAACGATTACTTGCCTGCGCTCCGTGATGATGAAGCCCGAGCACTTTGATTGGGTCCCACGCATCCTCACCATTCTCGAAGACGCGCTGGGCGCCGCGCTCGCCGCGGCCAAACATTCATCGTGATTCGCGGCAGCGCCAAACGGCACCCACTCGCCGCGACCTCGCCAATTTACACCGCAACAGGCTCAAGATCTTCCGCCGCCCGCGTCAACTCCACCGCCTGGGCTCCGCCCGAGCCTCGCTCTCCGGCAGTTTGCGGCACAGACACGGCATCATGGCACTTGAAAAGATCCACAAGTTGCCGCAGCTCCCGCGCCATCTTCGCAAGTTGCTCGGCGGCGCGCTTCGATTCAAAAGCGCCCGTAGACGTGCTCTGCGCCGCCTGTGCCACTCCCTCGATGTTGCTCGAAATTTCATCGGAGAGTTGCGCCGCGTCCCCGATATTCCGCGTGATTTCATCCGTGGTGGCGTGTTGCTCTTCCACTGCGGTGGCGATGGTGCTGGAAATATCCTGAATCTGATTGATGATCGCTCCGACGCGCGCAATCGCTTCGACGGCGCGCGTCGTATTTCCCTGAATGGCCTCGATCTTCCGGCTGATATCCTCGGTCGCTTTCGCTGTCGCTTTGGCCAGTTCCTTCACTTCATTCGCCACCACCGCGAAGCCCTTCCCTGCTTCGCCGGCGCGCGCCGCTTCGATCGTGGCATTCAGCGCCAGCAGATTCGTTTGCTGCGCAATCGAGGTGATCACTTTCACCACCTCGCCGATTTCCGCGCTCGATTCGCCCAGCTGCGTGATGGTCACGTTCGTAGTTTCGGCCACGCTCACCGCGTCGGTCGCGACTTTCGCGGCTTCCGTGGCGCTCTTGGCGATATCGCGGATCGAGATGCTCATCTGCTCGGTGCCTGACGCCACGATCTTCAAACTTCCCGTCACGCGCGCCGCCGCCGCGGATACAAGATTCGCTTGCGCGGACGTCTCTTCCGCATTCGCGCTCATCTGATTGCTGACGGCGGAAAGCGCGTCGCTCGACCGGCTCACTCCCTGTGTATTGCTCGCCACCTTCTGAATCGTTTTTTCCAGTCCGTTCTTCATTCCGTTCAATGCCTCCACAGCCAGGCCAATTTCATCCCTCGTGCGAACCTGCAGATCGGACACGGTCAAATCATTGGTCGCAACATGGACGATTAATTCCAGCATGCTCTGGATCGGGTTTACCGTCGCCCGGCTGATTAGCACGGCGATCGCGGCTCCGGAAAGCACTCCGATCACAACGAGTATTTTGACCAGCAATTGAACGCGCGAGATAAGATCGTTTTCTTCGGCAATGCTGCCTTGCGCCAGCCGCCCTTCGTAAGTTCGCAGTTCATCGAGCCAGCTCAGCACGCCGTCTCGCGCATCCGCGGCCTCCTGGCTAAACGCCAGCGCCTGGGCCTCTTTTGCTTTGCCGGCTTTTCGCAGTTCGGTTTCGCGCTCCATGATTTTCGTGTAAATCGACATGTGCTCTTTGATCTTGCCCAGCGTCGCTTTTTCTTCCTGCGTGTCCACGATTGCGTCCAGCTTGTCCAGTTCGTCATCGCAGTCCTGCGTGGCATTTTGATATTCCGACAGCAATTCGGCGCTTCCTTGCAGCAAATATCCGCGCAACGCGGCAAGACGAAGATACGTGTCCGCCCGCAGCGCATTGGCCAGCCGCCACGGCTCGATCGCGGACGAAGCCTCATCCGACGCGCGATGGATCGCCCGCACCTGTAAATACGTAAAGATTCCGAAGCCCACGAGCAAGAGCAGCATGAATCCGAAGCCGAAGCGTATCTTGGCGCGCACGCCCCACAGCATTGCAGTACGCGAACTCATATTTTTATCCACGCTTGGCGGCATTGCTTCACCTCTGGCGGATCCTTAATTGCTCACTATGAATCTCACGCGTTGACCGGCTCGCGGCCAATCGCGGCGTCACTCAGGCCGTGCTGCCCGATGTATTCCAGATCGAGTAGCTCCGCGATTTTCGACTGAATCACCACGCAACCCCGCACGCCTTCGCGGCTTGCCGGATTCATCGGACCCAACTCCTCGGCGACGATGTCCAACACCCGGCCGACCACCATCCCCACGTCCCGTCCATTGCTCACAAACACCAAAACGTTCACCACATTCGCATTCTCCGCTGGCTCCGGCGTGCGCGGCCTCTTTCGCCGATCCGGAATCACGTCGCCGACGTGAATCAACGGCATGATCTGTCCGCGGTATTGCACCACTTCGCGGCCGCCCGATTGTTCGATAGCGTCGCGCGAAAAAGCCTCCAGCCTCGATGCTCTCGCCAGCGGGATCGCCATTCGCGAGCCGCTATCATCTTCGAACAGCAGCAACGGATCCGTCTTGGCGGCTCGCGTTTCCGCATCGTTCGCTGATTCTTTTTGAATTCGGTCTCGCGACTTCGCCAGCACCCGCGATTTTTGCGCCAGCCCGGGAACATCGAGAATTAGCGCCACGCGTCCATCGCCCATGATCGTCGCGCCGGAATACGCAGAAACGCCGGCAAGATCGCGGCTGAGCGGCTTGACCACGATTTCTTCCGTGTCGTTCACTTCATCCACCACCAATCCAAATTGCTGTTCGTCCGCCTGCAGCACCACGATGCTCACGCTTCGGGTTATTTCGCCGCCGTTCTCGCCCGCTCCCTCCTTCGACTCCACCTCGAGTTCCCGGGCAAGAAATACCAATGGCAGTAGCGTTCCGCGCAGGCGGTAGACCGCCGCACCATGAACATTTTCGATCGCGGTCCGCACCTGCTCCGGTTCGATGCGCACAAGTTCCAGCAAATTTACCTGCGGAATCGCGTAGCGATCGCCCGCGCACGTTACGATCAGCGCAGGAACGATGGCCAGCGTCAGCGGAATCTTCATTCGCACCGTCGTACCGCCGCCCGATCGCGACTGGATGTCCACCGTTCCGCCGATCTTCTCCACATTCGTCTTCACCACGTCCATTCCTACGCCGCGGCCGGATACGTTCGTCACTTTCTCCGCCGTCGAAAATCCCGGAAGAAAAATCAGGCTGAATATTTCCCGCTCGCCAAGCCGCCCGGCTTCCTCCGCCGCCACCACTCCGCGCTCCACTGCCTTCGCGCGAATTTTCTCCGCGTTCAATCCGCCGCCATCGTCTGAGATTTCGATATTTACCTGCCCGCCTTCGTGATACGCGTGCAGCAGCAGCCGGCCTTCGGGATTTTTCCCCGCGGCGCGCCGCGCGTCGGGCGTCTCGATGCCGTGATCCACCGCGTTCCGCAATAGATGCGTGAGCGGATCCTTGATCGCCTCGAGGATGGTCTTATCGAGCTCCGTCTCTTTGCCCTCCATCTCGATGCGCACTTGCTTCCCGCAATTCACCGCCACGTCTCGCGCCGTCCGCGGAAATTTGCTCCAGATATTTCCGATCGGCTGCATGCGCGTCTTCATCACGCCTTCCTGCAATTCCCCGGTCAGAAGATTCAGGCGTTGCGCGGCCGCCAATAAGCCGCACGTCTCCATGGCGTCGGCGCGTTGCAGGAATTGATTGCGCGTCAGCACCAGCTCGCCGACCAGCGTCATCAATTTGTCGAGGATGTTCACGTCCACGCGAATCGTCGAATCGCCCGCGCTAGCCGCTTTTGCCGTCTGCTGCACTTGCAGCACTTCCAGAATTTCGTGCGGCTTCACCACCTTCTGGTCCACCAGGATTTCGCCCAAATGCCGCGGGTCGCCTTGCTGCTGCTGCTCCAGCGCATCGGCAATTTCGCTGGGTCGCGCGAATCCTTTTTTTACCAGCAGGTCGCCGAGCCGCGGCGGAGGGCCGGCCGGCGGAGATTGTTCCTCTTCCGCGGAAACTTCCGGCGCAGCCGGTGCCGGCGCCGCTGGAGCCGGCGGCATGTAGAGACGCATCAATCGCGCAATCAATTCGCTATCGTCGCGCTTGCCCTCGCCTCCCGTGGCTTCGATGCTCGCCAGAATTTCCCGCACCGCGTCCACCATCGCCAGCAGCGTGCTCGTAATTTCCGGCGTAAGAGAAAGCTCGCCTTCGCGCAGCCGGCTCAGCAAATTTTCGCCCACGTGCGCCACGGACTCCAGCGCCTGAAAGCTCAGAAATCCCGATGTTCCTTTCAGCGTATGGATCGTGCGGAAAATACTTCCCAGAATTTCGCGATCGTCCGGTGCCTGTTCCAGCAGGATCAGCTCGCGGTCCAGCCGATCGAGGTTTTCGCAACTCTCGACGAGAAACTCCCTGACGATATCTGCGTCTTCCATGCGGCAGCGGCCCCGGTCCGGCACTCGCGGCCATATCGGCACACGAGTTCTCTGCCACTTTTATCGGCTTAGGGATGCGGGACTTTATGCGCCGCGCGGTGCGCATTGCCGCGCGCAGAGGTAAACAAGAAACACACCGAAGATTAGAAAAATTTCATCGCCGCGCCATTTCCAGCCCGGCTTCCTGCCTCATTGCGGCACCACGCTCTCCACCGCCAGCGATTTCGCCCGCGCCAGCTCCGCGTCAAGATTCGCCCGCACGCCACCGGCCTCTCCGCCGATTCTCGCTTCCACTCCACGCCGCGCTTGCGTCACGGTGTCCAGTTGCGTTCCCGGCGAACCCGAAAGCAGCCGTTCCGCGCGCAACAGGCAAGCGTACGCAAGCCGCGCAGGCACTTTGCTCCGCGAAAGCAATTGCCCATAATTGAACCAATCCACCGCTTCCGCATTGCTATCGCCGCTCCGCTCGTCAAGCGCGATCGCTCGCTGATACGCCCCGGCCGCATCCGCCGAAAGCTTCGCGCCATCAAACGCATCCGCCAAATGCGATTCCGCCAAACTTTCCTCGCGCAAATTTCCCGACTGCTGAGCGAATCGCACCGCATCGCGGTAAATCGGAATCGCCGCATTCGCCTGATGGCTCTGCGCCAAAGCATCGCCCAATTCGATCGTCACCGCCGCACGCCGCGCCGTCCGCTGCCGGCTGCGATCCCTCGGCCCCGAGCTTCGCTGTCAAATCGAGGTACGCCCGAAAATGTCGCGCCGCCGCCGCATGTTCGCCGCGATGATCGAGTGCCTCAGCCAAATAAAGCTGCGCGTTTCCCTGCCCGCCATCCGCATCAATCGCCTTCTCCCAACTTTCCACCGCCTCATCCGCATGCCCCAGCCGCATCGCCAGCAACCCAAAATTCACCAAAGCATCCGCATCGCGCGGAAATCGTTCCAGCATTTTCCGGTAGTGCTCGTAAGCCTCTCCATATCGCCCCGCCACCAGCAATGCCCGCGCGCGTGTCTCCTGCGGCACTGGATTCGCCGGATTCACTTCCACGGCCCGCGCCAAAGCCTCGAGCGCCCCGTCCGTCCGCCCAGCCAACGTCTCCGCGCGCGCAATGCGCATCTCCAGCGAGCTATCGTACGGATTCAAACTCGCCGCTCCACGCAAATGTTGCAAATTCCCTTCATCGGTTCCGCGCAGATAACGAAACTGGTCCATCCCGCCGAGCAAGAAGAGCAGCAGCGCCACGCCCACGCGAAATGCATGCGCCGCCGCGGATCGCCCGCCCAGCCAACTCGTCGCTCGCGCACCGGCCTCCGCTTCCCCGCGCGCTCCGGAATTTACCAGCAGCGATGCGATGCGCGTATCGCGCAATTTCCAGATCGCTCCATCCAAAATAAAATGATGAATGTTCACCAGCGCCGTAAATATCAAAAAGCTCACCGCGAAATCGTAGCGAAACGCGTAGCTCACCAGCCACGGCCCGGGAATGAACAGCGCAATTCCGCCGGCAATCAATGTCACGAAATAAGTCCCCATCCGCCACGTCGAATTTCCCGCCGCCCGCGCCTCGCGCCGCGCGTAATAGCTCGTGATCCACAGATATTGCACCGAGTGCAGCACCGCCAGAATTCCGCTGCTGTAACGCGTCTGCGGAATCGCGCTGCCCGCCACCAGTCCCAACGCCGTCGGCAGCACGAACCACAGTCCCTGCGTCACCAGCAATGTCACCGGCGCCGCCATTCCCTTCCATCCGCCGCGCTTCACCCACGCGCCGATCACCCAGCTCGAGAAAAAAAAGTACAGCACGCCGCCCGCAACTCGCGCCGGTATCGAAATCTTTTCCGGCAAATTCAGCGACAGCACGAACGGATCACTCGACACACCGGTATGAAAACTCACCAGCAGCATCACGAACGACGCGATGAACGCCCAGTGCAGCATTCGACGCTCGCCGGGCGTCACCGCAGTACCGCCGCGACGCGCGAACATCATCAGCAAGCCGTAGTTCTGCCCCGAGTAGTGCCACGGACTCCAGTTGATGTACAACGTGAACACCCACGGCACCAGCCGGAAATCGGCGTGCGCCAAAATCGCTGTGAGCGCGATCAATACCGTCATGTGCAGCGTGAAGATGCGATATTTCTGGAATTCCTCGCGCGTCCGGTACGCGCGGTAAATCGTGGCCATGAAATGCGGATAATTGAAAATCAGCGCCAGAAAATAAAATGCAAACGACCACTCCCGCGCATGCGAAGCCGCGAGCCACGCCGCCAGCAGCAACGGCGCCGAGCATCCGCCGCACCCGATGAGCAAATCAATCGAAGGTCCGTAAATCCACGGCGAAGCAGCCACACCGGAAGTCGTAGGTGGACCTGCAGAATCACTCGCACCAGTCTCAGCAGCCGAAACCGGCTCAACGGTCAATTCAATTTTCGCCATCGCAAATTGATGCTAGACACAGCACAAAGAAGATTCAACGCGCACCAAAATCAAGATGCGCTACGGGTAAACCACCCGCTGCGACTATTCCCGCCCCGCTCCAATCGCCACCACGCAGCCCCACGCAACCCAAGAAGAGTGTGCGTGAGAACCGTGATGATTTGTCACGGCACGGCTTTTTCTCACCGCCGCCCAGCCTTTGTAGGGGAGGGCCGGGTTAGCCCTCCCGCGACTCACCGCCGCCCAGCCTTTGTAGGGGAGGGCCGGGTTAGCCCTCCCGCGACTCACCGCCGCCCAGCCTTTGTAGGGGAGGGCCGGGTTAGCCCTCCGCGACTCACTACCGCCCAGCCTTTGTAGGGGAGGGCCGGGTTAGCCCTCCCGCGACGCCCGCCGTTGGCGTCCCCGCGCGCGATTTCTGCGCGTCCCTCGCTTCAGTAAACGCCGCGCACATGATAGATGCGCTCTAGCCCCGTTTTATCAAAACTGCGGAGGAACTCCCGCGCGAGGCAGCAGCCCCCGAATTTATCGGCTCTAGGCCGATGAATCGGCCAGCAAAAACATGAAGAGGAGCGCTTCAGCGCCGGCCCAGGAGGACCCCGAATTCATTCGGGGGAGGAGCACTTCAGCGCTCCGAAAAATCGCGCCCATAAGAATGCGCTTTAGCGCTGGGCCTTTCGAGGGCGCCCCGTCACACCATATCTCGAGATTAGAACAGTGCCCGATTCTACCAACAGCCGGGCAGAATCTTCAGAACCCCCACGCACGCCAATCAATTCCGTAATCTCCGAACTCGTCCTATACCCAACGTCGCTTTTCGTTGCTAACTTGCCGCCGAAATGGCATCACTCCGCGCCACATCACGAGCAGAAAATCCAGAAAACAGGCTCGCCGACCCTAAAATCTCTAATCGTCACACCCGGCGATTAGAAATCACTCTAACCATAACAAAACAAAGGACGGACACCATTTCTAATCGTCACAAAACGCACTATTTGAGCGCGAATTTTCTAATCGACGCCGCCGCCATGCACGATGTCCCGCTGCTCGCTCGCGATATCGGCGGCCGCGCCATCTCGCGCGCCCGCGCTCTACTTCCGCAGCGACGCGGCAATTTCCTCGGCAATCTGGCGCGCGCGAACAATGTCTTCGGGATTCAGACTGATCGCCGCCACGCGCGCGTGCCCGCCGCCGTCGAATTTCTCGGCAATGCTCGCGAGGTTCACGTCCGCATCCGCTTCGCGCCACGGGTTCGTGCCGATCGATATCTTCGAACGCGTCGCCGACGCGCTCACGCCCACGGAATACAGCGCTTCAGGATGCAAAAAGTAAGGCACGAATTTGTTGTAGCCTTCGAGATCCAAATCGCTCACGTCAAAGTAAATCACGCCGCCGCGCGACACCGCCCGTTCGCGCATGATTTCGATCGATCGCTTGTGCCGCTCCAGCAGCGGCCCCAGATGCTTCTCGATCAGCGGCAGGCGCACGATTTCCGCCAGCGGCAGCGTGGCCAGATAAGGAATCAGCTTCGGCACCAGATCCTGCTGCGGCGCCGCTTCGATCACCAGCGCCAGCTGCATCGCCGGCGCCGCCAGACCCACGGCCACTTCCGGTGATTCGAATTGCGCGCCGTCAATGATGTCGCCCCAGTGAATCAATTCCGCCAGCGGCTTGGCGTCAAATCCGAATTTTTCCGAAGCGATAGTCGCCAAAAATTTCGTGCAGGATTTATACGTGGGATCGTAAAACTTTTTCCCCGAGCGGTCGGCGCGGAAATTCGCCGCGTCCTCGGGCGTCAGAAACGCGCTCTGATGATGATCGAACCACCACGTCAACCGCGGCGAGCTCGAATACTTGAAATCCACGATGGCGTTCTCGTCGCCGTCGAACACGCCATCTTCAAACGGCTTGGAGGCCTTGTGCGTCATTCCCGCATAGCGAAACTCCGCGCTCGGATTGATTCGTTCGCGGTAAAAGCGCGAAAAAATCGCCGCCGAAGACGCCCCATCGAAGCATTTATCGTGGAAGAAAACTTTTACGTTCACTCGGTCTCCGCTCGGCCGCGCGCGCGGGAAGATTCACACCAGCGCGGAAAACCAGAAAGAATGGACGCACATGTTTCGCTTGTCAAGCAGATATGCAGTGCGAATAAATCAGAGAGAACGAGCGGTCGAGAGATCCGCCAAGTGCAACTCGCGCGCAGGGCGCGGCAAACCCGCCGCTCGCGCCCCTCGCACGTACAATACTTTTACGCTCCCCCGGAAATCTTCTCGGCGATGTCGCCGACAACCGGCAGCTTGAACCTCACGCCCTGATACGCCTTCACCATGCACAAAATCCACAACACAAACGTGCCGATCCACAGCACGCTCCAGATCAGCGTGCTGAACACCCACACCATCCAGCCGCCGAACATCGAGCCCACATTCAGGAACACCAGCAGAATATCCACCACGATGATCGCGCCAAACAACACGATCGACTGCGCCGCGTGAAATTTCACGAATGGCCGCTTGTCAATCAGGATGAAAATCAATCCGGTAATCCAGCCGGCCACGTAGCACAACAATCCCGCAACGTTTTCCGCCAGGCCCGTCCCGCCGCCCGCAGAACTCGCCGGTGCTCCTCCAGCCGGTGGCGCTGCCGCCCCTTGCGGAGCTCCGCACTTCGGACAAAAACTCGCGCCGCCCACTTCCGTTCCGCACTTTGCACAGAATGCCATGGACACCTCCGCCGGGAAATGCTTCGATGGCCGCGTAGGGTAGCAGAAGCACCCCAGCCCAGCAAGCCGAATTGGAACACTCCCGCGATTCCTGTAGAATGCCGCGCAATCGCTTTCATCCCAACCGGAGATGCGCTTGGCCACTCCCACCGCGGCACTCAGGCCCACTCGCAAAATTCTCGGTCTCGAGTGGCCGCGCGACGTCACGCTCGCCGAACGCCGCTCGCTCATCGCCGGTGGGCTCGGCTGGATGCTCGACGCCTTCGACGTAATGCTCTACTCGATGGTCCTCGCTCACCTCATGCGCCATTTCGGCATGAGCAAGGAAACCGGCGGCCTGCTGAATTCGCTCACTCTGGTCGCCTCCGCTGTCGGCGGATTTCTCTTCGGGTTTATCGCCGACCGCATCGGCCGGACACGCGCGCTGATGGCCTCCATCCTCGTCTTTTCTATCTCCAGCGGCGCTTCCGGTTTTTCCCAGACGATCGCGCAGCTCGCCGTTTGCCGCGTGATTCTCGGACTCGGCATGGGCGGCGAATGGTCCACCGGCGCCGCGCTGATCGCCGAAACCTGGCCCGCCGAGCATCGCGGCAAGGCTCTCGGCATCATGCAATCCACCTGGGCGATTGGCGAAATCGCCGCCGCGGTGATCGCTGGCCTGATGCTGCCCCGCTTTGGATGGCGCGCCGTTTTCTTCGCCGGCATTCTGCCCGCGTTCGTGGTCTTCTGGATTCTGCGCAAAGTTCCCGAGTCGGAAATCTGGCGCAACCGCAAAACCGCGCGCCCCGATTTCCGCGCCTTGCTTCGCCGCGATGTCTTGCTCCCGGGCCTGCTCGCCACCGCCATGAACGCTTGCGGCATGTTCGGCTATTGGGGCCTGTTCACCTGGATTCCCGCCTACCTTTCGCTCCCAGTAACGCAAGGGGGCCGCGGCCTCACTCTCGTCGCGACGACGAGCTGGCTGATCGTGATGGGCATCGGCAAATTTCTCGGCTATGCGCTCTTCGGTTTCGCCGCCGACGGCTTCGGCCGCCGCGCGAGCTACGTCGTCTATTTGCTAGCCGCCGCAGCCCTGGTCCCCATTTACGCCATGTCCAAAACTCCGCTCTGGCTGCTGATCCTCGGCCCTCCGGTAGCCTTCTTCGGCACCGGCTTCTTCTCCGGCTACAGCGCCCTGGCCTCCGAACTCTTCCCCACCGAAATCCGCGCCACCGCCATGGGCCTCAGCTACAACATAGGCCGCGGCTTCTCCGCCCTGGCCCCCTTCGCGGTAGGCTGGATCGCCACCCGCCACGGCCTAGGCAGTGCGTTCTTCCTACAAGCCGCCGCATTCTTCATCGCCGCATTGCTAGCCTTAGCCTTGCCGGAAACCAAAGGCCGCGCCCTGACCTGACCGATTACCAATTCGCCGGCGGGACTCGCGAATATCGAATAGAATGAGGTATGGGAAAAATTCCAAATTCGGGCGATCCCGAGCGCGACAGCGGCGAACAGTCGAGCAATCCAGCCAAGCCAGAGGCGACAGGTGAACCCCGACCCGTCGAACCGGATCCCTTGCTCGCCCTCCGCGGCACTGGCAAAGCACTTTGGGCTGACGAACACGCGGATGAGTACGTTCGGCGACTGCGCGAGGATTGTGACTGAACCGGATATTCCGCATCAAGAATCCCCGAAGCTGGTTTGCCCTGCGTGCGCGCGTTGATCTTTTTATTACGAATGACGCGCGGCTCTCAGGCAAAATAATTGACGGCATTCAATTCATCGTCCCGCTCGACCGCGCGCCGCTCTAGCGCAACGGGACCTGCGAGGCAATGATGGCCACGAAATCCGCGACTCCACAAAAAGCTGCGCCGCCTATCCTGACGCGCTACGGCATCAGTCATCACCACAAGAGTTTCTTTCGCCGCCATTCGCTGAGCATCGCGTCCGTCGCCATCGTCCTCTGCTGGATCGTTCTCTACATCAAATCCGATCCCAGCACGCACATCGGTTCATTTTTCGGCAACGCCATCGCCGATTGGACGGGCGTGGTCGTCACGGTCCTGGCCACAAAATTCCTTTTCGAGGTTCATTCCGCCGAAAGCCGCCGCCCGCCCACGTCCGAATGTTCGCCAATGCATCGCTTTTTCCGCAATCATGGCCTGAGTATTTTTCTGGTCGTCACCGGCATCGCCTGGGTCGTAGCCTTCGCAAAAATGGACGCCAACAGCAAGTGGGGCCAAGTGGTAGGCAACATCGTCTCCGAATGGACCCAAATCTTCGGCCTGGTAATCCTAACCAAGCGCCTCATCGAGCCCAAATCGAAAGAAAGCTCGCGCTAGCCGCCCTGAAGTACTCCGTAGCGCCGGCGGGTCGCCGGCGCTAGGAGGAGCACTACGGCGCGCGCATCAAAAAAACAAATCCGTCCACTTTGTAATGAACTTTGCCTTCACCTATGGAAATCGCCGGCACGCTTCCCGCGCGCACTTTATTAATCGCCGCAACCAATCGCGGCAGCACCGCCGGCTCAGCCACCGGCACATTATGCGAAGTCAGCAACAATCGCAGCCTCGGCGCCAGCCTCGCCATCCGCTCCACCGATTTCACGTAAGCATTCAAATCCGTTTCCGGCCGGTACAACCAGATCGGCGCCGGATAATAAGTATCGCCGGTAAACAGCAATCCATTCTTGCGATCCAGCAAACAAATCGCATCCGGCGTGTGCCCCGGCGTAGCGATCACTTCGAGCACTCGCCCGCCCAGTTCGATTTTCTCGCCGTCATGAATCACATGTGTGATGTGAAACGGCCGCGTGGAATAATCCGCGGCGTCAAATCCCGCGGGCAATTGCCCGCAAATCGAATCCGGCGTCAATTCCGCCTGCGCATCTTCCCGCGATCCCTTCGCATTCGTGCGCGTAAATTCCGTATCCATCCCAAAAATCACTCCGAACTCCCAGTCATCGCCGACATGATCGTTATGCGTATGCGAATTCATCACCACGATGGGCAAATCGGTGAGCCCCGTCACCACGCTCTTGATGTCGCCGATTCCCAACCCAGTATCGAATAGCACCGCACGTTTCTGCCCGAGAATCAAAAACGAAATCGCCTCTTCAAATTGATGCGGCTCATAAATCGCAAATACGCCAGGCGACACGCGATAAACTTCAAACCAAGGATCCGCCGAAGGCACGCGCTCCAGTGTCTTGTACTCCGCCCGCGGCAAATCCTTGCACCAACCCGGCGAAAGCCCAGAATTGTTAGTCTGCACATGAACGCAAGGCGCAGCGAACGAGCAAACACATAACGCCGCCGTCAACCAAGCCGCGATGTAAATTCCGCGAATGTGCCTCATTTCGAAAAGTATAGCGTGGCTGAACGTAGTAAGTAGCCGAAGAAAAATTAGACGCGGAGCCGGCGAATCGTAGCGCCGGCAGCTTGCCGGCGTTTTTCTGCGGCTAACGGCGAGCTGCACGAGTTCAGCGATGGGGCAGTTTAAAAGCGAGATTTGCGCTGGTTGCAGTTCGCGCGAAACGTCAAAACCGCCGGCAAGCTGCCGGCGCTACGAACGTCGGCGCGCTCGACGCTCGAATAAAAAACTTCTTCTCGGCCACCGCCGCAATTTCCCGAACCTGAAATCACTCCGAAGCCGCTATAATATCTGCTCGCGTGCGGAAGTGGCGGAACTGGCAGACGCGCAAGACTTAGGATCTTGTGGCCGAAAGGCCGTAGGGGTTCAACTCCCTTCTTCCGCACCAAATTATCGTTTGCCGCCGGAAGATGAGGGTCGTTCCGGCCTGAATGATTGCCACTCGCGGATTTGTTCAGAGATCTCACTCTTCTCGACTTCGCCTGTGGCCGTTTCCCAGCGACGACGAAGCTCGTCGATGCGGCCTTCCACAAATCCGGCTCGTCCTGTTTTGCGTTCTGTTTTGTCGCGATTGCCGTATCCCATGTTTGAATAGCTCCCGAGCTATGTTAGCTGAATTGCTGGCAGACTTCTGTATCGTTTTGAACATTCTTGAAAAACGCAATTTACGGCCCAACACCAAATCCGCCACGCGCAGTACTCTATCGCCCAGAACTTCCTCACCTCGCCAGCCATGAACCGAAACGACAAATTCGCCCCCACCCGGGCATCTTCACCTCGCGCCACCGCGTCCAATGCCCATCGGTCCTGGAATCGCCGCAACTTTACGCTTGCCGCCACGTCCAACGTAGAGCAGCATAGTTGACGCAGCGGCAGGAGCGGCCCGGCCGCTGATTTTGGGTTTGTCCTTTATAACGGCTCATGAAATACGCATTCGCACTCATAATTGCCGCGTGTTTGCTGTCGGCTTGTGGCAGTTCGCAGCAGCAGAACACGTCCGTCAATCCAGCGACCGGCTGGGTGCTGTGGCACAAGAGCGCCGCAGCCGTCTATTCCACGCCGTCGCACGTCGCCTCCGATCCATCGGTAATCGCCGATGAGTCCGAGTTCCGCCTCGCTTACACCGGCGTAGACATCTCCAATCCACTCACGCCCCACGCCAGCATCGGCCTGGCGATATCCCCCGATTCCATGAGCTGGTCTCCCGCTCCCACGAATCTCACCGTCAGCTCCACCACCGCCGAAAGCGACGTCCTCCGCGGCCGCCCCGGCAACTGGGACGAAAATCTCGAAACTCCGTTCCTAATGAAAACTTTCTCCGGCTACATGCTCTATTTCGCCGGCTATCGCGACGCCACTTCTCCCGGCGGCCCCGGCAAAGGCTTCCCCGCTTCGCTAGGCGTAGCCACTTCGCGCGACGGCCAGACTTTCACGCGCATCCAATCCGATCCCATCCTCGCGCCAACGCCCGGCAGCTTCGACGCCGACGCGATCTACAGCCCCGACATCATCCCCTATCAATCCGGCTATCTGATGGTCTACGCCGGTCATTGCTACAAAGATTGTCCCGGCACTCCCGGCGTGCGCATTCTCGGCGCCACGTCTGCAGATGGAATTCACTGGACGAAACTTGCGCAACCGCTTTTGGCGCCGACAGCGCCGCCCGAATGGATGCGTGACGGCGTCGCCGAGCCGGCAATCCTCATGGGCCCTGACGGCAATCTATATCTCTTCTTCACCGGCGTGAAAGATAACGCGCGCGTAATCGGCGTGGCCCGCGCCGCATCTCCCACCAGCGTTTTCGAACTCGATCCCGACGCCATCATCGCGCCCACCACCGGCGAGTTCGACGAAATCGGCGACATCGCTCCCACCGTAATGCTGGAAAATGGCACAGTAAGAATGTGGTTCGTAGGCCGCAATCGCAGCGGCCAATACGCCATCGGCTACGCCGAAGCCCCCTGGCCACTACACCACGACACAAAATCCAGCCACTCCACCAGCCCCGTCTTCGCCCTTCTCCCGTAACGTAGGTTTGGTACCGACGGCGTCCGTGTTTACCCTGAGCTTCGAAGGGCCGGCATCCGACGAGCAATAAATCGAACCATAACCAAAAGACATCGACGGAGCGTCACGCTGCTGGCCCGAGCGCTGACCTACCCAACGTTCCCCAATTGAATTTCCCGCCCCCCGATGTATCATCTCCCCCGCTGCAGCGCCGCAAGGCCACCTGCACGCCTGCCAAATCCAGTTCAGATCGATTCGAAAGGAGTCCCAAGTGAAACGAGTCACCCTGTTTCTCGCCCTTTGCGTAACACTCTTCGCCATCTCCACCAAAGCGCAAGCCCCTCCCGCCATGCCCAAACCCGGACCCGAACTCAAACGGCTCAGCTATTACGTCGGCACCTGGAAAGTCGAAGGTGAGTACAAGCCCTTCGCCGGAATGCCCGGCGGCAAATTCACCGGCACCGAAAAATGCGAATGGATGTCCGGCGGGTTCTTCGTCACTTGCCGGTCCGAAGGCACGAACCCCATGGGGCCGGAAAAAGCCGTCAGCTACCAGGGCTATGACACGCAGGAGAAGGTCTACACCTTCCATGAATTCACCAACAACGGCGATGCCATCGAAGCCAAGGGCACCCCAAACGGCGACACCTGGAACTGGACCTCCGATTCCATGATGGGCACCACGAAGATGTCCGTGCGCGTCACCATCAAGGAAGTCTCCAAGATCGAGAGCACGTTTAAGCTCGAGATTTCGCAAAACGGAGGAGATTTCGCGGTAGTCCAGGAATCAACAAGCCACAAAGTAACCGCCGCGCCCGCTGCGAAAAAGCCCTGAGCCCCAATTGCAATCGAGGCGCGTGCAGATCCGCACGCGCCTCTCAGCTTTTTGTTGCTGCGTACTTTTAATGCCTTACTCGTGACTCCATGAATCGCTTCCATCACTGGTTCTGCCGTTCCAACCGCTGGCGCAAAACCCTCGCCCAGCGCGTCCCCTGGGTTCTCGCAGGCGCCGATATCGGCCAACACATTCTCGAAGTCGGTCCCGGCCCCGGCCTAACCACCGATCTACTCCGACAAAGAGTGCAGCACGTAACCGCCATCGAACTCGACGCACATCTCGCAGCGTCCCTCCAAGCCCGCCTGCACGGCACCAACGTCACGGTCGTCACCAGCGATGCCACCGCCATGCCATTCCCGGACGCGCAATTTTCCGGCGCCGTTTCTTTCACCATGCTGCATCACGTCCCCTCGCCAAAATTGCAGGACAAATTACTCCGCGAAGTTTGCCGCGTGCTCAAGCCCGGGGGCATTTTCGCCGGAAGCGACAGCATCCAACGCCTGTTCCTCCGCGTGATCCACATCGGCGACACGCTCGTGCCCGTTCCCCCGGACACTTTCGGCGCGCGACTCGAAGCCGCGGGATTTCAGGTCTTGGGAATTGAAAAGGATGCCACCGCGTTTCGCTTTTGCGCGCGCCGGCCTGGTCCCGGACCCGGCGTCTACTCGCGCTGAGAGCAGCGAGCCGGCGTCAAAACAGCCTCGCCCCTCTCTCTCCACCCCAATTCCAAAAAAGAGTATTTCCACCGACGCGCGTCTAAGCGAAGATACGAAACCACCCGGGCCAGCTCCACCTTGCCCGGATACCCGAATCATGGAGCAACGAGATCATCGCAGGTGAAGCGCGGGCACCAAAAAAAGGAGAGTGGGGAATGAGAAGGCTTTTGCTATCGGCACTGGCTGTAGCGTTACTCGCAACCGCAGGAATCGCCAAAGCTGCTCCGCGTCCGGGAGCGGATGACGACAAGACGCCTCCTTCGTATGACATGAAGGGGCAGGCGCTCGTTGATATCGATCAGCTCCACAAGAAATTCGCGGCCCTCGCCGAAGCCGTTCCCGCCGACAAATTCAACTGGCGCCCCGCCGAAGGTGTTCGCTCCATCGGCGAAGTCTACCTGCACATCTCGCAGGCCAACTACGGCTTCATGTCCATCATCGGCGCGAAGGGCCCGATCGACTTCAAGACCAAGGATTTCGAGAAGTCCATCACCGATAAGGCCAAGATCATCGAGCAGATCAATCAGTCCTTCGATTTCGCCAAGGCCGCCATCCAGAAGATGTCCAACGCCGATTTCGCCAAGCCGCTCAAGGAGTTCGGCCCGGACGCGAACTACGGCGACGACATCTATATCCTCGTCACCCACGCTCACGAACACCTCGGGCAATCGATCGCCTACGCCCGCCAGGTGGGGATCACGCCGCCTTGGACGATCGAAGCGGAAAAGCGAGCCAAGGAAAAGGCCGAGAAGGATAAGCAGAACGCGCCAAAAGAGTAGTTCCCCAGGAACGAGCCAGGCGGGGAGTCGTCAACCGATTCCCCGCTTCCACAAAACGATATCTGCCGTCTTTGCGCCTCTTTGCCCTTAGGGAGTGTGCGTGAGACCTGTGATGATTTGTCAGGGCACGGCTTCACAGGCTGCGGAAAAAATCCCCTTTGTTGTCATCCCGAGCGGAGCGAGGGATCTGCATTCTATTATTTTAAATTATTGAATCTAAACTACTTATACGGACGCCGAATGTCCGATTGGGTTTTCGCATTTTCATGTTATAATTGACTAGTAGTTATGGATGGAGTAACGAGATGTCGCTCCGGAGGGAATCCTCGAGCGCCGCGACGCAACCGATCACCTCAGGGAAACCACCGAAAATTCTAATCGATACAATACCAAAATTAGAATTCGACCTAAGTACCACAAAACAAACGACTAAACAGACTCCTAATCGATACAAATCGCGCCCTCCCGCGTTTCGCCTTTTCCGATGCCGCCCCGATTTGACGCCATGCGCCGGAGCCTCTATACTCCCTTTTCCGAAAGGACCTGGCCGCACCGCGGCTTCCTCCCTTCCACAAAAAATCGCGAATGGCGGAACGCAACCGCGAATCCTGGCGCGCGGATAAACTAATGACCGAAGCAACCTGCAAACGGGAACTCGAACTCGAAATTCCCGCCGAAAATGTGAAGAAGGCCACCGAGAAAATCTCTCGCGACCTCGCCCGCGTCGCGCGCATCCCCGGCTTCCGCCCCGGCAAAGCGCCGGTGACGCTGATCCAGCGGCGCTTCGCCGAAGAGATCAAAGGCGAAGTGCTCGACGCCCTGCTCCCCGAGGTGCTTTCGCAATCGTTGCAGGAAAAGAAATTGATTCCGGTGAGCCAACCGGAAGTGGACCAGGTGAACTTCACCGAGAACGGTCCGGTAAAATTCCGCGCCACTTTCGAAGTGCTGCCGGAATTCGAGCTCGGCGAATACAAGGGCCTCGAAGTGGAAATCGAAAAAATCGAAGTCGGTGACGCGGAAGTGGCCAAAACTCTCGAAGAAATCCGCGAGCGCGCCGCCACTTTCGCTCCCGTCGAAGGCCGCGCGATTCAGGACGGCGACTTCGCCCAAATCAAATTGATCGGCGCGCCCGAGGGCGGCGGCGATCCGGTGCAGGCGGAAAGCGTCCTCTGCCACATCGGCGCCGAAGAAACGCTCGAAAGCTTCACCGAGAATTTGCGCGACGCCAAACCCGGCGACACAAAAACATTCGCCGCGAAATATCCCGACGACTATCCCGATCCGAAGCTTGTGGGAAAAACTTACAACTACACGGTGGAAGTGCTGGGCATCAAGGAAAAGAAATTTCCGGAACTGAATGATGAATTCGCCAAAGACGTTGCCGGCGAAAAAGCCGAATTCACCACGCTAGAAGAAATGAAAACGAAACTGCGCGAGCAGCTCGACGCCGCCCGCGAACACAAGCAAGGCGAACAAGCGCGCGAGAAAATTCTCGAAGTGCTGATCAAGAAGCATGACTTTCCCGTTCCCGAAACACTGATCGAAGGGCAGATGGACGCGCGGCTCGAACGCGTGGTGCGCTCGCTCGCCGGCCAGGGCGTTGATCCCCGCGCGGTAAATGTGGACTGGGTTTCGCTGCGCAAGCGGCAGCGCGAGCGCGCGCTCGACGACGTCAAGGCCGAAATTATTCTCGACCGCATCGCCACCGCGGAAAATATCGACGCCAGCGAAGAAGAAATGGAAAAACAGCTCGAATCCATGGCCGCGGCGAGTGGCGAATCGGCAACAGCGTTGCGTGCTCGCTTGACAAAGCAAGGTGCCCTCGATAGGATGAAATCGAAGTTGCGTAGCGATAAAACGATCGATTGGCTCTACCAACAGTCCCGGATTCAGACGACAGCCAGGGGTGAAAAGTAATTCTGGTCCGGGCTCTCCAACGCAGCAGGATTTCCCGATGAGAAATATGGACGACGCGAACCCGCGAGCAACAACGCTTGTCCCGATGGTGGTCGAACAGACCAACCGCGGCGAACGCGCCTATGATATTTATTCGCGTCTGCTGAAAGACCACATTATTTTCCTCGGGACGCCGATCGACGACCACGTTGCGAATCTGGTTACCGCGCAACTGCTCTTCCTGGCTTCCGAAGATCCCGAAAAAGATATTTCGGTGTACATCAATTCCCCGGGCGGCTCGATTTCCGCGGGAATGGCAATTTACGACACGATGCAGTTTGTGCGGCCGGATGTTGTGACCTACTGCGTCGGCCAGGCGGCTTCGATCGCCGCCGTGCTGCTCGCCGCGGGGTCGCCGAAGAAACGCTACGCGCTGCCCAATTCGCGCGTGCTGATTCACCAGCCGTGGATGTCCGGACTTTCCGGACAGGCGACGGACATTGACATTCACGCCAAGGAAATTATTCGCACGCGCGCATCGCTCAACAAGCTTCTCGCCCACCACACGGGACAGACGGTTGAAAAAGTGGAAAAAGACGTGGAACGGGACTTCATCATGACGGCGCATCAAGCGAAGGAGTACGGACTCGTTGATGAAATCATCTCGAAGCATCGCTGACGCCGTTCCAAAGGGTTAGCAGCCACTCTGATGAAAAATTCCCCTCCCGTCCTCTCAAGCCGTAGAATGTTCCCAAGATTGGTGTCCGGCAGTAATTCCAGGGGGAGGCGTTAGCCTCAGTGAAAAGATTCACGCCAGAAGAGCCATTGCGCTGCTCGTTCTGCCATAAATCTCAAGAGCAGGTCGAGAAGCTGATCAGCTCGCCCTCGGAGTATCCGCGCTCCTACATTTGCAACGAGTGCGTGGGCGTCTGCCAGCAGATTCTCGAGGATGAAAAGCGCGAGCAGGCATCGCCGGCGAATCGCCGGTTGCCGCGCCCTCCGGAGATCAAAACGTTTCTCGATAGCTACGTGATCGGGCAGGAAAAAACGAAGAAGAAGCTGGCCGTGGCGGTTTACAACCACTACAAGCGCATTTTCCTAAACCGGCAGCCGGGCGAAGTGGAGCTGACGAAATCGAATATTCTGCTGATTGGTCCGACCGGCACGGGCAAGACGCTTCTGGCGCAGACGCTTTCGCGCATGCTGGAAGTGCCCTTCGCGATTGTGGACGCGACGACGCTGACGGAAGCGGGCTACGTCGGCGAAGACGTTGAGAATATTATTTTGAAATTGCTGCAAGCCGCCGATGGCGACGTGCAGCGCGCGCAGCAAGGAATCATCTACATCGATGAGATCGACAAGATTTCGAAGAAGGACGAAAACCCGTCGATCACCCGCGATGTGTCGGGCGAAGGCGTGCAGCAAGCGCTGCTGAAGATTCTGGAAGGCACGGTGGCGAACGTGCCGCCACAGGGCGGAAGAAAGCATCCGCACCAGGAATTTACGCCGGTGGACACGACCAATATTCTCTTCATCTGCGGCGGAGCATTCGTGGGGCTCGAGAAGATCATCGAGCGGCGCACCGGGCAGAAATCCTTGGGATTTAATGCAGACGCCGCGCCTTCGACGCCTTCGCGGCGGAATATCGAAATGCTGGAGCAGGCGCAGCCGACGGATTTGATCCGCTACGGATTGATTCCCGAATTCTGCGGGCGCTTGCCGGTGATCGGAGTGCTGAGCGATCTGGACAAGCCGGCGCTGATGCGCATTCTGACCGAGCCGAAAAACGCGCTGGTGCGGCAATACCAGCGGCTCTTCGAATTCGAAAATGTGCGCCTGCGCTTCACGGACGACGCGCTCGAGACGGTGGCGGAGCTGGCGCTGCAACGCAAAGTGGGCGCGCGCGGATTGCGCATGATCCTCGAGGATTTGATGCTGGAGATGATGTACCACCTGCCGGCGCAGCGAAAATTGCGGGATTTTGTGGTGAACGCGGAGATGGTCAAGAGCCGCGAAATCAATTGGAGCCTGCTGGAAAAAGCGGGATAAGAATCCGCTTCAGGAAAACGGGACCGAATGTTCAATCGAGAAAAACTCGAAGTAAAGCGCGTGCCGATGATGCCGGTGCGGGAGATGGTGATTTTCCCGCAGATGATGACGCCGTTCATCGTGGGCCGCGAAGCCTCGGTGCGGGCGCTGGAAGAGGCGCTGGCCGGCGAGAAGAAAATATTCCTGGCCACGCAGCATGACGCTTCGGTGGACGATCCGAAGCCGGAAGAAATTTATCAGGTGGGCACGCTCGCGAACATCGTGCAGAGCGTGAAGCTGCCCGACGGCAACATCAAAGTGCTGGTGGAAGGCTCGGAGCGCGCGAAGATCGTGCAGGTAACGAGCGACGAAGGATTCTTCCGCGCCACGGTGCGGCTGATGCCGGTGAAGAGCGAGCCGACGCCACAGCTGGAGCAGGCGCAAACGCGCGTCACCGGGCTTTTCGAGCAGTATGTGAAGCTCTCGCAGAGCCTCAACTACGACACGATGATCGCCGCCGTGCGCGTGGAGGATGCCAACAAGCTTTCCGACGCCATCGCCGCAAACCTGCAGATTCCCGTGGAAGAAAAACAGGAATTGCTGGAACTCTTCGATCCACTCGAGCGGCTGAACCGCATCGCCGACATTCTGGAAGTGGAAATCGAGAAGTTGAACGTGGATCGGACGATTAATACGCGCGTGAAGCGGCAAATGGAGCGCGCGCAAAAAGAGTACTACCTCAACGAAAAGCTGAAAGCCATCCAGAAGGAACTGGGCCGCGGCGAAGCCAGCGAAATCGACCAGCTCAAGAAGAAAATCGAGACTTCGGGGATGCCCACCGAAGTGCAGGAAAAAGCGCTGCAGGAATTGAAGCGCCTGGAAATGATGCCGCCGATGTCGGCGGAATCCACCGTATCGCGCAATTATCTGGATTGGATGCTGGCGGTACCCTGGAAGAAGAGATCGCGCGAGCTGCGGGACATCAAGGCCGCCGAAAAGATTCTCTCCGAAGACCACTACGGGCTCGAAAAGATCAAGGACCGCATTCTGGAATTTCTGGCAGTGCGGCAGCTGGTGAAGAATCCCAAGGGCTCAATTCTCTGCTTCCTCGGGCCTCCGGGAGTGGGCAAGACTTCGCTGGCCATGTCCATCGGCCGCGCCACGGGACGCAAATTCGTGCGCGTATCGCTCGGCGGCGTGCGCGATGAGGCCGAAATCCGCGGGCACCGGCGCACCTACATCGGCGCGCTTCCCGGCCAGATCATTCAGATGATGCGCAAGGCCGGCACCATCAATCCGGTATTCGTGCTGGATGAAGTGGACAAAATGTCCATGGATTTTCGCGGAGACCCGTCGGCGGCGCTGATGGAAGTGCTCGATCCGGAACTGAATCACGCGTTCACGGATCACTATCTGGACGTGGAATACGATCTCTCGAAGGTGATGTTCATCTGCACCGCGAACGTGCTGCACACCATTCCGCAGCCGTTGCAGGATCGCATGGAAGTGCTGCGGCTGCCCGGTTACACGGAGCAGGAAAAATTCGAAATCGCCAAGCGCTTCCTGATCAGCAAACAGCGCGAGGCCACCGGCCTGACCGAAGAGAACGTGAAGTTTGCGAACGAGGGCATTACGCACATCATCCGGCATTACACGCATGAAGCCGGCGTGCGCAATCTGGACCGCGAAGTGGCGAATATCTGCCGGAAAGTGGCGCGCAAAGTGGTGGAAGAGGGGAAAGAGTTCCACGTGGAGATCCGGCCGGAGAACGCCAACGACTTCCTCGGCGTGCTGAAGTACCGCGACTTCTGGGCCGAAAAGAAAAACGAAGTGGGTCTGGCAGTGGGGTTGGCGTGGACGGAAGTGGGCGGGCAGGTGCTTTCCACCGAAGCGCAATTGATGCAGGGCAAAGGGCGGCTGACGCTGACCGGAAAACTGGGCGACGTGATGCAGGAATCGGCGCAAGCGGCGATGAGCTTCGTGAGGTCGCGCAGCCAATTCTTCGGATTGCCGAAAGATTTTTACCGCCATCTCGATATTCACATGCACGTGCCGGAGGGCGCGATACCGAAGGACGGTCCCTCGGCGGGCATCACCATCTGCACGGCGATCGTGAGCGCGCTGACGCACATTCCGGTGCGCTGCGACGTGTGCATGACCGGTGAAATCACGCTGCGCGGCAAAGTGCTGCCGATCGGCGGCGTAAAAGAAAAATTGCTGGCGGCGCACCGTTTGGGCCTGCGAACTGTTATACTGCCTAAAGACAACGAAAAAGATCTGGAAGAAATTCCCGTCGAAATCCAAGCTGAAATGTCCATCCGGTTCGTTGAGATGATGGACGAAGTGCTGGCAATCGCGCTCGAGAGTCCCCTGCCCATCGTCGGCCACCCGCCGGTGGCGGAAGTTGAGCCGGAATTGAGCGCGGACGTGGCGCAGGATAGCAAGTTGACCAATTGAATTTCCCCGGCGTTCCCCATCTTTCCGGCATGCGCATGGCCCGGAAGAGGCGGGGCAATCGCCATAAATCGTAAGGGAACCCGTATAGGAATCTGGACGCAGCCGCTGGATTAGATGTTCACCTGCCCGGAGTCCAATCGGAACACATACGCCGAATGACTAAGACCAAAGAAGGAACAAACTCAATGACTGTAAGTCTTGCCGAACTGAAAGATAAGAATATTACCGACCTGGCGAAGATCGCCAAGGAATTGAACATCCCCGGCTCGAGCGGGATGAGGAAGCAGGAGCTGATCTTCCAGATCCTGCGGGCACAAACGGAAATGAACGGACTGATTTTCTCGGAAGGCGTGCTGGAATGCCTGCCCGATGGCTTCGGATTTCTTCGCGCGCCGGAATACAACTACCTGCCGGGACCGGATGACATCTACGTTTCGCCGTCGCAGATCCGCAAATTCGATCTGCGCACCGGGGATACGGTCTCGGGCCAGGTGCGTCCGCCGAAAGACGGCGAGCGCTACTTCGCGCTGATTAAAGTCGAGGCGGTGAATTTCGAAGATCCCGAGGTGACGCGCAACAAGATTTTCTTCGACAATTTGACGCCGCTGTATCCGCAAGAGCGGATCCGCATGGAGACGTCGAAGGAAAATTTGACGGGCCGCGTGCTGGACATGCTGTGTCCGGTGGGCAAGGGACAGCGCGGGCTGATCGTGGCGCCGCCGCGAACCGGCAAGACGATGATGCTGCAGTCGATCGCGAACTCGGTGACCACGAATCATCCGGAAGTCGCGCTGATCGTGCTGCTGATTGACGAGCGGCCGGAAGAAGTGACGGACATGCAGCGAACGGTGAAGGGCGAAGTAATCAGCTCGACCTTCGACGAACCGCCGCAACGGCACATTCAAGTGGCGGAAATGGTGCTGGAAAAAGCGAAGCGCCTGGTGGAACACAAGCGCGACGTGGTGATCCTGCTCGACTCGCTGACGCGTTTGGGACGCGCGTACAACGCGGTGACGCCGCCATCGGGGAAAGTTCTCTCGGGCGGTATTGACGCCAACGCGCTGCAACGGCCGCGGCGCTTTTTCGCCGCCGCGCGAAACATCGAAGAAGGCGGTTCGCTGACGATCATCGCCACCGCGTTGATCGATACCGGCAGCCGCATGGACGACGTGATTTTCGAAGAGTTCAAGGGCACCGGCAACATGGAAATCAACCTGGACCGGCGGCTGGTGGACAAGCGCGTATTTCCGACGATCGACATCAACCGCTCCGGAACGCGTAAGGACGAGCTGTTGCTGCCCGCCGATGAGCTGAATCGCGTGTGGGTGTTGCGCAAAGTGCTCAGCCCGCTTTCGACCGTGGAGGCCATGGAACTGCTTCTGGGGCGGCTATCTAAGTCCAAGAACAATGCTGAATTTCTTTCTTCCATGTCCAGCCCCACCTGAGCGACACTTAATGTGCCGGCTGTAATTCCCCCTTCATTTCCGGCGAAACTTTGCGGCCACGCGTGGCCGGAATGCACGGGGGAATATGAAAGCGTTTCTCGCTCGCCAACCGATTTTCACGCAGCACAAATCCATCCTGGGCTACGAACTGCTGTGCCGCACCGGACCTGAAAATTTCTTCACCGGCGGAAGCACGCACGAAGCGTCCGTCTCGACGGTGGACGAAGTGTTCCTGTTCGGGCTGAACCAGCTGACACAGGGGCGGCTCGCGTTCATCAATTCGACGCGCGAGTTTCTGATTCACGATTATTTGACGCTCTTGCCGCGGGACCTGGTGGTCGCCGAGATCCTGGAGAGCGTGCGGCCCGACGCGGAGTGCCTGGAAGCTTGCCGGCGGCTGAAGAGCGCGGGCTACCGGATTGCGCTCGATGACTTTGTGGATGTGCCGGAAGCGAAGGCGTTCATCGAACTGGCTGATTTCGTCAAAGTGGATTTTCAGACCACCAGCCCGCCGGAAATCGAGAGGCTGGCGCGGCAGTTCACGGCGCTGAAGATCGATTTGATCGCCGAGCGGGTGGAGACGCACGAGATGTTCAAGCGCGGCGTGCAGCTCGGCTACGCCTACTTTCAAGGATACTTTTTTTGCCGGCCGCAGATGGTGGAGCGGCGCGACGTGCCGCGGCAAAAAATGAATTGCCTGCTGATTCTGCAGGCGGTGAACCGTCCGGAGCTGGACTTGAAGGAAATCGGCCTGGTGGTGAAACGCGAAGCGTCGCTGGCATACCGGCTGCTGCGCTATTTGAATTCACCGGCGTTTGCGTTGCGGACGGAAGTACATTCGATTCCGCACGCGCTATCGCTGCTGGGTGAAAGCGGAATCCGCAAGTGGGTTTCGCTGGTGACGGTGGCGGCGATGGGCGAGGACAAACCGGGAGAACTGGTGATGCTGCCGCTGGTGCGCGCGCGCTTCTGCGAATTGCTGGCGCCGCTGGCCGGAATGCGCAAAGACGAGAACGATCTGTTTCTGATGGGGCTGCTCTCGGCGATGGACGCGATTCTCGATCTGCCGCTATCGAAAGTTCTGGCGGAAGTTCCGGTGCGCAGCGAAATCAAGGATGCGCTGCTGGGCAAGGCCACGCCGTTCCGCTCGGTATACGAGATCGTGGTGAATTACGAGGCGGGGCTGTGGGATGAAGTTTCGCGCTCGGCGGCGAAATTGAAAATCAACGAGGAGAAGGTGCCGGACTTGTACATGCTGGCGCTGAAGTGGGGGAAGGAAATTGTGGCGGGGCAGCCGGCGGCGGTGGAGAAGTGATGGGAAGGCGCGGCGTGAAGTTAGACAGCGCTGGAACGAGGGGAAGATCCGGGATTTGATTTTTCGTTGGTGAGAAGAACGATCAGGCGGGCGACTTCGTCGGATTCCATGGCGGAGCTGTCGATGAGAACTGCGTCGCTGGCGCGCTTGAGGGGAGAATGTTCGCGCTCGACGTCGCGGCGATCGCGCTCGCGGACTTCTTCGATGGTGCGGGTCAGGTCCACATGGTCGCCTTTTTGCTGGTGCTCGAGCCAGCGGCGTTGCGCGCGCACTTCCACCGATGCGGTGAGATAGATTTTCAGATCGGCGTCGGGGAAAACGATGGTGCCGATATCGCGGCCTTCCATCACCACGCCGCCGAGCTGGCCGGCGCGGCGCTGTTCGGCGACGAGGACGCGGCGGACGCCGGGAATTACGGCGATCTTTGACGCGGCCTGGGAAACTTCGGGGCTGCGAATGGCCGCTGTGACGTCTTCGCCATCGAGCAGAGTATTTTGTGTGCCGCCGGCGGTGTGCAGATCGGTGTGCAGAACGATGTTCAGATCAATGTGCGTTTCGCCGGCCATCTGCGCGAGGCGTTCCTCCTCGTCGAGCTGGATGTTCAGGCGGCGGGCCTTCAATGCCAGCGCGCGATACATCGCGCCGGTATCCACATAGACGTAGCCGAGAAGCGCCGCGACGCCGCGGGCAACCGTGCTTTTTCCAGAACCGACCGGGCCGTCAATCGCGATGATGAGCTTGCGCATCGGTGAGCGGATTCAGATTCGCTTGAAGGCGCGCTCGATATCGCGCGTCGAATAGCGCAGCACGACGGGACGCCCGTGCGGGCAGCTCATGGGGTACTCCGTCTTCGAGAGTTCATCGAGCAGCCATTCCATTTTCGTGCGGTCGAGCGGCGTATTGACCTTGATTGCGGCATGGCAGGAAGTGGAGGCGGCGATTTTGGCTTGCAGCGAGTCAATGGAGATGGCCTGATTTTCGCGGGCGATGCCGTCGAGAATTTCGGCGAGGAGTTTTTCGGCGTCGCCGGCGGCGATTCCGGCGGGGGCGGCGTGAATGGCCACGGAGCGCGCGCCTATCAGGTCGGCTTCGAAGCCGTTGGCGCGAAGTTCCTCGCCGATTTGTTCGAAGGTCGCGAGTTGGCGCGGCGACAATTCCACAACGAGAGGAACGAGCATGCGCTGGCCGCCCAATGCGCCTTCGCGGCGTGCGCGCAGATGCTGCTCGAAAAGCACGCGCTCGTGCGCGACGTGCTGGTCGATGATCCAGAGGCCTTCGGAATTTACCGCGACGATGAAACTGTTGTTGACCTGCCCGAGCGGCTTGAGATCGGCGATTTCTTCGGCGCGCGGAAGCGTGGCGGGAACTTGCGACGCCACGGCGGAATCGGATGCTACGGCGACGGAAGTTGATGCCGACGATGCGGCCGCTGCCGCCGCGGCGCGGGCGGCGACTGGAAATTCCAGGGCGTTTTCCGAGCCGAATTGCAGGCGCTGCGCGAGCGGCTGAAGCGGATCGCTCGAAAGCTCGAAATCCTCGCCGTAGCTGGAGCCGCCGCCGGGTGTGGCGGGGACTGCGAGAGGAGGAATCACGGCGCGCGGCGGGACTAGAGCGAGATCGGAAGTCGAGGACATTTCGGCTGGAGAGATACTCGAGACTGCGGATGCGACGTCGCGAATGGAAATCACGCTGGCGGGCGCGGCTCCCTCCGCGCGAGATGCGGGAAAGCCCGGGATGGGGCGCGCATGCGAAAGAGCGTGACGCACGGCATCGCGCGTGAAATCGTGGACGAATTGCGGATGGCGGAAACGCACTTCGATTTTCGACGGGTGGACGTTCACATCCACTTCGGCGTAAGGCAGCTCGAGGAACAGCAGCACAACCGGGAAAACACCGGGCGGAACGATATTGCGATAGGCATCGCCGATGGCGTGGAGGATCAGCCGGTCGCGGATGAGGCGGCGATTGACGAAAACGTAGATGCCGTTGCGATTGGAGCGCTGCACTTCGGGGCGCGACGCGAATCCTTTCACGCAAATCTTGGCCGATTCCTCGCCGTCGAGGGACGCTTCGGTGATTGCGGCGCGAATGGGCCCTTCGGCCGGGGGGATTTCGAGAAGTTCATCGAGCGCGGCGCGGCCGAAAACTTGATAGACGCGTTCGGAGAGGCGCTCGACGGGAGTGGCGTGAAGAATTTCCTGCGACGGCGTTTTCAGCACGAAATGCGTTTCGGGATGCGCGAGAGCGTAGTGGGTGACTAGCGAGGCGATGTGGCCTAGCTCCGTGGTTTCCGATTTCAGAAATTTGCGGCGGGCGGGGACGGAATAGAAGAGATCGCCGACGTTGATGCATGTTCCGGGCGGAAGTCCGGCGGGCTTGACGCTGATCAATTTGCCGCCGGCGAATTCAACGCGCGTGCCTTCCTGGCCTTCTCCGGCGCAGGTTTCGAGCACGAGGCGCGAAACAGCGGCGATCGACGGAAGCGCTTCGCCACGGAAGCCGAGAGTGGCGATCGAAAGCAAATCATCGGCGGTGCGCAATTTCGAAGTGGCGTGGCGTTCGAAAGCCAGCAGAGCATCATCGCGATTCATGCCTGAGCCGTCGTCGGTAATGCGAATGAGGCGCTTGCCGCCCGATTCGACTTCGACGCGGATCGAGCGGGCTCCTGCATCGAGAGCGTTTTCGAGCAGCTCCTTGACGACGGATGCGGGGCGCTCGACAACTTCGCCGGCGGCGATTTTGTTGGCGACGTTTTCCGGAAGTATGCGAATGCGCGACATTTCTAGTTTAAGTTCCTTCTAATGCCGGAGCTGAAGCTCCGACCCCCTAAGGCCCGCTTCCAATTCAACAGCGTTAGCCGAATCTCAAGACTGGACTTGAATTGAGATCACCGGCTCATTATGAACGATTTTCATTTGGCTCGCGGGCTTGCTGCTGTTCATCTTCTTTCAGGCTGCGCAAGAATGTGCGGGTGGCGAACGGCGCGGCGATAAATACCACGAGAACCATCGAAGCGGCCAGCCACCGCGGAAAATCGGGCACTTGCAGAACGGTCATGAACACAAACCCGATCGAAACTGCGAACGCGAGCAAAACTAAAAATTGTGCGCGGAGATTTAGCCGGCGCATGCGCCAGACCACGAGCGCCGCCGCTCCGGCAAACGCCACGGCCGAGAGGATTGCCGTTCGCGTGTGGAAGATTTCCATTATTCTTTCGCAGCGCTCTTGATGCTGATGCCCAAATCGTCGAGTTGCCCTGGATCGACGGCGGAAGGCGAATCGGCCATCAAATCCTGGGCGGCGGTGGTCTTCGCGAAGGCGATCACCTCGCGCAGGGATTTCTCACGCGCCAGCAACATCACGGTGCGATCGATTCCGAGAGCGATGCCACCGTGGGGAGGAGTGCCGTAGGTGAGGGCATCGAGGAAAAAGCCGAATCGCTGGCGCTGCTGCTCGGGAGAGAGGCCGAGGGCCTTGAACATGCGTTCCTGGATATCCTGGCGATGAATTCGAATGCTGCCGGAGCCGAGTTCGACGCCATTGAGCACGAGGTCGTAGCCTTTCGAGCGACATTCCCACGGCGCGGATTCGATTTTGTCGAGATCTTCTTCGAAAATTCCGGTGAAGGGATGCTGCGCGCTCACCCATTGTTTTTCGTTCTCGCTCCATTCGAAGAGAGCGAAGCCGGTGATCCACAGAAATTCCCAGCGCGAGCGATCGATGAGATTGAGTTTTTCGCCGAGTTGCAGGCGCAATTGTCCGGCGACGTTGAGAGATGTATCGCTGTGCGGGATTTGCTGCTTCGCGGTTACGGCAACGATCAAATCGCCGGGCTTCGCGCCTACAGCTGCGGCCAATTCCTTCAGCTTTTCGGCTCCGAGATTTTTTTCGAGCGATGAAGCGATTCCTTCGGGGGCGACTTTGATGGTGTAAACACCCTTGGCGCCGGCGGATGTCGCGGATTCGGCGAGTTCATCGAGCTGCTTTCGCGAATAGGAGGCGGCGCCGGGCGCAACGACAGCCTGCACATTGCCCTCGAAACCGAATGTTGCGCGGGCCGGCTCGAAAAATGCGGTCACATTGTGCAATTCCATTCCAAAGCGCAAATCGGGTTTGTCGGATCCGTAGCGGCGGAGCGCTTCGTGATAATCCATGTGGCGGAAAGGACCCTTGGCCGTTACGCCGGCGACGGCGCAGGCGCGCTCCATCACTTTCTCGATGGTTTCGAAAATATCCTGCTGGCGAGGAAACGACATTTCCAGATCGAGCTGCGTGAATTCGGGCTGGCGATCGGCGCGCAGATCTTCGTCGCGGAAGCATTTCACGATCTGAAAATAACGATCGAGGCCCGAAATCATCAGGATTTGCTTGAAAATTTGGGGAGATTGCGGGAGCGCATAGAACTGGCCGTGATGAACGCGGCTAGGGACGAGGTAATCGCGCGCGCCTTCGGGAGTGGAGCGCGTGAGCATGGGCGTCTCGACTTCGTAAAAACCAAGTTCATCGAGCGTTTTGCGAATTTCCAGAGTCACGCGATGGCGCAGCGCGAGATTGCCATGCGGCCGCGCGCGACGCAGATCGAGGTAACGATAGCGCAGGCGTGTTTCTTCGCTCGCGGTGATTTCGTCCTCGATTTGAAACGGCGGCGTTTTCGAGGTATTGAGCAGCAGCAATTCGTTGGCGATTACTTCCACTTCGCCTGTGGCGATTTCGGGATTCGATTTCTGGCGCTTCACGACGCGGCCTTTTATGGCCACGACGAATTCGCTGCGAAGCTGCTCGGACTTGGCGTGCAATTGCGAATTCGTTTCTTTGTTGAAGACAATTTGCGCGATGCCGGCGCGGTCGCGCAGATCGATGAAGATGAGCTGACCGAGATCGCGGCGGCGATGCACCCAGCCCATGATCACGACGTCTGTGTCGGCGTCAGAGGCGCGCAAAGCGCCGCAGTAGTGTGTGCGTTTCAGATCGCCCAGCGAGTCAAGCATGAGTCAGCGGTTCCCTCTGGAGTCAGCGCGCGGATTTCAAATGTTCGATCAGCGCGGCTTCCGAATATTTCGTCTGCTCGCCATCGGCCAGGCGCTTGAGCGTGAGCTGGCCTGAGGCGACTTCGTCTTCGCCGATGATTAGCGCGAAACGCGCGCCCAGCTTGTCGGCGAGGCCGAGCGATTTCTTGAATTTCATCGCTTCGGGCGGCAATTCGACGGCAAATCCTGCGTCCCGCAGCTTGCGCGCCAGTTTCACTGAGGGCGCGTAGGCCGTTTCTCCCATCCACGCGAGGTAGACGTCGAGATTTTTCGCTGCCGCGGCCTTGCCCGTTTCTTGCAGCGAAAGAATCAGCCGGTCGGTGCCGATGGCGAAGCCGATGCCTTTCGTCGGCGGACCGCCGAGCAATTCCACCAATCCATCATACCGCCCACCGCCGCAGACCGCATTCTGCGAGCCGAGGCCGGGAGCGACGATTTCGAAAGTAGTGCGCGTGTAATAGTCCAGGCCGCGGACGAGGCGCCAGTTGATTTCATACGCGATGCCGCGAAGTTTGAGCTCGTCCTGGAGCTTGGCGAATTGTGCGCGGCAATCTTCGCAGAGATGATCGGCGATGCGCGGCAACTGTTCGATGATGGGCTGCTCTTCGGGGAGCTTCGAATCGAGAACTCGGAGCGGATTCGTTTCGATGCGGCGTTGGCTGTCTGGGCCGAGTTGATCTTTCACGTTCAGCAAGGCGGAGCGAAGAATTTCGACGTATTTCGGCCGGCAGTCCTTGCAGCCGATTGAATTCACCGAAAGCGTAGCGCCAGCGAGTCCGGCTTTTTCGAAGAACGCGAGCAGCAATTCGATGACTTCGGCATCGATGGCGGGCGCGTCGGATTGGCCCAGGACTTCCGCGCCGATTTGATAGAACTGGCGATAGCGGCCCTTTTGCGGGCGCTCGCGGCGGAACATCGGGCCCATGTAGTAGAGCTTTACGTTGCCGGGGAGCGTTTGCATGCCGTGCTCGATGTAGGCGCGGCAAACGGATGCGGTGGCTTCGGGGCGCAGAGTAATCGACTGGCCGAAATCAATATTGTGCAATCCGTGCAGGAACCGAAGCAGCGCGGGAGCTCCTTCTTCCTTAATTCTCTCGAATGTCTCTTGCAGGAAAGCCACGGCGCTAACATTGTCATCGCTGCGAGGGATGCGATTGTTCGCCCACGCTTCCTTGACTGCCTCGTTAGCGCGGATGATGTCGGACATATCCTGGGGATGCCCGATGCGAACATTCTCGTAGCTTTCGAAGGTGTACATCTCTTTGGCAACGACGTCGGTTTCCGCGCCGATGGAGCGGGCGAAGAGTTCGGTTTGCTCGAAGATCGGCGGGCGGATTTCGCCGAAACCGTAGGCGGCGAAGACTTCGCGGGCGGTTTGCTCGACGCGATTCCAGAGAGTGGAATCGGGGGGGAGAATGTCGCGCGTGCCTTTGATGGCTTGGAATTTCATTGGATGGCGTTAAACGGTGCCTGTTCTCGACATTTCTTCTCGATTCGCATTAAGGCGGGCGCAGCAAGCGGCGCCCCTACGGCCGAAAACCTCTCCAAGCCGCATCTACTACGCCTTGCGATACGTCTCCTTGTACTCGACGTAGTGCGCGGCGTAGGCGTCGATGGACGATTGATCTTCGGCCGTTAGCGAGCGGCGAAATTTGCCGGGATGGCCCATGAAGAGGCTGCCGGGCGCGACGACCGTGCCTTCGGGAACGAGCGTGCCGGCGGCGACGATGCTGCCCGTGCTGATTTTCGCGCCATTCAAAATAATCGAGCCCATGCCAATCAAGCAGCGCGATTCGATGGTGCAGCCATGCAGCACGACGCCGTGGCCGATCGTGACGTCATCGCCGAGCGTTAGCGGATGCACATCGCGCATCACGTGCAGCACCGAGCCATCCTGCACATTGGTCCGCTTGCCGATGCGAATCCAATGCACATCGCCGCGAATCACCACGCATGGCCAGACGCTCGAATCCTCGCCGATGGAAACATCGCCGATAATCACCGCGGATTCGTCGATGTAAGTTCCGGCGCCAATTTCCGGCGTATGCCCGCGATAGGTTCGAATCAATCCGAAGCTCCCGCTCTCGCCGCGACGGCACGCGCACAACCGCGCATCCGCACCGCAAGATAAACAGCGAAACTAGCATACGAGGCAAGGCCAGACAAGAACGAGAGGAACCACCACCAGTGAGTCACTTTACCGAATTGACTTTCTTGCTGCTTTTTTTCCGAGCGGGCGACTTTTGACTTTCGTCCGGTTTCTGCGCGAAATCCCTCCGATAGGTTTGCGCACAACACGGTACGACGTGAACCACCCGCCCGCCACGGTGGCATAAACATTTGCAACCATCGGACGGGCCGAGGAGGCGCTGCAGTTGTTCCAATCGATTCACAAAATCTGCACGACGGGTCCGGTGGCGGCGCGATTGACGTCTGCAGCGCGCGCGACGACGTTGCGCGCCATGGCGTAGATGCTCGGCGCGCCGGGAGCGTCTTCGCCCAGCGATGCGACCGGCTTGCCGGTATCGCCGCCGATGCGGATTTGCGGCTCGATTTCGATTTCGCCGAGGAACGCCACCTTGAACATCTGCGCCATCTTCTGGCCCTCGCCGTGGCCGAAGACGTCAATGCGGCCCTGGCAATGCGGGCAATTGAAGTAGCTCATGTTTTCGATGACGCCGAGAATTTCGACATTTACCTGGCGGAACATTTCGATGGCTTTGCGGACGTCGGCGATGGCGACAATCGAAGGAGTAGTGACGACGACGGCGCCGGTGAGCGCGACGGACTGGATCAGCGTGAGCTGTACATCGCCTGTGCCGGGAGGCAGATCGACGATCAGATAATCGAGTTCGCCCCACTGCACACTGCGCAGAAATTGCTGGATCACGCTGTGCAGCATCGGGCCGCGCCAAACGAGCGGCTTATCGCCGGGATTCAGCAGGCCCATCGAAATCATTTTCACGCCGTAGGCTTCCACCGGGATGATCGTGCGCTCGTCAACGGCGCGGGGCTGCTCGGTGGTTCCCAGCATCACCGGCACGTTCGGGCCGTAAACATCGGCATCGAGAAGGCCGACAGCGGATCCCATGCGCTGCAGCGCGATCGCGAGATTCACTGCGACGGTGGTTTTTCCCACTCCGCCCTTGCCGCTGGCGACGGCGATCAGATTTTTTACTCCGGGAATAGGGGCTCTATCGGGCATTCGTTTCCTCGTGTGCGTGTACGCATCTAATGATAAAGCGGGCCAAGATTGACGGCAAGCCGCGCTGCCTGCGAGAGGCGGCTTTGCGCGAAGTGCTCGGGGCACGTTAGAATAGTGCGTGGGGATTTGGCGATTTGCTGTGAGTCGCCGGCTTGATTCGCCATTTCGAGGGTGTGGTGCGGGGAGTTAGCAGCGCGAAGGACCTCGGCAGCGTCTAACAAATAAAATGGAATTCGATCGAATACTCGACAAAGTAATCGCTCGCTTCATCGGGACGAAGCACGAGCGGGATATCAAGCGCATCGTGCCGATTCGTCGCGGCGATCAATGCGCTTGAGCCGGAGATGAAGCAGCTCGCGGATGCCGATTTCCCCGAGCGCACGGCATCGCTGCGCGCGAAAGTGATGGCGCGCCTGGAAGGCGTGGAACCGAGCGACACCGCTTACAAAGCGAAGCTGCAGGAAGCGCTCGAGCAAGTGCTGGTGCCGGCTTTTGCGCTGGCGCGCGAGGCGGGACGCCGCAAACTTTCGATGCGCCATTTCGATGTGCAGCTGATCGGCGGAATCGTCCTGCACCAGGGCAAAATTTCGGAAATGAAGACGGGCGAAGGAAAAACGCTCGTCGCCACGCTGCCGGCATTTTTGAATTCGCTGGCGGGCCGGGGCGTGCACATCGTCACGGTAAACGATTACCTGGCGCGGCGCGACGCGGAATGGATGAGCCCGATTTATAAGCTTCTGGGACTTACGGTCGGAGTGATCGTTCACGATCTCGATGATGTCCAGCGGCGAGCTGCTTACGGGGCGGACATCACTTACGGCACAAACAACGAATTCGGTTTCGACTATCTGCGCGACAATATGAAGTACGACCTGAAAGATTGCGTGCAGCGCGGGCACCAGTTCTGCATCGTTGATGAAGTGGACTCGATTTTGATCGACGAAGCGCGCACTCCGCTGATTATTTCCGGACCCGCGGAAGAATCCACCGACAAGTACTATCGCATCGACAAAATCATTCCCAAGCTGATCCTGGAAATAGATTACACGCTCGACGAAAAGCACCGCACAGCGACGTTGACCGAAGAAGGCGTTTCGAAATGCGAGCGGTTGCTGGGCCTCGGCAATCTTTACGATCCCGCGAATATGGAATTGATTCACCACGTCTATCAGGCGCTGCGTGCCCATGCGCTTTATCAGAAGGACGTCGATTACGTGGTGAAAGAAGGCGAAGTGATCATCGTTGATGAATTTACCGGGCGGCAGATGCCCGGCCGGCGATGGTCGGACGGTTTGCATCAGGCGGTGGAAGCGAAAGAAGGCGTGAAAATCGAGCGGGAAAACCAGACGCTCGCCACGATCACGTTCCAAAATTATTTCCGCATGTACAAAAAGCTTTCCGGAATGACCGGCACCGCCGAAACGGAAGCAGCCGAGTTTGAAAAAATCTACAAGCTCGACGTGGTGGCGATTCCGACGAACAAGACGCTGATCCGGCACGAGTATCAGGATGTGGTTTACCGCACCGAGGCCGAAAAGTTCGAAGCCGCCGTGAACGGAATTATTCAGGAGGATGGAACGAAAGCGGGCGGCATCCGGCAATATTTCGAATCCGGGCAGCCGGTGCTGGTGGGCAGCATCTCGATTGAGAAATCGGAAAAGATTGCCGAGCTGCTGCGGAAATTTGGAATTCCGCACCAGGTGTTGAACGCGAAGCAGCACGAGCGCGAAGCGAAAATCATCGCGCAAGCGGGACGCAAAGGCGCCGTGACCGTTTCGACGAACATGGCCGGCCGCGGAACAGACATTTTGCTGGGCGGAAATCCTGAGGCCATGACGCGCGAGCATTTCCTGAAGAACAAGCTCGCGATTCCGTATGCGCCCGCCGGCGCAGTGATCGGCGGAAATGGCGCCGGAAGCGAAACTCCGGCGGAAGCGGAGAGCGGCGCTCCCGGTTCGCCGGCAATCACGGCGCAATCGGGCGGCGGCGCGACTGCATCGGCCGCCGCGACAATGGCGCCGCCGGCCTCCGAAGTTCCGATGGTTCTTTTCCAGCAGGAAGGGCGGATTTTTCAGGTTCCCGCGGATCAATGGAAGCCCGTCTACGATCAGTTCGCCGAGCAGTGCCGCACCGAGCACGATGAAGTGATTGCCATGGGCGGCTTGCACATTCTCGGCACGGAGCGTCACGAAGCGCGGCGCATTGATAATCAGCTGCGCGGACGCGCCGGCCGTCAGGGCGATCCGGGAGCATCGCGCTTCTTCCTTTCGCTTGAAGATGATCTGCTGCGCATTTTCGGCGGCGAAAAAGTGAAAGCGATGATGCACTGGTTGGGCATGACCGAAGGAGTGCCCATCGAATCAAAGATCATCAGCAAGCGCATCGAGAACGCGCAAAAGGCAGTGGAAGCGCAGAACTTCGAAGCGCGCAAGCACCTGCTCGAGTACGACGACGTGATGAACAAGCAGCGCGAGACGGTTTACGGTCTGCGACGCGGCGTGCTCGAAGGCGCGGACCAGAAGGAATACATACTCGAGCGCGCCGACAGCATTGGGATGGATCTCGCCGAGAAATATTGCCCGCGCGAGATTAATCCGGGGCAATGGAATACCGCGCAATTCTCGAATGAAGTGCTGAATCAGTTCGGCCTGGATGGGAAGGCTCTCGGAATCGATTTCCTGCGCGTGAATCACGATGAAGTGGTGAATACGCTGCTCGATAGAATCAAAGCGCGCTACGATGAAAAAGAGCAGCTCTTCGGCGCGCCGGTGATGCGCTGGCTCGAGCGCCGCATTCTGCTCGACATTGTGGATACGCAATGGAAAGACCACTTGCTCACGCTCGATCACTTGAAAGAAGGCATCGGACTGCGCGGTTACGGGCAGAAAGATCCGCTCGTCGAGTTCAAGCGCGAAGGGTTCACGCTATTCGAGGAGATGATGGACCGCATTGATACGGAGTCGGTGCGGTTTCTTTTCCTCGTGCGCCCAGCGGAAAACGAACAGGCGCCCCCACAATCTGCGGCGGCGAGCCAGGAACCTGCGCGGCCGAAACAATTTGGGATTCAGCAACAACTTGAAAAGCGGCAACAACGGCAACAGAAAGATCTTCAATTTCAGGCCGGTCCGGCGCAGGCTGAAGCGCCAAAGCCGGTGCGCGCGGGCGCCAAAGTCGGACGCAATGACGCTTGCCCTTGCGGCTCCGGCAAAAAATACAAGAAGTGCCACGGCGCGAACGCTTAAGGCGCGTTTCGAAACACATTCCTCCCTTCCAGCGCCGATCACCGGCACGCGAGATTTTCGTCTGAACTATCCGGGTGGCGAGTGCGTATCTACTGCGGGGTGTAACTCTATCTATGCGAAGAAGGAGCTAACGATGCGAATTCGTTCGCGCTGGGAATTGAACATTCTCGTGATCGCGGCGATGCTGACGCTCGCCGCCATAACTACGCAACCGGCTCTGGCGGATAGCCGGGGACATTTCGAGAAAACACTTACGGTGACCGGCGCGGTGGATCTGGATGTTCAGACCGGGTCCGGAAATATCACCGTGCATTCCGGAGATTCGAATCACGTCGAAATCCACGCGGAGATTCGCGCCAGCAACTCGCTCTTCAGCGGTGATATGGATGCGCGCATCAAGCAGATCGAGGCCAACCCTCCGATCCAGCAGGAAGGCAATACCATCCGCATCGGGCGCAGCGACGATCGCGATTTATTCAAAAATATTTCGATCAGCTATGACATCAAAACTCCCAAGCAAACTCAGCTTCGCGCCAAGTCCGGCTCCGGCGACGAAAGTATCGACGGAATTTCCGGGCCTCTGGAAGCCTCGAGCGGGTCGGGCACGATGAAGATTCACGACATCGGCGCCGAAGTCCACGCCAGCACGGGCTCCGGCGACGTTGAAATTCAAAATGCCCAGGGCAAAGCGCACGTCAGTTCCGGAAGCGGAACAATCCGCGCCACGGGCATCGCGGGAGCGCTCTCCATATCCACCGGCAGCGGCGATGTAACGCTCGAACAAACGGCGGCGGGCGACGTGGAAGTAACCACGGGCTCGGGCGCAGTAGAACTGAACCACGTAAAAGGCGCGGTACGCGTCTCCACCGGAAGCGGCAATATTCGCGCCGATGGGGATCCGGCTGGGCCGTGGCGTTTGCATACGGGATCGGGCGACGTTTCGGTGAAATTACCGGAGGCCGCTTCGTTTGAACTGGCGGCGCGCTCGAGCAGCGGGTCCATCCAAACGAAACGCGAGGTGATGGTCTCGGGGAACGTCAACCCGCACGAACTGCGCGGCAAAGTAGGTAACGGCGGATTTCTTGTGGACCTGAATACAAGCTCCGGTACGATACGCATCGACTAACAATTTTCGCCACGAGGCATTCGTCCAAGCCGCCGCGCGGGACGGATGCCTCATGCATCTCGCCACGCAATGTGGTATTTTGTGCGCGGCTTCCCGGCCCCTCCTGCCGAAGCCGAAAGGTGTGTGATGGCGCCGGCGGAATCCCCGAAGTGCCGAATCGCAGGCTGCGGAGCTGAAGTTCCTCAAGCGCTGACGGCGGAAGGCGTATGCCTGGACCACTTTCTCGACGAAGCGTTCGCGCGCGCGGATAAAGCGCTGACGCGCTGCCAGCAGGGCGAATCGATCGATCCCTCTACTCTCGACTGGCTGTTCGCCGATGTGCAGCTCACCTTGAATTCGCTCACGGAACTGGCAAAGGAGCGCAATCTTGCTCAGCAAAGCAAAATCCTGGAGCTCTTGCTTTGCGTGGCCAACTTGAACGAATATGTCGCGCATCACTCGGTGCACGAATTGCATCCAAATTAATGTGGGCGCATTCAAGCACTAAACGAAAAGTCCGCGCGACGTTGGCGAAGAATTCAGTGCTTTGCGCCGCGCGATGACGCACTTAAAATAGAGGATATGGCGCCCGACTCCATGCCCCAGTGTGAATTCGAATCCGATAAGCTGGCCGTGCGCCTGCGCTTTTCCGGCCCCGCGGATGTGGCCACCATCACGCCGGTGGTTTCGTGGGTGATGGATTTCGTCAAGGAGATGGGCTGCGCGGTGGGCAAGGAATGGGAAGTGGAAATCGCGCTGCGCGAGGCGCTGGCGAACGCGATGGTTCACGGCTCGAAGCGCGATCCCAGCAAGAAAGTGGAATTCTGCGTGGCCATCGATAATGAACGCGGCCTGCTGATCGTCGTGCGCGACCAGGGCGAGGGCTTCGATCCCTCCCAAATCAAGGAGCCCGTCGTCGGACAAAATCTTTTTTCCGACCACGGCCGCGGTATTTTCCTCATCAATCAGCTCATGGATGAAGTGAAGTTTGAGCGCGGCGGCACCGAAATTCACATGCGAAAGCGTTAATACCCTTCCCTAGCTCCAATCTTGAATTTCTTCCTGACAGGCTCCAAGCTGGAAGTCTCGTTACTCGAGAACTCCATGACCGAACAAGACCCAGCTCAGGACAAATTTAAAGCGGTCGAACCGCAGATTCCGGGCGTGCCCGTCGCCAAGAAAACGGGAACGCACCCGTCGAACACGAAGGCTCTGCCGGTTGCCGTGTGGCTTTCGATCGCAATCGGCGCCGTGCTGATGGTCGGCGCATCTTTTTTCTGGTGGTTCTCGCTGGCGTCGCGGAAAGCGGAGCCAGCCGTGACGGAAGTCACGCAGCCGGCCGCGGCTCCTGATCCCTCCGCGACCGCTCCAGTGGAAAAAGTCCCGCAGGGCCCGGGGGAAATTGGAGCGGTCTCCGAATTTCCATCGCCGTGGTCGTCGAAGCAATTTTCCATGCTGAATCCGCTGACGAAATTGCGCGTGCCTGCGACCGTGGTGCGCTTGCCCGGCGGGTCATACTGGGGATTTTCAATGATCGAGCCATTCGGGCAATGCCGGCTCGAATATATTACTGAGATGAAGCGCCTCTCGACGTACTACGGATATTCGGGAAGCCATCCGATGGTCGGCGATCCGTGCAATCGCAGCGTTTTCGATTTGACGAAGTACGGGCCCGGAATCGACGGTCTGGTGCGCGGTGAAATGGTGCAAGGATCGGGGCTGAGGCCGCCGATCGCGATTGAAGTACGCGTGGTTGGAAGCAAAATTGTAGCGGTTCGGATGGAATAGCCCGCAACGATCCGCCGCTGACAACTCAAAGCGTAGAATTCCCTCAATCTCTCAATCTGAAAAAAAGCCGCTGCCGCGGGGTTCGGAACTACGGGCGGCAGCGGCCTGATCAGACAGCATCGAAGCGCTGAAGAGCGCCGCGCTGGCTAGTCGTTGGGTTCTTCCACCGCTCCCGCCACGAATACGGCTTGGCTCGTTACCGGATCGATGAGGACGAAGCCGACGACTCGCAGCGTAATTCCCGTCTGCCCTTGCAGCGCTGAAAGGCCGCTGAGATTGATGAAGCGAGTCGCGTCCGTGGTCATCACCGTGAGTGGTTGCGGCAAGAGCACGCCGGCTGTCCATTTGTCGTTCAATTGAAAGCTGCCGGTATTGCCCTGCTGCACGACGACGTTTCCGGCCAGCGTGCCGGCCTGGCCCTGGCGTCGCAGCACGACGCGATGCGGAGTCAGCGTGGTCGTGCCGTTGTCTGTGCTGATATCGCCGCCAATCGAAACGCGCTGCCCCGCCGCCATCGCCGAATTATTGAAAAGCAGCGTGGTGAGAGGGAGCTTGATGTGGCCGATGCGGTACTTTTCGCTGCCGTCGAGGTTCAACGTCGCGATGTCTCCCGGCGAGATACCATCCACGGCGGGGAGTTCGTCGCGCACGTAGAGATCGGCCTCCGTGGCCGCGCCTGAAGATGGACGCACACTGGTCAGCAGCCCGCTGAAGTGGAAGTCGTCATCGGAAACGACATCGACCTCCGATGCATCGATCGCATGCGTCACCGGATCGAGCTGGCCCGTTAGCAACACGATGGTATTCGTGGTAAACGAACTGATCGGATCGTTCGGATCGTCGAACACCGTGTTGTCATCGCCAGTGACGGTCCATTGCCGGCCATGCGGCCCTTGTACCGTGAACGAATCACTGCCGCTCACGCCGACGACTCCCGCCGCGAAATCATCAATCGAGACTTCGGCGTTCGTCGCGTCCAGCAAGCGCAAATGAAACATCGGGTTCACCGTGCCGGTCACTTGTCCGTCTGAATCGACAGCCAGCGATTTCCGCAAATCGAATTCCATGCGCAGCCCAACCAGATCGCCGTTGCTCACCGTGAACGGATTGTTGAAAGTGACGGTGACCATGTTCGTCGAAAGCGTTCCGTTGATGGTGTTAATCGCCGGCGGATTTTGCGTGGTATCGATGAAACCGATCACCGGATTCGCGATGGTGATTGTCGCGCTCACATACGTGCCCGTCGGCACCGAGGTCAAATCTATGAGTTGATGCAGGCCGCTCAACTGTGCGAAATCGACGAGCTCTGGTTGTGAAAGCACGCTCACATCGGTGGTTCCGTTGTTCACCGTCACGCCGGTGATGTTCACCTGGCAGGAGACGATGCTGGGCAACGGCGCATCAGTGGCCACGGTAAAAATCGAGCCGGATTGCTGAGGCGGAGGCATCGTCGAACTCATCGAACCGCCGCTGCACGCTGAGAGCAGGAGCAAGGGAACAGCCGCAAGAAAAGTCAGGACACACTTCGACCGTTTCATTTTCAGGTCTCCTTCTTATCTATGGATAATGGCCGAGGGCGGCGCTCTAGGTGGCCCCGCTTCCTCTTCAGAATTGAACACTTGCGGACTAGAAAAGTTTCGCGCGCTGGCGCAATTCTGAAGCGAACGAGTCGCCGCCTACAGCTGACGGCTCGACCGGAGTTGATTGAATCTGCGGCGCCGCCCGGAAAATGCAGCTATCCTTTGCGTCGCAGCATCATAGTAGACGGCAGCGCGCTCGCCGGCACCCGGCCTGGATTGAGCGGTTGGCGCTTGACTTGGATCGGAGGGGAATTTAATGCAGCGAAGATTTGCTCTAGCGTCCGCGCTCGCAGCCATGGCGATTGCATTTGGCTGCACGAAAGCGCCCAGCGATGCCGCGATGGCGCAGAGCATCAAAGCGCAAATGTTCTCGGACCAACAGCTCAAGAACGCGAATCTCAATATCACCGTGAATCAGGGCGTGGCGACAATTTCGGGCGACGTGAGCGACGATTCCGCTCGGCTCGAAGCTTACAAACTCGCTGCGCAGACGCCCGGCATCAAAAAAGTGGACGACCAGATGTCGGTGGAGGCGCCGCAAGCAACATTGAATCCCGCCCCCTCCGCCCGAACCGACGCCAATGCCGGCCGCAAATTCAAAGCCAAAGCCGAAGCCGAGCAAGGCCGATCGGAAATCAAAACGCCGCGCGAGGAAGCGCATATCGGAACGCGAAGCCCGCAATCGCCGGATCGCCGCGACACCTTCGGTTCAGCGGACGAGCAAACTCCGCAGCCGGCTCCCGTCGCGCCGACAGCACCTCCCACGGACACGACGCAGACGATCCGCCGCCCGCGCCCGTCGCGGCCCCGGCCCCAGCTCCGCCTCCGCAGCCCAAGGACGTGGAGATCGCCTCGGGCACAACGATTCGCGTGCGCATGATCGATCGCGTGGATTCCGAAGTGAACCATACCGGCGAAGTTTTTCACGCCTCGCTCGAAGCGCCGATTCTCGTCAATAACGAAGTCGTCGTGCCGAAGGGCGCCGACGTTTACGTCCGCCTGACGCGCGCGAAGTCCGGCCGGACACATGGCGGGACGCAGCGAACTTCATCTCGAATTGGTGAAGCTGGACTATGCCGGCCGCTCTTACTCGCTCGTCAGCAGCACGTCGAGCGTGGTCGGCAGCTCGCGCGGAAAGAAAACGGCGACGGCGGTCGGTGCAGGCGCAGTGATCGGCGGAATTATCGGAGCGATTGCCGGCGGCGGCAAAGGCGCAGCGATCGGCGCCACGGTTGGCGGCGCGGGAGGCGGCGTCTATCAGGCCAGCACGAAAGGCGAGCAGGTGAAAGTGCCGGCGGAAACGGTCTTGGATTTTCAGCTCGAGCAACCGGCAACTGTTACCGTGCCGCCGCGCGTGAGCTCTTCCGGCAGCTAGCTCCTGCTGCTCACGAATCAAATAATCGATCGCAAACTACTCGGCCGCTTTCTCGAGCTTCTGCAACCTCGCGCGCGCGTCCTTGTCGCCTGGATCAAGCTCCAGTGCGGCGCGATACTGCTCCGCAGCCTGCTGGCGCTTGCCTTGCTGTTCGTATAGGCGGCCAAGCCATTCGCGCGCCGAAGCGTGCGACGGCCAATCGCTGCGATCGGGCGTATTCGCGAGGTAGGACTTCAGTAGCGGCTCCGCAGTGCTGGCTTGCGTAGCCGGTAAGAATACGTTCGATCGCCCGGTAGTATCCGATGCGCGGATCTCCGGGCTTGATCTTTTCGGCGGCCTGAACCGCGGGCTCCATTTCCGCTCCGCGCCCGATGTCGGCATAGAATCCCGCAATTTCAAAGTAGGGTTCGACGCGATCCATTTTCGACGCCAGCACCAGCTGGTACTCGCTCTCGGCCAGGTCATTTTTCTTGAGCGCGCACGATATCGAATTTCGCGCGCGCAAGATGCCCCTGCACCGGATCGAGCGCGGCAATGGCATCTGACCTGCTCGCCCGCGGCATCTTTGTTCCCGCCGACAATCCACGGCGCCTGGATATTGAATTCTTCCAGATCGCGGCGCGCCGGAGTATTTGACGGATCAAGCTGCACCGCTTCTTCGAATTCCTTTTTCACTTTTCGCGCCAGAGAAAAGCTATGTTCGCGGTCGGCTTGCTCGCCATAACTCCGCGCCAGCCACAAATGATAGAGCGAGTTTTTCGGATCGATCTGCGTGCCGCGCTCCGCGTGCGCTCGCGGCATTGTTGAAATCTTTCAGCTCGTAATAGGCGCGCGCCATCCAGAAATGCGCTTCGGCATCGTTCGGATTTTGCGCCAAGGCGTTGCGCAGCGTCGCCACAGCCGCCGAATAGTTGCCGAGTTCGAATTGATGACGCGCTTGCGCCACGTCAGCGGCTGAATCGGCGGTAACGCGAGTTCCAGCCATCGGGAAGGTGAAAGCAGAACTCATCCATGCGGCACTAATTGCAATGAACAGGAAAAACATCCGGCGGGTCATTGAAGTCCTCTCATCGCCGCTCGCCATCCCCGCGGCTCATTTTGCGTCCGCAGCACGGACGACCATTCCATCCTTGAGGTCGGTTTCTCCCGGAATCGCGACGCGATCACCCTCCGAGAGGCCGGAGAGAACCTCGTATTTTGAAGCACTGGCAATGCCAACGGAAATCTCGACGGCGATGCAGCCGCCCATTTTCCAGCCGGTACACATATCGTTCGGTACCGTCGGCGCGGACCGCGGCACGCGAGACGGAGAGCACGTTCGTTCGCTCGCGCACGAAATTCGCACTTCGACGTTCACGTTCGGCAGCAGCTCGAGCTTGTCGTTTTCCACCGAGCAGAGCACTTCGCCCACGCTGCGATTTCCGTGCGCCACCACTTGCTTGGGAATCTGCACCGTTTGCCCCGTCCACATCGCGATTCGGCATCGCCCCCCAGGTGATGTGCACTTCTTGATCCGGGGCGAGCGAACCGAGGTCAGGCTCATCCACGAACGCGCGCACTTGAACTTTGTGCAGATCGGCCATGTCGGCGATTTCCTGGCCGATAGTGACGTAGTCGCCTTGCGCGCACGGAAAGCGAATAAAGCGTGCCGTCCACCGGCGAATTGATCGTAGCAGAGCGCACTTTCTCCTCGAGCGCATGAATCGTGGCCTCGTCTTGATCGACGCGCAAAGTGAGGCGATTCACGTCGAGCGAAGCGCGGTGGGTCAGATCGTCTCTGCGCTTCTGCAGCGTCTGCAAAGCGGCGCGATCCGTCGCCAGCTCGAGCGCGTTTTTATCTACTTCCGCCTGTGTTGCGGCCTGCTTGGACAGAAGTTGCGTCAACGCCTGCTGCGTCTGCTCCGAGCTTCGTCACCTGAGCTTGCGCCTTTTGCAGATCACCTTCGATTTGCGCTACTTCCGCCGGCACTCCTCCCGCTTGCGCATTTCGCAAATCGGATTGAGCCGTAAGCAAATCGGCGCGGGTAGAAGCGAGCTGCGCTTGCGCATCGCTCGGCATCGAGCGTCAGAATTCGCTGCCCTTTGCGGATCGGCTGCCCTTCGGTGGCCTCGACGCTCGATACAAACGACGGCGATTTGCGCCCGCACCACAAAAGGATTCACGGGCTCGACTTTCCCATTGCTCACAATCGCCGCGTTCAAAGTATCGGCGACTACTTTTACCACCTGCACTTCCGGAGTGCCGCCGCGGCCGGCGAGTCCAATAAATAGCACGACGGCCAACACCAGTGCGCCGCCGCCCCAGACCCAGCCTCGGCCTTTGCCCGGCTCCGAATTACCGTTTCGATTGTTCATAGCAGGGTGCTTTTCGAGATGTCATCGAATTGTAGCAGAGCCCCTTGCCGGTTGCCTACGAGCCTCGCCGAATGCAGCGCTTACCAGCCTATACAAACCTATACAAAGGAGATGCCCCCTGTACGACGGGAGATGCCACTTATTTCTACGCGTTGCGCGCGAACGGATGGCTTGCCTGCGCACCCGCCTCCACTCGACGGCACTCTCATTGCTCCTCCGTGCTAAAATAAGCTCATGAGCGAACCACACCCTTCGCCGGCCGCCACGGATTCGAAATCCGACGGTAAGCCCAAGCCGAAAATTCACCGCGTTTGCATCGGCTGCAACAACATGTTCGTCGTCACCCTGGATAATTACGAAGCCAAGCACTGCCCCGTCTGCCACAAAGGCTGAGCCGCACGCCTGCGAATCTCCTCTACCCGGCACTCTTCCTCGATTTGCGTCCGTTACGACATTCGTTAAAATACCCGCAGCGAATCGAGGTTCGTGCATGAAAATTTACAACGAGCAACTCACGCTGCAGACCAAGAACAAGCGCGAGTTCGTGAATATCACGCCGCAAGTGAAAGCGGCGATGGAGAAGAGCGGTTTCCGCGATGGCATCATCCTCGTCTCGGTACTGCACTCGAATGCCGCCGTCATCGTGAATGACGACGAGGCGGGCCTGCTCGAAGATTTACAATCCTGGCTCGAGCAGGCTGCTCCCGAGCGCGATGACTATAAGCACCGCGGCCGCTTTGAAAGCAACACCGGAATCCACATCCAAAGCCTGCTCCTCCATCATCAGGTCATCGTTTCTTTCGCCGAAGGACGGCTTGACCTTGGCCCCTGGCAATTCGTATTGTTTGCGGAACTCGACGGCCAGCGCCCGAAGAAAATCCTGATCAAGGTGATGGGCGAGTAGCGCGGAATGCGGATTTTGGATTCCAGTCCCGGCTCGAAATTCCGAGAGCGGCCCATGCGTACTACAATCCGAAAGTTTCCTTTGCGCGCATCCCCAAGTCGTCCGGACCGCGAAGAATTGAGTCACAGTTGATCGAAGCTCAAAAATTGAGCAAAGTTTTTCCGGCTACGAAGAAAACGAAAGAAGTTCGAGCTGTCAACGCCATCAGCTTTCACTGCCAGCCGGGCGAAATCTACGGACTGCTCGGCGCCAACGGCGCGGGCAAGACCACCACGCTGCGCATGCTCGCCACCATCCTCGAGCCCTCCTCGGGCACGGCGAAAGTTGCGGGCTTCGATATCGTCGAAGATCCGGAAAAAGTTCGTCGAAAATGTCGGCTTTCTTTCCACGGCCACCGCGCTCTACGGCCGGCTCACCGCGCAGAGAGTTGGTTGAATATTTCGGCCGTCTTCACGGCATGGACGGCGTCTCTCTGCGAAAATCCGTGGACGCGCTCTTCGAAGCCCTCGACATGAATAGCTTTCGCGACCGTCGCTGCGAAAAGCTCTCCACCGGCATGAAGCAGAAAGTGTCCATCGCGCGCACGCTCGTGCACGATCCGCAGGTAATGATTTTCGACGAACCCACGATGGGACTCGACGTGATGGCCGCGCGCGCCATCGCGCAAATTCATTCGCCAGTGCCGCGAGCGCGGAAAAACCGTCATTTTCTCCACGCACGTTATGTCCGAAGCCGAAAAACTCTGCGACAGGATTGGTATCATTCACGGCGGCAATATTCTCGAGGAGGGAACGCTCGAAGAATTGCGCGCGCGCCACAAGAAACAGGATCTCGAAGATATTTTCGTGGAAGTGGTGGGAGAAGAACAATGAGCCTGCGAAACATCGGAGTCGTCTATCGCAAGGAGCTGGTCGATTCGCTGCGTGATCGCCGCACGGTTGTCTCGATGTTCGTTATTCCGATTCTGCTGTTCCCTGCCCTCAGCGTCGGCCTCGCCGTGCTCGGCGCCGCCATGATGAATAAGGCCAAAGAGGAAATTCCCCGCGTCATGATCGTCGGCGGGCAGAATTCGCCGCGAATTGTCGAGGCGCTCAAGAAAAGCGAGAAGATTCAGGTGGTGCCTGAGTCGCCTGACTTCGAAACCCAGATTACCGATCGAAAAATTCGCGCAGCGGTCGTCCTTCCTCCCGATTTTGACGCGGCCGCGGACCGCGGTGAAGCGGGCAAGGTTCTCGTTGACTACTATCAGGGCGATATCAAATCCGAGTTGACGCAGAAAACTATCATCCGCGAGATTCTCGAGGATTATCGCGTGGATTTGGCGAAAGCGCTCTTAACCGCCAGGGGTGTGCCCAAAGGCATGCTGCAACCTTTCGAGGTCGGCGAGAACAATGTGGCGCCGCCGGAGAAAGTCGGCGGCAGCGGCTTCGGCGGCATGATTCCGTACTTCGTAATCATCCTGGCGTTCACGGGCGCAATGTACCCGGCGATGGACCTCACCGCCGGCGAAAAAGAGCGCGGAACGATGGAAACGATTTTGACCAGCCCGGTCTCGCGCACGGATCTCGTCCTCGGAAAATTTCTAACCGTCGTGACCGCCTCCCTGGCGACTGCTATTTTCGCGCTCTCCTCTATGGGCATTTCCTTCATGTTCGCCAAGAATACGATCGACCGGCTTTTGTCCAAAAGTGATCCAACCTTTCATTTCGCACTCGATCCACGCGGCGTCCTGGCCGTTTTCGTAATGATTCTGCCGCTCTCAGTTCTTTTCTCCGCGGCCATGCTGGCGGTGTCGCTCTTCGCCAAGAGTTTTCGCGAAGCCCAGACTTACATCTCTCCGATGACGTTCGTCGTGATCATGCCCGCGATCATCGCGCTCCTTCCCGGCGTGGAATTGAACACGCGCACTGCGCTCGTGCCTATCCTCAGCACTACGCTGGTGGGAAAAGAATTAATGGCGGGCAATCATCCGTGGAGCTTGATCGCGCTGATCTTCGCGTCTTCTTGCGTGTACGCGACAATTGCCATTGCCGCGGCCGTCACCATGTTTAATCGCGAGTCCGTGCTCTTTCGCTCCTAACCACAGAGCGCGCCGCCCGTCTAAATCACCGTCGCCTACTCCCCGGCTTCCTGGCGCCGCACGCAACTTCGCGGCCCTCTGCCGTGTAGAATAGATACCGACACTCGATGCCTCCGCCTCTGATCCAGGTCCGCGATCTTTCCAAGCACTTCCGCACATTCCATCGCCGCGAAGGAATCTGGGGCGGCTTGCAAAATCTATTCGTCCGCGAATACCGCACCATCAAAGCCGTGGACCGCGTCAATCTCTCCATCGATCGCGGCGAAATGGTCGGCTACATCGGGCCGAACGGCGCCGGAAAATCCACCAGCATCAAAATGCTCACGGGCATACTCGTTCCCACATCGGGCGAAGCGATCGTCAACGGCTTCATCCCTTACCGCCAGCGCCGCCAATACGTCCGCACCATCGGCGTGGTCTTCGGCCAGCGCACGCAGCTCTGGTGGGACATCGCCGTCGTCGAATCCTTCAAGCTGCTGCGTCGCATTTACGACGTTTCGCAGCAGGATTTCGACGCGCGCATGGACATGTTCAATCACATCCTGGGCATCAAAGATTATCTGCACACCCCCGTGCGCAAACTTTCGCTCGGCGAACGCATGCGCTGCGATTTGGCCGCTGCTCTACTGCACAACCCGCCGCTGCTTTTCCTCGACGAGCCTACGATTGGCCTCGACGTGGTGGCCAAGCACCACATCCGCGAATTCCTGCGCTCCATCAATCGCCAATTTCAAACCACGGTCCTGCTCACCACTCACGACCTCGATGATATCGAGGAGCTTTGCCGGCGCATCGTGATTATCGATCACGGAACCGCGCTCTTCGACGGCGATCTCCAGGTTCTGAAGCAGCGGCTACTGCGCACCAAGCAAATTAAGTGCGTGCTGAAAGATCGCGCGCAAGCCGCCGGCCTCGGACGCTTCGCCGGCAACGGCGTCAGCCTCGAAGCCCGTGGACGAAATGACCTTTCGCATCCGTTTCGACCGCACGCAAGTATCAGCCTCCGATCTGATCCGCCAAATTCTGGCTACCGTCGAGCTCCGCGACATCGTCATCGAAGATGAGCCCATCGAAGAAATCATCAAGCGCATTTATTCCGGAGAAGCTTCGCTCACGGGCGCCGGTGCAGTTCCAACGCTCGCAGAAAGCGAATTCGGCCGCCGATGAACACTCTTTCGGCCTATTTGGAATTCGCGCGCGTCGGTTTCGTAAATATTCTCGCCTTCCGCCTGCGCTACTACACCGGAATCATCACCTACCTCATCAACGTCAGCGTCTATTACTTCATCTGGCGCGCGGTATTCGCTTCGAGTGGCCCCATCGCTGGCTACAACCTTCAGCAAATGGTCACTTACGTCAGCGTCGGATGGATTTTGCGTTCCTTCTACTGGAACACAATTGACCAGGAAATGGCCTACGAAGTAATCGAAGGCAAGATCGCCATGGACTTGATCAAGCCCGTCTCGGTGCTGTGGATGTGGTTCAGCCGCGCGATGGGCGAATCCGCTTTCCGCCTGGGCCTGCTCACTGTGCCGACAGCCATCGTTGTCGCTTTGATTTTTCCAGTGCAGGGCCCCGCCTCGACGCTCAACTTCGCGCTTTTCTTCATCGCCGCTCTCGGCAGCTTTGCGCTCATGGCCGCGATCAATTTTATGATCGGCACTTGCGGCATCCCGCTGAAATCAATCCTCGCACTCATTCGCGCCAAATACTGGCTCATCGAATTGCTTTCCGGCCTGCTCATTCCCATTTCGTTCTTTCCGCACAAATTGCAGATTATTCTCGACTGGCTGCCATTCGAGCACATCGCCTACACGCCATTGCAGATTTATCTCGGCAAGCTCGACGCGCGCGCGGCCGCCTTTGCCCTCGCCAAGCAATGGGTTTGGGTCATTGTCCTCTTCGTTCTCGCCGACGCATGGTGGAACATCGCCGTAAAGAAGATCACCATTCAAGGTGGATGACATGAGCGCGCCGCAAACCATCGCCCCTGCTCCGCCACGCTCCGGAATCTTTCGCGAAGTCCGCCGACACCTCGCCCTTCTTTCCGCCTATTTCTCCCAATACGCCAAAGTTCGCGTCAGCTATCGCGGCGATTTCTTCATCAGTTTGGCCACCAGCATCGCGGCCACAATTTTTTCGCTCGGCTTCGTCGTCATCCTTTTCGAAAAAGCCCCGCAACTAAAAGGCTGGAGCTTCGAGGAAGTGCTGTTCCTCTACGGCTTCTCGCTCATTCCCTACGGCCTCTTCAACGTCCTCAGCCTCAACCTCTACGACTTCGGCAACAACTACATCATGGAAGGCAAATTCGATCGCGTTCTCCTCCGGCCCATTTCGTCGCTGTTCCAGGTCTTGTTCGAAGTCTTCCGCATCGAGTCGCTGCAGGAAATCGTCACCGGCTCTGCCGTCGTCTGGTACGCGGCGCGGCGCCTGCACATCCATTGGACCGCGCTTGATCTCACTATGCTGACGACGTGGGCTCTGTGCGGCGGCGTGATTTACGTCTCCGTGTTTCTTTTTCTGACTACGTTTTCATTCTGGTTCGAAGACCGCATCGGAATCCATCCGCCGTTCTGGAACCTGATCGCTTTCGGCCGCTATCCGCTCTCGATTTATAGCGGCTTCATTCAATTCATTCTCAGCTGGATCATTCCTTTCGGCTTCGCTTCGTTTTACCCCACCGCTTGGATGCTCCGCCGCGCGCAATTCGCGCGCTATACGCCTCTCGCCCCGCTCGTGGCCGTCGCCTGCCTCACGATCGCCATCCTCGCCTGGAATTTCGGCTCGCGCCGTTACACCTCCACCGGCTCATAGCCGTTTCTTGAAACTCCGTGGCATCCGCCGCAATCGAAACATCTCGGCCTTGCAGCGCGTATCATCAGCAGTAATGAACAAGATATCTAAACGTCTTCTTATCTTCACCGCACTCCTGGTCGCAGCTTCATGCTGCTCTGCAGTCGTTGGAGGCATGCTAGGCAGCGGAATTCTGCATCCGCGCCGCAAGCCGCTCACCGCCGATGACGTCGCCTATGCCAATCGCGCATTCGCAGCAGTGCACGCCACCCGCGCCGATTTCGACGTCACCGCCTTGGATGGCGTAAAGCTCCGCGGCTGGAAAGTGCGCCCGGAAATCCCGAATGGCCATTGGGTCGTGTTACTCCACGGCATCGCCGACAACCGCAGTGGCCAAACAGGCTACGCGCAATTTCTTCTCGCCCACGGCTACGGCGCCGTCATGATGGATTTACGCGCCCAGGGAGAAAGCGAAGGCGCGATGGCAACTTACGGCTGGAAAGAACGTGACGACTCCCGCGCCATAGACGACACGCTGCTGGCCAACGAGACAGTTCGCCATCTCTTCTATTTCGGAGAATCACTCGGCGCCGCCATCGCCTTACAATCTGCAGCAGTCGACTCCCGCATTTTGGGCGTCGTTGCCGAAGATCCCTTCAGCAATTTGCGCGAAGTGACTTTCGATTACGCCGGCCTGCAATTCAGCCCGTTTCTAGGCAAGACGATTTTTCGGCCCGCCACAATCACGGCGCTTTTTCAAGCCTAAAAAGAAGGTGGCTTCAAAGTTGCCGACGTGTCGCCGGGGCGATCTGTCGCTGTTCGCCCGTTTTCAGTTCTTCTGATCTGCGGCACGGAGGATCACAATATCCCCTGCCGCCACGCGCGCAGGATCTTTCGCCAGGCAACCGGCCCGAAGGAATTATGGATGGTGAAAGGAGCCGGACACACGATGGCATTCGGCGTGGCCCACGACGAATTCGAAAAGCGCGTTCTGGAATTCTTGGGAAGTGCGGCGGGAGGCGGCCGTTCTGAAACACCAGCGGCGCAGAGCGCGCCGGGTAAACCCAACTAGAGAATCTTCATCACCAGCATCACGCGGTCGTCTTCGTGAGTCCCGCCCTTCGAAAACCGCTCCACCTCAGCCAGCGTAAAATCCACGATTTCTCTCGCCGAAGCGCTGCGATGCTTCTTCAGCAACTCCACCAGGCGGTCGTATCCGAATTCCTCGTCCTCAGGATTGCTCGCTTCCGTGATCCCGTCCGTATAACCCGCCAGAATATCTCCCGAATTCAATTTCACATTGCCGCGCTCAAACGGCACATTCGGAAACAATCCCACCACCATTCCGCCCTCGCGCAAATATTCCACGCTGCCATCCGCGCGCAACAATATCGGCGGCACGTGCCCGGCATTCACGTAATGCAGCGTCTTATTCCGCTGATCGAGAATGCTCAGATACATCGTCATGTACTTCTGCCCGCGCGTGTCCGCCAGCATGCGGTCATTCAGCGCGGAGACCAGCCGCTCGAGCGAGTGCACGTGCGCGATTAACGCGTGCAGCGTGGCCTGCAAGTTCGCCATCACCATTGCCGAGCCGACGCCCTTCCCTTCCACGTCGGCCACCACGTTCAACATCGTCTGCGATCCCAGCGGAATGAAATCGTAATAATCTCCGCCCACTTCCAGCGACGTCTGATGCGATGCCTCCAGCTCGAATCCCTCAATCTGCGGCGATTTCTCCGGCAGCAATCCCAGCTGAATGCTTCGCGCCAGCGCCAGATCCCGCTCCATGCGCTGCTTCGCCAGCACATCGCGGTGCAACTGCGCATTCTCGAGCGCCAGCGCCACGTGCACCGAAAGCGAGCTCAGCAGCGATTCATCCGACGCCTGGAACGGCCCGCCCTTTTTATTCAGCAACTGCAGCACGCCGCTCGTCTGCCCATCCTTATTTCGAATCGGCAGGCACAGCAGCGTTCGCGTTCGATAATTCAATCGCCGGTCCACTTCCGGCTCGAATCGCGGATCTTGGTAAGCATCGGTGAGATTCACGATCTCCCCGTGCTGCGCCACCCAACCCGCAATTCCGCGCGAAGCCGGCAACCGAATTTCTTCTTTTTCGAGGCCCAGCCCTACGAGCGACCAAATTTCATTGCGCTCGTGATCCAGCAGAAAAACCGTCCCGCGATCCGCACCGGTATACCGCGTCGCCAGATGCAAAATGATGTCGATTAACTCGGCGAGATCCAGAGTGGAATTCAGCCGCTGCGTCGCCTCCAGAACGATCGACAGCTCGGATACCGCGCTGAGTCTCTCGCTGCTCACCAGCGCCAAATCCGCGAAGCGCCGCACCAACCTCAGCCACTCCAGCCGCTCGTGATTGATCGCCGCCGAGCTGAATACTTCCAGCGCGCCTTGCCGCTCCCCGCCCGGCCCGAGGTTCCACGCAGCGTACTTGCCGTCAACGATCTCGCCCGTACTTTCGGCGCGCAGTTTCGCCAGCCGGGCCGCATCCGCAGCCGGCAATTCTCCGTGCTCCGCAGCCACTGTTGGTTTTTCGGAATTGAACCGCCAGATGCGCGCGCCCTTGATGCCATCCTGCGCCGCCACCATCGCAGCGATTTGCGCGGCGAGTTCAGCCGGCGCCGCTTCGGCGCGAATGGATTGCAGCGCAGCGTCGAGCCGCTCGAGCAGCGACTCGTTTGCACTTCCGCCCGCTTTCGACGCCTTCATTGCGGGTCTCCGCGGAATTGCAACACCAGAAGAGTAATGTCGTCCGATTGCGGCGCTCCGCCGGTAAACGCCTGCACGCCATGGCGGATCAATTCCGCAAGCTGATCCACATTCTCGCCCGAAAAATCCTGAATCAGTTTGCGCAAGCCCGCATCGCCCAGAAGTTCGCCGCGCAAATTCGTCGCCTCGGAAACTCCGTCCGTGTAGATCACCAGAAAATCATCTTTCTGCAGTTGCGTCGTTCCATTCAAGAATTCGGCATCGGGGAAAAGCCCCACCGGAAAATTCGACGACTCCAGCGCCTCCAGTTCGCCCGACTTCCGCCGCAAAATCGCCGGCACGTGCCCCGCGTTCACGTATTCAATCGCGCCAGTGCGCGTCAGCACGCCGTAAAACATCGTCGCATAACGCTCTTCGATGCTCCGCTCGCACAAAAACCGGTTCACGCGCGATACGATTTCCGCCGGCGGGCGGTCCAGCGTCGCCGTAGTGAATATCACGCCCTGCAGCAACGTAGCCAGCAGCGACGCCGAGATTCCCTTCCCCGAAATATCGCCGACGAACAATCCGTGCCGCCCATCGTCGAGCGTGACCACATCGAAGCAGTCGCCCCCCACCGAATGGCACGCCAGCGTAAATCCCGCCACCTGCAATTCCGGCAAGCGCGGAAATTCCTTCGGCTGAATCTGCCGCTGGATCTCGCTCGCGATTTCAATTTCGTGATCGAGCCGCGCCTTCTCCCGCGAAGACGCAAATAGCCGCGCATTCTCAATCACGTTCGCCGCTTCACGCGCCAGCGTCCGCAACACTTCGCGATCCAATTCCGAAAACGCGCTCGATGGATTGTGGCTATCGAGATAAAGCACGCCGAGCAATTCCCCCTGCCGCGTCGAAACCGTTGCGTCCAGCGCCTCGATCATCGGCAGCTTCTCGATCGGAATCGCCACCACCGTATGCAACTCCAGCCGCGCCACGCTTTCCTGCGCCCCCACTGCCGAATCCTCGCCCGTATCGCTCACGATCAATTCCCGCCGCGTGGTCATCACCCGCTTCAATACGCCCGACGAAATCTGCACTTCCTGATGATTGATCGAGCTGCGCTTATCATCGCGCGCCACGCTCGTCTGCAATTCGCCCTGCTGATTCACCAGCAGCAGCACTCCGCGCTGCGTGCGCGTCAACGCGATCGAAGCATCCACCACCGTCGTCAACACATCCTCGAGCGAAAGTCCGGTGCCCAGCGTCCGCGCCACTTCCAACAGCACGCCCAAATGATAAAGCTCGCGCGCTCCCGAATTCGTCGGCGGCGGAATTTCCACTTTCTCGAGCAGCTCTTCGATTGTCGCCGTATCGCCGAGGTAGATGAACCGGTAGGAATCCGTCATCCCGAAATCAACGCTGTCTTTCGGGCGCAGCTCGTGCCGCAGCACTTTCTGGCCGTTCACGTAAGTTCCGTGCCGGCTGCCCATGTCCTCCAGCACATACACGCCTTCCGACGTGATGATCTGCGCCTGCTGCCGGCTGATGCGGCTGTCGCGCAGTGTCAGTTCGTTGCCCGCCTGCCGGCCAATGCGAAATGGCGTGGTTACAATAGGCACTTCCCGGCGCACTCCGCCGGGCTCGATCAACGCAAGTCGCGGGGCTCGAGACATGGAAAGACGCTCCGCCCAAACGAATCCGCATTCCGCGCATCCGTGGGGCTAAAGTCACCGCTCATGGTAGGGAAAGATTCTCGCGATGTAAATAGCGTCCCGATTGCCGTGTCGCGTGCCTGCCGCTCTACTGCTTCGCCGCCGCTGCCTGCTCGCCCGCTCCCAGCACCAACACCAGCACTTTTCCATCAGAATGAAAGTTTCCGCCCGTCGCCGTCTTCGCCTGCTTCAACGCGTCGCGCGGCGTCATATGCGACCATTGCTTCACCGCGCCGCCGGCCATCAGCGTCCGCGCCAGATATTCGCGCTCCTCATCGATTTCCGGATCGATCTTGTGCGTCACGCTTCCATTCCGCTGATCCTTCTCGAAGCCCACGTCGTGCGTCGCGGCGCCCGCCCAAATCCTCTCGCCGCCCACTTCATTCTCTGTTTGCCAGACGCGAAGATGATGCCGCGTCGCCACCACCGCGTAAGGATCCGCATGCGCATATCCAAAATCCTGCGGTCTTCCGAATAGATACAGCTCGCTCATCGGCATTTCCACATACTCTTCCTTCGAAAGCGTCGAAAGCAGACCGTGAATCACCGCGTCCGCCTTCGTGCGGTCCACCAGCACCCAGCCGCCCAACTGAAATGCGCGCTTCAGCCGCGTTTCGGATCCCAAAATAACGAAATTCACCATGTCTCCCGGATTTCCGTCCTTGTCACGAATTCGTCGCGGGATGTCGTTCAAAACCGCCGCGGTCAGAAAAGGAAAAGGCATCTCCACTGGCATCGCGTATGTCGCATCGCTCCCCGCTTTCGCGCCTGCGCCGTCACCGCTCTTGCGCACTGCCGCAACTTCGCCGCGCTCCAAAATCTGAATCTGCACATCGTAATTTCCATTCGCCGCATCACTCGACTGCTCGTTCACTCCCAGATAAAGTCGTCCGGCAATCGGCGCCACCATTTCCAGCCGCGCGCCTACCAGAAACGGCAGCGCCGCATCAAAATCTCCCACTCTTCCGATCAACGCGCCGCGGCCCGCATCTTTCACCGGCAACACTCGCAACAAATCCTTCCAACCGCGCGCCATTCCTTCAGGCTCGCTCTTCGCTCCTTCCGCAAAGCTCACCGACCCCGTCGCCGTAATGAGGATCTTTTCGCCCGCATTCAAATCAATCTTCGTGTCCGTCCAAATCTCGCTGCCCGCCACCTTCACCGAAATTGTTTCCGTTCCTCCAGCTAACGTCGAAACTCTCCAGGCTCCGGCCGGCGCCAGGTCGCAGAGAACGAGCAGCATCAGATAAAGAATACGAATGGATTTCCGTCGGTTCATGCAAATCCTGGCGATATTGCGATTGTTCCAACGATGCGCGCCAAGGATAACCCGCCCGCGCTTCGCCTTCAATCCGCCGCCGCTACACGGAACTTGCGTCCGGCGGAAGACTCAGGTAACGTGCTGCCTCCCGACCCCCTAATTCACGGTATTCGTTTCGACGTCAGGCTTTTTGATTAAGCAATCCAGCGCGCGTTCGAGCCTGCGCTGGCAGTATCCGAGAAGTTCAAATTTTCGGGGTCGATGGGAGCGCAGCCATGTTGAAAGGATTCAAGCAGTTTCTGTTGCGTGGAAATGTGGTCGACCTGGCAGTCGGCGTGGTGATCGGCGCGGCTTTCGGTTCGGTGGTCACCGCGCTGGTGAAAGATTTGCTGACACCGTTAATCGCCGCGGTCGTGAAACAGCCGGATTTCTCCGGCTTTTCTTTCGAGGTGAACAGCGCGAAGTTTCTCTACGGCGATTTCCTCAACGCGCTGATCTCCTTCGTGATCATCGCCGCCGCCGTCTACTTCTTCGTCGTGCTCCCAATCAACGCGCTGATTGCCCGCGCTCACCGCGAGCCGCCCGCCGACCCAACCACGCGCAAGTGCCCCGAGTGCATGAGCGAAATCCCCATAGGCGCTCGCCGCTGCGCGTTTTGCACCTCGGCAATCACGGCTTGATCGCCGTTGGGCCGCGCCCGGTTCGCGCGCCGAACTCAGGCACCGATGTCGTCCGCCAATGTCACGCAGCGGACGCGCCATTAATAGAATCGCGCGTCGATTCGCCGTGCGCCGGTGATTTAAGTCCCCGCATGGCAATCTACGCCGTGCGCCGCAATTCGCGCTGCTCCGTTTCCGCCGCGTTGCTCAGCCGCCGCGTCGATTCGCGCAATCGCACCGCCAGATCGATCACCGTTTCCACGCGTTGCACTGCGGCCTCCGGCAATTTGTCACGATAGTGCAGCAGCAAAAGCTCCGCATTTCCCAATATCCCCGTCAGCGGATTGTTGATCTCATGCCGCAATATCGCCGCGAAGTCCGGCGGCAATTCTTTCCACGGCACTCCCGCAAGCGACTCCGCCTGCTCCGCCCAACGGATTCGCCGGATGGCGATGGCCGCCGCCAGTACCTCAAATTTTCCGCTGCGCGGAATAAAGTCCACTTCGCCACGCGCCACCCACCGGCTGATTTCCTCGCAGCGCTCCGGCGCGGCGATTAACGCCACCGGCGCGAATTCCGTCAACCGCAGCAGCGTCTCTTCTAGCGGAGCTCCGCCAAGAATTCGCTCGTCGAGCAGCACCACGCACGGCCCATCGCGCCGCAGCGCTTCGTTTATTTCCGCCAGTGTTGCCGCTTCCACCATCCGGCAGACGCGCGCCGATTTCGAAATCAATCCAGCGATCTGCCGCGCCGTACCCGCGTCCGCGATGCCCATTACGGCCACGCGCTCCATAGCTTGTGCGGCAGTGGCAGGAGGGCTCACGGTTTCCTGGCCGCCTCGCATTGCTCTTTGCTGTCCGCTTGCCCTGGCGCCACCGCCACGGCTTCGCTCTCATTCACCGGCCGGTCGCGCTCCAAAATCCCCTGCACTGCAAGAATCAATTCTTCGACGAGAAATGGTTTGTCGAGATGCGGCAATCCCCGTGGTCCCAGAAAATCCCGCGTCCGCGGCGCCAGCGTGTCTCCGGTGATAAATAAAATGCGGTCCTTCATCGGGCTGCCCGCTTGCACCAGCGCGTCGTAAAACGCCTGCCCGTCCAGCCGCGGCATGCGCAAATCACAAAGGATCGCGTCATAATGCCCGCGCGAGAGCTTTGCCAGGCCTTCCTGGCTGTCCAGCGTGAATTCCACCTGATGCCCTTCGTCTTTCAATACGTCCGAAATTAAATTCGCCACCGATACCTCATCCTCCACAACCAGAATTCGTCGCGCAGCAATCGCCGCCGATTTCAACTGGCGCGGCAATGCTTCCTTCGCAGCCTCCGGCTCCGCCGCGGACACCAACGGAAGATCGACCACGAAGCGCGCGCCTCCGCTCGGTTGATTCTCGAATGAAATATCTCCGCCATGCTGCTTCACGATGCCGTACGCAATCGAAAGACCCAGTCCCGTTCCTTCCCCCGGCGCTTTCGTCGAAAAAAATGGATCGAAAATTCGCGACGCGATCTCCGCCGATACCCCCGGACCGTCATCGGCCACTTCGATCGCCACGCGCTGCGCCGATGGCTGATACGTGCGAATCGAAACTCGCCCGCCCCCGCGGCTGTGCAACAGCGACTGTTCGGCATTCACCAGCAGATTCAAGAACACCTGCTGCAGTTGGTAAGGATCGGCCAGCGTCGCCGGCAAACTTGCCGCCAGCGCGCACTCCACGGAAATATTTTCGATTTTCAGTTCGTAGCTGCGCAACGCCAGGGTCCGTTCCACAATCTCGTTGAAATTCGTCTGCGTGCGCTCCGGCTTGCTCTCGCGCGCAAAGAAGAGCAGATTCTTCACGATCCGCCGCGCGCGTTCCGCTTCCTGATAGATATTCTCCGCCTCTTTCATCGACCCGGGATTTTGCCCGCGCCCCAGCAGTAGCTGCGCGTAACCCATGATCGCCGTCAGCGGATTATTCAGCTCATGCGCGATTCCGGAAACCAGTTGTCCCAGTGCGGCCATTTTTTCCGTCTGCAATAATTTCGACTGGAAGTGCCGCTGGCTGGTGATGTCCTGAAATGTCTCGAGCCATCCGACCGCGCGTCCGCCCACATCAATCACCGGCCGCGAATTCCGTTCCAACACTCTCCGCGCCGGCAGACTCACTTCCAATTCGTCGCACGCAGCCTCCCGCGCGCCCTGCAAATTTGCCCGCCAGCGATACGAGAAGGCCTTCGCGTCGCGAAAGCGCCCGCTCAGAATGGCAGCCAGCGAGTCGTATTCCTCCATGCCGCTGACCGTCCTGAATTCCAGCCCGAACAGCTGCGCAAATCTCGCGTTCGTAAATCGAATCTGCCCCGTGCCGCTCAGCAGCAGTACTCCCGCCGGAACCGCATCCAACACGGTGCGAAGCTCCGCCTCCAGCAGCGCTCCGTCTGCTGCCGCGACCTCCTCCACTTTCAATCCGCTGGTTGCCATGCTTTTGCCTCGCGCTGCTAGGCGCGTTCGCCGAGACGCTCTTGCTCTTGACGACGTTCTCATCGTCCCGGCGTCTCGAATCTCAAATAACAGAGCCTGCGATGTCTCTCGCTTCAATGTGCGCTTTTCCTCCGCCCGCGCTACCAGTTGAAAAAGCTTGCATTGTGCAATCCCCACACCGCTCCGAACGAAATCGCCAGACCGTACTTGATCAACATGAGCACCACATCGGCAAGCTGCCGCTGCATTTGATGAGTCATTTCGCGTTCTCCTCACCGAAGGACAAAGCAACGCGCCTACCAAGCCAGCGATTAAACTAAGCGGCTTTGAATCAACGAGATGGAGTTTTAGGAAGGGAGTTAGATTCCCATTACGATGCGGCGCCGTTCCCCTCTAGGAACGCAGCGCCACCGGTTTTGGAATTCTCGGCCGGGCTAATTCGCCATGGTCAAGTGTGAATTGTATTGCTTCAACTTTCGATACAACGTGGTTTTTCCGATTCCCAAAAGCCGCGCCGCGGCCAGCTTGTCGCCGCCGGACTCGCGCAACGCGCGTAAAATCGCGCGGCGCTCCAGCTCCTCGAGCGGCAGAAATTCATCTTTATCCGGCAATTTTTCCTGCGTGCCGTATTGCAGATTCGATGGCAAATCGCCGACAGAAAGCAGCGGCCCCGAGCCCAACGCCACCGCGCGTTCCACCGCGTTCTCCAACTCGCGCACATTTCCGGGCCAATCATAAGTAATCAGCCGCGCGATGGCGTCTTCCGAAATCGTTCGCGCGCGTCCTTGCTCATCGCTGAACTTCTCGAGGAACGCGTTCACCAGCAGCGGAATATCATTCTTGCGCTCGCGCAATGGCGGCAGCTTGATTTGCACCACGTTCAGACGGAAGAACAAATCCTGCCGGAATCCTCCTGTGCGCACCGCGGATTCAAGGTCGCGATTGGTCGCCGCGATGATCCGCGCCGAAATCGAGACGCGCTCGGTCGAACCAACCGGCTTCACTTCCCGTTCCTGCAACGCGCGCAACAGCTTCGCCTGCAAATCAATCGGCAAGTCTCCGATCTCATCGAGGAAAAGTGTTCCCCCGCCCGCGGCTTCCAGCAATCCCTGTTTGCTGTGCACCGCGCCCGTAAATGCCCCTTTTACATAGCCAAATAGCTCCGATTCGATCAGCGTCGGAACCAGCGCCGAGCAATCCACCGGCACAAACGGCTTATTCCGGCGGTCGCCAAGATAATGAATCGAGCGCGCTACCAATTCCTTTCCCGTGCCGCTTTCGCCCAGCACCAGCACCGGATAATTGTGATGGCTCACTTTTTCCACGAGCCGGTAAACGCGGCTCATCTTCTGCGACGTGCCGATCAACTCCCCGAATCCCGGCCGCGTGCGCAGTTGTTCGCGCAGCACGCGGTTTTCCTGGTCCGTTTCCAGCGCATGCACCAAGCGCCCCAATTTCGTCCGCAATTCCGCCACGCGAAATGGCTTGGTCACGTAATCCGCCGCGCCCATGCGCGTGGCTTCCACTGCGCTGTCGATCGTTCCGAATTGCGTCAGCATCACTACCGCGGTCTGCGGATAGTGCTCGCGCACGCGCCGCAAAAGTTCCAGGCCTCCGAGCTGCGGCACGCGCAAATCCGTGATCAGAATGTCCACGGGATATTGATCCAGGATCTCCAGCGCTTCTTCGGTCGTCGCCACGCCGCGCGATTTCAGTCCTGTATCGCTGGCCACATCGCAGCACAAATCGCGCGCCGATTGTTCATCGTCCACCACAAGAATCGATACTGTCGCGGGGCGTTCTAGAACACGAGCAGGTTCCGGTTTTGATGACACTTCGCAAACCCTCCAATCCTGGGAAATCAGGGAGTCGCCGATTCTGTCCCCTTCTGCAGCGGAACCATTTCAGGAATGAGTATTTGATCGGTCTTGCGCCCGATGACTTGAATGGTATCGGCAGCGATTCCCGTCGGCTCAATCTATTCCCAGATTGGAATTGGCCGCAATCCGCATTAGTACGGATAGGAAGTGCGCAGAACGTTCTGGGCAGGAGGCGTGCCGGAATGAAACAAGCGTTTTCGCACAGCGATGGCGCGCCACGAAAGAACTGATGTTTTTGCGCCGGCGCTTCTGCTGCGCGGCTACTGCACCGAGACGCTTACCGAACACGTCGCCGGAGAGCTGCTCGGTCCCGCATCCACTCGCGCGGAAATCGTGTACGTTCCGGGCGCGAGTCCTGAAGCGTCCCAGCGCGCCGACGGCCCGGACTGTTCGATTTTCCCGCCCGTCGCCGTCCAGGAATAATTGAGGGGAAGATTCAGCGTATCTTTCGCCAGCGCGGAGACGATCGCCCGCTCGCCGGAGGAGGCCGGCAACATGGTGCGATCCACCGAGCAATTCGCCGTGATCACGTCACTCGCAGCGCGCTTGCTCGTTTGCGAGCCCGGCCAGCGCGCGGAATCGAACTTCAGCACGAAGCCGTTGCGATCTTTGTGGTTCGTTAGATCCACCATGTAGCGGTAAGCAATATCAACCGCAAAATTGCGGAACAAATACAGGCGAATTCCGCTCACTTGATCCACCGGATCGCGCGGACCGAAAGTCGTGTTCTGCGTGTGCGTGCCCACAAAAATCACGGCATTGTATTCCGAAATAATCTGGAATCGTTTCTGCGGGAAGAACAAAAAGCCCGCGCCGACGTGAATCTGGTCCGCAAGCTGCACGTTCTGAGTTACGCCGCCCACTGTGAAAGACGGATCGAGCGTCAAGCGATACTCGCCGTTCAACGCGGCCACGATCCCGCCGTGAAAAATCGATTTGCTCAGCTCAGCGCCGATGCCGTAATTGAAACGTCCGTTCTGGCTGCCGTTGCTCAGCAAATCGCCGAGCCCGGTCTGCGTGGGAAGATAGAAATCGTTCTTGATGGAAAAGCTGAACGGCCCGCCGCGCTTTTCGGAAACCAGATTGATCTTGAATCCCAGGTCCACTTCGCCCACTCCGCCGCCGCTCTGCGCCGCAAAAGGAAAATCTTCCACGTAGGCCGGCGCCGCTCCGGGCAAAGGCACGATCGCGCGGTAAATCGTGTTTCCGAATTGCGGATTTCCAATTGTGTTCGAAGAAAGGCTAAGCAGGTCCGGGCGGCCAACATGCACGTGATTGTAAGCGTCAAAATTCACGAACGCCGAAATGTGATCCGTGATTCCGGCCGCAAACCCCCAGCCGTAGGAAATCACGGTGATGTTGCCGGGATCGCGCGAGAATTTATTCGCGCCGGCAGTGAACGCAAATCCGCCGCGCGGCAAAGTTTCGCCCGTCTCGACGGTAAACATTCCTGGATTTCCTGAGACCGCCGGCATCGGTACCCATTCCGTGCGAATATCCGCGGAGGTGGAATTCTGCTTGGCGGGCACAGGGGACGCTGAAGCAGGCGATGTGGTCGCAAGCACCGGAGGATTCACAGCGGCTGCTGGATTCGCCGCAGTTGCAGCATCGGGCGACGCAGAATTTGTCGCCGTTGCTGGCGGCGCGGCCGCTGTGCCAACAGGATTTTCTGCGCTCGCAGTACCGTTGGAATTCGCGTCGCGCTCATCGCCGCTCGCGTTGCTGGAAGCCGCGACGCCCGCTCCGGCGCTCGAACCAGCAGCAGCCGCCGAAGCGTTGGCGTTCGCGGACTTCGCCTTATCGTCAAGCCCCGCGGCCACAGGTGCGCGCAATCCGATCGCACCGCAAATCACCAGTACCGCGCCCCAGCGCAGCCACAATTTCATACCAGCCTCCGTTGAGCAGGCGAAATCGCCTGCGGGCACCCCGGCCAATTTCGGGGTCATTAGGGTAGATAAGAATCGAAGGTTTCGCAACGGGCGACTTGCTCGCACCGCTCCGCGCGCTCGTTCTCTCCCGCAAAAGTGAATGCGGGATTATAAGCGTCCCTCCGCTGCCGCCAAAAGCATTCTTTTCCGCTCGCCGCCTTTCGCTCAAAGCAGAACCGCCGCGCATTTCGCTCAGACCACCTGGCGAACTGTAGTAGCATCTACAAGTCCGTCGGCCTTCACCGGCGTGGAATCCGGCAGACAGCCAAGCTGAAATCTATTGGGAGGATCCCATGCGATTCAAAACAGCGGGCTGGCTGCTCGTTGCTTTCTGCGCCGCAGCCAGCTTGCCCGCATTTATTTACGCACAGCAGCGATCGCAGCAAAGCAATAATTCCCCTTCGGGCACCGCGCCATCATCGCAAGAGTCGCAATCTGACTGGCAATCGCCGCAAGTGCCGGCTGGCACGCGATTCCTCGTCGGCTTGCTCGATGATCTCAACACCAAATCCGCCAAGGCGCACCAGCAATTCACGGTGAAAACGCTGGAATCGCTCGACACGCCCGACGGCCACGCGATTCCGGCGGGAACGGTGATTCGCGGACACGTCAGCCGCGTCGAGCCCGGCGGTGCCACCGGCCGCGCGCGCATCTGGCTCAGCTTCGATGACATCGAAATCCGCGCAGGCTGGAAGCCGCTGGTCGCCGACGTGACCGAAGTTCCCGGCGAACATTCCGTGAAATCCGGCGAGATCAAAGAAGGCGAAATTCAGGCCCGCACCAGCGCCAGCGATCGCGACATGCAAGCGGCGGCCGCAGGCGCAGCGTTGGGCGCAGCGGCCGGCGCCGCCGCAAAGAACGGCAAAGCCGCGGCCATCGGCGCGGCCACGGGCGCGCTGACCGCTTTTCTCGTTTCGTCGGGGCTCGGCCAAGAGCTTGAGCTTGTCAAGGGCACGAAGCTCGAACTCGAGTTGCAGCACCCGCTGTATCTGGCGCGGCACTGACGATTCGTTTTTCATCTTCCAGCGAGCGCGGAGCATGAAAAAAGGCGTGAAAACGCGCCCCAAAAGGGGGCGATTTCACGCGATTAGAAATGACGTCCGTCCTTTATTTTCAGCGAGTTGCAGCGATTTCTAATCGTGTTGCACACGATTAGAAATTGCCTATCCCCGCGGCCTCGAAGAGGCAAGGGGCCGAGGATGGCTTTATACCCGAGCCCGGACCCGAACCGCAGGCAACCGTATCTTGTATAACGCAAAATTAGGTTCGCGCGCCGTGGTTGTTGTGTGCCGCGACGAAGATGCTGCGCGGCGGCGCTTTGGCGTGGTCGGCGAGGGAATCGGAATTTGTTATACGCGGACGGGGAGAAGATTTTTCGATGACGCGCAAATCGAGAAGGAGCTCCTCGAGAAAGTGCGGAGTGCTGTCGATGTAGCCGGATTCTGGGATCAATTTCAAAGCGACTGGATTTGCCTCGACGCGGAATTGATGCCGTGGTCCGCGAAAGCACAGGAGCTGCTGCGGCGGCAATATGCGCCAGTGGGCGCGGCGGCGAAGGCGTCGCTGGCGGAGACGGTTGCGTGCTTGGAGCGGCTGGCGTCGAAGAATGGCGATTTAGTGTCGATGATCGAGCGTTACAAACAACGGCTCGAAGCTGCAAGTCTTTACGTCGACTCCTATCGCCGGTACTGCTGGCCTGTTCAGTCGGTGGGCGACTTGAAGCTCGCGCCGTTTCATCTGCTCGCGACGGAGGGCCACGTTCATGTCGGGCGCGATCACGGTTGGCACATGGAGAAGCTCGCGGAAATCTGCAAAGCGGGCGACGGTCTCTTGCTTGCAACGAATCACCGGCGCGTGGACGTGACCGACGCTGCGAACGTGGAAGACGCGACCCGCTGGTGGGAAGAATTGACGGGCCACGGCGGCGAAGGAATGGTCGTTAAGCCACTGGGGTTTATTGTACGAGGGCGGCGCGGCCTGACGCAGCCGGCGATCAAATGCCGCGGCCCGGAATATCTGCGGATCATTTACGGCCCGGAATACTTGTTGCCCGAAAACTTGGAGCGCCTACGCAGCCGTGGCGTCTCGACGAAGCGATCGCTGGCGCTGCGCGAATTCGCCCTGGGCATCGAGGCGCTGGAACGATTCGTCCGGCAAGAACCGCTGCGGCGCGTGCATGAGTGTGTGTTTGGAGTGCTCGCGTTGGAGAGCGAGCCAGTTGATCCGCGTCTTTAGTTTCCCCGCAACGTGTGCTGCGCTCCTCGCTTGGTTTTTTAACTTCGGGGAGCGATGGCATATTGCACGCGTCTGAGGTGGGCGTTCTGGGGACAAGCCGCGGGCGCGGACCAGCGCTAAAGCGCATCGGCAGAGGCAGCGCTATTTCCGGAGCGCTGAAGCGCTCCTCCCCGAATGAATGCGGAGGCTGCTACCAGGTACAAACCGGGGACATGCCTGATAGATTAGACTGGGCACATTCGAGACACTATTCCAGCACCTAGACGCTACGACGACGAGATGCAGGTCGGCGGCCTCCAGTAAAGCTCACCGTGTTTCGACCAAGGACATCGAGAAGAGAAGGCTCCAGATCGGCTCCGTCTCGGAATCCCCGAAACAGGATTGCAATCGGATAACGAGACAAGAGAGAGCGCCGCGGTCGTCGCTTGGCTTTCCTTGCTGCTGCTGATACATTCGCTGGAGCTATGGCTGAGAACAACAATTCTTTGCGCATCCTGATCGTTGAGGATGAGGAGAACGCGCGAAAGGGCTACGAGGCGCTTTTGCGGCGCTGGAATTATGACGTATTGGGCGTGGGGACCGGCGAAGATGCCTTGGAGAAATTTCCGGAGTATCAGCCGGGGTTAATCCTTGCGGATGTGGAGCTTCCCGGGGATTAACGGGCTGGAGCTTTTGCAGCGCTTGGGTGAAGAAATCCAGCGCGTGCCGGTGATCATTATTACCGGGCGAGGGCAGCGACGAGCGCGTGATTCAGGCCATCGAGGCGGGGGCTTTTTGGTACATCGAAAAACCGCTTAAGGCGCCGATTTTGAAGGCGTTGCTCGACCGGCTGGTGAGCCGCATCCGCGATCAGCGGGCGGTGGCGTCGTTGACGCGCGAACTGCGCGATTCGGGCAAGATGGGTGCGCTGATCGGCATCTCCAAGCCGATGCAGGAAGTGATGCACCAGATCGAAATGGCGGCGCCTTCGACCGCATCGGTGCTGATTACCGGCGAGACGGGCGCGGGCAAAGAAATCGTGGCGCGCACGTTTCACAAACTTTCGCCGCGATCGGAACGCGCGTTCATGGCCATCAATTGTTCGGCCATTCCGGAATCGCTGATGGAGAGCGAAATTTTCGGGCACGAACGCGGGGCATTTACGGGAGCGGCGGAGCGGCGCATCGGCTGCTTCGAGCTGGCCGATGGCGGCTCGCTGCTGCTCGATGAAATCGGCGAAATGCCGGCGCAAACGCAAGCGAAGCTGCTGCGCGTGCTGGAAGATCATAAAGTGCGGCGCCTGGGCAGCAAGACCGAAACGCCGGTGGACGTGCGCGTAATCGCCGCGACCAATAAGGATCCGCAGCAGGCGGTGTCCAAAGGCCAGTTGCGCCAGGATTTATTTTTTCGCCTGAACGTGTTCCACATTCATCTGCCGCCGTTGCGCGAACACAAAGATGATTTGCCGGCGCTCGTGGATAGTCTGCTCAAGGACATCAATCAAAAACACAGCCGGCAAGTGACCGGCGTGGGAACCGAAGTGCTCGAGCTATTCAAATCGTATCCGTGGCCGGGAAATATCCGCGAGCTGCGAAATATTCTGGAGCGCGCGGCGATTGCCGCGGACCGCGGGCCGATCGGGCGGCAACATCTGCCTACGGAATTCGGGCACGCGCCGGTGGGCGATAATCTGGAGCTTTCCGGGCTGCGCTTTCCGGTGGGCACGACGGTGGAAGCCGCGGAGCGCGAACTGATCCTGCAAACGCTGGCCGCAACCAATCAAAACAAAACGCGGGCCGCCGAGTTGCTCGGCATCAGCTTGAAAACTCTGCACAACAAGCTGAAGGAGTACGAAACGAATCGCACGCATGCGGCTCAGTCTTAAAACGAAATTCACGCTGACGACGTCGCTGGTGGTGCTCTTCGTCGTGGCGCTGGTTTCGTGGCTCTTTGTGGCGCGGCTGGCGAATCAGGTGATTCGCGACGCGCACGACCGCGCGACATTTGTGGCGCGGCAAGTGCTGGTGGCCAGCGCGCAGGCTCTCGCCGATTCCGCCGAGCGCGGCGAAACGCTCAATTCCGAAAGCCCCGGCGATCTGCGCAAGTACGTGCAACATTCGCTCGACAACAGCAGCGGGCTGAACGCGCTGCTGGAATCGGCCGTTGGATATTCCCTGAACGTCTACGAAATCACCATTGTGGATCAAAGCGGGCAGGCCATGGTGTCGAGCGATGCGTCGCTGCGCGGACGGCGCGTGGGCACCAAGCCGGACGCTTCGCTGCTGGTGCGCGAGAAATTCCTCAATCAATTGCGAATTCTTTACGGGCCGCCGCGCGTGTATCAGGTAACCGTGCCCTTCGACGTGAGCGGCGCGCCCTTCGGCGAAATTCGCGTGGATATGTCCACGGCACTGCTGCGCGAGGAAATTTCGCACGGACTGGCATCGGCGACGGAAGTCGCCATCGGCGCCGTTTTTGCTGCCACGCTGCTCACCATCATTTTGAGCCGTATCGCGCTCGCTCCCCTGGCGCGCATTTCCGATCAATTGGATCGCATTTCCGCGGGGCAATTTGACGTCGAGCCGGTGCATCAGGCCGACGAACTCGGGCAAGTGAGCACGAAGATCAGCAATATCGGAAAGCAATTAAGAGACGTGCGCGAAGTGTTCAGCACGTTGCGCGAAAATTTGAATCACGTGATGGCCGGGCTCGAGGACGGCTTGCTGCTTTTCAATGCCGATGGACGCGCCGTGCTGGTGAGCCCCTCGATCGAAAAGTTTCTGGGCGTTTCGCCCGCCACGATCATCGGCCGGCGCGCGGGAGAAATTTTTCCCCCGGGGAATCTGGTGCGCGACGTGCTCCATCTTACCGGCGATCACATGGAGCCCATCGAAAATGCCGAGCTGCATTTGGACAGCCCCGATGGTCCGCGGCGCATCTCTCTGATCTGCCAGGTAATCAGCGAGAAGGGCGAGCCGATGGGCACGTTGCTGACGCTGCGCGATCTGGAATCCTACGAGCGGCTTGGTTCGCAATTGCAGGTGTCCGAGCGGCTGGCGGCGCTGGGCCGTGTGACCGCCGGCGTGGCCCACGAAGTAAAAAATCCGCTGAATTCGATGCGCGTGTGGCTGGAAGTGCTGAAGGGAAATATTCCCGGCGACGTGGAGGGGCAGCAGGCGGTGAAGATGTTGGACAACGAAATCGACCGCCTCGATCGCGCGGTGAAAACTTTCCTGGATTTCACGCATCCCGTGGAAATCGAGCTGATCGAATCGGATCTGCCCGCGCTGCTCAACGAAATTCTGGAAAATGCGCGGCCGGCCGTTGCCAAAGCCGGCGTGGTGCTGGCCACGCAAATTCCCGATCGCTTTCCGCCGGTGCGCATGGATCGCCGGCTGATTCATCAGGCGATTCTGAATCTTTTGCTGAACGCGTGCGAAGCGATGGGCCCGGGCGGAAAATTGAGCGTGAAGCTGACGCAGCACGAAGACAAGGCGCTCATTCTGGTCTCCGACACGGGAAAAGGAATCAGCCTGGAAAATCGCAAGAAAATTTTCCAGCTTTTTTTCACCACGCGGCCGGGAGGTACCGGCATCGGACTGGCGAACACTTTTCGATTTGTGCAACTCCACAACGGTTCGATAGAATTCGAGTCCGAGGTCGGACGGGGCACGACTTTCACGATTGAGCTGCCGCTAGGCCGCACGGTGGAAGCCGCCGTTCCGCACCAACGAGATCTTGGACTGCCGTTCGCGCAAGGAAAGGTGTGAATGGAACCCCAGCTCCCATTCAACTCTCCGCGCGCCGCGTCTCTGCGGCTGCGCGCGAAATTTCCGCTCATTGCCGCGTGCCTGCTGACTTTCGCGTTGGCAGGCTGCCCGAAACAAAAAGTTCACGCCAGGATGCCGAAAATTATTCCGCCGGTGCCGACAATCGTCGAGCAGCCGCCCGCTCCGTATATTCTGGCGGACCAGCCGGGCGATACCACACTGGCGATGATTCCGGAATCGCTGCCGGCGCCGCCGCCGGATCATCCGCACGCCAGCCCGCCGCGCCGGCCGCCTACCGAGACGGTACCGGCGCCCAAGCCGGCCGCGCCCGCGATTTCGCCGCAGATTTCGCCGGCCGATCAGGCCACCTACGAGCATCGCATCAACGAAAATATTTCCACCGCGGAGCGCAATCTGCAGCAAGCCTCTGCGCACCAGCTCAACGCCACGCAAAAAGACATGGCGGAAAAAATTAAGGGCTTCGTGGATCAATCGCGCGAGGCGATGCAGGCGTCCGACTGGGCGCGCGCGCAGAATTTAGCGCAGAAGGCGCAAGTGCTGTCGAACGAGTTGGTGGGATCCTTCTAGATCTTCGCGCGTGGTTGCGGCGCGCGACTTCGGCGCGTGACTGCGGCCGTGCCTCTCGCGGTTTTCCCACGCCGGTCGTGGCCGCGTTATTCCTGCTAAAATATTCTCGTGAATTCGAGGGACATCATTATCGTCGGCGGCGGAATTATCGGCCTTTCGCTGGCGCATAAACTCGCCGGGGAAAATCAGCGCGTGCTGGTGCTCGATCGGCAGCAGCCGGGCTTGGAAGCTTCGTGGGCCGCGGCGGGAATGCTCTCGCCGGCGCCGGAGACGCCGGGTGATGCGGCGTTGGTGCCGCTGGCGAAGAAGAGCCTGAGCCTTTATCCCGATTTCGTTGGCGCGGTGGAGGAATCTTCGGGCGAGCGTGCGAATTTCCGGCGCGATGGCACGGTCGCGGTTTTTTTCGGCGCCGCGGGAGCGGGCGATCGCGAGCGCGCGGTGGATTCGCTTCGGGGGCATGAGCTTGCGCATCAGCTCGTCTCCGCCGCTGAAGCGCGGGCGATCGAATCTTCGCTGACGAAAGCCGAACTCTCCGCCGTCTGGCTGGCGGATGAATGTTCCGTCGAGCCGCGGGCGTTGACGCGGGCGGTTTTGCAGGCGGCGAAAAACCGCGGGGCGGAAATTCGCGCGGGCATCGAGGTGCGGGATTTTGTGCGGGAAGGATCGCGTTGCGTGGGAGTCGAGACGCCATCGGCAAAATTTGCCGCGAAGAACGTAATTCTCGCGGCGGGCTGTTTTTCAGCCGGGATCGGCGGCAGCGGCGCTCGCGTCGCTCCCACACGTCCGGCTCGTGGGCAAATGGTTTCGCTGCGGCCTGCGCGAGCGGTTCCGAGCCATATCGTGCGCTCGCATCGAGGCTATATCGTGCCGCGCGGAAATGGATTGCTGGTCGCCGGGAGCACGATTGAAAATGTGGGATTCGAGAAGGCCGTAACCGCTGCGGGGATCGCCGGAATACTTGGTGCGGCGATCGAGATGATTCCGGAATTGGCCGGCGCGGCAATCGAAGAAACCTGGTGCGGGCTGCGCCCGGATACTGCCGATCATTTGCCGCTGATTGGGCCGAGCGAGATGGAAGGTCTGTGGCTGGCGACCGGGCACTATCGGAATGGAATTTTGCTGGCGCCGGCGACGGCAGAAATTTTGGGCGATTGGATTTTGCGGGGGAAACCGGAATTTAATCTGGAAGATTACGCACCGCGGAGATTCGCGACGGAAAAAGCAACCGCGGCGAATTAGCGCGGGCGAGTCACGCCTACCCGCGCAGATTTTGCCGTTTGTAGCGCCGCTCTTTTCAGGGCGGCATCCGTCGAGCAACCAGACAAGCAACAATCGCGATCATCTTTAATAAGGGACCTTCACGCGCTGCGGCTCGCGGCTGCTCGGTCCGGCCAGCGTGGAGCTTTGACCCGGCCCGGTGAATTGAATTTTGTCCGCGTCCAAATAAAGCGGGCGATCGAGAACCGCATCCATGGTCGTACCGCGCGGCATTTCGGCTTCAGGCCCGCGCGTCAATAAAATCGCGGCCAATCCCACCGCCGCGCCCACACCCGCGCCGATTCCTGCTCCGCCTGCGCTGCGGCTCGCGATGCCGCCTACCGCCGCGCCCGCGCCGGTAGTTTTGGCAATCGTGCCCACATCGGAAGTCTTGTCCGTGTCGCCGATTACTTTTCCTTCGGCGTTGGTGGTTTCATTTCCGCCGGTGCTGGCGTTGGAAGGCTCGCCGGCGAAGCGCACCATGTAAGCATTCGGGAGGATGAGCGTCTCGAGCCGAATCATAATCTCGCCGCGGCCTTTCACGCGGCCGGGCCTGCGCGATTCGGTCACTTCGCCGCTGACGTAAGAGCCCGCCGGAACGATCACGCGGCCGTCTTTCATCACCGGGAATAAAGTTTCGAAATAGACGGGATCACCGACGCGTGCGGTGCGAGTGGAGAGTCCGTTGTGCAGCACGAGTGGCAGACGCGTGCCCGCCGGCAATTCGATTTTGGCTGCGGCGGCGGTTGAGTCCGCTTTTGCGGAGTTAGTGTCGGGGGTTGGAGGCGTTGCCGGAGCCGTCGCCGGGGCCGCTGCGGGAGCTGGCGCGGTGGCCGGTGCAGGCGCTGCTGCCGGCGCAGGCGGAGCACTGGCAGGTGGAGGAGGAGGCGCATCCTGCGCCCGCGCCGCTCCCACCAGCACGAAAGCCACAATCAGCAAACCCCAACGGAACGCTCGCATAAAATCTCGCATGACTCGACCTCCAGCCGTTCCCTGATTCCGATGCATGCGCCGCGCTTGCGGATGCCACGTCCCGCCAGAGCGAGCATCGCAAATGCAACTTCGTCTGGGACGCCACTTCCGCTCGACCGGCCGAACATTCCGCGCAGCAGCACGCCAAACCTGTATATCAGTTAAACATCGAGCCGCACGCCGCATCAAGTAGTCCGTTTCCGCTGCGGCTATAATTTCAGCAATGGGGTCCCTCTCGACCAATTCCGACCGGCGGAAGCCGGCCAAGGCGCGGCGCTCACTTCGCCGCACGACCTTGATTTCCATTCTCATCACCGTTGTTCTGCTCATCGGCGGAATTTTCGCTCTGTCGCGCTCGGTGATCTTGAATGGTTTCGCGCTGCAATTTCTGGTGATGCTGCTGGCCTCGGCAGCCGGATTCACCGCGCTCACGCTGTTCGTGATCGAGCGCCTGGTTCTTTCGCGCGTGGCCAAGCTCAGCAAGAACGTCGCGGCGGTGGGCGAGAGCGGCAATCTTTCCGCGCGAATCGAATCGAACGGCAATGATGAACTCGCCGACCTCAGCAATTCCATTAATCAGATGCTCGGCGCGCTCGAAAAAACGCAGCACGAATCGGCAGATCAAAATACGCGGCTCTCGATCATGGTCGAGCGCATGCCTGCGGTGCTGTGGACCACCGACAGCGATCTGAATTTTGTCTCCTCGATGGGAGCAGGCCTGAAAGCGCTGGGGCATCAAGCCGACGAGGTCTCCGGGCGCAGCCTTTACGAATATTTCGGCACGCACGACCGGGATTTCCCGCCCATCGCCGCGCATCTGCGCGCGCTCCAAGGCGAATCCACCACCTACGTGACGAGTTGGATGAATCGCACTTTCGAGAGCCACACCGAGCCGTTGCGCGACGCGAACAACGCCATCGTCGGGGTGATCGGCATCGCGCTCGACAGTACCGATCGCGTTTTCGCGGAAGAAGCGCTGCGCGAATCCGAAAACAGCTACCGCTCCATCATCGAAGAAGCGCCCTACGGCATTTGCCGCTGCACCGTGGGCGGCAGCTTCACGCTGGTCAATCGCGCTTTCGTGCGCATGCTGGCGTATGAATCCGAAAGCGCGCTGATCGGACTGAATATCGGCACCGACGTGTTCGAAGAAATTCGCGATCACAGCAATTTCATCGATCAATTGCAACAGCAAGGCAGCGCCGAGGGCGTCGAAACGCTGTGGAAGCTGCACGGAGGCAATTCGATCATCGTGCGCCTCGGCGGGCGGGCGGTTCGCGATGTGCGCGGGCAGATCGCTTACTTCGAAATGATCGCCGAAGATGTATCCGAACGCCGCCAGCTCGAACTGCAGCTCCGCCAATCGCAAAAAATGCAGGCCATTGGCCAGCTGGCCGGCGGCGTGGCGCACGATTTCAATAATTTGCTGACGGTGGTGAAAGGCCACATCGAATTAATTCTCAATACCATGCCGCCCACCGATCCGCTTTTTCCGCGGCTCGATCAAGTGCAGAAAGCCGCGAACCGCGCCAGCTCGCTGACGCGCCAGTTGCTGGCGTTCAGCCGCCTGCAGGTGCTGCAGCCGCAGGTGCTCGATCTCAATGGCATTGTTTCCGGGATGATCCAAATGCTTTCGCGCATCATCGGCGAGCATATCGAACTCGTTTTCCGCCCCGGCGGAATTCTGGGCCGCGTGAAAGCCGACGCCGGGCAGCTGGAACAAGTTTTGCTGAATCTGGTGGTGAATGCGCGCGATGCCATGCCCAGCGGCGGGCAGCTCACCATCGAAACGGAAAATGTGGAGCTCGACGATTCCTACGCGCAGCTACATTCCATCGTGAGGCCCGGCCCGTACGTAATGCTGGCCGTCAGCGATACCGGCTGCGGCATGGACCCGGCAACGCAAGCGCGAATTTTCGAGCCATTTTTCACCACCAAGGAACCCGGCAAAGGCACCGGCCTCGGCCTTGCGACGGTCTACGGCGTGGTGAAGCAGAGCGACGGATTCATTTGGGTGTATAGCGAGCCGGGCCAGGGCACCACGTTCAAAATTTATTTGCCGCTAGCCGCCGATGTAGTCGAGCCGCCGAAGACGCAGGCAGCGACTCCCGCGCCGGTGCGTGGCTCAGAAACAATTTTGCTGGTGGAAGACGAAGAAAGCGTTCGCGCGCTGGTGGCGGATTTCCTGAAGACCAGCGGCCACACGGTACTCGAAGCCACCGAAGGCGAAGAAGCGATTCGCATCGCGACGGCGAAAACCAACAAGATCGATCTGCTCATCACCGACGTGGTGATGCCCAAAATGAGCGGCCGCGAATTGTGGAACGACCTCCACAAGCGCATGCCCAAGCTGAAAGTGCTGTTTATTTCCGGCTACACCGATGATTCCATCGTGCGCCACGGCGTAATTGACGGCGACGTCGCGTTCCTGCAAAAACCGTTCACCATGCGCGCGCTGGCCAACAAAATCCGCGAAGTCTTGGACGCCACAGATTCCGCTGAATATTCCGGATCGCCCAAACGCGTCTACTAGACGTGCACACGCCAACGGTCGTAGATGCCGGCGGGAATCGCGCCTCCGCCCAGAAAATCGCGCGCCAATGGCGAAAATTTCCCGCCCGCCGTATGATATCCGCGCAATTTCGGAGAGCTCCCCGATGGCCAAACTCGCGCTCGTCTACGGTATGAGATTATTTCCGCTCGAAGAAGTTGATGCGGTAAACGAAGCCACTATCACGCTGAAGAACGGCAAAACCGCCCGCATCACGCTGCACCTGATCGAAGGGAGCCACAAAGAAATCGAAGCTACCTTGCGCGAATCAATCGACGCCTTTTTCGAACTCTACCCCGAAATCTAAATCCGTCTCTGGTGTCGCTCTGCGGTTTCTCTGCGCTCTCAGCGTCTCTGCGGTAAATTTTTTTCCTTAAACCTAAATCAAAACTACAGTCTGACCCGTCAAATCAAATCTCTTCCGGCACTTGATATTCCGGCAAGCCACCATGTCATCCACGCGCACCATATACGACCTCGCCTTCTCATAATGCGCGCGGTCCGCGTCATTCGCTCCGCGCGGCAATTGTGCTTTCTTCGTGCGCGTCTTCCAACGAATCGGAAACGTGCTCTCCGTCCGGCAATGCGGGCAAACCATCGGAATTTGTTTCGTCTCTTCCTTCTCGTCGTAGAACATTCTCTCGTCCATGGCATGCACCCCCGCGATTACCGCGTTATGACTTCTTCCAGTCATCCAAGGCAACGAACTTCATACCCGCCTCGCGCCATCGCGGCAGCCAATATTCCATCGCCGCCACGGTGTGCCGCCGGTCGCCCTCGAGCCGGCGGTGATCTCCATCATGCAGCAGGACGATATCGCCTCCGCGCACGCGCCGCAAGCGCTCGATCACCGGTCCGACCGGCTGCGCTTTCCAGTCCCAGGCCCACCGCGACCACATCACCACGCCCGCGAATCCCATCCCGTGCGCCACGGAATCCAGATTCAGCCCGCGGAATCCGAATGGCGGACGCATCCACAGAATTTCTTTGCGCACTGCGGCTGCAATGGATTCGTTGCAGCGCGTCAGCTCGTCTTTGACGTGCGCTGCCGGCATGAAAACGAGCCGCGGGTGAGTTTCGGTGTGATTCGCGATGGTGTGCCCGCGCGCGACAATTTCCACCGCGATTTCCGGAAACGCGCGCACGTGTTTGCCCACGACGAAAAACGTGGCGCGCACGGAATTTTTTTCCAGCACTTCGAGAAGCGCCGGAGTGACCGCGGGATTCGGGCCGTCATCGAATGTCAGCGCAATCGCGCCGGGATCCTGCGTCTTGCGGATTGTGCGGCCGAAAATCTGCGACGAAGGCGCCACCGCGCCCCAGGCCGCCAGCGCCGGCACGCTGAGAGCTGCGCTGGCCCAGATCGCTCCGCTCTGCCACGGCTCCATGCGCCCGATTTTCGCACGCAGCAAGCCGCGAAGTCAGCGGAAGTTTCTGGTAAAGTCCTGCCGCGCACGCATCGCCCTGCGCTACCCTGAGTAGCGATTTAACGTGGATGATAATCTCTTATGTTAATTTGCGCTGGCGGGCGCGCCGGCTCTCTTTCGGGCCGCGAAATCCGCGGCGTCGTGCCGGCCATTCACTCTTCTAGCCGCTGAGCGCGCGCTTCACCCAAGACTCATGCTGCAGACAAGAAAAACCGCGAATCCATTCCCCGGCTGGGTCCGCTGGACCGCGCTGATCTGGCTGGCCGTGTGGCTCACTATCTATTTGAAATTCTGGGGCGCCAGCACGTTTCTATTTCTCTGCGACATCGCCGTCATCCTCACCTGCATCGGCCTTTTCACCGGCAGCGCGTTGCTGATTTCGAGCCAGACGGTAAGCTCCATCGTGATCGACACCGCGTGGCTCCTGGACATCGCCACAAAACTAATTTTCAATCGTCACCTGATCGGCGGCACCGATTATTTCTTCGATCCCAACTATCCGCTGTGGGTGCGGCTGATGAGCTGCTTCCATGTGGTGCTGCCCTTTGTGCTCATCGCCGCGCTGCGCCGCACCGGCTACGATCGCCGCGCTCTGAAACTGCAAATCGCGATCGCGGCCGTGGCCATCATCGCCTCCCGTCTTCGCCAGCGCCGCGCGAAACATAAATTTCGCCCACGCCGATCCATTTCTGCACCGCCAATGGGGCCCAGCTCCAGTACACGTGGCAGCCGTGCTCGTAGGCTTAACCGTGCTCATCTACATCCCCACGCACATCGCACTCTCGCGCCTATTTCCTTCGCCCCGCGACATCTCCGCAACGCCATAGTTGACGGCGCCTGATTGCGCGCGGCTGTGGCTGAGCGTTTGTTCGCAACATGCCGCCCTGAACGAGCGGCGCTACAAAAGGCGAAATTCAAACGCTCTCCGAACTTCCCACCCGCCGATTGCAAAGATGCGCTATTCCGATTTCCGCACGGCCCGCAGATCAATCCCCAATTGCTGGCATTTCTTATAGAGGTGGCTGCGCTCAAGTCCCAAAGCCTTCGCGGTATTGGTCATGTGATTCTCATGCTTCTTCAATTCCGCCAAAATTGTCTCGCGCTCAAATCCTTCCGTGCGCACCGCCAACGTCCCCGCTCCGGCCGAATCGCCACGATCGCCGCCAACACTTGCCGCCCCGCGAGGCAGCGCCAGCATCACCGTCTCCGCATCAATCTCATCCCCGCGCGCCAACAGCAAAATCCGCTCCACCACGTTCCGCAATTCGCGCACATTCCCCGGCCAGGAATATTGTTCCAATTCCGCAATGGCCGCATCCGCGAATGGTTTCTCCCTCCACCCATTTTGCAACGCCACCTGCCGCCCAAAACTCCGCGCCAACAAACCAATATCCTCGCGCCGCTCGCGCAAAGGCGGCAACAAAACCGGAAACACGTAAATCCGGTGATACAAATCCTGGCGGAACGATCCCGCCTTCACCTGCGCTTCCAGATCGCGATGCGTGGCCACCACCACGCGCACGTCCACGGCAATCGGCTTATCCCCGCCGACGCGCTCGATTTCGCCTTCCTCCAGCACGCGCAGCAATTTCGCCTGCATTCCCAGCGGCATGTCTCCAATCTCATCCAGAAAAAAAGTTCCGCGATGCGCCTGCTCGAATTTCCCCACGTGCCGCCCGGAAGCTCCGGTAAACGCGCCCTTCTCATGCCCGAATAATTCCGATTCCATCAATTCCGCCGGAATCGCCGCGCAATTCAAAGTCACAAAAGGCCCGCCGCGCCGCGCGCTCTTTTCGTGAATCGTGCGCGCCACCAATTCTTTCCCGGTTCCCGTCTCGCCGCGTATGCACACGCGCGTTTCGCTCGCCGCCACGCGCTCCACCTGCTCCATCAAAGCCTTCATCACCGCGCTGGTCCATAAAATCTCGTGCTTCCCGAGGCGCTTTTTCAGATCGCGGTTTTCATTTTCCAATCGCGCGATGCGCAGGCAATTTTCGATGGTCAGCAGCAATTTATCGGTGGAAATCGGCTTCTCGAGAAAATCCACGGCGCCGAGCCGCGTGGCCTTCACGGCCATTTCGATATTCGCTTGCCCGGACATCATCACCGTAGGAACGGCAATGCCCGCAGCTTTCAAATCTTCGAGGAATGCGATGCCGTCTTTTCCCGGCATCACCACGTCGGAGAGGATCAAATCAATGCGCTCGGTCTTGGCGATTTCCAGCCCGCGCGTGGCGTTGTCGCAAACGGTCGCTTCGTGCCCCGCCAATCGAAACGCCCGCGCCAACGACGCCAGCGTATTCGGATCGTCGTCCACCACCAGGACGTGCGCCTTCGCGGCCACGCGCGCCTAAACCTCCGGCTCGGACGCCGCCACGGTTTCCGAAGAACTCGAAACTCCATTCGGGGCGCCATTCGACCCGCCATTCGGCGGCGCTTCCACCGGCGCGTCCGCTTCCAAATCGAACGGCTCTTCGACTTTCGCCGCAGGCGCAGCCGGAACTGCCGCACTCGCCGCGCCTGGCGCGCGCGTCACCGGCGAAGGCAGCGGCGCAGCCAGCGTAGACGCTACCGGCGTGGCCGGCTGCGCGATATAAGTCCCCGTCTTCGCCGTCCTGCCCGCATTCGCCGCCGGCTTGATCGGCAATTCGATGCGGAAAGTCGTCCCCACTCCCGCCTCGCTCTGCACCGAGATCGTCCCGCCATGATCGCTGATCACCGATTGCACCACGGCCAATCCCAATCCCGTGCCGTGCTGCTTGGTGGTGTAGTAAGGCGTGAACAAGCGCTCGCATTCTTCCGGCGTTAATCCCGCGCCCGTATCCACAATTTCCACCAGCACAGATCCATCATGGCTCGAGGTCGCCAGCGCCAGCACGCCGCCCGAAGGCATGGCGTCCATCGCGTTCAACACCAAATTTTCAATCGCGCGATGCAGCAGCAAAGGATCCGCCTGAATCGCCGGCAATCCGCCCTCCAGATGCAATTCCGGCGTAATCGGCGGACGCCCCACGGCGCTGAATTGCGCCTCGAACAAGCGCACCACCGTGCGCACCACTTCGTTCATATCCACCGGGCGCAATTCCGGCTTGGGCATGCGCGCGAAATCGCTGAAGCGCCCGATGATTCCTTTCAGGTTTTCGATTTCCGCCAGCAACGTCGCGGTCGATTCGTCGAACACTTCCTCGAATTCCTCGGAATCCGAAGCCCGCGCGCGGCGCAAATTTTCCACCGTAATCTGCAGCGGGAAGAGCGGATTTTTCAATTCATGCGCCAGCCGCCGCGCCAATTCGCGCCACGCCGCCACGCGCTCCGCCTGCACCAATTTTTCACGCTGATCCACCAGCTCCGACGTCATGGTATTGAACGCCGCCGCCAATTGCCCGATATCATCCTTCGAGCGCACGTCCACGCGCGCGCTCCAATTTCCCGCCGCTACTTCCTTCGCACCTTGCACCAATTTCGTCACCGGCCGGGTGATGCGCGCCGCTCCCCACCAGCTCAATATCGCGCCCAGCAGCAATCCAATTCCGGCCACGCCGATGGCCAGCAAAATAATGCGATTCTCCACCACCACTCGCTCGCGCTGCGAAGCTCCGATCAGCAGCACGCCCAGCAATTCGCCGTTGCGCCCTTCGAGCGGCAGCAGATGAAATGCCTCCGCGCTCGCCGGGTCGGAGCTCCACGCGATTCGCGCCGTTTGCTCCTTCGGCGCCTGGCGCACTTGCTCCACCAACGGCGCGAAGCGGTCCGCCTCTTGCACCGGCCCATTCGCATCCAGCAAATTTTCGCTGGCGAAATCTTTATCCAGATTCAAATAAACCAGCGCGCGCATTCCTTCCGAAACCGCCAGCGTGGAAAGAAATTCCTTCCCCAATTTCTGCCCGCCCACCACGAACACGCGCTTATCCGCCACTGGCACCGCGCTGGCCACCGCCACCAACGCCGGCATCGGCCCGTTCTGCGAATCGAGCCGCATCAAAAATGCGTCCCGCGAAGCCCAGTCCGCGGAATTCGTCACCCACGGCAATTTGTATCCCGCTCGCGCCGGCCATTCCGCCGAGGAAACGATCGTTCCATCCGTGGCCACAAAATCGAGAATGTCCAGTTGGTGCGCCGAAGCCACATTGCGCGCGTCCCAGTAATAAGCCGAAGCATCCGCATTCGGATGCATCAATTCAATTGCCATGCGCGTCGTTGCTTCCGCGTCCGCGATGCCCTTCACTTGCAACGCCGCCTGCTGCCCGCGCTGCTTGAATTCCTCCCGGAATTGCGACACCAGCGCATCCGTCCGCCGCGCGTCCAATTCCTCGAACGCATTGCGCGTCACCAGCGTCACGCCCGCGGCCACTATCCCCACCGCCAGCAGCACGAAAAATGTAAACAGCCAGAATAATCGCGATCGAAACGTCACTGCGCTTCCCTCTCCAACCAAACATCCGCCAGCGGCAATCCATTCATCGCCGCGCCCGGCGGTATCGCCCAATTCCTCACCCGCGCGCCCACGCCATACACCCGCGGCAAATGCGCGATCGGCACCACGCGGTAACTCTCTATCACCGATTTCTCCCGCGTGTAAATCTCCGCCGCGTTCGCTCCGTCTTGCAAGCTCGTGTCCATCTTTCCCAGCACGCCCGAAAATTCCGCCAGCAATCCTGCCAGCGCCGGCCGCGCCAATGGCGAATCGAGACTCACGCGCGTCACGCGCGCATCAAATTTCGCGCGAGCCGCTCTCGTCGCAGCAGCGCCCGCTCCCACGTCCGCCGCCGCAATCGCCGTCACGCTCACCGCAATTCCCGCCTCGCGCGCGTTCACCGCAATCCGCTCCGCCGCCGCCTGTTCCAACGCGTCGCCGGAATCATATCCCAAGACCAGCGCCGGAGCAGGCGCGATTCCCTTCACCGGCCCCCGCGCCCCCGCCGCATCTCCCGCTGCACCTCCCGCATCCGCGAAGAGAAACTCCGTCCCGCTGATCCATTGCGGGAGCAATCCAACGGCCAACTCGCCCTGCTTCTGCAGCACTAGATTCACAATTCCCGGGCGATCGATCGCCCGCGACACGGCCTCGCGCAACCGCACGTTCTCTCCCGCTCCGCGTCCCGGCGGAAATACCACCGCCAACAGCTCCACCGCCTCTGTAGTTTCCACGCGAATCTTCTCATCCCCCGCGCGTCGCGCCAGTTCCGCCGGCACCTCAATCACATCTGCCTTGCCTACCTGCAAGTCAATCAATCTTTCCCGCGCCGCGCGCCCCATCACTACGTCTACCGAATCCACAAACGGCCTCCCGCCCCAATACTCCAGATTCGCCGAAAGCGCCGCGTGCTTCCCCGCTTCCCACGCGTCAATCTTAAACGCTCCCGTCCCGCCGCCCTTCCCCTCTTTCACGCGGCGTATCAGCGCATATTTTTTCTGCGCCAAGATCGCCGGCAAATCCGGCGAAGCCGCCGGCGTCTCGATCTGCAATCCATCGCTGGTCGCCGTCACGCGCCAATCCTCCACCGCATTCACCAACGCCGCCACAGAATTCTGCGGCCCGAGCGGCGTCCCATCCTGAAATTTCACCCGCGACCTTAAATGAAATTTCCAGCGCCGCAGCGAAGCATCGCGCTCCCAGGTCTCCGCCAGCAAAGGCTGCACGTCTCCGCGCGCATCAATGCGCACCAGCGTTTCGTAAACCAAAGGCACAATTTCCGCGTCTCCGCGCTCGCCGCCAATTTCCAGGCGCAGCGCTCCGCCATAAACCGGCCGCGCCGAGGCACTTCCGCTCGCCAACGCCCGCACGCTCGCGCCAACAACCACGACGGCCAGAATCGCGATTACGCCGACAAGAGCGAGCACGCCGACGAGCGCGCTCTCCCCCACAACTGCGGCCACTCCTGAAATCCCCGCGCGACTAATCCCCGCAACCCACCGTAACAATCGAGCCTTCATATTCTCCCGTCGCCAAATCCTGCCAAATCACCCGCCCTGTCCGTTCCTCCGCTCCCGCGCGCAACGCTAAAATCGGCCCCGCAAACGCCAATTCCTCCCCCATCGAATCCGCGCTCGCGCGATCGCCTTCCACCACGCGCAACACATCCGCCTCCGTCCAATCCCCGGCTCCGCTAACCAATCCCAATTCCCCCGCGCCACATTCCTTCCCCATCGCGGCAAAGTCCCGCTCCAGATTCACCACCGGACTGGCATCAAATCCGCAATTCAATTCCACCGCTCCCGCAAGCGAGCCCGAACATCTCTGCCCCAACACGTGCACGGCAATCGTCCCCGTCGCGTCTCCATTTCCGATTTGCAAAAATCCTCGCGGATTCCTCTGCCCCGGCGCATCCAGCAAAGGATGTGTCTCCGCCGCCTGCCAGCCATCCGCGCCTGCGCGATAAACCACCAGCCGCCGCGCTTCCAGCACAAATAATCTTTTCGCCATTTCCCCCGCCGCCGGCACAATCAAAAAATCCAAAATCCGCTCGCGCTGTGACCAGATTGTCTCGCGCTCCAATTTCACGTGTTCCCGCGTCTCGCCCTGCGTCATCGCGTCGTCGCGATCCAGACTAACAATCGCCACCTCGCGCGAAGTATTTCCCGTGCCGCCGCCGGAGTTTCCGTTCGCACCCGTGCGCGCGTCATCTCGTTTCACCCCGCGCCGCACCTCCGCCGCAAACACAATCGCCCGCAAATTTTCCGCCAGCGTAACATCCACCAGCGCATCCGCTCCGTCCTCGCCAACCAACTTCATCCCGTGCTTCTGCAACGCAGCCTCGAGCCCCGCCCGAAAATCCGTCACCCTTCGCGCATCGAGCGACGACACGTTTTTCACGGCCAGATGGACCGCCGCACTCCGCGCTCCAACGGTCGCGGCGATCTTCCCCGCCAGCGAATCAATGGCCGCATCCCAGGGATTTTTCGATTGCGCGTGAGTATTCGATGCCATCCACAACGAGGAAAATAGCAGCAGCAATCCCAGAGAAGAATTTCGCCAAACCACCCGCATCGATGAGCGCCAACCCACTGTGACGCGGAATATATCACACGCGTTGCTTTGCCACTCGTCCCGCCACGCGCTTCCCGCGCGCTTCCGGATGCGATTGCTCAACTCTTGAAAGCCGCCGGCAGGGTGGCTTCGTTGCGGCGATCTCGAAGCCACCCCGCAAGGGTTTTTGCCAGCGGTTCCCTCCAAGCCGGCGCGAAAAACTTCGCCCGCGCGACTCGGAACTCAATCTCGATTCATTTCACTCGCGCGGCATCCGGCCCATCCTCGCTCTGGCCGTGCCCGGCTCCCGTCAATCTCGCCAATTCGAACGACTCGCGAATATCCCGCACCACTCCCACCAACGTCAGCAAGATCCCGCCTCCGCCAATCACCAGCATCAATTTCAAGAAAATCATCTCCGTCACCCACGCTCTCATTCACGCGCTCATCCCCGTGCTCATCGGGCCGCCGCTTCCATCCTCTCTCGCGCAGCAGAAATCGGCGTCACCCGTGCCGCGCTCAATCGCGCATCCGTTCGCAGCTTCGCACTCGGCTCCCCGCGCGTCACCACCACCAGCTTCCTATCACCCTTCGTCGTCTCCATCGTCGCCACCAACTCAGCTGCCTCTGCCGGACCCGGCATCATCTTCATCAATCCCCACAACGCAAACCACTCCACCACCACCGCCACCGAAATCGAACCCAGCACCGCCAGCCCCACCACCGCCAAGCTCATGGTCTCGTGCATCTGCGTCCCCGCTCGTCTGCCCCGAATGTGCGCCGTCGCCCGGAATCTCAGCAACGGCACACCCTCCTATCGGCAAGCCAGACACCAATCTTCAATCATTGATTTCGCGGCACTTAGGTCAATTTAGTCAGGAAAAGCTCGTGGCTCGCGGCACACGCCGTCTAATCCCAGACGCAGCCTCGCGGGTTGGCTATAATGCCGTCGGGGGCGAAAGCGAATGGACCCACAGTCCGGCATCCGCATCGGCCGCATCCTCGGGATCCCCATCTATTTGCATCCAAGTTGGTACATTATTTTCGCGCTCATCACTTTTTCGCTCGGTACACAGTTCAAAGATCAGCACCCCAACTGGTCCGCCTCGCAGCACTGGGCCCTCGGCATCATCACCGCCCTCCTCTTCTTCGCTTCCATCGTCATCCACGAGCTCGGCCATAGCTTCATGGCTCTGCGTTATAAAATTCCCGTGCAATCCATCACTCTTTTTGTCTTTGGCGGCCTGGCCCATATCGGCCGCGAGCCCTCCATCGCCCGCCAGGAATTCAATATCGGCATCGCAGGACCGGTCACCAGCTTTCTTCTCTCCGCGGTCTTCTTTTTCATCGCGCGCATTCATGGCGCATCCGAAATGGTCGTTGCCACCGCCACATGGCTCGCGCAAATTAATTTTTATCTCGCGGCTTTCAATCTCGTTCCCGGCTACCCGCTCGATGGCGGACGCATCTTCCGCGCCCTTCTCTGGGGCGCCACCAATGACATGGCCAAGGCCACGCGCTTCGCCGCCCGCAGCGGCCAGGTGATCGCTTACACCATGATTTTTGGGGGCATCGCCGAATTCGTCATCGGCGATAAAATCGGCGGTCTGTGGCTCGCTTTCATAGGCTGGTTCGTCCGCGAAGCCGCGCAGGAAAGCTACGCGCAAGTCACCATCCGCACCGCGCTCGCAGGTATCCACGCCGGCGACGTGATGTCCACCGAAATTCCTTCCATCAATCCTTCCATTTCGCTCGAAGAATACGTTCAGGAAGTGCTGCGCACCGGACGCCGCTGCCATCTCGTTATCAACAGCGAGAATCCCGTCGGCCTGATCACCCTGGATTCCGCCCGCCAAATTCCCCGCGACGAATGGGCGCACACCTCCGTCCAGGCCGCCATGCTTCCGCTGGAAAGAATTCACTGGGCGCAACCCAATGAACCGGTCCTAAATATCCTCGAACGCATGCAACGCGAAGACATCAACCAAATGCCAGTCCTGGACAGCGGCCACATCGTAGGCATGATCGCCCGGGACACCATCCTCCGCGCGTTGCAAACCCGCCTGCAAGCCGCCCACCTGGCCGAACAATAAGATCGCCGCAAAGAAAGAATCCTTCCAGCACGTCCGCCCGTATCCGTTATTCACCGCGATTTCAATCCGGCAGGAACCACGCCGATCAGACGGGAGGCCGCCACAAATGACCCGCAAAACCCTCTACCTGGTCCTAACGCTAGCTGGCCTGCTAATCCCCTATTCCCAGTTCCTGCCCTGGCTACTCCAAAACGGCCCCAACTCCCACCTCTTCCTCTCCGATATGATCGCCAACCGCATCAGCACCTTCTTCGTAGCCGACGTCCTAATGTCCGCCGCAACCCTAATCTCCTTCATCTCCGCCGACAAATCCAAAATCCCCCACCGATGGGCAATAATCACAGGCCTCTGCCTGGTAGGCGTCTCCTTCGCCTTCCCCCTCTATCTCTATCTAAAGGAAGATTGGCGAACCCGGCCATACGATTAAACCCTTTAGAATCAATAAAAATTCTGATCGACACTCAAACCGATTAGAAATTTCTGTAAGCACCTGAAAACAAACGCCAAACCTAATTTCTAATCGGCAGGCACCTATTCCCACTAAATCCGCTGTAAATACCTAAGAATGAGCAGGTTGTAGGATAAGAGGGCAAGCCCCCGGGGGCTATTCGGGCTCAAAGCGGGTTTCGCGCCTACGCGATCTCGCGCTCAGCGCTATCTGGAGCGATCTACTGCATCAGGAAGTTCACGTCCACGTGCATCCGCACTTCGATGGGTTCGCCATCCAGGTAAGTGGGCTCGTACTTCCACGAAGTGATGGCCTTCAGCGCCGACGGAATCAGCAAGCCGGGGCCGCTCACCGCGCGCGCTTCCACTACATTGCCTTTTTCATCGATCACGGCGTCAATCACCACCGTACCTTGCATCTTCGCGGTCTTGGCCAATATCGGATAAATCGGAGCAGGAGAGAGCAGCAGGCGCGGCGGTTTCACGTTTCCGCCGACGCGCAGAATTTTCTTCGACCCATTCGCCGCCTTGGGAGGAGGCGGAGCGGTCAAGCCGCTGCCGACCGATCCAAGTACGCCGCCGAGCACGCCGCCTACGACGCCGCCGGGAACTCCGCCCGGAACGCCACCGGGGACGCCGCCCAAGACGCCGTCATTTGCGTCGCCCGGGCCGGTTTCATCGTGAACGATGGCGATTTTGCGCGGGATGATCGTGGGCAGAACGAGACCGGCGTGCTGCAGGATGACCGGCACTTTCGGCCGCACCACTTGTTTCATCATTCCGCCCGCGGGCGGAGGAGGCGGTGGCGGAGGCGGCACGGCGACGATCATGTTCACGGTGTAAGCCTTCAGATCGATGGCGTCGGTGAAATACAGAGGAGCAGCCACAATCACGCCGATGAGCACGAAGTGCATACCGAGCGAAAGCGCCCACTCGAATGGGTTGCGGTGCGACGGACGCGCCAGCGGCAACTCGAGCAACGCGTCCACGAACAGATCGTTCCCGCCTGCGCGGACCAACTCACGTGGCGAAAGGGGCGCGAATTTCTGGCCCGCGGTGGCGCGAATATTCATCGAGGTTGCAATCGAAAAGGGCTGGCTGACCATTTTTGTTACCTCCTGCGGCGCGGCGAGGCTTCGGGAGCTGGCCGCGGCACAGAGCAGCGGGCGGACGATGCGGGAATCGGCTTCACCGCCGGGCTCGAATTGGAAGGCAATTTCACGTTGCAAGGATCGCAGGCGGGAGGCGTTCGCGCCGCGACGCGCGTCACTCCGGCGTGTGACGAAGGTCACACGGAGAAGTGGTGGAAAGATCGCCGGCGAGACGGGCGAGAGGATGGAAGCCGGGACGAACCCGCGACGATTGCGCGACGAAGTTGCGAACTGCGAGGGAGGAGGAAGTTCCAGAGTGAAACGTGCGGCTTCCGCGGTGGAATTGCGCTGTGGCGATGGTTGATTTGTCTCTCAGCCGAGGTTGATTTGTCTCTGAGCCGAGGCTGGCTTGCCTCCCCAATGCGTACACGAAATCATTTATCGAGTTACGCGACTCAGGGTATGCCGCGATGCGGTGGCATCGGAGAAAGTATTTGAGGCGATTGAAAATTTAGGACGGACCGCGAGTGAGCCTTCCGCTATGAATTGGCGAGCGATAAAAGTGTTTGTCTTCTGGGTGGCGCCGATCCTTTTTATTTGCTGCTATTCGATAGCGATGGTGGTGAATGGACGCGCGAAGGCGGCGACGGGCCATCGCGCAAAGAGCGCGGCCACTGCGATCGGGTCACCGGCCACGCGCGAGCAGCCGCCGGCGGATGAACATTCGGGAGCAGGCGTGCACACGGCGATGAAGAATGTGGATTTTCATCTTACCGACCGGATCATCGTGCACGTCAATGCGCTCGACGGCACTTTGACGCCGACGCAGGCGGGTGCGACGCCGGTGATGGACGACAAGCAATCGTTTCAGTTCGACGTGGATTCCGCGGATTTGACGCTGAGCACCGCGGCGCTATCAAACGATTTAAATGATTACGTATTTGCGGATTCCGGGGCGCCGCTGAAGAAATTGAGCGCGAGCATCAAGTCCGATCACAAGGGGCACGATCGCGACAAAGGAGATCAACTCGTCGTGAAAGGATTGCTGGCGAAGAAAGGCGGCATTCCCTTCGAAACGGCCGGGACCGTGGCGCTGACTCCGGAAGGCATGGTGCGCATTCACACCGACAAAGTGAAAGCGGTGGGAATTCCCGTGAAGGGATTGATGGAATTGCTGGGAGTAGAGACGGACGATTTGATCAGCACGAAAAAAGTTCCGGGCGTGAGCGTGGACAAGGATGATTTGATACTCGACCCGCAGCGAATTCTGCCGCCGCCGCGCATTCGCGGAAAGCTCACCGAAATTCGCATCGTGAACGGCGAACTGGCGATGAAGTTCGGACCGAGCAAATCGGAGGAGTCCGGCAAATCGAAGGACGCGAAGGCGGCGAACGAATCATCTGCCGAGGCGTTGAACAGTTGCGGAGGACGGAATTATCTGACGTTTCGCGGGGGCTCGCTGCGATTCGGGAAATTGACGATGAGCGACGCGGACCTGGAATTGGTGGATGCGCAGCCGGGCGATCCGTTTGATTTTTCGCTGGATCATTATAAGCAGCAACTCGTGGCCGGATATTCGAAGACTACAAATCGCGACGGGCTCTGCGTGCACATTCCGGACTTCGACAAGCTGAAACGCAACTCCAGTGCGGCAGCACAATAGCGGATAATTTGTTACAGTTTTGCGGGAGGAATTATGGCCAAACAATCGAAACAGCCAGCGGCAGCAGGAAAAGAGGAAGCGCAAAAATCCGGAGCGGGTCCCATCTCGCGCGATGACTTGATCCATCTTCTGAATGAAGACTTGAGCCGCGAATATCAGGCGATCATCAGCTACGTGGTGTATTCGCAGGTGTTGAAAGGCGCGGAGTTCATGAATATCGCCGGCGAGTTGCAGAAGCACGCGGGAGAAGAATTGAGCCACGCGCTGACGATCGCCAAGCAGATTGACTATCTGGGCGGGATGCCGGTGGTGACGCCGAAGCCGGTGCGCACGTCGGAAAAAGCCAGGGAGATGCTGCGATTCGATCTGAACAACGAGCAGGAGACCATCCGGAATTACCGCGAGCGCGTGCGGCAGTGCGAAACGCTGGGCGAATATTCGATGGCGGAGCTGATTCGCGAAATCCTGATCGATGAGCAGGATCATCTGATTGCGCTGGCGACGGCGCTCGGGGAAGATGCGCCGGCGATGAAGGCGATGCGCAGCGACGGAAAGTAGGAAGCGCGGAAAAACTCTACTGCATCAGCTTTTTGAGCGTGGCTCGAGCGTCGGCGACTTGCGGCAGCTTCGTGTGCGAATTTTCGAAGCGGGAGAGAAATTCCTGGTATTCGTTGATGGCTTGGTCGCGCTTGTTGCTGCGCTCGTACATCTGGGCTAGATAATAGCGGGCTAGGATCGCGTAGGCTGGAAATACGCTGCGCATATCGACGAAGTTGTTCATGCGGCGCCCGTACAGCAATGCCTTACGGAATTGGGTCTCTGCGGCGGCATCGTCTTTCAGCAGGAGATGAGCGCGCGCCTTCAAGTAGCGCACTTCACCGAACTCGGGCAGTCCCTGGGCCGCGGAGAGCGCCGCCTGCCCATCATTGCGCTGCAACGCAGCATATAACCCGTTCAGCTTCTTCCGGTCGTTCAGGTATCGCGTGGAGACCCAGGGATGACTGGACTTGAATTTTTCCAAGCTTTGATCGGCCGCCGGCATGTTTCCCGCGACGGACTGCAACAAGGACACCGTAATCAGCTCCTCGTCTCCCAACTTTTGCTGCTGCGCGAAGGAAAGCGCCGAGGAACTCTCCCCGAGCACCATGGACAAGAGCGCGAACTGACGGAGAAAGCTTCCCGCGCCTTCATTCTGTCCTGCGTGCGCCAACTGCATTACCGCTTTGCGGTAATTGGCTAGCGCGCCCTCGAAATCGCCGCGGGTCTGCTGCAAGTGCGCTTCGAAGCCTGGCACATAAGGCTGCTGTACTGCCAAGGCGTGCTGCGAGAATTGCTGAAACACGGCATCGGCCATATCGGGCTTGCGTTGATCGGCATAAACGATGGCGAGCTTGAGATATTCGACGTAGTCATTGAAGTCGGGCTTGAGTTCTATGACTTTGCGGTAGGCCGCCACGGCCTCGTCATCGCGTCCGGCATCATACAAAATATCGCCGCGGGTATCGAAGGGATTGGGATCATTGGGACGCACGGCCAGATACGCGTCGTCTTCGGCCAGTGCGCCGTTGATGTCGCCCGACTCAGCCAAGTTGTAAGCCAGGCCATTCAGAATGTCCTCATTCTTAGGATCGAGGACCAGCCCTTTGCGGCATGCCTCTACGCCTTCTTCCGGCCGTCCCAGGACGGAGAGCGTGCCGGACAAGCTGGCGACGTCGCCGCTGGAGCGGGGGAATTCCGCGATCTCCGCCTTGAACGCCTCTACCAGTCCTTCCAGGTCGCGCGAGCGCCCGACGATCTGCGCTTGCAAGGCGAGTTGGTCGTAACGCGGAAGCCGCGTCTGCAATTGTTCCGATTTCTTGGTCATCTCCTCGTTTTGCCGTCCATCGCCATTGAGAAAATACTGATCGGCAAGCCGCATATACGCCAACGCAAATTGAGGATCGAGACGTACCGCCTCATTGAATTCACGGATTGCTTCCACGTCCAGAAATCTCCGCGAGTAATCCATTCCCAATTCGTAATGGCGGTAGGCTTCCACGTTGGAAGTCGAAGACTGCTCGATTTCCGGTCCCTTGGCCGGCAAGTCCGATGCGGGCAGGAAATTGCCAGCGATGCTGGAGGTGAGGCGATCGACCATGCCGAAGATCGCCTGGACGTCCTGGCCTTCGAGCTTGTCGGAGAAAAGGATTTGGCCGGAGGCGGTGTCTTGCACGCGGACGTCGAGGCGCAATTGCGTAGGGCCGACTTTGAGGAGAGCACCGGTGATGTAGGCGTCGGCGCCGGCGTCGCGGGCTACTTTTTGGGCCTGCGCGGGATCGAGAGATTTGCCGTCTTTGGTGGCGCTTTGCACGGCGCCGAGGATGCGCTCGGTGGAAAGGACGTCGAGACCTTTCACTTGCGCGAGATTGGTGGTGAGCATGTCGGTGAGGCCGGTGTCGAGCCAATTGAGGGATTGATCTTGAGTGAGATTATTGAAGTAGAGGACAGCGACGGATTTGTGTTCTGCGCTGCGGGCCGGGCGCGAATTGCGGCCGCGGAGAAAAAATGTGCCGGCGATGACGACGATGAGAAATGTGGCGGCGGTGATGATGACGGCGGGCCGGCGGTAGAAGGGCGCGGCGGGCGCGGGAATTGAGGCTTCGGGCGTGAAGACTGCAGCGGCGGAGGAGGAACCGCGCGAGACTGGCGAAGATTGCGCGCGAGAGGAAAGTTGCTCGGGCGCGGAGGCGGGCGGCGCATCGAATGACGGTTCAGCTATGTGCGCTGCGCTTCGCCCGGAATCGGAATCACGCTTCAGGCGCTGCAAATCGGTGCGCAAATCGGCGGCGTGCTGGTAGCGGAGATTGCGATTTTTCTCGAGGGCTTTATTGATGACGTCTTCGAGCTTCGCGGGGATATCGGGATTGAGGCGGATTGCGGCGGCTGGAGCGCGGTGAAGAATCGCGTCGGTGATGAGGGCAGAACTATCGCCGCGGAACGGCAGCGTGCCCGTGGCCATTTCGTAGATAACCGCGCCGAAGGAAAAAAGATCGGTGCGCGCGTCCAGTTCCTTCGCGCCCAATTGTTCGGGCGACATATAGGCGATGGTGCCGACGGTGGTGCCGGGACTGGTGAGATCTACTTCGTTGACGCTGCCCGGTGCGGCAGTGGCGAGAGTGGGATCGTCGCGCGAGGAGTCTTTTTTCTGGGGAACTTTGGCCAGGCCGAAATCGAGAATTTTGGCGTGGCCGCGGGCGGTGACGAAAATATTGGCGGGCTTGATATCGCGATGAACGATGCCTTTGGAGTGTGCAGCGTCGAGGCCGTCTGCGATTTGAATGGCTACGTCGAGCAGAGTTTCCGTTTCCATGGGGCGGCCGGCGATGAAATGCTTGAGCGTTTGGCCTTCGAGATATTCCATGGCGATGAAGGTGCGGCCGGAATCTTCACCGATGTCGTAAACGGTGCAGATATTGGGATGATTGAGGGAGGAAGCGGCTTTGGCTTCGCGCTTGAAGCGTTCAAGGGCCTGCGCGTCGCGAGCTAAATCATCGGGGAGAAATTTTAGGGCAACGTGGCGATCGAGGCGCGTATCTTCGGCTTTGTAGACGATGCCCATGCCGCCGCCGCCGAGTTTTTCGAGGATGCGGTAGTGGGAGATGGTTTGGCCGAGCATGGGAATCGCGCCGAATGCGGCGAGGCATGTTAGGCCGGGGTGACGGGCAAGTCAATCTGGCGGGGGTGGGATTCGACGCAGGAGAGACAGAGCAAAGTTCAAAAGCAGCCGGGGGAGATTTCAAATTTCAGATTTGAGATTTCAGATTAAAAGGCGAAGAGAGTAGTGAAAGAAAAAAATTACCGCCGAGACGCAGAGTTCGCAGAGAAGAGCGGAGAAATGCAGATCCCTCATGGCCGCCGCCGACCCGGTCGGGGCCTTCGGGATGACAGCGTAATCCTTACTGCGGGGAGAAATGCAGATCCCTCATGGCCGCCGCCGACCCGGTCGGGGCCTTCGGGATGACAGCGTAATCCTTACTGCGCGAAGAAATGCAGATCCCTCATGGCCGGCCCCGACCCGGTCGGGGTCTTCGGGATGACAGCGTAATCCTTACTGCGCGGAGAAAAGCAGATCCTTCATGGCCCGGCATCCTTTCGGGGGCCTTCGGGATGCGGCTAATCTTTTTTTCGTGGGCGCCGATAAAACCTCACGTAGGGCTCGCGCGGAACGAGCTAACTAAAAATAAAGCGGAGGGCATCGTGGATTTCGACAAAGCAATTCTGGCGCACCGGCATTGGAAGGAAAGATTGAATCAATATTTGGCCGCGCCCGATCGAAGTTTATCTGCTGCTGAGGTGGGGGAAGATACGCGCTGCGAATTGGGGAAATGGCTCTACGGAGAGGGAACGAAATTTTCGAGATTGCCGGAATACGAGCACTTGCGCACGGAGCATGCGCGGTTTCACAAGGCGGCTGCGGACGTGATTCGCAAAGCGGATTCGGGGAAGAACGTTTCGGGAGAGACGGCGCTGGGCGGGCACAGCGAATTTTCCGCGGCATCAACGATGGTGGTGCGGGCGATTATGAGCTTGCGCGAGAAAGTAGATAAGCAGGTGCTGAGCCACAAGTGACGCTCGCCTCGGGAGCGAGCGGGCTACGGGTGTGTGGCGACATCGAGAGATTTATCGAGGCGGTCGAGTTCGGCTTCGAGTTCACCGAGCTTGGCTTGCTCGATGCGGAGTTGCTCCTCGGCTTCGACTAGTTTCACCTGAGCTTGCTGCTCGTCGTCGTCCATGGATTGCAGGCGGGCCTTCATGGGCACGATCATCATTTGAGCGGTCTGGCGGGCGTTGGCGTCTTCATTATTTTTATTCTCGGGATCGGATTGATCTTCACTTTGTTTAACGAAAGCGGCGATTTCCTTCCGCTGGTCTTCGAGCTCGGTGATTTTAGCCTGCGCGGAGTCGCGGCGTTCGGTGGCGCGGGAGACGGCAGCCTGCTGAATTTCAAGGCGATGAAGAAGAATTTGCGAGCGTTGCAGCGAGATGGTGGTGGAGTGCAGGTCGTGGCGGAGTTGACGAACTTCGGCGAGAAGCGCCTGAAGAGTTTGCGAATCGGTGGAGGGAGACTGCGCGGAAGCGGCGGCGGGTGCGAGCAGGATTGCGGTTAGAAGAATGTAGGCGCGAAGCATTATGGCCTCCTAGCGCGGTGTGAAGTTGGCGACGAGCATAGCATGCGGAGCGCGAAGAGTTGGATGCGGCTAGCGGGTGCGGGCGTTGGGGAATTTGTAGGGCGTGATGCCGGCGCCTTCTCTTACGGTGATGATTTGATCGGCGGCGATATTTTCGAGAAGTTCGCGGGCGCCGCTGGGCCAAGTGATTTCGATTCTTTCGGCGCGAATGCGCTCGCCAAGGCCGAAATAGATACGCGGATCCTGGGCGGAGCAATAGCTCATGCCGCCTTTGGATTGATCGTAGAGGGTGAGATCGCCGGCGATGAGCTTGATGGCCGCGCCGATGGCGTCGCGATTGCTTTTCGTGCCGATTAGTTTTATCGCCAGCCAGTGATTTTTTTTGGCTGCGGCGGATTTTGCGCCTTCGTTGCGGAAGAGCTGAGCGTCCTCGCCGTTGTTGTTCACCAGAAAATCCTGCCAGCCGTCGTTGTTGTAATCGCCTACCGCCAGGCCCCGGCCTACTTTTGGAGCGAGGAAACTTTCGGGTTGCGTGGCGCTGATGTCGGCGAATTTTCCGTTGCCGGTATTGCGGTAGAGCTTTTTTGGCTCGGCGTATTTTACGTCGGGATGATAGAGCGGAATGTTGTCGAGGATGTGGCCGTTGATTACGAGGAGATCGCGCCAGCCGTCGTTATCGAAATCGAAGAAACGCGCGCCGAAGCTGCTGTTTAGATAGTTTGATTTGGCGAGGCCGCTGGGGATGGTGGCGTCGGAGAAAGTGCCGTCGCCGTTTGCGCGATAGAGGCGATTGAGTTCGAAATCGAGGTGACTTACGTACAGATCGTAGCGATTGAGATTGCGGGTGTCGGCGGCGTCGGCGCTCATGCCGGCTTCGGGCTTGCCTTCTTCGCTGAAGCCAGCGCCGGAGGTGTAGGTGACGTCGCGGAAAGTGCCGTCGGCGTTGTTGAGGTAGATGAAATTTCGTTGCGTGTCGTTGGCGATGAAGATGTCGGGCCAGGCGTCGCCATTCAGATCGGCCAGGACGACGGCGAGACTTTTGCCGTCTTTGTTGGTGAGGCCGGCTTTTTCGGTTACGTCGGTGAAGGTGCCATCGCCATTATTGTGATAGAGGCGGGCGCTTGAGCCGGGGAAGCTATCGGGATGGCAATAGGCGCGATAGCCGGGGCGATTGTCGCCGCAGGAGACGGGATGATCGACGTCGTAGTTCACATAGTTTGTGACCAGGAGATCTAGTTTGCCGTCGCGATCGTAGTCGAACCAGCCGGCGGCGGTGGCCCAGTTGCCTTCGTCGGCTACTTTGGCTTTAGCGGTGACGTCGGTGAAAGTGCCGTCGCCGTTGTTGTGATAGAGGACGCTGCGGCGGTAGCCGGTCATGTAGATGTCCGGGAAACCGTCGTTGTCATAGTCGCCGACGGCCACGCCGAAGAAAAATGTGCCGTCGGAATGGATGCCGGATTTGGCGGTGACGTCGGTGAAGGTGCCGTCGCCATTATTGCGGTAGAGAGCAGGTTGCGGGGGTTGCGGCGAGTGGAAGAAAGGAGTGTTGCCGCTGTTGATTAGGATAGCGTCTTCGTAGCCGTCTTGATCGTAGTCCAGCCAGCCGGCGCCGGCGCCCATGGTTTCCAGGTAGAGCTTTTGATCGCTGGCGGCGCGTTCGTGATGGAAATGAATTCCGGCGGCGGAGGTGACGTCGGCGAATTGGACTTGGAAGGGATTGGCGGAATCGGACGGTGTGCGATTTTTCTGGGCTTGGATGGGAGCGAAGGAAAAAATTGCGAGGATGATTGCGGCGATGGTGACGCGGATTGCGCGGGGGCGTCTAATTCGGAAGAGGTGCGGAGCGAAGTTCATCGCGATGGGAATCTTAGCATCGTGCGGAGCGACGCGCGACGGCGGCATACGCGCCAACGTTTGGTGCGCGACGCGCGAAAAATTCCAATTTTGTTTGTGTTACAACAGTTCGAGAAACGCTTTAAGGCATTGGCGGGTTTGCGCTTGACACTGTGATACCGCGCAGATAGGCTACCCGTCATTCGAATCGCTGGGGGACTGTGTTCTGCTGAACCTGTCGAAACTTCGTTTGTGGTGCGTCCTTGTATCTAGCCTGACGGTCATCGCGCTCAGTGGATTTCCCTTGGCGAATGCGTCCGTGGCCGGAGCGCGTGCGGCCGAAGCACGTGCGGCGGGACCAGCCGGGCGGCGCGTAATTATTGATTCCGATCCGGGGACGGACGATGCGCTGGCGATTTTGCTGGCCTTGAATTCGCCGGAAATCGATGTCCGGGCGATTACGGTGGTTCCGGGCAACGTGACGGCGAAGCAGGGGCTGGAGAACGCGCTGAAGATCGTCTCGCTTGCCGGGCGTTGCGATATTCCGGTGGCAGCGGGCGCGCAGCATCCGCTGTTTCAGAAACTGATCACCGCGGAATTCTGGCACGGCGCCAACGGGCTGGCGAACGTGGAGTTGCCCGCGAGCAAATGCAAGGCGGATGCGCGGTGGGGACCGGACCTGATTATTGAGATGGTGCACGCGGCGCCGCATGAGATCACGCTGGTGCCGGTGGGTCCTTTGACGAATATCGCGCTGGCTTTGCAGAAGGATCCTTCGATTGTGCCGTTGGTGAAAGAAGTGGTGATCATGGGCGGGTCGATCACCGGCGGGAACGTGAACGCGGCGGCGGAAGCGAATATTTACGGCGATCCGGAAGCGGCGCAGATCGTGTTTCAGGCGGGCTGGCCTCTGACGATGGTGGGATCCGATGTGGGTGAGCGGACGCTCTTCGGATCGAAGCAAGTGGCGGAATTGAGCAAAACGCACGGGCCGCAAAATGATTTTGTGGTGCAGGTGCTGAGGTATTTGGTGGGACTCTCGCAGAAATTCGGGATTGATGGAACGGCGATGTACGATCCGCTGGCGGTGGGCGCGGCGATTGACCGGTCGGTGATCGAGACGAAGCCGATGCAGGTGGACGTGGAAACGCGCGGGCAATATACGCGCGGCGAAACGGTGGCCAACCGGCGGAATGCGATTGAGAAAAATGTGCCGCACGAAGACCGGCTGTGGATCGAGTCGCTCGATGAAGTGAAGCCGAACGTGCAGGTGGCGGTGGGATCGAACGCGGAGAAATTCGCGTCACTTTTTATTTCCAGAATTCAGGGCAAGTAAATTTCGAGATTCGCTGGACGGGGTGGGACGAACTTGCGGAGTGAAAGGAAAATGAGAATGAATCGACACGAGATGAGAATTCGGACGCTGGTTCTTTGTTGCGCGGCGATGGTGTGTTTGTTGCTGGCCCCGCTGGCTGCGCACGCGCAGACATTGGATCGCGGCGCGATTCACGGAACCGTTACGGACAAATCGCATGCGGTGGTGCCGGGAGCGAAGGTGACGTTGACGAATCCTTCGACCGGTATCCGGCGCGAGCTGGTTGCCGGAGCGTCCGGAGATTACGATTTCGAAGCTGTGCCGCCCGGAGAGTACACGATCGTGGCGGAGTCTGCGGGCTTCGCCGTCACGACGGTGAAAGGCATTGAGCTGAATATCGGGTCTTCGATCACGATTGATATCGAAATGCCGCTGAAGTCACAGGCGACGACGGTGGAAGTTACTGCCAGTGGCGCGGCGGTGGATACTTCAACGGCTGGAATCACGCAACTGCTGGACTCAAAGAGCGTTGAGAACTTGCCGTTCCCTGGACGCGATTACCGTGACTTGGCGCAGTTGAGCCCATCGGCGCAGGTGGTGCCGGGCTTGCGCGGCGGGATCCGCCTAGGTGGCCAACAGAGCGATTACAGCGGCCTCGTCATCGATGGAATGGATACGACGAACAATTTCTTCGGCGAGAATTTTGGCTCACTGGAAACGAAGAATTTGACCATTCCTCTCGAAGCTGTTCAGGAATTCCAAGTGGTGGTAAACGGATTCGCACCGGAATTCGGACGGGCGAGCGGCGGCTTGCTGAACGTGGTTACGAAATCGGGAACGAACGAATTGCACGGCGAGGCGCACGAATATTATCGCGGGGGCGGGCTAACCGCGAACGACGCGTTGAAGACACCCTCGAACATCACCCGGCAGAATCAGTTCGGTGGTTCGGTGGGTTTCCCAATTCACAAGGACCGGCAGTTCCTCTTCCTGTCCACCGACATTCAACGAGAGCATGGGCCGTTGACGACAGTCTTCTGTCCGCCGGGAAGTGGAAACGGGGCGTGCGAAGCTACGCTTCAAGATGCAGGCCCGGTGATTCTGCCTCCGGTTGCCGGATCAGACGAAGTTCTTCCAGCGGCGTGCGGAGGGGCTGCAGCGATCGGGCAAAATCTGTTGCCTGCGTGCTATGGAGTTCCAAATCTGGCGGCGTTTGAAGGCGCCAGCGATCAATTTCAGAACTTCTTTACGATTCTCGGGCACTACGATTACCAGATCACGGCGGCAAACCATTTCAGCATTCGCGGATTCGGTACGAGAAACCACACTGCTGGATTTACGGGTGGACAGGGCCAGTCTGAAACGTTCGACGCTGTGGGAAACACCGAGAATTTTATCAACCAGGGGATCAGCGGCGTTTTCTCTCTTACGACCGTTCTCGGAAGAAAAGTGAACGAAGCCCGCGTGGGTGTCGAAGGCGAAACCCGGAAGCGGCATCCGATCCAGGACGGCGTCCCGGAAATTCAGATCAACGGAATCGGGAACTTTGGGCAGCGCTTCTATCTGCCTGCCAATAACGATAACGGCAAGCTGCAGGTGCAGGACAACTTCTCGTACTCGTTCAGCAAGCACGACATCAAATTCGGCGGAGACGTCGATTCTTTCGTCGATCGCAAGGACATCTTTGCGGGATGGAGCGCCGGCGAGTATGTGTTCAATTCCGTGTGCGATTTCGACCCCAACCCGACCACCTGCGCCGGCGTCGCAGCGCCACCCACGGGATCGAACACGAGCTTCTTCTTCCAGGGCTTTGGCCTGAACAACGTCGACGTGTTCAGGGCCAATGAGCTGAAGCCGGCCTATCAGACTGGTATCGGCCTCTATGCGCAGGACAAGTGGCAGATTACGCCGCACGTAACGATTACGTACGGACTGCGCTGGGATGGCACGCACAATCCGCAACCGCAAACTCCGATCGCAGGAGCGACGGTGCTGGCGGGCGTGGGATCGGGTGCGCATGCGATATCCGTTCCGCAACATTTTCCAAACGATTACAAGCAGTGGGGGCCACGCATCGGAATTGCATGGAACGTATTCGGAACTGAGCATCCCACTGTGTTGAGAGCGGCATACGGCGTCTATTACGCGCAAACGCCCACGATTTTCTTCCCGTCGCTGGGAAGCGGGCGAAACGCGACGCTGTTCTGCCCCCCGATTTTTGGGTGCACACCGCCGCAGGATACGCCGCTCGGAACGCAAGCTACGGCCGGTGGGTTTCCGTATATCTTCCCGTCGTCACTACCAATCGGAGTGGCCGATCTGTGCGCTTCGCCGGAAGGTTGCCCCTCGCCGACTTACGTCGATCCCGGATTCCGCAATCCGAAGGTGCAAAATCTGACCTTGGGGATCGAGCATACGATTGCGCGGTCGTGGGTGGTGTCAATCAACTACGCGTTCGTTCATTCGGACGATTTAAGGATTGGCGGATTTAGTACCACGAACTGGAACCGAAACTTCACAACCAGCGGTACGGATGATCTCGGCCGTGCAATTCTGACGGGTCCGCTGGACACTTCAATTTTTGCGGACACGGCGTTGGCGAGTTTTGGTCGCGCGAATTATCACGAGTTTGTCGCGGCGGTGAACAAGAGGTTCGCAAATCGCTTCCAGTTGTTCGCGAATTACACATGGTCGCGGAATTTCTCGAACGCTTCGGCCGAGCGCGATACCGACACGTTCTTTGGACCGCAGGATCCGTTCAATGTCAATTTGGATTACGGACGTACGGGTCTCGATATCGTTCATCAATTTAAGGCCGGCGGCGTTGTGAGCTTGCCGCTTGGCTTCACGTGGAGCACGAACATTATCACTCACAGTGGGCTGGCGTATCCGGCCTACATCACAGAGGACCTCAACGGCGACGGCGTGAGCAACCAAGGGTTCGGCACGAACGATCGGCCGGTCGTCCAGCCTTCGAGCGGGAAGCCGTTCTTGATGCCGGATTATCCCGGTCGCCAGCCTTACTATTTCAACTGGGATATGCGCATCGCGAAGGACTTCAACTTCGGAGAGCGGTACCAACTCCGGCTGTCCGCTGATCTGTTCAACGTGACAAACGCAAGCAACCTGTATTCGAATCCGGACCACAGCGCGTTTGTCGACGTCGTGCCTTGCAGTCCAGCCCTAAACGTCCTCGGAAACGCGTGCGCCGCCCTGCCAAAGCCTGGCGATATCTCGCTTTCGAATGGCGGAACTGCATACCGGACGCTGGATGAATTGGCACCGGGGGCTACACCGTTTGCCGCGCAGTTCGGCGTAAGATTCCAGTGGTAAGGAGCTTACGCTGAAGGGGCGACGGGAGTTCCTCAAGGAAGTTGGGAGTTTGATTGCGTTTTCGGCCGCCGGGAGCGATAAGCTCCTGGCGGCTTCTTTTTCTGGAGGGAACGGCGTGACGCAGGGGGCTGCTGTGCGATGGCCGAAGCCGATCGGGAGTCCGGTGCTGGATAGTTTGCATCCGGTGATCGAACATTCGCGCGATGTCTCGACGGACGTGGAAAAGATCATCGAAGTGGCGAAGTGGATGGCGTACGAATCTTTACCGATGCCGGAATATGCGCTGCCTTATGGGATCGGGAAGGAAGACCCGCACGAGGCCGTGGATTTCATCATGGTGTCGGATTCGATCGATACCGCGTTCACGGATTTTACGACGCATGTGAAATTCCAGACGCAGTATGCCGGGCAAAACTGGTCGGACTCGGATGCGGAATTCGCCTGCATGAAGCGGGCTATGGACAACAAGATTCCGATTCTCGACGGGAAATTTCTGGCGGAAATTACGCGCAAGCAATTGGCGGATGTTTTCAGCGGCAACATCGAAATTCCGATGCTGGATGAGAAATTGGCGGTGCTGCACGAAGTGGGCGCCGTGTTGGTGAAGAAATATGACGGACACTTTCACAATTTCGTGGACGATTGCTCGCCGCGGCTTTATGACAACGGAAACGGCTTGATCGACCGGCTGGTGAAGGAATTTCCGCGGTTTAATGACGTGAGCATGTACGACGGGCATGAAATTAAGATTTATAAATTGCCGCAGCTGGGAGTTTGGATGCTGTACGCGAATTTGCACCGGCGCGGATGGTTCAAGCTGGATGATCCGGAGAAGATGACCGCGTTTGCGGATTATATCGTGCCGGCAGCGCTGCGGATTTTGGGGATTTTGAAATATTCGCCGGCGCTGGAGAAGACCATCAATTCTTATCAGATGATCGAGCGCGATAGCCCGCAGGAAGTTGAAATTCGCGCGCACATGCTGTACGCCACGGCGCTTTTGCGGGAAGAAGTGAACAAGATTCGTCCGGCGGATATGCAGGTGATCATTCCGCAGATTGATGCGCGCATGTGGCTGCCTTATCACACTACGTTTTGGCCGCATCATTTGACGCGGACGATTATGTATTAGGGCGTAGGGGATAGGGAGTAGGCGAAGAGAATCGCGCTGAGTGTATACCGCTAGCAGAAAGTCAGGGTTGATCCGTCCTTGAGGAAAATTCCTTATTTCGTTGCGGGCGCGCTGCTGGTGGCGGCTCTGGCGGCGCCGGTGTGCGCACAATCGCGGCGGAAAGTAATCATCGATCAGGATGCGTCGGGGCCGGGCGGAACCGATATGCAGGCAATTTTGGCGTTGGTGAACGCGCCGCAGACAGATGTGCTGGGGATCACCATCGTGACTGGCGACGCCTGGCGGGATGAAGAAGTGCAGCACACCTTGCGGCTGCTGGAGATTATCGGGCGGACGGAAATTCCGGTGCTACCCGGCGCGGCGTTTCCCTTGGTGAACACGAAGGCGGACGTTACCCGCTGGGAAACGCAATATGGGAAAGTAATCTATCAGGGCGCGTGGAATTATGGAACGCCGGTGCACGAGGCGTTCGTGATTCCGCCGATGGCGGAAGGCGCGCCGAAAATCAAGGCTTCCACGGAAGATGCGGTGCATTTTTTGATTCGCATGGTGCATCGCTATCCGCATCAGGTGACAATTTATGAGGGTGGGCCCTTTACGAATCTGGCGCTGGCGATTGCCATCGATCCAAATTTCGCGAGCCTGGCGAAAGAATTGATCGTGATGGGCGGAAGCATCGCGCCGATAACCGAAGATCCGGAATTCAAGACGACGCCGCGGCGGGAATTTAATTTTTGGATCGATCCCGAAGCGGCGCGGCGAGCTTTTCATGCGCCGTGGGCGCGCGTGGTGGTAACAACAGTTGATATTTCGATCAAGACGCACATGACCAAGGAATTGATCGCGCAGATCGCGGCGGGCAAATCGGCGTCGGCGAAATATGTTTCGAAATATGCGCAAGAGGGATATTTGTGGGACGAACTGGCTGCGGCGGCTTGGCTCGATCCTTCGATCATCACAAAAACTTCGAAGATGTACATGGACGTGTCCGTAGATCACGGAGCAACCTACGGAGATACATTGGTATGGGACGAGGGCAAGCAGCCGGGACTCGGCGAGGACCTCGTTGAGGTGCAGGACGATTTGGATTTGGAGAAATTCTATAAATTATTTGTGTCGCTGATGACGGCGGGAGCGCCGGCGCCTCAACGCGCGCCCGCGCGATCGAATCACGGCGAATCGCCGGAACCTTTGCCGGAGACGGAGTCGAGCGCTTTGCGGTAGTCGGCGTCGTCGGGCGAGAGTTCGACGGCTTTTTGGTAGGCTAGCCGGGCTTCCTTGCGGTTTCCCTGTCGCTGGCGGATTGCGCCGATTTCGAAATAGGCGTCGGATTCCTTCGAATTCACCAGCGTGATTTTTTCGAAAGTCTGCAACGCCTCATCGGCTCGATTTTCCTTCTCGAGAATTTTTCCCCAGACGTAGAGATAATCAGGATTGTTGGGACGGACGGCGAGCGATTTCTGAATCGATTCGGCTGCCTTCGCGAGATCTCCCTTCGAATACAAAAGCTTCGCGAGCTGCGCGTGAGCCTCGCTGTTTGCGGGATCTTTTTCAAGCGCTTGATTGAGCAGCAGCATCGCTTGCGTGAATTGATTTTTGATGGCGAGGTCGTTGGCTTCATGGACCAAGTGTCCGGCCTGCGTGGTATTTTCATTTGCGGCGCGATCGGCTTTTGAGGATCGCTCGAATTCGGCGGTGACGCGCTGTGCGCCGGCGGAGTCGCCGGCGCATTGGTAGGCGCGGGCGAGCAGGAAGAGCGCATCGGATTCCCGCGGCTGTGAGTTTTCGAGCGGTTGCAGAATTGCGACCGCCCGCCGGCAATTCGGGACGCGCAGAAGAATTTTGCCGAGGAGAATGCGGCCGCGCGTGTTGTCCGGTTGCGCTGCGAAGACGGCCTCGGCATCCGGAAGCGCGTGTTCGGTGTCGTCTTTATCGGCGTAGATTTGCGCGCGCAGGAAATGCGCGAAAGCGTTTGCGGAATCGCGGCTGAGGACGGCGTCGAGCTGATCGAGCGCGTGCGGCAAATCGCCCTTCGCGTGGTAGGCCGCGGCGAGATCGTTGCGCGCGGAGACATCGCGGGGAGCTGACTTGATCGCGGCCTGGAGTTCTTCGATGGCCCGATCATAGTGCTGCAATTCAATTTCGAGACGCCCGAGAGCGATGTGCGGCGCGCTGCTCGAAGGATGTTCGTGGGTGGCACGCTCGAGTATTTTTCGCGTTTCGTCGTAATTGAAAACAAGGCGGTAGGATTCGGCGAGCCCCAGCTCGGCCGGCTCGCTGCGGGGATCAAGGCGCAGTGCTTCATTGAACGCGACGATCGCTCCCGGATAATCCTGCGAAGCATTGAGCGCATCGCCAAGCTCGGCGCGAACCCGCGCACTGCGCGGATCAAGTTCGGCGGCGCGGCGAAATTCGTCTGCGGCCGTCTCCCAATCTTTTTCCGCGACGGATTCCTGCGCGAGTTTCTCGAGTTCCGCGGCCGTCACGGGCTTCGGACGCGACGGCGATTGCATGATTCCCGCGATGTGAAGGAAAAGCGCGAGGCCGAGAAGCATGGCGGAAGTATAGCATCGCGCATGGAACTGCCCTTTCGTGGCGAAATCTCTACGGCGGGCTGACGAATGTTTGTATAGAAACGATTTCTTCGAAAGAATCGCGCCGATTGCCGGTTTTCGCTTGACGCGGCGCGTGGCGCGATTTATAAGCAGCGAACGCTTTCGAGGAAAGGAAACCTTGGCGATGAGGGTGTGTCGAATTGGGTCGGCTCTGGCGATGTTGCTGCTGTTGGCGGCAAGCCTTGGCGCGCAAGCCCGGCGAAAAGTGATTCTCGATCAGGATTCGCGCGGGCCGGCGACCACGGACCAGCAGTCCATGCTCATGTTCATCCAGTCGCCCGACGTGGAGACGCTGGGCATCACCGTGGTGAGCGGCGACATGTGGCGCGATGAAGAGGTGGCGCACACGCTGCGCATGCTGGAAATCGTCGGGCGTACGGATATTCCCGTGTATCCCGGAGCGGTCTACCCGCTGATTAACCGCATGGAATTCATCGAGCGCTGGGAAAAACTTTACGGCACGGTGCACTACCAGGGCGCATGGAACGGCCACAGGACGGGCATGAATATGGGAGAAGGCCAGCGCGGGGGGTGGCACGAGCCGTTCGTGGTGCCGAAAATTCCGGAAGGTAATCCGACAACGAAGGCGGCCGAGGAAGACGCGGCGCATTTTATCGTGCGCATGGTGCACAAATATCCGCACGAAGTGACCATCTACGCGGGGGGACCACTGACGAACATCGCGCAAGCAATCAGCCTCGATCCGCAGGTGCCGGATCTGGCGCAAGAACTGGTGGTGATGGGCGGGAGCGTGGCGCCGAATGTGCCGCTGGAGTGGAAGACGGAGAGCCGCCGCGAATTCAATTTCTGGTGGGATCCGGAAGCGGTGCACATCACGCTGACTTCGCCGTGGCACAAAATCACCATCACGACCGTGGATATTTCGGTGAAGACGCGGATGACCAAGGCGCTGATCGCCGAAATTGCGAAATCGCCGAGCGCGGCTTCGCAATATCTGGCGAAATATGCCGATGAAGAATACATGTGGGACGAAGTTGCGGCAGCGAGCTGGCTCGATCCGAGCATCATCACCAAAGAAGAGAAGCTTTACATGGATATTGATATTGACCATGGAGCGAGCTACGGAAACGTGATGGTGTGGGTGCCCGAGGCGAATCCCGGGTTGGGCGAACAGCTGGTTCATTTGCCGGCGGAGCTGAATCGCGAAAAATTCGAGAAGATGTTCATCGAGCTGATGGCCAGGCCGACGCCTGGAGCGCATCCCGCGGGCAATTCCAAGTGAGGGACTGATGACCGGGAACCAGAAAGTTGACGTGGTGGGAATTGGGAGCTGCACCGTTGATTATTTTGCGATTGTGCCGCGGCTGTTGGGCGCGGAAGAAAAAATCAACGCCGAGCGACTCGAGATTCATGCGGGCGGAGTGACTGCGAATAATTTGACGCAGGTGGCGCGGCTCGGAGCGAAAACCGGTTGGCTCGGGTTGATCGGCGACGATGATAATGGGCGGATCATCGTCAAAGCTTTCGAAGCGGATGGCATGGACACGAGTGGCATCGAGGTGGTGAAGCACGAGCTTTCGTCGCTCACTTGGATTCCCGTGGATGCTGCCGGCGAACGCTGCATTTACATGTTTCCGAACGTAACCGGAAAGATTTCCGCGTTTCAGGTGACCAACCGCTTCGCTGCGCATATTCAGAAAGCGAAACATTTTCACACGGAGGCTTCGCAATTGCCGCTGGTGCCGGTGCGCGAGGCGATGAAAGTGGCGAAGGCTGCGAAAGTACGCGTGATATTCGACTTGGACGTGGCGCCATCATTTTTCGCGCAGGCAAATCTGGGAACCGCGGGCGATCTTTGCACGGCGCTGCACATGGTGGATGTGCTGAAACCTTGTAAAGCGGCAGCGAGAGAGATTACCGGGGAATCCGATTTCGAAAAGATTGCAAAGGCGATGCTTGGGCTGGGGCCGTCGCTGGTAGCGGTAACGATGGGAACGGACGGGTGCATCATCGCCACGAAAGAAAAAATGGCGCATGTGCCGGCGTTCAAGGTGAACGTAGTGGACACCACGGGCGCGGGCGATGCGTTTATGGGCGGCCTTTCGTTCGGTTTGCTGCAGGGATGGGATCACGAGCGCGTGGGACTTTTTGCCAATGCCTGCGCGGCGCTTTGCTGCACGAAAGTGGGCGCGCGGGCGATGTCGAAGCATGATGAAGTGGTCGCGTTCATCCGCTCGAAAAAGCCGGCGGTGTCATTCTAGGATTCAAATTCGAAATGCCGGCGCTGCACGCGAGACCGGCGGCACGCAGGCTCAACGAACGCGCACTAACGGAGAGGAAAAATTCATGTTCACGCCGTCAACTTTCACGATCGCCATGGTGATGATGGTCACCTCGGCGATTTGCTGGGGCTCGTGGGCGAATACCTATAAGGGAGTGAAAAATTACCGCTTCGAGCTTTTCTATTGGGATTACGCGGTGGGAATTTTTCTGATCTCGTTGATTCTGGCGTTGACCATGGGCAGCAGCGGCAACGATGCGTCCAGCTTCCTCAACAATGTGCACGCGGCAGATAGGTCGAATTTCTGGTTCGCCATGCTGGCCGGCGTAATTTTCAATCTGGCGAATCTTCTGCTGGTGGCGGGCATTGATATGGCCGGATTGGCGATTGCATTTCCTGTTTCGATTGGAATCGCGCTGGTGGTGGGCGTGGTGCTCACTTATTTGCGCGAGCCGAAAGGCAATCCGGTGACGTTGGGCGCGGGAGTGCTGTGCGCCATCGTCGCGGTGGTGCTGGACGGAAAAGCGTATGGGCAACTTCCTACCAGCAATCGAGGAATCTCGCGGAAGAGCATCATTACCTGCATCGTTTCCGGAGTGCTGATGGGCTTGTGGTCGCCGCTGTCGGCGCATGCGATGCGCGAAGGGCATGGGCTCGGTCCGTACAGCCTCTCGGTCTTTTTCACTTTGGGCGCGCTGCTCTCTTGCTTCATCTGGAATATTTATTTCATGCGCCGGCCGTTGGTTGGAGAGCCGGTGGCGTTTGGCGGATTTTTCCGCGCGCCCCTCAGCGCACACATGCTGGGATTGCTGGGCGGATTTATCTGGGGCATAGGAACGGTTTTCAATCTCGTGGCGGGAAATTCGATCGGGCTGGCGATTGCGTACGCGATTGGGCAATCGGCGCCTATGGTGGCGGCGCTATGGGGCGTCCTGGTTTGGAAGGAATTTGCCGGGGCCAATAAGCAGGCGCGGGCTTATTTGGCGATGATGTTCATGTTTTACGTTCTGGCGATTTTGTTGGTCGCTCGTGCCAGCACTTAGCTAACTCGGCCGCGCGCAAAGTAGGCACACTGCCCGCCGGCGCTCGCTGCACCGCTACTAGTGGTTTCATATTATTGACGGCCTCAGATCCGCGCGACAGACTTCCGCGGTTATCTAGGTTCCCGAGCGGTATGATGCCTTAATCGTGTCTTAATCGCGCGAATTGACTTACGATCGCTTCCGGCCTTGGAATGAATCGCTTCCAAAAACTACTTCTCTACTCTCTTTTCGTCAGCGCCGCTTATCTGTTCGCGTGGCCTTACGCCACCGTCGTTTACGAAGGGACGGTGTTGCTGCATTTGTTCGGTGGCGGATTGTTCCTGCTGTTCGCCGCGCCGTTGCTGTGGCGAAAAATCAGTGCGGGCAGTTCCCTCGACCGCGTCGCATGGCTGCTGATCGCCGCTGGCGGAGCAATTGGCGTCGCGCTCGCGTTTACGGGAACTTCGCGCGATCGTTTTCCGTTGCTTTATGTTCACATCGGCGCCTGCCTTGCCGGTGGCATGCTGCTCGCGGCAGCGTGGGCCGGCCAGCGCGGTTGGCTCGCAGGATCGGCGCCACGCGTCATAGCTCGACACGCGCTGGCCTTCGCGATCGCGGCGTCTCTGGCGGCGGGAGCCTATTGGATTCGAATCGTGCCATTCGAGCGCGCTTACCGCATCGAAAATCCTCGCATCGCGCCGGTGAGCATGGACGCGGAAGGCGATGGCCCGCGCGGCCCATTTTTCCCCAGCTCCGCGCAAACGCCGCAACAAACGCGCATCGCCAAAGAATATTTCATGGAGTCGCAATCGTGCGAGCGCTGCCATGCGGATATCTACAAGCAGTGGCAGAGCTCGATGCACCATTTTTCATCCTTCAATAATCAGTGGTATCGCAAAAGCATCGAGTACATGCAGGACACGGTCGGCATCAAGCCCTCGCGATGGTGCGCCGGCTGCCACGATCCCTCGCTGCTCTTCAGCGGCGAATTTGACAAGCCCATTCGCGACGTCGAAATGACGCCCGCGGGACAAGCCGGACTCGGCTGCATGATGTGCCATTCGATCACCGCGGTGAAAAGCACGATGGGGCAGGGCGATTTCCGTCTAGAGACGCCCGAGTTGCATGAATTGGCGATGAGCAAGAATCGCTTCATTCGCGGCGTTCACGATTTCCTGGTGGAATTGAATCCCGAGCCGCACCGCCGCACTTTCCTCAAGCCGTTTATGCGCGCGCAGACGGCGGATTTTTGCTCTTCGTGCCACAAAGTGCATCTCGACATTCCCGTGAATCACTATCGTTGGACCCGCGGCTTCAATGATTACGACAATTGGCAGGCAAGCGCGGTATCGGGATATGGCGCGCGTTCGTTTTATTATCCGCCGCAGCCGCAAACTTGCGCCGACTGCCACATGCCGCTTGCGCCGCTGCATGACACCGCGCCGGGCCCGAAAATATTGCACTCGCACCGTTTTCTCGCTGCCAACACAGCCGTGCCCTTCGCCAATCGCGATGAAGAGCAGCTCCATGCGACCGAAAAATTCCTGCAGGACAAGCAACTCAGCGTGGATATTTTCGCGATCACTCCCGAAACAGCCAGCGAGAAATTGCGAAGCAGTATCAATGCACCCATCGCGCCGCAATTTGAAACCACTTTCGCCGTGGGCGAAGAATCCGAAACGCCCGCACCCGCCGGCGCAGCAGCCGCCAACGAATCTTCCGCACCCGCCGCTCCAGTAACGGGCCCTCTGAATCGCGTCGCGGCGTCGGTTCGGCGCGGCGACACTGCGCGCGTGGATGTCGTCGTGCGCACGCGCAAAGTCGGCCATTTCTTCCCCGGCGGCACCGTTGACGCATTCGATTGCTGGCTCGAGCTTTCCGCAAAGGACGAAAACGGCCGCGTGATTTTCTGGAGCGGCATGGCCGAGGATGACGGCCGCGGCCCGGTGGAGCCCGGCGCGCATTTCTATCACTCTGTGCTCATTGACGCGCACGGAAATCAAATCAATAAACGAAACGCATGGTCCGCGCGCGCCACCGTGTACGTTCACCTGATCCCCCCGGGCGCCGCCGATACTGTCCACTTCCGCCTGAAAATTCCGCCGGATTCCGGCTCGCGCATTTCGCTGCACGCAAAACTCAACTACCGCAAATTCTTGTGGTGGAATACGCAGTTTGCCTTCGGCGGCATGCGCGATCCGGAAGACGCACATCCGCGAGTCACTTCGGAGTTTGACGACGGCCGCTGGATCTTCACGGGCGATACTTCGGGTGTCTCCGGCGAAAATAAATCCATTCCCACTTTGCCAACCGTCGTGCTCGCGGAGGATTCCGCAGAGCTGAAAGTTCTGGCAGCGAACGCACCCGAGCCCGCGCCGGAATTGAAACTCGATCCCGCCGATTGGACCAGATGGAATGATTACGGCATCGGCCTGCTGCTGCAGGGCGATCTGAAAGAAGCCGCGGCGGCGTTCGAGAAAATCACTCAGATTGCGCCGCAAAATCCGGATGGCTGGGTAAATATCGGCCGCGTGCGGTTTCAGGAAGGCAATTTGGCCGCCGCAAAGACCGTGTTGGAAAAAGCGCTGGAAGTTTCGCCGTCTCTCGCGCGGGCGAATTTCTTCTACGCGAAAGTATTGCGGAATCAAGGCAGCTATGACGACGCCGCGTCGCACCTGCACAAGGTGCTCGAGCAATATCCGCGCGATCGCGTGGTGCACGACGAACTCGGCCGCATTTTCTTCCTGCAGCGGAAATACAGCTCAGCGATCGATGAATTCAACGCCACGCTGGGAATCGATCCCGAAGATCTCGAAGCCAATTACAATCTGATGCTTTGTTATACGGGCCTGGGGCAAAATGATCGCGCCGCGGAATTTCAGAAGCGCTACTTGCGCTTCAAAGCGGATGAATCGGCGCAGACTTTGACGGGCCCGTACCTGCGCGCACATCCGCAGGACAACGTTGAGCGCCAGCCGATTCACGAGCACGTTTCCGTTTCGATCGCGAAACTGCGCTCGGCCAAATCGCAATCGGCAGCGGCATCGCATGGGGGATCAGATTGAAATTCGCTAATTCGCCGCGTTCGTCCGCTGCGCGCACGCCAATTCCCTTCTTCACCGCACTCTTCATCGCCGTGCTGGCTCTCTGCATTCCGTCCGCTCCCAGTTTTTCCGCGGCGCCTCCGGCCGCTGTCCAATTCGAAGATGTTACGCACTCCGCTGGAATCCATTTCACGCACAATAACGGCGCGTTCGGAAAGCAATATCTGCCGGAAGCGATGGGCGCCGGTGTCGCATTCATCGATTACGATAATGACGGCTGGCAGGATCTTCTGTTCGTCAATGGCGCGGACTGGCCCGAGCATCATCATGCGGCCTCGCATCCAGCGCTCTATCACAATAATCACGACGGCACATTTACCGACGTCACCGCGAAGGCGGGCCTGGCGATCGAACTCTACTGCATGGGCGTGGCCATTGGCGACTTCAACAACGACGGCTTCGACGATATTTTCCTCACTGCGCTCGGTCAAAATCATCTCTTCCGCAACAACGGCAACGGCACATTCACCGACGTGACCAAGCTAGCCGGCCTCACCGGGCCGAATGAATTCAGCACCAGCGCGGCGTGGGTGGATTACGATCGCGACGGCCATCTCGATCTCGTCGTGAGCAATTACGTGCAATGGACGCCGCAGACCGACATCTACTGCACCCTTGACGGAAAAACGAAATCGTATTGCACCCCGGAATCCTATCGCGGCGCGTCGGTGCGGCTCTGGCACAATCGCGGTGACGGCACATTCGAGGACGCCACGCAAAAGGCCGGCCTTTTCGACACCACTTCGAAAGCGCTCGGCGTCGTGATTTTCGACGCAAATCAGGACGGCTGGCCGGATATTGCATTCAGCAACGACACGCAGCCGAACAAGCTCTATATCAACAATGGAAACGGAACATTTACCGAGAAGGGCGTGGCGTCGGGTGTGGCATTTAGCGAAGACGGGATCGCCCGCGCGGGGATGGGCGTGGATGCCGCCGATTACGATCGCAGCGGATATCCAAGCCTGCTGATTACGAATTTCTCGAATCAAATGGCGGCGCTTTATCACAACGAGAAAAATGGACTGTTCGTGGATGAAGCGGCGCCAACGGGGATTGGACGGGCGAGTTTGCTGACGTTGGGATTCGGGTGCTTTTTCTTCGATTACGATTCCGACGGCTGGCCGGACATTTTTATCGCTAATGGACACATCGAGACGGGAATTGAAAAAATCCAGAATCGCGTGCGCTACGCCGAGCCGCCGCATTTGTTCCGCAATCTCGGCGATGGGAAATTCGAAGAGACCACTGCGTCGGCCGGCTCTGCATTTGCCGCGCCGCGCGTCGCTCGCGGCGCGGCTTACGGCGATATTGACAATGACGGCGCTCTCGATATCGCGATTACCGCGAATGGCGGGCCGGCCGTGCTTTTCCGCAATACCGGCAATTCCAATCATCGCTTGCGTATCAAGTTAGTGGGAACAAAATCGAACCGCGATGGAATCGGCGCGGTCGTGCGCGTCACCGCCGCCGGCGGAACCCAGGATCAAATGCTCCGCAGCGGCGGCAGCTATGAATCGTCGAGCGAGCTTGTGCTAACCTTTGGCCTCGGCGCGGCGGCGCAGGCCGATGCGATCGAGGTGCGATGGCCGAGCGGCGCGACCGATAAACTCAAGAACATTCGCGCCGATCAAAGCATCACGGTGAAAGAGGCCGCCGGGCAAACGGCCGCGCAGCCGCTCAAAAGAAAGTAGCGGATTGAAAACTTCGCGATTCACTTCGCTGGGACTCGGCGCCGCAGTCGCGTGCCTGTTTGTTGCGCCGCTATTTATTCGCGGGCGGGATTCGCGCGCGGCGCAATCGAAGCTTACGGCGAAGCAGGCGGAAGCGCTGCGAGCCAATAATCTCGGCGTCGCTTATATGGATCAGCAGCGCCCTGAGGACGCGATCAAGGAATTTCAACGGGCTGTCGTCGCTGACTCTCAAAATTACATTCCTCAGCTCAATAGCGCGATTGCGCTGCTGAATATGCAGCGGGCGGATGATGCCCGCAAAATTCTGCTGGAAATCACGCAGTCGCATCCTCAAGACGCGCACGCCTGGTACAACCTTGGCCTTCTCGAAAAATCGGCGGGCAACCCCGAAGCCTCGGCGGCCGCTTTCGTGCGTGCGCAAGCGCTCGATCCCGCAGACGCCGATATTCACTATTTTCTGGGCACGAGTTATTCGGCGCTTCACCAATATTTGAAAGCGATAGATGAATTTTCCGCCGCGCTGAAAATAAATCCGTACCACGTCTCAGCGGAGTTCGGACTCGCGCAGGCTTATCAACGGGCCGGCGATTCGGCGCAGGCGAAGGCGCACCTGGAACGTTTCCAGCATTTGAATGCCGCGAAATTGGGCACGCCGATGAGCCTGGTGTATGGCGAGCAGGGGAAATATTCGCTGGCGGAGCAGATTTCGGCGACGCTCGAGTCGGTGACCGCGGCGATTCCGGTGAAATTTGTGGATGTGACGGCGGACTCGGGCTTGCCGGCTACCGTTGCGCCGTTGCAAGGAATTCAGGTTGGTGCACCGTTGAAGCCGATTGAACGGAGCGCCTGCGTTTTTGATTTTGATGACGATGGGCGGCCAGACATTTTTCTTGTCAATGCAATCGGTAAAGGGAGTGCAGGGCTGTATCGAAATGCCGGCGGCGGCAAGTTTGTGGATGTGACAGGCGCATCGGGGATTGGTTTTCATGAGTTCGGGATCGGCTGCGCGGTTGGAGATTACGATAACGACGGATGGCCCGATCTTGCGGTGGGCTTGATCGGGCGCGTGGCGCTATATCGCAATCAGGGCAACGGAACATTTCGCGACGTGACTACGCAAGTGGGAATCAAGGCGCCCGGGATGGCGATGGGGATGAATTTTGTGGATTACGATCACGATGGAGATCTCGACCTTTACGTGACGCAACAACGGTGGGCGCAAGATTTCAAGAATTCCGGCGAAGTTTCGAATTTGCTTTGGCGGAACAATGGGAACGGGACGTTCACCGACGTGACGGCAGAAACCGGGCTTGCGGCTGGGCCTGAGTCGGTGGGAGCGATCGTGTCAGACATCAACAACGATCGCGCGATCGATTTCATCGTGGCCGGGAAACGCGATGGGCCGCCAGGGGCGTTTTTCAATCGACGCGAGGGAGCATTTGAGAAGCGAGAGATGTGGCCAAGCGAAATGCCCGGGCAAGCGACGGGGATTGCTACGCTGGATTTCGACAAGGACGGCTGGATGGATGTGGCGTTGACGCACGGCGTCGCGCCGGGAATTTCTTTATGGCGGAACGAAGAAGGCAAGAAATTCAGCGCGGTGAAGCTGCCTGAACTTGGATGGCAATACGCCTGGGGCATCGCGGCAATTGATTACGACAATGACGGCTGGGTGGATCTTGTCGCTGTGGGCCAGGACGCCACGGGAGGCAGGATTGCCCTGTTGCGCAATGAAGGACCAGCGGGATTTCGCGATTTTACCAAGGATGTTGGTCTCGACAAGATTGCTTTGAAGAATCCGCGTACTGTGATTCCTTTCGACTTTGACGGCGATGGCGCTGTGGGACTGCTGATTACGCAAGTTGGCGCGCCTGCAGTGCTGCTGCGCAATGTCGGCGGCAATAAGAATAATTGGATAGAGCTGGGGCTGCGCGGGACGAACGACAATAAATCTGCGATAGGCACGAAAGTGGAAGTGTTTGCCGGGGCGCTGCGGCAAAAATTCGAAATCAGCGGAGCGTCCGGATACTTAAGCCAGGGACCGCTTGATTTGCACGTGGGTTTGGGCGCGGAAAAGGAAGCGGACGTGGTGCGAATGCTGTGGCCCACCGGCGTATTGCAGGATGAAGTGAAGATCGCGGCCGGCGCGCGGAAAGAGATTACAGAAATTGACCGGCGCGGGAGTTCGTGTCCGATTATTTTCGTGTGGAACGGCACGCGCTATGAATTTCTTGCGGACATGATTGGGCCGGGAATAGTGGGGCATTGGACGGGCCCGGGCCAGCGCGATGTGCCTGATCCGGATGAATACCTTAAGGTGAATGGCTCGCAGGTGGCGTTTCGCGATGGACGCATCAGCTTCCGCATGCTCGAGCCTATGGAAGAACTTGATTATCTCGATCGTGTCCGGCTCGTCGCCATCGATCATCCCGCCGATGTCGAGGTGTACCCAAACGAATACTTCTCCAGCAATCCGCCTTTTCCGGTGTTCAAGGTAATTGCCAGCCGCGGCGCGCATCCGCCCGCTGGTGCGTGGGACGATCGTGGCCGCGATGTCCTCGCACTTTTGCAAAATCGCGATCGCAAGTATGTGATGGATTTCCCTGAAGCGCCGTTTCAGGGCTTCGCGAAAATGCACACTCTCACTCTCGATCTCGGCGAGTGGGATGCTTCGCGGCCGCCTCGCCTCCTGATGGACGGCTTCACCGATTATTTCACCGCGAATTCCATGTACGCCGCGTGGCAAGCGGGCATGCAGCCGATCGCGCCGTACGTCGAAGTTCAGGACGCATCCGGTCAATGGACGCGCGTGATTGACGACATGGGCTTTCCGGCAGGCCTCGCTCGCACCATGGTTGCCGATCTCACCGGCAAACTTCCCACCGGCACGCGCCGCATCCGCATCAGCACGAATCTCAAAATCTATTGGGATCGCATTCGCGTGGATAATTCGCCGGCGGATCTCGCCTATCGCCTCAGCGAAGTTCCGCTGGCCGGCGCGCATCTCGGCTTCCGCGGCTATCCGCAAGTAGTCGAAGGCACGCCAAAGAACGACATTCGCTACGTCTACGAAAACGTAAGCCGCACCGGCCCGTATACTCGCCAGGTCGGCAATTACACGCGCTACGGTGACGTAACCCCGCTAATCGAGAGGACCGACAATAAATTCATAATCTTCGGCTCCGGCGACGAAGTCTCCGTCGAGTTCGATCCCTCGAACCTCGCGCCGCCGCAACCCGGCTGGACGCGCGACTTTTTCTTCTACGCCGACGGCTTCGCCAAGGATATGGATTTCTACGCCGCTCACGGCGACACAGTCGCCCCGCTTCCCTTCCACACTCTTGCCCCGTATCCCTATCCTGCCGGCACAGACTATCCGTTGGACGCCGATCACCTTCGCTACATCCTCGAATACAACACGCGCCCCGTCAGCGGCCCCGCTGGCTCGCTCTTTCAATTCCAGTTTCCGCATTAACCCGCATTAGAATTGGAAGCCACCGTTCACGAAGGCCAATGAGTCGCAACGCAACCCATTTCCTGACCACGAAGCGCCTGGGATTTCGGCGCTGGTCTCTGGATGATCTGCCTCTGGCAGTCGAGCTATGGTGCGACCCGAGAGTCACGAGCCTGCTCGGCGGGCCTTTCTCGCAGCTGCAAATCGAAGAGCGTCTGACGCGCGAAATCGCAATGATGAGAGACTCCGGCGTCCAATACTGGCCCATCTTCTGGCTCGAAGACGACGATTTCGTGGGATGCTGCGGCCTCCGACCCTACAAACCCGAAGCTCAAATCTTCGAAATTGGATTCCATCTGCGTCCCGCCTATTGGCACAAAGGCCTGGCCATCGAAGCGAGCCAAGCCGTTATCCGATTCGCCTTCACCACAGTCGGCGCCAAATCGCTTTTCGCCGGACACCACCCCTCTAACGCCGCCTCCAAGCGTATCCTCCAGAAATTGGGATTCCGCCACACCCACGACGAAATCTACCCGCCCACAGGCCTGATGAACCCCTCCAGCTCGTCCCAGCCTCCGAAGCGCCGCTCCGCTAGGGCTATCTGCTCCCCGGCTTGCTTCCCTCCTGCTACAATGCTAATTTCAGCGAATCCATAGGCCTACGGGACCGTCGTTAGAAGGCCCCGTTCATACATGGCGGCATCAAAAGCAGCAGCTCATAACAACAGTCGCGCGGGGGGCGCCGACGTCACGAGTGTGCCCGCGGGGTCCGCGACCCGGCCCGTGACCTTCTGGCGCGTCGAGGGCGCTCTTTTGAACCTCACCGCCGTCCGCCCCGTTGGATTCTTCGCCTGGAATGCGCAAAGCTTCCTTGAGCGCTGGGGCCGCCGAGGCGGAATGGGCGTTCTGGCCGTGGCGCGACCTTTCCTTTACTTCACCCACCGAGTGGTGGCCACCCGTCTGCTTCATACCGTGCTGCGTGGCGTCAGCAAAGACCGCCTGGACCTGCTCGGCGAGGAGTATTTCGAATATGTCTTCAAGCCGCGCCTGAAGCCTGCAGGAGTCGCCAAACTCCGCGAGGCCATCACGGCAGGAGAGCGCATCGTGCTGGTAAGCCAGGGCCTGGACCACATCATGGGGCCGCTGGCTCGCCACTTGGGCATTGACAGCCTGATCGCCAACCGCCTCGAATTCCGCGATGGCATCGCTACCGGCCGCCTTCTGGAGCCGGTGATCCGACCGCGCGGTGCGTTGGCCAAGCTGATCGGGCAGCGCCCCGACGGCCGGATCTCGCGCGAGGATCTCGCCCGCGATCTTGGTTTCGCCAAAAACCCAGCCATCCTGGACGAGTCGATCCGCCCCGCCATCCGCACCACTCCGCGCCACACAATTCCAGTGGTCCAATTTCCCCAAGTCGCTGCCCAAGACCATCTTTCCGTCCGCGCCGCGCTCGCCGGCAAGAAAATCTTGCTCATCGGCGGAACCGGCTTCATCGGAAAGGTATGGCTGGCTAATCTACTTTATGAACTCCCGCAAATCGGTAAGGTTTGCGTGCTAGTCAGGCGGAACCGCTCGACCACTTCGCTCGAGCGATTTCAGAAAATGGTAGAGACTTCGCCGGTGTATGGACCGCTGGCGAAGCGGCACGGCCAGCGTTTCGCGGAATTTCTGCGCGAGCGCGTTGAGATCATCGAAGGCGACGTAACCAAAACCGATCTGGGAATGACGCCGGGGACCCGCGCGGAGCTCGCGGCATCTCTCGACTTGATCGTAAACAGCTCCGGCCTCACGGATTTCAATCCCGACCTGCGCGACGCGCTTTCCTCGAACGTCAACGCCGTCGCGCACGTACTCGATTTTCTGCGTGAGTGCCGCCACGCCGCGCTCCTGCATCTTTCCACCTGCTACGTTGCCGGGCAACGCGACGGCCGCATCCTCGAAACCGCTGCGCCAAATTACAATCCTGCCGGAAAAAAGAATTTCGACGCGGAAAAAGAATGGCACTCGTTGGAAGCCTTTATCCAGAACACTATCGCCCGCTCCGAAAGCGCGGAAGTCGCTGCGGAGCTGCGGCAGCAGGCTCTCGTGAAGGAACATGCCGCCAAGGATTTGCACGGCGTGGCGCTCGACAATCAGGTCCGCAAGAATCGCCTGCGCTGGATTCGCCAGACGCTCACCGACGCGGGCACGCAGCGCGCTAACGAACTGGGCTGGCCGAATACCTACACGCTCACGAAGAGCCTCGCCGAGTCCTCATCGTGAATTTCGTGCGGCAGTCGCCGCAGACTCCCATTGCCATCGTCCGCCCGTCGATTGTGGAATCCTCCATCGCCGAGCCTTTCCTCGGCTGGAACGAAGGCATCAATACATCGGCGTCGCTTTCCTACCTGCTGGGCACTTATTTCCGCCAGTTGCCGACGAACGAGCGCAAGTGCCTGGACATCGTTCCGGTCGATCTGGTTTGCCGCGGCATGACATTGATCGCCGCGGCGCTGATGGCGCGTCGCCACGCAGCCGGTCTACCAAATTGCATCTTCGGTCACGAATCCGTGCAACATGGGCCGCTCGATCGAATTGACCGGGCTTGGCGCATCGCCGCCACTACCGCGCGCAAAATGGATTCGAGCACTGGATGCGAACTGAAATTCGATACGATTCCGGTCTCCAAAGCGCGCTACGAAAAACTCTCCGCGCCGGCGCAGAAAGCCGTCGTGCAGGCCATCCAGCGCGGCGTCGAGCCTTTCGGCTTGCAGATGCCCACGCTGGCGCGCCGCGAACGCGAGCTGGATACGAGTCGAAAAGCTGATCGCGCTCTTCGAGCCTTTCATCCTGCACAACGATCATATTTTCGAGGCCGACAATGTCGAGCGGCTCTCGGCGTCGCTGCCGGACGGAAGAGCGCGCCGATTTCGGTTACGACGTTCGCGGCACTCGACTGGTGGGATTACTGGATTAACATCCACATTCCGGCGCTGCGCAAGTGGTGCTATCCTCTCATCGAAGGACGCGCTCCGGAGGCGGCCGCCGCGGCGTTCCGTGCCTCTCGCGCCGGATACGGATCCGGACGCAGACGACGCCCGGCATGCGGCGCCGGCCGCGTCTTGATCACCCAACCACTGTGGCCATCTTCCTGACCGGCTCGACCGGATATATTGGCGCTCACGTTCTGGCGAATTTGCTGGAACGCTCGAGCGAGAAATTCAACCTCCTGGTGCGGGCGAGCAGATGATGACGAAGCGCGCGCAGCGGCTCTGGCGCTCCGTGCAGATTCATCTGGATTTTCCTCGTTTTCACGAGTAGCTCGATTCGCGCGCATCACTTTTTCGCGGCGATCTGACCGCTCCGCGATTTGGGCTGGACGACGACCAATTACCACGCAACTCGTGCGCTCTACAGATTCCGTGATTCACTGCGCTGCTTCGCTCAATCGCAAATCCGAGAAAGCCTGCCTGAACGTAAATCTTCGCGGCACTCTGCAAGTGATTCAGGTGGCCTCGCGCGCGGATGCCGATCACGGCCTGCGGCGCTTCAGCCATGTGAGCACCGTCGCGGTGGCCGGGCACGCGCAGCAATGAAGTGGTGCAGGAAGATACGGCCATCGATTGGGATCGCTCCGATTACGATCCCTACGCGCGCACCAAGAAATTCTGCGAGCATATGGTCCGCGAGCTGCTTCCCGAACGTGCTCAAACTATTTTTCGGCCCAGCATCGTGCTGGGTGATAGCCGTCGCCCGGAGACCACGCAATTCGACATGGTGCGCGCGTTCGTATTTCTTGCCGGGATTGCCGATGCTGCCCTTTCGGCCGAACGATCAGCTTGATATCGTGCCGGTGGACTACGTCGCCGATGCAATTGCCACGCTGCACATGAAGGAAAAGCCGGAGCACGAAATCTATCATCTGTCTTCCGGCACCGGCTCGGAGACTTTCCAGCAACTCACCGAGGCGCTGTCGCGAAGGCGCAGGGAAAGCGCGGGCCGATTTTTGTGCCGGGACTCGAAGGGCCTTCGACGCGCATGGTGAATTCTCTCGCGCGGCGCTCCGGCAAAGTTGGCGGCATCGCGACGCTGCTCAAAGTCTTTCTGCCCTACCTGGTTTGGAATACGGTCTTCGACAATTCGCGCATCGTCGCGGAACTGGGCCGCAAGCCCGAACCATTTTCGAAATATTGTTTCGGCCTGCTGCGCTTTAGCCGCGAGAATAATTTTCAGTATCGCTATCAGGATTGGCCCGGCTCGAGCGCCTCGCAGCCGCCGCCGCGGCCGCCCTCCGCTGGAGGCTCGACGAGGAATTCCCGGGCATGAGCGATCATGGCTCTAGCCATGTGGGTGAGCAGCATCATTGACGCCAAGAAGTTCGCCTGGATGCTCGGCTCCGGCGAGACGCGTGGCAGCCGGGCGAAAAGACTGAAACTGCTCTTCGCCGGATACAACGGCACGCGCAACACCGGCTCCGATGTGCGCGTCGAGGAAATGCTGCGGCAGGTGCGGCGCATTTTCGGCGACGAAAATCTTGCGCTCTCCGTGATGACCCAGAATTTCGATCTCACCCGCGGCTATTTCGGCGACGCGCGGCAGGTGCATCTTCCCGATGTCTATCCGCCGTTTCTTGCGCGCGAAGTGCCGCGAAACGACGGCGTGATCGCCTGCGAAGGCTCGATGTTCAAGAGCAAATTCGCGAACGCGCTCACCATCATGATCATCGGCGCGCTGGGAATTGCCGCGGCGGAGAATAAGCTGAGCGTTGGCTATGGCGCGGAAGCCGGCGAGATGGATCCCTTCGTCCAGCAGATGTGCCGCCGCTATTGCCGCGATTCGTTCATCATCACGCGCAACCCGGAATCGCAGGAGGTGCTCGGCAAGCTGGGCGTTTCGACCGAGCTCGGCACCGACACGGCGTGGACTTTCGAGCCGCATCCGCCGGAATATGGACGCAAGCTGCTGCGCGAGGCCGGATGGGACGGCACGCGCGCCGATTCTGGTGGTTTGCCCGATTCATCCTTTCTGGTGGCCGGTGAAAGCGTCGGTCGCCAAGCGCATCGCGCACCTCACCACCGGCGCCTACAAGGAAAGCTACTACCGCACGATTTATTTCCATCGCTCGGGCAAAGAAGTGGATGCGGCGTTCGAGAATTATCTATCGGCGATGGGCCGCGCGATCGAACGCTATCGCCGCGACCGGCCGATGTTTACGATTCTGGTGGCCATGGAGCAGCTCGATCGCCGTGCCTGCGAGCGACTTGCGCCGAAAATCGGCGGCGCGCCGATTTTTTCCTCGGATCAGCAGCGATATGTACGAGCTGGTGAGCATGCTGCGTTGCTGCGATCGCATGGTTTCTTCGCGGTATCACGCCATCGTCACGTCCATGCCCGGCGGGAATCGTTTCCGCCGGCGTCACCATGGATGAACGCATCCGCAATCTGATGCACGAGCGCGGCCACGATCATCTTTCACTTCGCGTGGATGATCCCGAACTGGAAGAGAAACTCGTGGCCGCGATGCACGCGCTCGATCGCGATGCCGATTCCATTCGCGACGCCATCGGCCACACGGTGATCAAGAATCTGCAATTGATGGCGCGCATGGGAACTTATCTGGAAGCGCATCTCGCGCGGCAATATCCCGAATTTCCGATTCGCAGCGGCCGCCGCAGCTGGGAAGAATATTTGCCGCCGCTCAGTCCGACTCTGGAGCAACTCGCCGAGGCGCGCTGCTAGCGCCGCGATACAAACAGCATCTGAAAGGCCATTTCGAATGGTCCGGCATCACATGGCGAAAAAAGGCGTGGGCGAGAAGGAAGGTTTTCGCTGGCGCAGCCACGAAATTTCGCGCTTCGAGGGCCTCAGCGACGCCGTTTTCGGCTTCGCCATCACCCTGCTCATCGTATCCCTCGAAGTACCGCATACGTTTGACCAGCTGCTCGAGACCATGCGCGGTTTCGGCGCCTTCGCTGTCTGCTTCACACTCCTCATCGCCATCTGGTACAAGCAATATATTTATTTTCGCCGCTACGGCCTCGAAGATACCCCGACCATCGTGCTGAACTCAGCTCTTCTGTTCGTAGTTCTCTTCTACGTCTATCCCCTCAAATTTCTATTCTCGCTGCTCATCAATTCATGGACCGGCCTCGGCACCGACGTTCATCTCCCTGACGGCAGCATCGTGCCGCCGATCCGCCAAGAACAGCTCCCGCTTTTAATGATTATTTACAGTCTCGGGTTCGCGGCCGCGTCGCTTGTGTTCATTTTTCTCTACTGGCACGCGTGGAAGAAGCGCACCGAGCTCGAACTGAACGACGTAGAACGTCTCGACACTCGCGCGACCATCGTTGAATCCGCCATTGCCCTCTTCGTCGGTTTGAGCTCCGTGGCACTGGCCGCGATCAACAATGGCAGGTACTCAGGTTGGGCCGGGTGGATTTATCCGATTCTGCTGGCCCCCGCACAAACAGTAAGCGGCATGTACTACGGCAGAAAACGCAGGATGATTTCGGAGCACGGCGCGCGCGTCGCGGCGGATTGAGCGTGAATTTCCTCGAAAATATTTTCGCGCGATTGCAGTCAGCCGGCGGCGCCACCGTGCTGCAGGAAATTCATCCCGGGCGCGTCGAAAGTGTTTCCGGGAACGAGCTTCTCGCGCACGTGGCGCAAGCCCGCGCCTTCATCGCGCGCTCCGGCTTGAAAAGCGGTGATCGCTGTGCGCTGCTCGGTGCGAACAGCATCCGCTGGGTGGCCGCCGATCTGGCATTGATGGCTGAAGGCATCGCCGTGGTGCCGCTCTATTCTCGCCAGGCGGCCGCCGAATTGGCGGCGATGATGAAAGATTGCTCTCCCGCGCGGATTTTTTGCGCCACGCCGCAATTGCGCGATGCGATTTCCGCGGAGTGGCCGGGCGGCCCGCCAGCCTCGCTCTTCGATGAGATTTTCGCGCCCGCCAACGATTCCAGCTCCGCGACAAATACCGGCCCGCAATCAAAAGCAGTCAGCATCAAATTGGCTGCCGATCCCAATCCGCTCACGATCATCTATACCTCGGGAACGTCCGGCGAGCCAAAAGGCGTGATGCTCAGCGCCGCAAATTTAGATTTCATGATGACTTGCACCACGGCTCGGCTTGACCGCCTGATGCAAATGCATCCGGAACTTTCGCGGCGCGAGCAAATTTTCCATTATCTCCCGTTGAATTTCGCCGCGAGCTGGCTCACGCTGCTCAGCGCGCTCTCCCGCAATTCCACGTTTTCACTTTCCATGGACCTGAATCGCCTCGCTGTTGAAATCAAAGTCGCCCAGCCCGACTATTTTCTAAATGTACCCACGCTGCTCGAAAGAATTCGCGCGCGCATCGAATCGCAAATCGCCGCGCGGCCGCGGCCCATCGCGGCGCTTTTCGATCGCGCCAAGGCCGCCTTCGCGCGCAAACAAACGAACGAGTCGCGCGCCGGCGACTCTTTTTGGCTAGCCATTGCCGGCGCAATATTATTTCGCACCATCCGCAAAGCCATCGGCCCAAATCTAAAAGCGCTGATCTGCGGCTCCGCACCCCTCGCTCTCGAAACACAGCGATTCTTCATGATGCTCGGCATCCCCATCCTGCAAGCCTACGGCCTCACGGAGACCACCGGCATTTGCACGCTCGACGACCCGCAGAATTTCGTTCCCGGCTTCGTCGGTCCGGCAGTTCCCGGAATCGAAATGAGAGTTGGCGAAAACAACGAAATCTTGGTACGCGGCCCAAATATTTTTTCCGGCTATTGGAAGCGCGCCGAAGCCAGCGCTAAAGCTCTGGAAGGCGGATGGTTTCACACCGGCGATCAAGGCGAGGTAAGCGCCGCGGGCAACTGGCGCATCATCGGCCGGATGAAAAATCTGATCATCCTGAATTCCGGGCACAACATCGCGCCCGAGCCGATCGAGGAGCAATTGCAAAAACTTGTCCCAGCCGCCGAGCATGTGGTTCTGGTGGGCAATAATCGCAGCTATCTTGCCGCGATTTTCGCTTCCGCCGCCTCGGCCAATGGTTTGCACCACGACGAGGCACAAGTCGCGCTCGATCGCGTGAATCAATCCCTCCCGCATTACCGGCAAATTCGCGCTTTTTGGATCTCGAAAGAGCCGTTTTCGATCGAGAACGGTTTGCTGACCGCCAATGGTAAACTGAAACGGGACGTCATCACCGAGCGGTTACGCGAACCAATCGAGGAACTTTACCGGAAGAAATCGGCATGAAGGATTTTCACGCCAACACGATGTCTTGGACGATTCGCGACGGCTGCGTCGAGCTGCTGTTGCACCGGCCGCCGGCGAATGAAATCGGCTCCGAATCTCTCGTGGAATTCGAGCGCTTTATCGCCGAGCTGGAGACGGTTTTTGGTTCGGCGCATGCCCTGATCATTCACAGCGAAATGAAATCGGGATTTTGTGCCGGCGCGGATTTGCGCGAACTCTTTCGCCGCTCGCAGGAAGTGGCTCCGGACGCGAGCCTCGCCGAGCTGCGTGAGTTTTTGCAGCGCATTCATCGCGTCTTCAATCGCCTGGATGCGGCGCCGCTCACGACCATTGCGGCGGTGCACGGCGTTGCTTTCGGCGGAGGATTCGAGCTGGCGCTCACCTGCGATCTCATCATCGCCGATAGGTTGGCGCGCTTTTGTTTTCCGGAGCTGCGGCTCGGCTTGATTCCCGGCTTCGGCGGAATCCCGCGGCTGAAACGCGATGCGGGCAACGCCGTGGTTCGCGATTTGCTCTTGACTGGGCGCAGTTTCAATGCCATGAAGTCGCACGCCGCCGGAATCGTCAGTCAGGTGGTGGCCGAAGGCGAAGCGCTTCGCGCCGCTCGGGCCACTGCGGAGCAGTTGGCAAAATTCGATCGCGCCACCGCCATCGCCGCGAAACGCTTCATCAAGCCGATTCCTGAAGAGGAGCTGCGGCAGGAAATTGAAATCTTTTGCGATTTGTTCACGCATCCGGCGGTGATCGCGGGGCTGCGGAAGTTTGTTGAATCGGAGGATGCGCTGCCCTATTTGCCATAGCGGCGCGCGAACGAAAGAAATTCTATAAATCATGGCCAATTTACAAGACACGACCGAGCAAATCTTGATTCTCGCCGCGCAGCATTTTTCCGTGCCGCGCGCGCAACTGAAGGCCGGCGATGATTTTTTCAAAACGCTCGGAATCAATAGCCTGCAAGCGCTCGATCTGCTGACGCGGCTCGAAAATCATTTTCATATCGAGCTGCCGGACTACGAATTGCAAGGCGTCACGGATTTCCGCACGCTGGCCGAGCGAATTCAAGCCCGCCTGTGATGCCGGAACTCAACTGATGCTGGACCTCCGACGTTACTCCTGCCTTGGTGAAGCGCTGCGCGATGCCATGGAGCGCTGGCCGAATGAAATTTGCCTGATTGAAGCCGATCGCGATCGGGAAAATTGCCGGCTCACGTACCGCGAATTTCGCGATGCGGCGATGCCTTTGTCGCGCTGGCTGCAGGATTTCGGATTCGCGCCGGGCGGCCGCGCGGCGATCATCATGACGAATCAGTCGAAGTGGCTGATTTCGGCGTATGCCATTTTTTATGCTGGCGGCGTGCTGGTGCCGCTCGATTACAAGCTGACGCCCGTGGAGCAACTGAAATTGCTCGCGCACTCGCGTGCCGAGGTGCTGATCGTCGAATATCATTTGTGGCGCGCGATCGCGCAGTGCGCTGACTTTTCGATGCTGCTCGCGAAAATACTTTTGGTGACGGAAGCGCCGGTGAACGCCGAGCTTTTTGGAGCGCGGCGCTGGGAGGATGCGCGCGGGGATAGCGAAGCGCGCTTTGAAATGCGGCGGCGCGATGATCCGGCGTGCATCGTCTATTCTTCCGGAACCGGTGGGCGGCCGAAGGGCTGCGTTTTGACGCACGACAATTATTTGGAGCAGTGCGTCTCTCTGACAGCGCTTTTTCCTTTCTGGCCGGGCGTGCGTTATCTGAGCATTTTGCCCACGAACCACGCGATCGATTTCATGGTGGGATTTATTGGACCTTTCACATGCGGCGCGACCGTAGTGCACCTGCGTACTCTCCGGCCTGAATTCATTCGCGATGCGTTTACGCGCTATAAGATCACGTACATGACACTGGTCCCAATGGTGTTGAAAAATCTCGAACGCGGACTGCGCCAGCGATTCGATTCTCTGCCCCGCGCGAAGCGGCGAATGTTGAATGTCTTGATCGGCGCCAATCGCGCCTTCACGCGCCGGCACCCCAACGTGCGGCTCAGCCGCGCGCTTTTGCGTGAGGTCCATAACGCATTCGGCGGAGAATTGCGCGCACTCTTCGTTGGCGGCGCGTTCACCGAACCGGCCACGCTGCAATTTTTCTACGATCTGGGAATCCTCGTCGGCAATGGCTACGGCTGCACCGAAGCGGGCACGGTGAATACGCTCAACGATTTCAAGCCGTTTCGCGCGGACACCGTCGGCAAGCCGCTTCCCGGCGTGGAAGTGAAAATTCTAAATCCCGATTCCGATGGCATTGGCGAAGTGGCGGTGCGCGGGAAAAATGTGATGTCGCACTATCTCGATGATCCCGAGATGACTGCGGAAGTCCTCGTGGATGGCTGGCTGATGACCGGCGATCTAGGGCGGCTCGATGCGATGGGGCACTTGCAGCTATTTGGGCGCAAGAAAAATATGATCGTCACCGAAGAAGGCAAAAATATTTATCCCGAGGACATCGAAAATATCTTCGAAGGATTGCCGGTGAAGGAGTTCAGCGTTTTTGCGGCGAATTATCTTTGGCCGCAGCGCAAGTATGCTGGGCGAGCAGCTGGTCATTGTGATTCATCCCGAAGAAGGCCGCGCGATCGATGAGCCAGTGCGCGCGGATATTGATGCGCGCAATCGAAAGCTGCTCAATTACAAGCGCATCAGCGGAATCGTCGCCTGGCAAAAAGATTTTCCGCGAACGGCATCCATGAAAATCAAGCGCAACGTGCTGGCCGAAGAAATCCGCGCGGCCCTCGATCGCAGCGCCGTCCTGCCTTTATGAACGGACGCTTCCTCGCCATCGTCAATCCCGCGGCGGGCGGCGGGCGCGCCGGAAAGCTGGCCGCGAAGGCGCTGGCGGAATTGCGCGCAAAAGGCATTGACCTGGAAATTCGCGAAACGCGTGCCGCCGGCGACTCCACGCTCATCGCCCGCGAGGCGTACCGCGAAGGCTGGCGAAAATTTATCGCGGTGGGCGGCGACGGCACTTCCTACGAAATCGTCAACGGACTCTTCCCGGATTGCCTCGGCGGCGAACGGCCGGCTCTGGCGTTTCTTCCGCTCGGCACTGGCAATTCATTCTTGAAAGATTTCACGCAGCATGGCGCGGCCGGAGCCGCGGAGGCGATCGTTGCCGGCCGCACGCGCCGCTGCGACGTGATGCGCCTGGTCTACGATGGAGGCCAGCTTTACTACATCAATCTGCTCACGCTCGGATTTGCCGCCGACGTCGCCGCGACAACGAATCGCCGCTTCAAATTTCTCGGCGAAGCAGGCTACATTCTCGGCGTGCTCACCTGCCTCGCGCGGCTCGATCGCCGGCCCTTTCCGCATCGCTTCGATTCGCAATCGGAACACGATCGCCGCCGCTGCCTTTTTCTGGCCTTCAACAACAGCCGCTTCACCGGCGGCAAAATGATGATCGCACCGAAAGCGGCTACTGATGATGGCCTGCTTGAATACGTGCGCTGGGGACCCATCGGGCGCCTCGGCCTGCTGCGGAATTTTCCTACGCTCTTCGATGGCACGCACATCGAACATCCGCTGGCATCCCGCGCCGCCATCGAGCGAGTGGAATTCGATCTGGATCGTCCGGTGACTGTGATGGTGGACGGCGAAAGTCTCGAGCTGCACCTCCGCAGCATCGAAGTGCTCGCCGGCGCGCTGGACGTTTACGTATGAAGAAGGCCTGGCTCACAGTCCGCTCGCTCATTCTCTGGATTCTCAGCGGACTGCACTTTTTTATCGTTTGCACGTTCCTCGTGCTGTTGGCCATTTTCATTGATCCGCGGAAAAACGATTGGCCGCAGCGCGTTTTCTTCCGCAATATTCTGCGCGTCGCCGGAGTGAAATTCGAAGTCCGCCGCTCGCCGGGATTCGATCCGAATCGCACCGCCATTTTCATTTGCAATCACGTAAATATTTTTGACCCCTTCGTGATCTATTCCGCGATTCCGCAGTTCGTTCGCGGCTTCGAGCTGGAATCGCATTTCAAGGTGCCTGCGTATGGCTGGATGATGAAGCGCTTCGGCAACGTGCCGGTGCCGGACGCGCCCACGCGCGCCGGCCTTGAAGAAATGACTCGCCGCGCCAAAGCCGCTCTCGATTCCGGAGTCAGTCTCATCGCCTTCGCCGAAGGCTCGCGCACGCGCGATGGCCACGTTGGCCCGTTCCGCAAAGGCGTCTTCAGCATTACGCAAAAATTCGGCACGCCGATCGTGCCGATGAGTATCGTGGGCTCGTACGAATTTTTTCGCACAGGATACTGGATGCTGCACCCGGGAAAGATCACCGTGATTCTGCATGACACGATCGATACCAGTCAGGTGAGCCGCGACGAGATTGACGCGCTCCGCGATCGAGTGCACGAAATTGTTTCTGCGCCGATTGAAGCCAAGTAACGCCGCCGATGTTGCAGTTCCTCGGCAAATGCGCTCAGCGCTAACACCGGCCACCGCCCGGCGCTACAAAAGCGAAGAAGTTCCAACTTCCGGCAACGTGCGGCCGGCGCGCAATTCCTGCCAGGTATAAACCACCCGATGAATCACCGTCAGCGTCGAAACCGAAGCAATCACCCAAAGCACCGGCGCCATGCGCTGAAAGACTCCGCCTAAAATCAACAGCACCAATCGCTCGGGACGCTCCATAAATCCCACTTTGCAAGTAGGGATCAGCGATTCCGCGCGCGCGCGCGAATAGCTCACCATGAAAGAGCTGGCCATCGCCACCGCCGCCAGCGCCATATAAAACGGCCGCCCGATCAGCGTGTAATAAACGACCAATCCCATGTACAGCGCCAAATCGGAGTAACGATCCAACGTCGAATCCAAAAACGCGCCGAAGGCCGTCACGCGCCCCACCCGCCTCGCCACTTGCCCGTCGGCCATGTCCAAAAATCCCGCAAAGAAAAGTACGGCCGCAGCCTGCCGAAAGCTTCCTCTGGCAAACAGCACCGCCGCCCAACTGTTCACCGCTAGCGCAAAAAACGTGAACATGTTCGGCGTGATGCCCGTGGCCGCCAGTCCGTTCACCACGTGGCGCAATAACCAGCCGCCGCCTTCGCCAATCCAGTAGGTGGCTGGACGGCTGGTTTCTCTTACCGTTCCATTTGATTCTGCGGTCATCGCTAAAATGAAATGATATGACACGCTCGGGCGCCGCTCAAGCGCGCTCCCATTGCATCCGCTAATCTTTCTTCGGCGCGGCCAACATCACCAGCGGAATATTCGCTTTTTGCACTTCGTCGTTGAATGTGCTGAGGTCCTGGTCCTTCAGGGATTTCCATTTTGCCAGCTGATCATCCAAGCGCCGATTCAACTCCTCGAAAACCTCGAAGGAAGCCTGCGTCGGCGCCGCGTCCGCGCTGTTCACCGTGCTGGATAGCGCCATCAACTGGTCGGCCACTTGAATTGGATAATTGAGCGGATCTTCCGAAGATTTTGATTTCGGCTGAATGATCGCTTCCTCGATCGGAGCGAGCTTTTTGCTCAACTCTTCAGCCGCCTTGGCGATTTCAGCGTGCGATGCATCGCCAGCGAGGCGCTTATGCAATGACTCTAGTTGGCCACGCACGTCGCGGATTTCATTCACGGCATCTTGCGCCGCGCTGACGCGATCGCGAATCTTCAATCCGAAATCGAGCTGCTTCTTCAAATCTTCCGCGGAAGTGCTGACGCGCGGATCGATCTTCACCTCCACCGTCGAGTCGTAGGCCGTTCCCGCCACAGTAAGCTTCACCTGATACGTCCCGGGCAACACGCGCGGCCCTTCGCCGCTACCGCCCCACGAAACGGTTCCCGGCACTTTCGTAGCTTCTTCGTAATGCAAATCCCACGTGAAGCGATTCAAACCCGGCTCCGCCGGCAGCAGATCGCGCGGCTCTTCGGGCTCCGCGTCTTCACCCGGCAGTTTTTCCTCGTCCTTCTTCTTGCTCGAAAATTTCCGGATCAAATTTCCGTCGCCATCCAGAATTTGGAGTTCTATCGCATCTTTCGGTTTCGAACGCAGCGCGTAATCAATGATGGCCCCATCGGGCGGATTTGCGCCGAGCGCCAATCCCGGCGGAAGATGAAACGATCCGCCAACATAACGCGCCGCAGCCGCCGGCGCATAAAGATGCACATCCTCATTCTGAGTCGCGTCGGTGATTTCGCGCAGCGGTGCGATATCGTCCAAAATCCAGAACGATCGCCCATGCGTCGCGACAATCAAGTCATCTCCATGAATCGCCAGATCGTGCATCGGCGCCACCGGCAAATTCAGCTGCAGTGGCTGCCAACGCCCGCCGTCATTGAACGAAACAAATATCCCCGTCTCCGTCCCGGCAAAAAGCAATCCCGGATGTTTCGGATCCTCCCGCACCGCGTGCACGTAGCTCCCCGCCGGCAGTCCGCTAACGATGCGCGACCATGATTTCCCGTAATTTTTCGTCGCGTACACATACGGCTGAAAATCATCCAGCCGGTGCCGGTCCACCGCTACGTACGCACGTCCCAGCCTCCGCGCTCGAAGGCTCGATCACGCTGATCGTGCTCCACTCCGGTAGATCTTTGGGCGTCACGTCACCCCAATTCTGGCCGGCATCGCGCGTCAGATGAATCAATCCATCGTCGGAACCAGCCCAGATCACGCCTTTTTCCACCGGCGATTCCGCCACGCTGAAGATTGTGTCGAAATATTCGACGCTGGTATTGTCCTTGGTAATCGGCCCACCGGCGGACTGCTGCTTGGATTTGTCGTTGCGCGTGAGATCGGGGCTGATACTGTTCCACGTGGCGCCCCCATCGGTGCTGGCGAAAAGCACTTCGCCGCCGAAATAAATCGTGCCGGGATCGTGCGGGGAAATGGCAATCGGCGCGGTCCATTGGAAGCGGTGCTTCAAATCCGCCGCGCCAGAACCCATCGGATTGAGCGGCCACGGCGCGATATCCTGCGTCTGCCCGGTGGATTTGTCGAAGCGCGTAATCAAGCCGTCGTACGATCCGGCATAAACGATATTCGCGTTTCGCGGATCGGCCAGCACGTAGCCGCTTTCGCCGCCGCCCACGTCGTACCAATCGCGCTGCCCGATCGCGCCACCATAGCTGCGGCTGGCGATGGCGACCGTGGAATTATCCTGCTGCGCGCCATAGACGTAGTACGGGAACCGCGTATCGGTAGAGACATGATAGAACTGCGCAGTCGGCTGGTTATTTTCCGCGCTCCAGGTCTTGCCGCCGTCCGTGGAAATCGTCGCGCCGCCATCATCGCTTTCGATCATGCGATTCGCGTTCGTTGGATCGATCCACAAATCGTGACGATCTCCATGCGGCGGCCCGAGCACTTGAAAAGATTTCCCGGCATCCGTTGAACGGTACATGCCCGTGTTCAACATATAGACGAAGTCCGCATTTTTCGGGTCGGCGAAAACGTGAGTGAAATACCAGGCTCGCTGGCGGAAGCGGTGATCTTCGTTGACGCGCGCCCAACTCCCGCCGGCGTCATCGGAGCGATAGAGTCCGCCTTTCTCCGCTTCGATCAGCGCATAAACGCGGCTCGAATCCGCGGGCGAAACGGCAACTCCGATTCGCCCCAGCACGCCCTCCGGCAATCCGTGGCCCTCGAGACGCTGCCAAGTGAGCCCTGCGTCGCTGGATTTATAAAGGCCGCTGCCCGGACCGCCGCTATCAAAGCTCCATGGCGTCCGTAAGACCTGCCACATCGCCGCGTAAAGCACGTGCGAATTGTTCGGATCGAAAGTAATGTCGATCGCGCCGGTTTTGTCGTCTTTGAAGAGAACGTTCTGCCACGTCTTCCCGCCATCCGCGGAGCGGAATACGCCGCGATCCTTGTTCGCTCCGAATGCATGCCCGAGCGCTGCAACGAAAACGATGTCAGGATTTCGCGGATCGACGATCACGGCGCCAATATGGCGCGTGTCATCCAGGCCGATGTGCGCCCAGGTCTTACCGGCGTCCAGCGATTTGTACATCCCGTTGCCGAACGAAATATCTCCGCGCAGGCATGCCTCTCCGGTGCCCACATAAATGATATTGGGATCCGATGGCGCCACCGCGATTGCACCGATCGAGGCGATGGGCTGCTTATCGAAAATGGGAGACCACGTCAGCCCGCCATCCGTCGTCTTCCAAACTCCTCCTGCAACCGCGCCGAAATAGTAGACGTTGGGTTGATTCGCGATACCGGTTACCGCCAGCGAGCGCCCTCCGCGAAACGGGCCAATCAGCCGCCATTTCATGCCTTTTAGCGCGTCATCTTTGATCGTCTGCGCGGCGACGCCGGCCGCAGCCGCTATGCAGAGAAAAATAGCCGCTGATAAAACCGAGACGCACCGCCGGCCAAATTTCATCGCCTGTTATCCCTCCAACGCAGCGCCGATTCTATCGCGAGCCGTGTTCCGGGAGCGAATGCGATTGTTGCGGGAGCCTGTAGGAACCGGAAACCAAGTGGGTGGCAAAACAGGGCTAAAAAGGCCGGTTTTCCGTCGATTAGAAATTGAGACTGGCGTTTGTTTTCTTGAAGTTACGGCGATTTCTAATCGGCAGGACTGTCGATTAGAAATTTTTAGGTAAGTGCTGTAAGTGCTTTCTTTTGTTTTGCTTGGTTTTTGTGGCTTGGGTTGGTTCTGGGGCATGTGTCGATTAGAACTATTCGAGAGTAACGAAGAATTGCGACGGTGGCTATAGAACTGGGCGGGGAACTACTTAGCTCGCGAGGGGAGGGAGAAAGAAAATGCGGATCCCTCACCCCTGAAGGGGTTCGGGATGACAGCGTAACGTAAAAAAAAGAAGAGGAGAAAAATCGACGGCGGGAGAGTTCTGCCGGCGGTGGGGTTTGCATTTGGTTGGGCTTGCGCTCGTCGGATGCCGGCACGGAGGCCGGCGGTACTTGGGGGTTCGGGATGACGGCGAAATAGAAAAGTTCGGGATGAGAGCGTAAAGTAAAAAAAGAAGAGAAGAAAAAGCGACGGCGGGAGAGTTCTACCGGCGGTGGGTTTTGTATTTGGCTGGGCTTGCGCTCGTCGGATGCCGGCACGGAGGCCGGCGCTACCTAGAGGCGCGGGAAGCCGGCACGGAGGCCGGCGGTACCTGGAGGCGCGGACGTTGCGCGGCTGGAATAGATTGCGGTTAGAATGTCGCGAATCGATTGAGGTGCGTGCGACGAGGTGCGAGCGACTATGAAAATTCAATTGCGTTGTGCAACCGCTGCCGATGTTCCTCGAATGCGGGAGGTGATCGCTGCGTCGGTGCGCGGATTGCAAGCGCAAGACTATTCGCCGAGACAGATTGAAGGTGCGTTGAATTCCGTTTATGGCGTTGATACTCAACTCATCGCGGACGGAACGATGCTGGTGGCGGAATCCCCTGCATCCGCAGGCAGCGCGGCAAAAATCATCGCCTGCGGGGGATGGAGCAAGCGCAAGACACTCTACGGCGGCGATCAATTTCCCGGCCGCGAAGACACGCTTCTCGACCCCGCACGCGATGCGGCCAAAATTCGGGCATTTTTCGTTCATCCGGAATGGGCGAGGCGCGGCATTGGAGCGATGATTTTGGAGGCGTGCGAAAAAGCCGCCCGCGACGCTGGTTTCACACGCCTCGAGATGGGCGCGACGCTCAGCGGCGTGGCTTTTTACCGCGCCAAGGGCTACGAAGCGCTCGAAAATCTGGAAGTGCCTTTGAGCAATGGCGAGGCCCTGCCTATCGTAAAAATGGCGCGGGAATTCAAGAATCGGCCTTGAGCGTTTGCTATGCGCGCCAGAGAGCTTCGTGAAGCTGCCGCCCGAATTCCAGGAACGCCGCGGCGTGGCCGTACGTCTAGTACTTTGATAGCCAAGTGCACTGTTGACGTGCGAACTCCGACGGGAGTAGTTTAAATATCCCCGCGCCAGGAGGAGCACTCACCCTGGTTGCTCAGACATTAGAACCGATCCGGACGCGAAACTCGTCAACGGAAGGCAGCCCTCTGCGGCCGGGCAGACCGGCGCGCGTAAACACGAAAGTCGCCGTCCCGGAAATCGCAACGAGAGTGCGTCGTGAGCCGTCAAAGCGAAGCCAGAGCTGATTACGTCGGCGGAGAGCCCCGCGTGGTGGGGCTCGGGCGGCACTATTCCGTGGAGCTTCGCGGAGTGACGGATAAGAACGAAGATGGCGCGGACCGGCAGGATATTTTGCGGGCGTGCGCCGTGGGAGAAGAGCTGCTGCTGGAGAGCAGCACGAATCATCGTCCCGCCGCTGAAACGCTGAAAATTTCAAGGAAAACCGGGCAGCAGCTGGGGTACGTGGCGCCGATTACGGATTTGGCGCGCAAGCTCTCCGAGGGCCGGAAATTTCGCGTGAAATTGCAGAAGGTGTATCCGCATCGAGGGCAGGCAGGCAAGCAGGGTGCGGTGCTGGATTTTGAGGAAGTGCAGGAGGTACCCCTCGTTGAAGAGAGGCCGGGCCTCGAGACGAAGTGGATCGTGATTATCGGAATCGGGGTACTGCTGGTGGCCGCCGGCGCGGCCAAGCTTCTTGGACTCTTCTGATCTGAAGACTTTTTTGCGCTTTCTGCGTTTCGATCATCCCTCCGATCCCCTTTTCGTACCGCCGAAACTCACCCTTGTAGTCACATTGGACATATCCGTAATTCTCGGAATCGAAAGGGCTTGACAATTTTTTCCACCGTATTATAAACGCCCAAAGGTGGGGACGACTGTTTCGTTGTGGGGCTGCTGGGGTTGGCCAAAATCGAGGGGGGAACTATGTCCATGTCCATTCGAAGTCTGCGTGTGTGTTTCTTCGCGCTGATTTTTGCGCTGTGCTGCTTGGGACTGAGCGATAGCCTGCGAGCGCAGACGGTGACGGCGCAATTGTCAGGCGAGGTAACCGATAGTTCGGGCGGAGTGGTGGCAAAGGCCACGGTAACGGCCGTGAACACCGCGACTGGCCTGACGCGCACGGTGCAGACATCGGATGGCGGGCACTACTACTTCGCTTCGTTGCCCGTCGGCGAGTACCGGATTGCCGTGGAGCACGGCGGGTTCGGCAAGAGCGAGAAAGAATTGACGCTGCAAATCGGGCAAGCGGCCGCGTTGGATTTCGTGCTGACGGTGGGCGCGACGGAATCGAAAGTGGTTGTGTCGGCGGCGGCGGAAGTGATCGAGCCGACGCGAACGCAAGTGAGCACGGTAGTCACCGAAAGCCAGATTGAAAATCTGCCGGTGAATGGCCGCGAGTTTATTGATTTCGCGCTGCTGGCGCCGGGCGTGCAGATTGGCGACACCACGTCAGGCAGCACGGACGTGATCGTCGAGCCAGTCACCAAGCTTTCCTTTGCCGGGCAGAATATCCACTTCAATTTCATCGCCGTGGATGGCGCGGACGATATTTCCACCGTATCGGGCATTCAGCGCGGCACGCCGCCGCAGGATTCGGTGCGCGAATTCCGCGTGATCAATAACGACTACACGTCGGATTACGGCCGCGCCGTGGGCGGCATCGTGAACATCATCACCAAGAGCGGCTCCAACGAATTGCACGGCTCGCTTTACGAGTACTACCAAAATGACGGCGCCGATGCGAAGAGCATCCTTGCCGCGCCGGGGCTGAACGATCTGCATCAGAATCAATTCGGGGCATCGATCGGCGGGCCGATTTCGAAGGACAAGACATTTTTCTTCGCCAATTACGAAGGGCAGCGCCGCGATGAATCCCCGCACTACAATTCCGCGGTTCTCGACAACATTGACGCCATCAACGCCACGAAGATCGCGCTCGGCCTGCCGCCGGAGCCGGCCGGATTGAACGTGCTTCGCGACAGCAACCTGGACAATGGGTTCCTGCGCCTGGATGAAAATCTGAGCGAGCACAATTACCTCTTCGCCCGCTATTTCATCACCGATGCACGGCTCACCAATCAATCGCCGCTGAATGACGGATTCGATCTGCCTTCCGCGTTCAAGGACAATTTCTTCCGTGATCAATCCATTGCGGGCCATCTGACTTCGCTGATTGGCACGAACAAAACCAACGAGCTGCTCATGCAATTCGCGCGCCGCTCCTTTAATTTCCCCACGGACACAACCGAGCCGCACCTGGAAGTCTCGAATACATTTACTTCCGGCGTGAACCGCGGCAATCCGGACTTCTATCGGGAGCAGCGCTTTGAAGTGACCGACAATTTCACGCTCAATTTGAATAAGCACGCCATAAGTTTCGGCGGCGATTTCAATTTTGTGCGCAGCCAGGAAGCATTCCCGTTGTTCTATCCGTTTGAAGCGGACTTCGCGAACCTCGGCGCTTATCTCGGTACCGATGGAGTGGTCACAGGTTGCGCCACCGATCCAATCTGTCCGCACCCGTTCGTCGTTTTCTTCGAGCGCTTTGACGCTGCTTCCGGTTTCACCGAGCCAAATATCGACACGTCCGTTTATCTCGGCCGGCGTATTCCGGCCGCCGTGGACAAGCAGGCGCAGGGCACCATCAATCACACGTACGAAGGCTTCTTCCTGCAGGACAAGTGGCGCGCCACGCAAAAGCTGTCCGTCACCGCCGGACTGCGCTACGAATTCGAAACCTGGCCGAAGGCGCTACTCAACACGTACTGGGGCGGCGTAGATCCGCGTCTTGGATTGGCGTACAACCTCGGCGGCCCGATGCACGTGGTTCTGCGCGCCGGCGCCGGACTTTTCCATGGGATCATTCCCTCGCCGTTGCTGGGCTGCCAAATACCTTCGTGCGGCGGACAGGGCACTTTCCCGGGTCAGACAAACGAAGACTCACAAAACTCCAACACGCAACTCTTCGCCTTTGCCAGCGCGCCTGCGCTCACGAATTTTGGCATGGAGCAGTTACTGAGCCCCGGAAACTATCCCGACGCCACGACCATCTCGCCGTTCACCGGAACGACAGCGGGGCCGTGCATCCCCGTAACTTTGTGCGCGTTCTTCGAGCCGGCGACGGTCGTACGCTTCGTTTCCGACCACAAGAATCCTTACGGCGCGCAAGTCACTGCGAGCGTTGAATTCCAGCCTTTCAATGATTGGGATATCAACATCAGCGGCATGCATACGCGCGGCGTGCATCTGGGTAGCTTCTACAACGTGAACCAGCCGGACCCGAGCGGGCAGTTCGTCGAGCACACTTCCACCGGCGGCACCACCGGCTGCAAGAACGTCTATTACGTCGGCTTGCCAGTCGGAAACGCCGGTACTTGCGCTGCAGCTCCGAACGGAATTCTGCAGGGCGCATTCAATCCCGGGACGCGCGATCCTAATTTCGCGATTTTCTTCGAAGCCACTTCGCGATGGGATTCGCAGTTCGACGGCCTCTTCCTCACCGTCAGCAAGCGCGTGAGCCATCACTTCGCGTTCGGCATCAGCTATACGCTCTCGAAGACCATTGACGATGGACCGAACCCGAGTTTCGTGCTGATTCCGCAGGACAGCCTGAATCTGAAGCAGGAACGGGCGCTATCCGCGGACGACGTGCGCAACCGCTTCGTCGGCAACGTGACGCTGCAATCGCCCAAGCAGGGCTTTCTGCTATGGCGCGATTGGGAATTCGGCACCATCGTGACGCTGCAATCTCCGCAGCACTTCACCATTTTCTCGGGCTTCGATTCCAACGGCGACATCTTCGGCAATAACGACCGCGTGGGCCTCGAGGGACGCAACACTTTCAAGGGCGACAGCCTCGAGACCGTGGACGCGCGAATCACGCGTAACATTCCGATCAACGAGAAGATGAATGTGGCGCTGATGTTCGAGGCGTTTAACTTGCTCAACACCGTCAACGTGCGCTTCTTCAATACCGCGTACGGCGCGTCGGATTTCTGCCCCGAAGGCGGAGCGAATTCCGGCTGCGGCGGTCCATCGTTCATCGACGGCTCGCCGAATAATCTTTTCGGCACGCCGCGCGCTGTATTCAATCCGCGGCAATTGCAGTTTGCCGCGCGATTCACGTTCTAAGCTTCCGCGTGCGTGAGGCCGTCGCTGCAAGGCGCCGGCCTCACTTCACTTCCCCGCTCTTCCGATTTCAGAACTTGCGAATCCGTCGAAGCCCGCTAGGATAGGAACCCACCATGCGCTTCGGAATCTATTGCGAGATTCAAACACCTCCCGGCAAACCGCATTCCGAGATCATCTGGGAAATCATGCGGCAGATCGAGCACGCCGATGAAGCCGGCTTCGACGTTTACTCGACGATCGATCACCACTTCTTCCAGAAATTTTCCATCTCCGCGAATCCGCTGGCCATGTTTGCGGCCGCGGCGCAACGCACCAAGCGCATCCGTTTCCGCACCGCGCTGCATACCATTCCTTTGGCCGATCCGCTGCGCCTGGCCGGTGAGATTGCCGAAGCAGATATCCTCACCAACGGCCGACTGGAATGTGGCCTCGGCCGCGGCCATGCCTGGCTCTATTCCATGTCCAACGTGGCGCTCGAAGAGAGCCGCCCGCGCTACGACGAAGGCATCGAAATTCTGATTCGCGCCTGGACCGAAGATAGATTTTCTTTCGACGGAAAATGTTTCAAATTCAAGGATGTCTCCGTTGTGCCCAAGCCGGTGCAGAAACCCTATCCGCCGCTCTACACCGGCGGCACCAGCGACATCACTTACAAAATGGCCGGCGAACGCGGCTGGGGAATTTTCGTTCCGCCGCTGCTTCCGTGGAAGATCCTGGAACCGCCGCTGAAGATCTACAAGGATGCTTGCGCCGCGGCTGGCCACGAGCCGAATATCGTTTACATCCGGCCCGTCTATATCGATGAAGACGAAAAGCAAATTCGCAAGGAAGTGGAGCAGGCTCTCTACAATTTCCTGGCATTCAATGCCTCGCCGCTGGATTCGTTGAAGGATCCCGCGAAGCAAGCCGAGCTGCGCGCGAAAGGCTATGGCTTCTACGCCAGCGGCGCACTAGAATCCCTCACGAAATTGACTTACGACGAGATCGTTGATCAGGAAATCGGATTTATCGGTACGCCGGAAAAAGTAATTTCGCAGGTGCGCGCACTGGAAGCGAAAGGCGGCATCGGCGAACTGGCCATCGTTTCGAATTTCGGCGGACTCGAGCACTGGAAGAGCATCAAGACGCAGGAGCTCTTCGCGAAGCACGTGATGCCGAAGTTCCGCCGTGTGTAGCGCCGCTCTTTTAGGGCGGCAGGTTTCTACGCGTACGAAGCGAGAGCAAGCGTAGCCTAGGACGCGCACAGCGTCGGATTCAAGATGCCGGCCTGAAAGGCCGGCGCTACACAAGTCGAACCCAACACCATGTCATCGCACTTAGACGCGCTTAACGCCGCTCCCTCCCGGGAAATCGCCGCGTCGTTTCCTGCGCTCAGCGCGCGTCGTTTGCTGGTCATCGGCGGCGTCGTGCTTATCCTCGCCGGCATGCTCCTTGGCGATATCTTCGCTGTCTTCGTCCTGCACCAGAATGCCTCGCGAATTAACGAAAATCTCCTCGCCGCCACGAACGCCGTCGCCCTCCGCGATCCCTCCAGCGTCCCGCCGCATTTCATGGCCATTGGCGGTCTGCTCGAAAATCGCGGCACCAAAGTAGACGCGCACGTTCACATGATCGATTTCGGCTACCTCGCGCTGCTGCTCGCGCTGGTGCAGCCGTTCGTGGCGTTCGGCGAATCCGCAAAGCGCAAACTCGCCGCCATTCTCCTCATCGGCGCCGCGCTTCTGCCCGTCGGCGTATTTCTGATCCACTACGTGGGCATGATCTACAGCCCGCTCGAATCCATCGGTTGGGCCAGCATCTTTGCCGATTTCGGCGGCTTCCTGGTGCTACTCGTCGCCGCCATCGAGCTCATCGGCCTCTGGAAATATCGTCAACTCCCAGTCGGAGCCAAATCCGCCGACGCCCTTCTTGGCGATCGCAGTTGGGCCGCGCGCACGCTGCTCACCTGCGGCACGCTGCTCGTGCTCGTCGGCTTCTTCCACGGCTCGTATTACGCCGCCACGCAACTCTTCGAAAACGAAGCCAGCGACGTCGCTCTGCTCACGCAAATGACCAACGCCACCCGCGCATCCGGCGCGCAAGCCGTGCAGGATTACGCCATGCTGCAAGGACAAAAGGCGGTCAACATCGCCGCGCACGCGCACATCATCGAATTCGGCATGCTCGCAATTCTGATGGCTTTCTTTCAGCCCTACGTTTTTCTCAGCGAGCGTTGGAAGAAAATTTGGGTCGTCACTCTTCTTGCCGGGTCCGTGCTGCTGCCCGTTTTCGTGCTTCTGGAATTGCGGCTCGGCTTACTCGCTGGCGGCATTGCCGATATCGGGGGCCTGCTCGTAGTGATCGCCCTTACGGGAATGTTGGCGGGAGTGGTCCGCTACACGGGCACGCTCGATGCGCCCTCAGGAGCGGCCCTCATGGGATCTGAGCGATGACGCGCTCCGGCCGATTGCTCGTAATCGGTGGGCTGCTTCTGGCCGTCTGGGGGATGACTTACGGCCTTTACTACGCGGTGTTTGTCGAGCATCAGACTCTCGACGCTATCGGCGGCTCGCTCACCAACGCCTTCGTCCACGCCGCCGCGCAATCGCCGCAGGAATCGCAAGTCTCGATGCAATCTTACGCTGCCGCAAACTATGCGTATGTGCGGCAAGTGGACGCACACGGCCACTGGATCGGGCTCGGCTTGCTGCTGATCGTTTTCGGCGTAGCCTTCCGCCGGGTCGCGTTCTCAGAATCCACGCGCATGCTGCTAGCCGCCGCGTTGCTCGCCGGAGCGATTTCATTTCCCGCCGGGGTGCTGCTCGAAACGGCAATGGCAGGCTCAGTCCCAAAAGCCATCGCGATAGCAGGCTCGGCTCTGGTGATCGCCTCACTAGCCGCAATCGCGTTCGGATTTAGCAGGGATCGCAGTACGGCCTGATTGGCAAGTTCGCACTTCGCGTCGCGGAGCAGCGCTCGTTCCTCGCCGCCGCTGAAACATCCGCAAGCAGCGCCGGTAGGTGGCCGGCGAATCGAAATCCGTCCAAATGGCCACATCGCGCACCAGCACGTGCAGCACGCGCCGTTCATCCCGGTAGACCACCTCGCGAGCCGTCTGCGCCTTCTCCAGCTCCCCGCGCAGTTCGCCCGCGCAAAGTATCGGATGTCCGGAGCGCCTCGCTTTGCGCGGCATCACAATTAATTTTCCCGGCCCGCGCTTTTCAAACGCGCGAACCAATCGCATAACCAGCGACCCGGTAAGCAAAGGTTGATCCACGGGATAAAGCAGAAAAGCCGCACCACGAGGAACCGCGCGCAACCCCGCCAGCAGCGAGCTGAGCTGCCCCGCGCGCCACTCGCGATTGACCACCACTCGCGCGCCAGCGGGCACGTGGCCGCGGATCGCCGCCGCTCGGTGGCCCAGCACCACGATCGGCGTCTCGCAACCCGAGCAACTCTCCACTGCTAATTCCAGCGCGGTACGCCCCTCAAATAGCGCCAGTGGTTTCGGATAGCCGAGATGACTGGAATCGCCGCCGGCAAGAATGATAGGAAAGACCCGGGTTCTGTTCATGAGCAGGCCAACAAATATAAGGTAGCGCGACGCGCGCAGCAAAGCGAATTCAAATTTGCGCCAAGCGCACAAAAGTTTTCGCTGCTAATGCGGAGAATCGCCACTCCAATTCGGCACACCTATCCGCCGCTCGCCTCCGAAATTTTCACGCACATGCTCCGTAAATGTCAGTTTGCCAGTTGAACCTCCGCGCCAGAAGTCTTAGAATCTCTCCCGCTTAGGGAAGTATTTGCTTCCGCAGCTATTCGCAATAGGCCGGAAGCGCGAGAAATCAGGAAAAACCGTGTACCCAGGCGCGTTTCGTTACTACCGGCCCTCCACGCTCGAAGAAGCCTCTTCCATACTCGCCGAACTTGGCGAAGACGCCAAAGCACTAGCCGGCGGGCAGAGCCTGATTCCACTGATGAAGCTGCGCCTCTCGGCCCCCTCCGCCCTCGTAGATCTGAATTTCATCCCAGCCCTCGGCCACATCGCGCGTCACAATGGCACGCTGCACATCGGTGCGATGGCGCGTCACGCCGATATCGAAGGCTCCGCCGAAGCGAGCAAGATTCCTGTGCTGCACGATTGCGCGGCGGGTATCGCCGACGTGCAGGTGCGCAATCGCGGCACCATCGGCGGCTCCATCGCCGAAGCCGATCCCAGCGGCGATTGGGGCGCCGTGCTGCTCACGCTCGATACTCAAGTGCACGCCATCGGTCCGAGCGGCCCGCGCACGATCGCTCTCTCCGATTTCTTTCTCGATGCCTACACCACTGCTCTCGCTCCAGGCGAGCTGGTGAAGGAAATCACCGTCAAAGCGCCGGCGAAAAATACCGGCGGCGCGTGCGTCGCTTTCAAGCGCTGCGCTCCGGTCTACGCCTCGGCGAGCGCCGCGGTCAGCATTACCCTCGCGGATAAAGATACCTGCAAAGACGCGCGCATCTTGCTCGGCTGCGTGGGCCTCACGGCCATCCGCGCCACCGAAGGCGAAGCCGTGCTGCGCGGACATAAATTCACGACAATAGCGATCGAAGCCGCCGCCGAAGCCGCCATGGCCGCCGCCGATCCGCAATCCGATATGCGCGGCTCCGCTGGATACAAACGAGTTCTCGTTCGCGCGCTGGTCAAACGCGCCATTGATATTGCCGCGCGGCGCGCTCGCGGCGAACACGTGGAGGCCAGTCACGAATATGCGGGAAGGATTTAACAAAGTTCCCATCCAGGTGCGCGTGAACGGCAAGCTCTATGAGCGCACCGTTGAGCCGCGCATGCTGCTCGTCGAATTCATCCGTGAAGAGCTGGACCTCTGCGGCACGCACATCGGCTGCGACACCACCTATTGCGGGGCCTGCACGGTTCTGCTCAATGGCGGCGCGGTGAAATCCTGCACCATGTTCGCATTCCAGGCGCACAACGGCGAAGTCACCACCGTCGAAGGGCTCGCCGAGGGCGACGTGCTGCATCCGATTCAAAAAGCCTTCGCCGAAAATCACGGCCTGCAGTGCGGCTATTGCACTCCGGGCTTTTTGATGTCCACCGTGCAATTGCTGGCGCACCATCCGCATCCCACCGACAAAGAAATTCGCAAAGGCATCGCCGGCAACACTTGCCGCTGTACCGGCTATCAGAATATTTTGAAAGCGATTCGCGCCGCCGCCGATGCCACAGATGCAAAGAAGACGGCCGTAGAGACCTCGAGTTCCAGGTGACCCTGAATGAAGATTGAATTCGGAGGAGATTTCATCGTCCCGAAAAATCCGGACGAAGTTTACAAGTTCCTGGTGGACCCGGAGCGATTTTGCCCGCTCCTGCCCGATTATCAGAGCATGACGAAGCAGGACGCGAAAAATTTCAGCGTGAATTTGCGCGTGGGAATTTCGCACATCCGCGGCACCGCGGTGGTGAAAATGACGCTGGCCGAAGAAAATCCCGGTAAGCACGCGCGCTACAACGGCAAAGGCGACGTTCCCGGTGGCACTGCCGCGCTCAGCGCCGGCTTCGATCTGGAACCGAACGGCTCGGGCACGAAAGTGATCTGGAAGGGCGAATCGCAGATTGCCGGACGATTGCCGTCGCTCGCCGGAGGATTGCTCGAACCGCTGGCGAAGAAAAATATTCAGAAGTTGATCGACTCGCTGCAAAAAGCTCTGTCGTAACGGATCTCTAAGAGGTTTTCTCGCGTGACGAAAAAGAAAGCCATCCAAACCCGCCCGCCGCGCAGTCCCGCCGACAAGCCGGGCAAGAACGGCCACAGCGCTCCGGGCAAATGGGTCGGCCAGCCGGTAAAGCGCCGCGAAGAATCCCGCCTCGTGCAAGGCAAGGGCAGCTTCGTGGACGACAAGAAACTGCTCGGCATGGTTTACATGAAACTCGTGCGCTCACCTTACGCGCACGCACGCATCACGCGCCTCGATGTCTCGCGCGCGGAAGCCGCGGAAGGCGTGCTGTGCACGCTTACCGGCAAAGAAGTTGCCGCGCTCACCAAGCCCTTCATCGAAATCGGTCCCGGCGTCGGACAAAGTATCGAAGATTACGCGCTGCCCGCCGATAAGGTCCGCTTTCAGGGAGAGCCAGTCGTCGCCGTAATCGCGGAAACGCGCTACCAGGCCGAAGACGCCGCCGAACTCGTCGAAGTCGATTACGAAATTCTTCCGCCGGTGCTGACTGCCGAAGATGGTCTCGCCAATAGTTCCATTCTTCACGAAAAGGCCGGCACCAACGTCATCTATCACGACGTCTTCGAATTCGGCGACGTCGAAAAAGCATTCAAGCAGGCCGCGCACGTCGTAAAAATCGGCCGTCTGCATTTCCATCGCTTTTCGAGCACTCCTCTCGAAAATAACGGCGTCATCGGCGAATGGGATCTCAAGGAAAATCGCATCAAATACTGGTCGAACAATTCCTTTCCCGCTTTCGCCGCGCAATTTCTATCGCCCGCTCTCGGCGTCGGCATCGATCAAATTAGCCTTCAAAGCATCGACATCGGCGGCGGCTTCGGCATCAAGATCACCAATTATCCTTACATGGCGCTCTGCGCTCTCGCCTCCCGCAAACTCGGCGGCCGCCCGGTGAAATGGACGGAAACCCGCTCCGAACACATGCAAGCCAGCGCACACGGCAACGAGCGCACCTTCTTCGACACGCGCGTTGCGCTCGACAAGAACGGCGTCATCACCGCGATTGATTCCCGCCACGTGGACGATTGCGGCGCCTTCCCACGCTACGAACCGCTCGGCTGCGTCATTTGGGCGCAGGTTCTTCCCGGCTCTTACCGCTTCAAAAATGCGCGCTTCGATTTTTCGCAAATCGTTTCGAACAAATGTCCCGTAGGCCCCAATCGCGGCTATTCCCGGATGCAGCATCTCTGGTTCCTCGAGCGCGTGATTGATATTTGCGCCCACAAGCTCGGCATCCCCGCCGACGAAATGCGCACGCGCAATTACATCCGCAAGGATGAGTTTCCGTATACCACGCCGAACGGCTGCGTCTACGATTCCGGCGATTACGCGCGCATGCTCGGCATCGCCAAAAAATTAATCGACTGGGACAAGTGGGTCAAAGAACGCGCCAAGGCCCGCAAAGAAGGCCGCTACCTCGGCATCGGCATCGGCAGCACTCTCGATTCTGGTACGAATAATTTCGGACAAGCGCAAATCATAAATCCCTACGCGCCATTCTCCGGCCAGTCGAAAGCCGCTCTCGCGAAGCTGGATATCTACGGTGAAGTGGTCGTCAGCCTCGGCTCGGTTCCGCAAGGCCAGGGCCACGAAACCATCGCCTCGCAAATCGTCGCCGAATCTCTGAACATCCCGCCGGAGATGGTCAAAGTCCGCCCCGGCTTCGATAGCGAACAAAATGTTTACACCGGCCACACCGGCACTTACGCCAGCCAGTTCGCCGTTACTGGAGCGTCCGCGATTCACGGCGCGGTCGAGCAATTGAAATCGGAAATGTCGCGCGTTGCCGCATTCTCACTGAAAACCAAAGAGAGAAATCTGGAATTCGGCGTCGGCGAGCAAGGCCCGGAAATTCGCATCCGCGGCACGAAGAAATCCATCAACTACTGGGGCATCGCGAATCTCGTTTTCGTCAATAACGCCGCGCTGCCCATGGAAATGGCGGACGTCACTCTCAATTGCCGCTACGTTTATCGCGCTCCCTTCAAAGTTCCCGATATCAAACGCAAATTTGGCAATCTCTGCCTCACTTACGCCGCGCAAATCCACATGGCCGTGATCGAGATCGATCGCGAAACGTATCAGCCGAAAATCCTTGCTTACGCCGCCGTGGATGATTGCGGACGCACCATCAATCCTCTGATTGTCGAGGGCCAGGTTCACGGCGCCGCCGCGCATGGAATCGGCGCCGCGCTGATGGAAAATTGCGTTTACGATGCTGAAGGCACGATGCTCACCAGCACTTACAGCGATTACACTCCCATCACCATCATGAATATGCCTGATCTGCTTTACGGGCACATCGAATCGCCCTCGCCTTTCAGCTATAACGGCGCAAAGGGCATGGGTGAAGGCGGCGCAGCTCCCGTCCACACCATCAGCGCCGCACTGCAGGACGCTCTCGAAGGCACCGGAATCATCATTTCGGAATCGCACAACAATGCCGAATCCATTTTCCAGGCGCTGCACGAACACCAACCCAGCATTTCGGTAGAAGTTGAGTCTCGCCGGACGGCCGCGAAATGATCCCCAGTTCTAGCCGCGTGCAGCAGTGCGGCCGTAGGGGCGGGGCTTGCTCCGCCCTCTTCGAGCAACACTCTCTCCACGAAGCTAACCGTCAACCGTACTCGTCGGCATAATTCACACGCGCATGCCTCCTAAAATCGGAATCATCGGCTGCGGCTCAATCGGAAGTCTCTACGCCGCGCATCTCGCCAGCGTCGCCGAGGTCCACGCCTTCGTCCGCCGGCCTGAACACGCCCGCGCCCTCAACGAACATCCGCTGCGCGTAACCGGCCTGCACAAGCTCGAAGGAAAAATTCACGCCACCAACAATCCCGCGGAATTCCCGGATTGCGATCTCGGCATCGTGAGTTGCAAAGCCACGCAGACCGAAGAAGCTCTCCGCCCGGTCGCCAACAAATTTCGCAACGGCGCGGTCCTCTCCACGCAAAATGGTCTCGGCTGCGAAGAAATCATCGCCGAGATCACCAAGAGCAAAGTAATCCGCGGCACCACCTTCATGAGCGGCTCGCGCCACACCGATAATGAGGTGCAGCTCGAGCTCGACACGGAAACCTGGATGGGCCCCTTCGAGCCCACCAATACGCCCTTCGCGCTGGTGAAAAAAGCCGCCGATTGGATTATCGCCTCCGGCCTGAAAGCCGTCGCTCTCGAAGACGCCCGCCCCGCGCAATGGTCCAAAGTAATTTTCAACGCCTCGGTAAATTCCGTAGCCGCGCTCACCGAACTCCCGCACTCGGCGCATTACGCCCAGGAAGAAAAATTCGCCGACCTCGGCCACTTGCTACACGCGCTGATCAACGAAGGCAAAGACGTCGCCAAAGCTCTCGGCATCACGCTGCACGACGATCCCTGGGAGATGAATGAAATCGGCGCCCGCACCGATCACCCTCCTTCGATGCTCTACGACATTCGCCACCATCTCCGGACCGAAATCGATTTCCTCGGCGGCGCCATAGCTCGCGAAGCCACAAAAGTGAATCACCCGGCCCCGCTTCACACGGCGCTCTATCAACTGATTCGGGGGAAAGAGCAATCATGGACATTTCAATCGAAATCCAAGTAGCGCCGGCGTCCTTGCCGGCTCTTTTCTGTGGCCAAATGCAACAGATCGAGAATTCGCAACCCGTAGTCTCATTCGCAGTTAAAACACCTGAAGGTACGCCGTTAAAAAAGTTCGGAGCATCCTAGAAACAAAATGCCCTACCCACTCGATCAACAAAAATGGACGCGCCTTCGCAGCGCCATGGCCCAGAAAGATCTCGACGCCGTAATCGTCCGCGCCCCCGACAACATCCTCTACCTAACCAATTACTGGACGATGAAGGGCTACGAAGTCCTCGTCTTCCCCCGCGAAGGCGAACCCATTTTGGCCGTTCTCGAGCCTCAATTTCGCGAAGCCCAGCACACCGCCTGGAACAAAGATGTCCGCTCTTTCAATTTCTATCATCCCTCCGACCCGCGCCCGCCCACTGCTCGCGCCGTCGATGTCGCACTGGAAGCCCTGCGCGAAAAAAAGCTCACCAATCGCATCGCCATCGAGCTCAATCAAGGCTCGCAAATCTGCGATCGCATGGTCGGCGAGCCCACCGTCTTCACCCAAGGCTACTTCGACGCCTTCCGCCATGCCGCCAAGGAAGCCGTTGACGCCGCTCCCATTCTCGCGGAACTCCGCATGATCAAAACTCCGCAAGAAATCGAGCGCATGCGCATCGCCAATGATTTAGCCGCCATCGGCATGGCCTACGCCCGCAAGAATATCCGCCCCGGCATGAAAGAAAGCGAAGTCGCCGCGATGATCGAAGGCCACATCCACGAAGTCGGCGTCGGCTATCAAGGAAAAGTCGCCATGGCCCGCGCTTTCACTCTCGTCTGGTCCGGCAAAGGCATCGCCACTTTCACCGCCACCAGCGATCGCCCCGTCCAGGAACACGAACCCACTCTCGTGGAAATCTGGGTCTGCGCCGACGGCTACTGGACTGACCTCACCAAGAATATTTGCCCCGGAACGCTCACTCCCGAATACAATCGTCTGCTCGATTTGCTGCTCAAAATTTTCAATGAGGCCATCGCCACCGTGCGCGACGAAGCTCCCCTAGGCGAAATCGATCGCATCATCCGCGCCCGCATCGACGAAGCCGGATACAAAGGCCAGCCGTCGCATCCGGTCGCTCACGGCGTTGGCGCCCGCGCACACGAGCCGCCCTATTCCCACAAAGCCGCACCCGGCCTGATGAAACAAAATATGGTTCTAGCCATCGAGCCCGGCATCTATTGGGAAGGCGGCGGTGGCCTGCGCCTCGAAGATAATTTCTTGGTCACCGCGGACGGCAGCGAAAAACTCTGCACCGATCTCGACGACTTCCGGATGAAATGAAAACGATGAACTCAATTTCCAATCCCGCAATTGTTTTCGGCCGTAGGGGCGGGGCTTGCTCCGCCCGCCGGTTGCGCCGTCACGCTACTGTAAAATCTTGGCTACTCGCGACCCTGCTCGATGAATTTTCGAGCGCGCACCGCAAACTCGGAGGCCCTTTTGCCGATTGACGCAGCCCTAGCGAACAAAATCACCTCTCAAGTCCGTGAAGACGAAATCATCTCCATGGCCACGGACGTCGTAAACATTCCCAGCCCCACCGGCGAAGAACTCGCCATGGCTCAATACATGCGCCGCGCCCTTGAAGAAACCGGCCTGCAAGTCACCTGGCAGGAAGTCGAAGAAGGCCGCGCCAACGTCATCGGCCGCTGGGAAGGCGGGGGCACCGGCAAGAATCTGATGTTCAACGCCCACATGGACACTTCCAACACCGGCCGCGAAACTTATCTCACCGGCGCAGGCTACAAGCCGCACGCCATTCTGAAAAACGGAATGATTTACGGCCTCGGCATTTACAACATGAAAGGCGCGCTGGTCTGCTACACGCAAGCCGTAAAAGCGCTGCAACGCGCCGGCGTAAAGCTAGATGGCGACGTCCTCATCGCCGCGGTCGTCGGCGAAATCGAAAAAACGCAATGGAGCGATGAATTCGTCGGCAAGGAATTTCGCGGCTATGGCGCCGGCACGCACTACATGGTCAATCACGGCGTCCTTCCCGATATGTGCATTCTCGGCGAGCCCACCGACATGCAAATCATCCTCGCGCATTACGGCTCCGTCTGGGTGCGCATCGGCGTCCGCGGCAATTACGTTCACACCGCGTTTGCGGTCGGCAAGCAAAAGGAAAGTTCCATCCGCCGCATGCACGAAGTTCTCTCCGCGATTTACGAATGGATTCCGGCATTCGAAAAACAAGCGAGTTACGAAGGCAAGCCCGGCATCGTCAATATCGGCTGCATCCGCGGCGGCTATCCCTGGCGCGCCAGCCGCACTCCCGATCGCACCGATGTTTTCCTCGATCTGCGCGTCCCGCCGGATATGCCGCTGGGCACCGCGCGCCGCTCCGCCAAGGAGCTCTATCTCGATCTCCAAAAAAAGTTTCCGTCCTACGGCGTAGATTTCGAAACGTACATTTCCGTTCCCGGCGCGCAAATTGACGCCAATCACGAACTGGTAAAAACAATTGACGCAGCCCACACAAAAATCATGGGCTCCGCCCCGAAGCGCGACACCGTTCTCTGGTGCAGCGACGCCTCGGTAATGACGCGCTTCGGCATCGAAACGGTAAATTACGGCCCCAGCAGCGGCCCTCGCGACGCCGAAGGCGAAAAAGTAGCCGTAGAAACATTCGTGAACATCACCAAAATTTACGCCCTGGCAATCGCAGAAATCTGCGGCGTGCGAGCGTAAGCAAGCAAAGGGTGCCCCATGCGCCGGTGTTGCGCGTGGGGCTTTTGAAGTGCCGAGGTTAATCTTTGCAGCCGTAGGGGCGGGGCTTGTTTACCCTGAGTTTCGAAGGGCTCCGCCCGCCGAATTAAAATAAAAGCACCACGTAACCATGCACCGCTCTCAAGGAGCACCATTGGTCACCCAATCCGAAATCGCCCGACGCAACAAAAACATCCGCGCCGCCATGGAAAAAGAATCCCTCGACGCCCTGATCGTCTGCGGCAATGAATACACCGGATTCGAAGGCGCCATCCGCTACGTCTCCGGCTTCGAAATCGTCCATCGCTACGTTTACGCGGTCATCCCCCTCGAAGGCGACGCCACACTAGTCTTCCCCGCCGAAGCCCGCTGGATCGGCGATAAATCCACGCCCTGGATCCGCGAACACATCTGGGCCGACATCCCCGGCAAATGGATCCACGAACACGCCACCGCGAAAAAATGGAAGCGCGTAGGCGTCTACGGGCTAGACGCAGTAATGGCCGTCCGCGATTATCGCGAACTCACCAAGGGCGCCTACGAAATCATAAACTTCGATCGCTCCTTCGATATGGCACGCGCCATCAAGAGCGAAGAAGAGCTCACCGCTATCCGCCACAGCATGAGCATCATCGAAGACGGCTTCTGGGCCATGCTAGCCAAATACGCCCCCGGAAAAACCGAAGCCGAAGTCATGGCTCCCGCCGTGGATAAATTCTTCGCCGGCGGCGCGGGCTTGCAAATGATGAACATCGTCCTCTCCGGCACCAAAGGCTCCGCCGAAGCCATGTTCAAAGTTCCGCGAGATCGCAAAGTCAATGCCGACGATCTGCTTCTTTATTCCCTCGAAATCGCCGGCCCCGAAGGCTACTGGGTCGAATTTTCCCGCCCGCTGATCCAAGGCAATATCAGCGCCACCACGAAAAAAATGGCGGACGTTTATCCCGAAGCCCTCGAAGCCTCCCGCGTCCTCATGCGTGACGGCGAGCCCATCAAGAATGTCCACAAAGCCTCCGCCGATATTTTCGCCAAGCAAGGTTTCGCTCTCGGCCATCTCTCCGGCCATTCCATCGGCATGACCATGATCGAACATCCCGCCATCGGAAAAAATTCCGAAACGCTGCTCCAGGAAAACATGGTTTTTTCTTTTCATCCGCAGGTCGTCGATCAAGACGGCAAAGTCTGCCTCTACACTCAAGACACCTACCGCGTAGGCAAAAAAGAAGGCGAGAATTTCGCCAATGTAGATTGGAAATTTTATTCCGGCTCGGAGAAAAGGTAGCGCCATGAAAATCTGCATCGTAGGCTGCGGCGCAATCGGAAGCATTTTCGGAGCGCATCTAGCCCGCGTCGAAGGCGTCGAAGTCCACGCCTACGACGTCTCGCAAGCCCACGTGGACGCCATCAATAAAAATGGCCTGCGCATTTCCGGCGCCGCCGATTTCACCGCACGCCTTCACGCCACCACCGACGCCGCGCAAATCCCTCCGTGCGATTACGGCATCGTCGCCACGAAAAGCACCTTCACTCGCCCGGCCATCGCGCAAGCCGCGCACGTCTTCGCGCAAAATGGCGCCGTCTGCTCCGTGCAGAATGGCGTAGGCAACGAAGAAATCATCGCCGAGCACGTCAAACTCGTAATCCGCGGCACCACTTTTCCCGCCGGACACATCATCGAGCCCGGCCACGTCGGCTTCGACATTAAAGGCGACACCTGGATCGGCCCCTTCGAGCCAACGAAAACTCCCATGGCCCGCGTCAACGAACTAGCGGATGCGCTCAATAAATCCGGCATGCACGTAATCCCCCTCGAAGACGCCCGCGGCGCGCAATGGACCAAACTAATTTTCAACGCCTCCACAAATCCCGTAGGCGGCCTGACTCTCCTTCATCACGGCGCCGCGACGCGCCTCCCCGTCACAGGCCAGCTTTACAACGATCTAATCGCCGAAGGCGAAGCCGTAGCCAAAGCCATGGGCATCAAACTCCACGGCGATCCTCGCGCCCTGGTAGAAAAAGGCGCCAACGCACCAGGCAAACATAACGCGAGCATGCTCCAGGACGTTCTGGCCAAACGCATCACCGAAATCGATTTCATGAACGGCGCAATAGTAAAGTGGGGCGAACAAATGAATGTCCCCACGCCGCTAAACAAAGCAATGTGGGCCCTGATCAAGGGTCTAGAACATTCCTGGACAAATCCGTAGATGAGTTGTTGTAGTCGTAGGGGCGGGCCTTCAGTCCCGCCCGGTTTTCGGCCCCGCACTTGTTATCGCGGGGAAATTTTGAATTCTAAAATCAATCGAGGAAAAACCAAATGCCCGTTCCTTTCCGCATCGGCGTTCTACAACTCAGCATGGAACCCGTCCCAGAAACCGTAGCCATGGCCCAAGCCTGCGAACGCGCCGGCTTCGACGCCTTCTGGCTCGCAGAAGCCTATCCCTGGTGGCGCAAACATTCCTACGAAGCCCGCTCCTCCACCGCCATCACCGCCATCGTCGCCCACGAAACAAAAAAAATCCCCATCGGCTGGGGCATCATTTCTCCCTACACCCGCAATCCCGTCCAAATCGCCATGGAAGCCCGCGTCCTGCAAGAAGTCGCCGGACCCAACCGCTTTTTCCTCGGCCTCGGCGCCTCAAAAATTTTTATGAAAGAAGTCGGCGAAGGTGAAGCCGGCGCAAAAACCGCCGGTCCCGCCACAGTAATGAAGGAAAGCATCGAAATCGTTCGCGGAGTTCTCGGCGGCGCCCAATTCGATTACGAAGGCCAGGTCTTCGACGCTCACGTTCCGCCGCTCAAATCCGACGCGCACACTCCCCGCGGCATTCCGCCGCTTTATATCGGCGCCACCGGCCCGGTCCTGCAGCGAATGGGCGGCAGCATCGCCGACGGCCTGCTAACCGCCAGCATCACCACTCCCGATTTCATCCGCTACTCCCGCGCCATGATGGAAGAGGGCTGCAAAAAGGTAGGCAAGGATCCCGCCAACAATGATCTCGGCGGCGTGGTTGTCGGCAGCATCGGAAAAAATCCCAAGACCGCCAAAGAAGGCGCTCGCGAGATGGCCGCCATGTACCTCGCCAACAAAGTTCAGAACATCCGCGGCTCAGCCGACGTCCTCTTGCAAAAAGCCGGCCTGTCGCCCGACGAAATCCGTCCCATCGCCGACGCCATGGAATCCGGCGGCCGCAAAGCCGCAGCCCAGGCAGTAACCGATTCAATCCTCGAAAAAGTCTGCCCCATCGCAGGTACGCCCGACGAATGTATCCACCGCATCGAACAATACCGCGATGCAGGCTGCTCCCACATCCTGCTGGAAGTTTGGGGCGACGATCGCCTAGAGCAAGCCAAACTCTTCGGCGAAACCGTCCTCCCGCATTTCAAAAAATAACGAGGAGAAACGGGACGCGTTTTCCCGTAGGGGCGGGGCTTGCTCCGCCCGCCGACGTAAAGCCCGCCCACCCGTTCGCCATTCACGATGCAAAATCGCACGCCGGCGCTACCACGGAACAAATCTCGTCCCGATTTTTAGTCCGCTATTTCCACCGGCAAACTTCCCTCACCAAATCCCGAAACTCCTCATCCGTCAACAACCCCCGCTTCGCAATCCCCTTCTTCTTCACCGCCGCCAAAACCGCCGCCCTCTGCCCCTCCGCCACATCCAATCCCAACTCGCGGCTCTTGATCGCGATGCTATCCAACCCGCTCTTCTTCCCCAACACAATCTCCCGCCGCGCGCACACAATGTCCGCCGAAAAAGGTTCAATCGCCTCAGGAATATGAAACTGGCTGGCCACCGCCCCGCTCTCGCGCATAAATAAATTCTCGCCCACCACCGGCTTCCACGGTTCCAACTCATACCCCGAAGCCCGCCGCACATGCCGCGAAACTTCGCGAATCCGATCCAATTTCAATTCCGTCGCCACTCCATACACGCCCTCGAGCGCCATCGCCACTTCCCCAATATCCGCATTCCCCGCCCGCTCGCCCATTCCATTAATCGTCCCCTGAATCCAACTCGCCCCCGCCCGCACCGCCGCAATCGCGCACGCCGTCGCCAATCCAAAATCATTGTGCCCATGAAAATGAACCGGCACAGAATCCCCAAGCCATCCGCGCACGCGCCCCACCAAAAATTCCACAGCCTCTGGCCCGCAGGCCCCAATCGTATCCACCACCACGGCTTCATCCGCTCCCGCATCACGCGCCGCGCGATAAAGTTTTTCCAGATGCCCAAGCTCCGCCCGCGTCCCATCCACCGGAAAAAACGCCACTCTCAATTCGTGTTTCTTCGCGTGCTTCACCGCTTCCACCGCTCGCCGGATCGATTCTTCCGCCGTAATCCCGTAAGCCCGCAATTTAATTTCGCTCGACGGAATCTCAATCACCGAAGCCCGCGCGCCCAATCGAATCACCGCATCCAAATCTTCCTGCACCGCCCGCGCAAATCCCCAGATTTCCGCCCGCAATCCGGCCTTGCATACCAGCCCGAACGCCTCGGCATCATCCGCCGAAACACGCGGAAATCCCGCCTCAATCCGCCCGATCCCCAATGAATCGAGCAGCCGCGCGATCTCCAATTTCTGCTGCGGATCGAGCGCCACTCCCACCGTCTGCTCGCCATCCCGCAACGTCGTATCGTAAAAACGCACCGGCCCCTTCCGCGCAGCATGCGGCCCAATCTTCGCCGCCGCGTTCAATTCGCTCACCCAAAATTTATTCCCATTTTCCGCAGTCATTTTCTCAACTCGCCTTCACTGCTTTCTTCCCATAATACTGCTCCCATGAAACCACCGGATTCCGCAGCACCCCGATTTTTTCGATCTCGCATTCCACCACGTCGCCCGGTTTCAAGTACAAAGATTTCGGATCCTCGCTGAACGCCGCCACTCCCGACACCGTCCCCGTCGAAAGCACGTCCCCCGCGCTATACCCCATCGCCGAATAATGCGAAATAATCTCCGGAATCTTTACCGACATCTTCTTCGAGTGCGATTGCTGCCGCACCTTCCCATTCACCCGCAGTTCCATAGCCAGGTTGTGCGCATCGGGAATTTCATCCGCCGTCACGATCCACGGCCCCAGCGGGCAAAAACTATCAATCGCCTTGCAGAAACTAAACACGCCCGACTTCATCTCATTCCGCTGAATGTCCCGCGCCGTCACGTCATTAAAAATCACGTACCCGCCGATGTAATTCGGCGCATCCTCCACGGAAAAATGTTTTCCCGCCTTCTTCATCACCACCGCCAGCTCCAATTCGTAGTCCAGCTCTTCCGTCAGGTGCTGCGGATAAATGATCGGCTCCTCGTGCCCGATGATCGCGTCCACATTCTGGAAAAATACGATCCACGGCATCACCGGATGCGAAAATCCCGCCTTCACCGCCTCCTCGTGATGCTCCCGGAAATTCCCCGCCGTGTGAAAGAATTTCTTCGGCGCGATCGGCGCTTTCATTTTCACGTCCGAAGGCTCGTAAATTATTTTCTCCCCCGAAGGCCCTTTCGTTTCCGGCCCGCGCTCCGCCACATACTTCAGCGCCGCCCGCGCCGCATCCAAACTTTTGTCTCCGCCCTCAAAAAGCCCGCGCATATCCGCCGGCACTCGCGCATCCGCCACGCGATAAAACGCCGGCTCATTCTCCACGTCGCGCAAGTACAACGCATACGCCAGATTCAAATCCACAATCCGCAATCCCGCTCCATAAGCCCCAATCCTCGCGCGGTGCGGCGTCACTTCAAACGTTACGAGTCGCATATATGGCCCAGTTCCTCCGTAAAAGTTTCCGCATCTCCAACATTCATTTCAAATTCCAGCGTTCCACGCTAGCACGAACCCGCCGAAATTCAAGGCCACTCGCGGCGCATGCCAGCAACATCCCAAAGTCCCGAGTATTCCTTATTCGCTCCGTACTGGCCGCCGCGTCAGTTAGACTTGGCGACGGTTCACACCGCTCGGGAGGCTTGGGTGCAACGCGAAAATCGTCACGCCGGCTTTGCCCTCGCCATCCTTTTCGCCATCAATCTCCTGAATTTTTTCGACCGCAATCTTTTCGGCGCCCTCGCCGAACCCATCCGCCACGAATGGTCGCTCACCGACGCTCGTCTCGGCTGGCTGGCCACCGCCTTCACTCTGCTCTACGCCGTCGCCGGCATCCCGCTCGGGCGCATTTCCGATCGCAGCACTCGCCCGCGCATCCTGGCCATCGGCGTCGCACTCTGGAGCATCCTCACCGCCGCCTCCGGCCTCGCCTGGAATTACGCGGCACTCTTCGCCACGCGCCTCGGCGTCGGCATCGGTGAAGCCAGTTGCGCACCAGCATCCAATTCCCTCATCGGCGATTTTTACCCGGCAAGATTGCGCGCCCGCGCTCTCGGCATTTTCATGATGGGCCTGCCTCTCGGGAATTTTCTTTCTTCCTACGTCGGAGGCCACGCCGCCGCGGCCTACGGCTGGCGCAAAACGTGTTTCATCGCTTGCGTACCGGGATTGCTCCTCGCGATTTTCGCGCTACTCATTCGCGAGCCAGGCCGCGGCGCCGCCGAATCCTCTGCCCATGCTGGCCGCCCCCACGACGGCTCGGCCTACTGGTGCGTCCTGAAAATCCCCACCATGAGCTGGATCATTCTCTCCGGCGCGCTTTTCAATTTCGTCATGTACACGATGGGACTGTTCCTTCCCGCCCTTCTGGCCCGCTATCACGGCCTGCATCTCAAAGAAGCCAACACCGTCACCGCGCTCGTTTTCGGCCTCGTCGGCATTCCCGGCATGCTCCTCGGCGGATGGGTCGCGGATCGCGCCGGAAAAATTCGCGCCAATGGCCGCCTGCTCACCGCCGGAATCGCCCTGCTGATCGAGGCCCCCTGCTTGTGGTTTGCGCTCAACGCCCCTCCGGGAAAAATCCTCACCTTCAGCCTGTTCATGGGCTCCGGCTGCCTGCTCGGCTATTTTTATTACAGCTCTGTCTACGCCGCCATTCAGGACGTAGTGCAACCGAGCCTGCGCGCCACCGCCATGGCCATCTATTTCTGTGCCATGTATCTGCTAGGCGGCAGCTTCGGTCCGGTAATCACCGGCAAGCTAAGCGATCATTTCGCCCGCGCCGCCATGGCCGCCGCAGGCCAGTCCACAATCACCGAAGCCTCGCGCGCCGCGGGCCTCCACTCCGCCATGTACGTAATCCCTATCTGCGTCCTAGGTGTAGCAGCAGTCCTGCTAGCCGCCTGCGTCACAGTAACCACCGACATGCACAAACTCCAATCCTGGATGACCAACCCAGACAACACGCAATCAAGCCCCGGGCCGCTCGACGCCACCGCCACCCCAGAATCCGCCTGACCCACAGCCTTGTTTTTTGCGGCGTTGTAGGGGAGGGCCGGTCTAGCCCTCCCGCGACGGCCGCCGCTAGGCCGTCCCCACGCACGCCCAAATCCCAAACCCATCGAACCGCATCTTTCGCGCCACCCCGATCGCCCCAACACGTACGTCCTCTTCTCTGAAATCTGAAATTTCAAATTTGAAATCGCTCTGCCGCCTCCCTAGGCGATCTCTCTAGTTCATGTAGCGCCGCTCTTTCAAGCTGGCATCCCCAATGAACCTAGATTGCCACCAAGAGCGCCGCTCGTGCTCCCGAAGCTCACAGCTCCCTCGTGTCCGTTTGATTGCTGATTTGCAGATTCCACCCGTCAGGATCCCGCAGATGAAAGCTCTGGAACTTGCCGTTCATGTCGGGCTTCGGGTCCAGACCGCGTTTTTCAAGTTCGGTCTTCACTTTGGCCGTGTCCCAAGGATCGACACCCCAAGAGATGTGGTCGATCAGACCGGTGACAGTGGGCGGATTCGTGTCTCCTCCTGCGCCGAGGAATCCCGCCCGATTTCGGATGATGATGCCGCCCACATTGCCGACCTTCATGGAACACTGCTTCTTGCCGTCGTCATGAATGATCTCCCATCCCATCAGGTCGCGATAGAACGCAGCACTTCGCCGGTAGTCGGAAACTGCGTAGGAGATATGATCGAGCCACACCGTCTTCCACGGCGCTGGGGCGCTCGGCGGCGGGACGCTCGATTGTTCCACCGCCTGCTTCTGCGCGGCCGCCAGCGCACCCGGTCCGGCTGCCACGCCAAGCGCAAGCGCCTGGATCAGTTGCCGCCGTGTCAACTTCCCCGACTCAAAATCCTGCAGCAGTCCGTTGATAATCTGTTCCATCGAACCCTCCTCCGTGCCCACTTCCCTCACCAAAGGCACCGGTGCTGCAAAGCATACACTCCACTTTTGGATCTGACGACCATGACTGGCGAGATATCGCCACAGCTCAGAGGCGTGGCTCGATTTTTCTTGACTTTTCGATACTAATATGCTAACAGTATACCAGTATCCTTAAGCTACCCTCAAAACGCGAGGGCTGGCTCTCCTGAGCCCGCCGTAGTCCGCCTAATCGTCAGAAGCACAGGAGCCGTACGCAAATGCCTGGTCAATCCTCCAGCGCCGGTCGTAGTTCGCCCAAAAGAAGCCTCGCGCGTGTCAACTTCGCGCACGCGCTCGGGTCCGCTCCGTCAAACGTCTCGGCACTTTCCGAGCGATCGCGTCAGCCCGGCGATCAACTAAATCCCCACCCCGCCGGATTTCTAATCGCACGCAAACCGACTCGAAGTCGACAAAACTCCCTGATAAAAAAGGACATAGGTAAAATTCGCGTCACGGATACCCGATTTTCGAGGAAACCGCGCAACCCAATGAAAACACAAGCTCTTACCGTCTCCAACCTCCAACTCAAAATCTCCAGCCTCCGAAATCTGTTTCGATTAGAAATGGTCTCGACCGATTGTTTTCAACAACTTACGCCAAATTCTAATCGAACCCTGTTTCGATTAGAACGCTCGAGTCCCGCGCTCGGCTTACGGCGGCCAACCCTCCAGCCTCAAACCTCCAACCTCCAGAACCGTCTAAACGGTATCGCAAACGGACCACTTGCTTCCTCTACGATTGCTGCTGCTTCGCGCCGGCTGGATATTGCTCACGGCGCGAACGCCGTCTTCCGCTCGCGGGCTTCGGATTTCCCTGCCCTTGAATTGCATACTGGGAACTCGATCAATTCCGCCTATCCGCGGCACTGGCACGATGAACTCTACCTGTGCGCCATTCTTGGCGGAGCGAGCGAACTCCATTCGCCCGGGAATTCACAATCCACGCAACCGGGAACGCTAGTTCTGGTTCCTGCCGGGGAAATTCACGCCGATCGCAAACGAGATTGTAGTTTCCGCTGCATGTTCCTCGACGTTCCGGCGTTCCAGCAGACTTGCGAAAAATTCACGGAGCACAAAACCGGCGAAATCGATTTCCGCACTCAACTCATTCGGCATCCGCGCACGCTCTCCGCTTTTCTGCAGCTCTATCGCGCGCTCGAAGCCCCCGCCTCGCGCCTGCAACGCGAAAGCGCCCTCGCCGTCTTTTTTCATCAGCTCGTGCGGCAGCACAGTTCGTCGCCGCTCCCCGCGCTATCCAGCGGAAACGAAAATGCCGCTGTGCGCCGCACTCGGCAATTCCTCGACGAGCATTTCGCCGAACGCATCTCGCTCCAGGATCTCGCGCAACTCGCCGGCCTCAGCCCGTTTCATCTGCACCGCAGCTTCTGCCGCAAAGTTGGCATGCCGCCACACGCCTATCAGGTGCAGGCGCGCCTCACGCGCGCGCTTTCGATGCTTCGCCGAGGACGGTCCATTTCCGACGCCGCGTCTTCCACCGGCTTCGTGGACCAAAGCCATTTCGCCCGGCACTTCAAACGCACCATCGGCCTCACGCCCGGCCAATATCTGGCGCAGCAAGAATGTACAAGACGCCCCAGCTCGCGCGGACTAACCTCTTCGGCGCATCCTCATTTTTCCGGGAGCTAGACTTGGTGCCGAGACACAGAAACGCGCGCGCAGTTCTCATCCCGTTGGCGATCGGTTTGATCGCCGGCATCGCCTGCGCGCAAAAAAAATCAGAAGCCGTTCGCGAATTCCGGCTCGACTCGTTGACCGGCCTCGAAATGGTGAACGCGAAGGCGGAGGTCGCGGACTATCGCGGGCGCCGCGCCGTCCATCTGATTCCGCTTTCCGGCGGCGAAGCTCGCGATGAAATGATGATGGCCATTCTCGACGGCACGGACTTCTCCGATGGCGTAATCGAAGCCGAAATCGCCGGCGCTCCGCGCTCCGATGCACCCGCCGATGCGCGCGGCTTCATCGGGGTTTTGTTTCGCGTGCAATCTCACGGCGCGCGTGCCGAGAATTTCTATATTCGTCCCACCAACGGCCGCAGCGACGATCAGCTTCGCCGCAACCATTCCGTGCAATACGAATCTGCTCCCGATTTCCCGTGGCATCGCCTGCGCCAGGAATCTCCCGGCGTCTATGAATCCTACGCAGATCTGCAAGCCGGCGCGTGGACCAGGATGAAGATCGAAGTCTCCGGCAGCACGGCGCGTCTCTACATCAACGGCGGCACGCAACCAGCCCTGATCGTGAACGACTTAAAAAACGGAATCGCACGCGGCCAAATCGGTTTCTGGTGCCAAACCACCACGGAAGGATACTTCGCCAATCTAAAAGTGACTCCGCTGCGCGCGGAAGCAGGAAAAACCTCCGCGCCGGCATCCGGAGGCGGACAAGTAAAATGAAACGGCCTCTTACACGAAAAGTCGCGCGAATCTTTTCGCTCGCAATCCTGATTTTCGTCTCCGCGCCTCACCTCCGCGCGCAATCCACTCCCGTCCCGATTACCCCCGACCATTGGATATTCAGCGAGCGCAACGAGCGCATCAACCCGGCGAAATCGATCGCCAACAACGCCAAGCAAGTGGAGTTTCTCGGCCGCCCGAGTCTCTGCCTCTCAAAAGGCTTCGCCTACGTCCGCGACCTCGATCTGCAAAACGGCACCTTTGACGCTGACCTGGCCATGGACCCGCACGGGAATTTCGTCGGGCTGGCGTTCCGCGTGAAATCCGACGACGACTACGAATTATTTTTCTTTCGCCCCGGCGCATCCGGTTCCGTGCAGGCGATTCAATACACGCCCGGGCTTCTCGGCGCGAACGCCTGGCAGCTTTACAATCTGCCGCAATACGTGGCCGCCGGCGAGATTCCCTCCGACAAATGGTTTCACGCGCGCATCGTCTTCGCCGGCCTCACCGCGAAACTCTATCTCAATAACGCCGCCGAGCCAGCGCTGGTGGTTTCCGATCTCAAGCAGGGCTACTCGCGCGGCAGCATCGGCTTCTGGGGGCAGGAAGGCGGCGGGTATATTTCGAACGTGAGCTACACCAGGGACGACGCAATCTATTCGCCGGAACTGAAACCGACTTTTCTTCCCGGCGCGCTGACGGATTGGGAGATTTCGGAATCCTTCGATGCCGCTGAAAAAGATGCGAGCACGTATCCCGATCTTCGCAGTATGAAATGGCAAAAAATTCCCGCGGAAACTCCCGGACTGATCGTCATCCAGCGCTACCGCCGCGACCCGAATATCATCCCGCCGAACGATCCGGAGAAAAAGCAGGATGCCGTACCCGGCTCGAAAGTAGTTTTCGCCCGAACGGTGGTTCATTCCGATCGCGACGAGATGCGAAAAATGCATTTCGGATACAGCGATGAAGTCGTCGTGTATCTGAATTCGAAGCCACTTTATTCCGGAGATAATCTGATCGGGTTTCGCGAGCCGGGATTTTTGGGAATCGTGGACGTCAACAACGATGCGGTTTTTTTGCCGTTGAAGAAGGGCGACAACGAGCTGGTTCTGGCAGTTACAGAATTTTTCGGCGGCTGGGGATTTATCTGCCGTCTGGCGCCGTAGAGATGAATGGCGCCCGCGCAAGCTCGCTCTCGCGCAGAGAACCTTTTTTATGCGCGGACGCGGCGCTGCGGGCGCAGTTGGTTCCTGATAACGCTGCTCGCGCGCGGCGATTGACGCACTTCGGAGCAGAAGCTAGGCTCGATATCGAGGGATTTACTCTCGTGACCGATGCTCCCGTGATGCTCGATCGCAATGCGCTGCGCCAGTGCCTGCACTGCGGCCTGCAGGTGCCCGCGGAACGCACGCAGTGCCCCAACTGCCGCGAAGCGCTGCCGCTCGCGCCGGCTGCGGACTCCTCGCAACGTCCGCGACGTACGGAAATCCGCCGCGGTTTGCTTTACATGCTGCTCGCGGGAGTGATTCATTACTATGCCGGTGGTTACAGCAAGATGGATCTGCCGTTTCCGATTCATCCGGTGGTCACCGTCTATCTTTCTCCGATGCTTTTTTTGAGCGGCGTGGGCCTGATTATCTATGGGCTGTTTACCTGGAGAAAAGAATAAAGATGGTGATGTGGAAGCGGCCGCGCGATTTATTTCAGGAACGCATAGCGCCAGAGCATGAACTGGCTGAGGGACAGCAGAGCGACGAGAGCGAGAATGCGTCCTCGCGTAAACTTCGGGAAAAGCCAGAAACCGAGCAGGCCCAGAAACGGGGCTAACTGGAGCACGTAGCGATCGTAGAACGGGACGTTTCCGCCCACGCCGAATTGCTCCACGATAAAAAATAAAATCAGCAATACGTTGAAAGTTGCCGGGAGAGCGCTGCGCCAGCGCGATCGCTCGAGCCACAGCTCGCTCACGAGCGCGAGGAAATTGAATGTTGTCACGGCGACGATCAGGAAAAAAAGCAGCGCCGCGCCGCCGCGAACGCGGGCGGCGCCGGCGATCAGTGAATTGAGCGGACCGGGATTCAGCAATCCTTCGCGGAAATGCGTGGCGATGAGTGCGATCACCAGCGCGATCAGCGCGAATGGCGCGCGCCACCGCGTTGCCATTCGCCGCATGGCGGGAAAAGAAAACGGAAGCAGATACAGCGCGATGTAAAACACGACTACGAGCGGGCGCGTCCAATTGATGCCGACGCTGGCGTGGAAATTGCTGTACGACGCACCGCTTTCGATGCCCGGGCTGGTGACGCCGTGCCAAATCAAAAGCATCGGAAGCACCGGCAGCAGCGCCACGGCGAGTGAGATGCAGATGCCGGCGAACCACGACATTTTTCGATCTGCGGCGCGATTTCGCAGGAGCAGCAGAGCTAGCACTCCGGCGGCGGGAAGCAGCGCGAGATAATATTGCCGGCACGCGATGGACACGCCCATGGCGAGCGCAGCAGCGAGACCCGACGCGAGCGATACAAAGTTGAGCGAGCCTTCGCGCGAGGCCCATTCGATCCACGCCAGTGCGCCTGCCAGCGCGAAAAGTAATCCGGGGCCTTCGGTGAGAACCGTAGCGCTGGCGGTGGCTGCGTGAGGAAATACCAGCGCGGCCAGAAGCGCGGCGTACCAGAGTTCGGGCCAGGCGGAGCGGCGCGCGCCGAGCACCACAAATAATCCGAGAAGGATCCAGCTGAGTAACGCGGCGATGCGTGCGTCGCGGAGTTCGTCGCCGTGCAGCAGGCGCACGGCGAAAGACATCGCGATAAAACTTCCGGGGCCGGGTGCGTTGCGTTGCTCGCGAATTGTGGCGCTGGAGATGCCATTGACGGCGTATGCGTGCACATCGGTGATGTTGTAAATGTCGTCGTAGACCGGACGGCGGACTAGAGCGATGAAGAGGATTGCGGATATGACGTTGAGCGCGAGTACCAGCATCGCGGCGCGAAAATAGGTTTGGGCCAGCGCCGATGTTTCGTGCTCGCGCAAATTTGATGCTCCTCTTTTAAGCTGCGCCGCGCGCCTTTCGGCCGTATTGAAATTCGCTGCCGCGGCGAGTGAGAAAGTCTACATCAGAGATTGCGGGATTGCGCGGGGGTGGAGGAACTCAAGCTTCCATTTGCTGGGCCGATTGGAGACTAAAGACCGTTTGCCGTGGGCTGTTTGGATGCGATGATAATTTGATGTTGGCCAGCGGGTGCGCATTGCTGCGATTGGCGAATCGAAAATACCGGCTTGCGGTATTTGTGAAATTGTTTGCGGCGATTGCCTTGACGCTGTTCGGGGTTGGGCCGCTTCGAGCACAGTGCCCGCGCCCCGAGAATGGGGCCATCGTTGCGAATCCGAATCGCCCTACCGTTGCTGATCCGGCGGACATCACGCAGTACGGCGTGCTGGAATTGGAATATGGATTCGATCATGCGAATACGAGTGCGCGCGAGCGCGAAAATGATTTGGGCGGGCTGCTGAAATTTGCGGTGCTTTGCAATTTGGAATTGCGCTGGGATACCGCGGACCTTGTGAATCTCAATGGCGATGGCGGCGCTTCGCAGACCGGAACCGGCGACAATTGGCTTGGATTTCAGTACCGATTTCTTCGACAATCGGGGAAAGCGCCGTCACTGGCGTTCGGATATGCGCTGAAATTTCCTACCGCGAGCGTTTCGAAAGGCTTTGGGACGGGACGGTACGATCACCAGCTCAAATTTCTGGCGAGCAAGGATCTAGCCGGCTTTCATTTCGATTTCAATGCCAGCCTGCTGGTGCTCGGGCGGCAGGGAGTGAGCGGCCACGATGAAAATGCGGAATTCAATTTAGCGTTTTCTCATCCGGTGTACAAAAAGCTTTTGTTCACGGGCGAGTTCTACGGCGATACTTCACCCAATCCATCAACGCCAGCCTTTGCTTCTGGCCTCTGGGCCTTCACCTATGCCGTAACGCCGCGACTGGTGATTGACGCGGGCATTGATCATGGTCTGACCGACGGATCGCCAAATCGCCAGCGTTATTTTGTAGGTTTTACGTATTCCATCGCCGATCTCTACGCGCATCACTGAGTGAAGGATTCCACCGTTCAAACCGGAAAACGCCTACAGGTTTTGGAATTTTTGCCGATTGTATTTCACGGGCGGAGGTGTGCGAATGAACTGGTTCCTGGATAAGAAAATTTCAACGAAATTAATCATGGTGTTGGGCTCCGGCCTGATGCTCACCGTGTTGCTGGGCGCGTTTGCGATTCACGAACTCTCCGCTGTGGCGGCCACGGCCGCGGAACTGGGTGGAGACAGCCTCGAAGGCACACGCAAAATTGATCAAATCACGTTTACGATCGACACTTACCGCCGCTGGGAATTGCGCATGCTTGTGGTGGCACTCACCGCGCCTGGCGACCTCCGAGCGCTGCAGCAGGCGGATGGGATGGCACAAGCGCAGCTACAGAAATTGAAAGAAAACGAAACCGCGTACGTACCACTCATTGACAGCGCTGAGGAGAAAACCCTTTATGACGATTACGTCCGCAAGCGCGACGAATATCTGAGTTACAGCGTCGAGGTGCGGTCGCTTATCTTCGCGGGAAAGGTTAAAGAAGCCGCCGCTATGATGGCCAACGGGCTTGCGAAATTCACCGCGGTATCCGAGGCGATCGCGGCGGATAGTGATTACCAGAAAAAACAAAGCGATGAAGCGGTTCGTAACAGCGAGGCGACGTACAAAGACGCGCGCAACTGGATTATTGGCGTGCTGTCAGTAAGCGTTGTGGTCGGCTTCTTCGTGACGCTGTGGACCGCACGGCTCATCTCCCGGCCGGTGCAGGAAGTGGTGGCCGTGGCGCGGAAGATTGCTACCGGAGACCTTACAAGCGAGGACATTGCCAATCGTTCCGCGGATGAAGTGGGCGAACTTTCGCAGTCGATCAACGCCATGAAGCACAGCCTGCGCGACACGATTTCATCCGTTTCAACCGGAGCTGAGCGCATCGCCACCGCCAGCGAAGAATTCTCCGCGACGGCGGCCGAACAGGCGCAGGGCGCGCAAACGCAGAAAGACCAGACCAACCAGGTTGCTGCGGCGATGCAGGAAATGTCGTCAACAGTGCAGCAAGTTTCGGAAAACTCGAACAGCGCGGCGGAAGCTTCGCGGCGGGCGGCTGAGACTGCGCGACAGGGCGGTCAAATCGTGGATCACACGCTGGCGAAGATGCGTGCGATTGCAAATTCTGTGGGACAGACGGCGCAGAAGGTGCAGGAGTTGGGAAAAAGCAGCGCGCAGATCGGGCAAATTATCGGAGTGATCGACGACATTGCGGATCAAACGAATTTGCTGGCTTTGAATGCGGCGATTGAAGCGGCGCGGGCCGGGGAACAGGGGCGCGGATTCGCGGTGGTGGCGGATGAGGTGCGGAAATTGGCGGAGAGAACGAGCAAGGCGACGAAAGAAATCACATTGATGATCCAGAATATTCAGACGGAGACGCAGAGTGCGGTGGAAGCGATGCAGTCGGGGACGACGGAAGTGGATGAGGGCGTGAAATCGACGATGCAGGCGGGAAGTTCGTTGCAGGAAATCATCAATGCTTCCGAACAGGTGGGAAGCATGGTGATGCAAATCGCCACGGCGGCCACGGAACAGGCCAGCGCGAATGATGAAATCAACACGAATATCGAGCAGATCGCGAAGATTTCGGAGGAGTCGGCGAACGGAGCGACGGAAGCGGCGCGCGCGGTGAGTGAGCTTTCGAATTTGGCGGCGGATCTGCAGGGGATCGTGGGGAAATTCCGATTGAAAGCGAATGGCGGGGGCCGATCGAGTTCGGCGCGGCGTGGTACGGGCGCGGGGCGGCGGTCTGAACGGCGGGAGATTTCTTACGAGGAAGCGGAGCAGGAGACGGTGGACGCTTAGATTGAAAAATGGATTCGCGCGGCGTTTTGGCGGCGCATGCGTCGCTTGGAATTATTGGCGCGGTCTGTCGCCGTTCTTCTTTTACTGAACTAAGCTCGGATTGAATTTTTCTCGGATTGAATCCATTACAATTTTAGCTGCACGATTTTGCGCGTGGGTGCGGAGGCGCTTGCGCGTGGCTTTTTTTGCGCTCGTTTGATTGGTTCGAGACTGTGGGCGAATCGGGTTGACGCGTGGCTGAATCATCCCTTACCGTTCCCTACGCGGAAGTTGAGTTTGTGACGGACGTGTGCGCGAAATTTGCGGCGCGCGTGAAACGTTGCTAGCGATTGGAACGATTGCATCGGGGAGCGGCTTATGAGTGTGCGTATGACTGCGGCGCAGGCGATGGTGGCGTTCTTTAAAAATCAATTTACTTCGCGAGACGGGCGCGAGGTGCGCTTCTTCGAAGCTTGCCTGGGAATTTTTGGGCACGGAAATGTGGCGGGGATGGGGCAGGCGTTGGAACAGGATCCGGGATTGAAATACGTGCTGGTGCGGAATGAGCAGGCGATGGTGCATACGGCGGCGGCGTTCGCGAAGATGAGCAACCGGATGCGCGCGATGGCGTGCACTTCTTCGATCGGACCGGGCGCGACGAACATGGTGACGGGAGCGGCGCTGGCTACGATTAACCGGCTGCCGGTGCTGCTGTTGCCGGGTGATATTTTCGCGAAGCGAACGGTTGCGCCGGTGCTGCAGCAATTGGAATCGGCGAGCTCGCAGGATATTTCGGTGAACGATTGCTTTCGGCCGGTATCGCGTTATTGGGATCGCATCAACCGGGCGGAGCAGCTTTTGACAGCGCTGCCGGAAGCGATGAGGGTGCTGACTTCGCCTGCGGAGACGGGAGCGGTGACGCTTTGTTTGCCGCAGGACGTGCAGGCGGAGGCGTTTGATTTTCCTGAAGAATTATTTCGGAAGCGCGTGTGGATGATTCCCCGGGGATTGGCGGATCGCGGATTGCTGGCGTCGGCGGTGGAATGGATTCGCGCGTCGCGGCGGCCTTTGATTATTGCCGGAGGTGGGGTGATTTATTCGGAAGCTGGCGCGGCGCTGGCGGAATTTGCGGCGAAGACGGGGATACCGGTTTGCGAAACACAGGCGGGCAAGGGATCGTTGGCGTTTGATCATGCGCAGCAATTGGGAGCGGTGGGAGTGACGGGGACGCCGGGGGCAAATATCGCGGCGCGGGAAGCGGATTTGGTGATTGGAATCGGAACGCGTTACAGCGATTTCACAACCGCTTCGAAGACTGCGTTTCAGAATGCGGGCGTGCGCTTTATCAATATCAATGTGGCGGAATTTGATGCTTACAAACATTCGGGGCTGGCGTTGACGGCGGATGCGCGGGCTTGCCTGGAGGAATTGACGGCGGCGGCGGGAAATTTTCGAGTGGCGGCGGAATATGCGTCGCAGATCGGGAAGCATCGCGCGGAGTGGGAAAAAGAAGTGGATCGAATTCACGCAGTGCGCGTTGGACCGCCGATCAGCCAGGGCGAAGTGATTGGAATTGTGAATGAAGTGGCGGAAGCGCGCGACGTGGTGGTTTGCGCGGCGGGAAGTTTGCCGGGAGATTTACATAAATTGTGGAGGACGCGGGATTCGAAGGGGTATCACATGGAGTATGGATACTCGACGATGGGCTACGAAATAGCGGGAGGTATGGGCGTGAAGATGGCTGCGCCGGAGCGCGAAGTTTACGTGATGGTGGGAGACGGATCGTATTTGATGATGGCGCAGGAAATTGTGACCGCGGTGCAGGAGGGAGTGAAGCTGAATATCGTGCTGCTCGATAATCATGGATTTTCGAGCATTGGAGGATTGAGCCGGGCGTGCGGGAATCGCGGGATGGGGACGGATTATCGTTATCGCGAGAGAGATTCTTACAGCGGCGGGAAGCTTCCTGTGGATTTTGTGGCGAATGCGGCGAGTTTGGGGGCGCATGCGGTACGGGCTAGGACTGGAGCGGAGCTACGAGCGGCGCTTTTGGATGCGCGCGGGCGGGATGGGGTGCGCGTGATTGTGATTGAGACGGCGATTGATGAGCGCGTGCCGGGGTATGAATCGTGGTGGGATGTGGCGATTGCGGAGGTTTCGGAATCGGCGAGCGTGAGAGAGGCGCGGGGGAAGTATGAGAAGGCGAGGGAGAAGGAGAGAAATTTTCTTTAGGGTGGGCCATCCACACAGCGCGGCAAATCTGGGCGCGCGCCGCAGCAGAAGAAACGCATCTCAGAGGCTCACTTGCCGGAGCTCAGGAAATTCCTTTTCCTTCGATGATCGTGATGTAGCGATCTGCTGGGATGTTTGCGAAACGATCGATGCGAGTTGAGGGGGCGGGCCAGCGGATTTCCAGCGCGTCTACTTTTGCAGCTGAGCCCAGGCCCAGGATATCGCGCGGATCCTGGGAGGAGAGGTAGCTGCCGCCGGCGATTTTCAGGCGGGAGCGCTTTTTTCCGGCGGCGGTCCAGGTGAGGCGGGCGCCGATTGCGTCACGATTGCTTGTGGTTCCTTGCAGCTTGATTCCCAGCCAGTGATTGGCGCTGTTGCAGCGATTTTGCATCAGGACCGGGGCGCCGCCGTTGACGCCGATGAGCACATCGAGCTTGCCATCGTTATCGAAGTCGCCGAGGGCCAGGCCGCGAGCGCCGAAAGTTTTCGAAAACGCCGGGCCTGCCTCGGAACTTACATTTTGAAATTTGCCATTGGATTGATGGAAGAGAAGAAGCGGCTCGTGATACGTGACGGTTTGCGAGCGCTGGCTGACCATATCGTCGGGATGGCCATTGGCGAGGATTAGATCGAGATCGCCATCGTTATCGTAATCGAAAAATTTCAGGCCCCAGCCGCTGAGCAGGCGGGTGGCCTGGGCGATGGATTGCAATTGCGCGACATCGGCGAAGGTTTCGTTTTTTAGATTGTGATAGAGCGAGAATTTTTCCATGTCCACATTGGAGACGAAGAGATCCTGCCAGCCGTCATTGTCGAAATCCGCGGAGTCTACGCCCATGCCTGAGCGAGCCACGCCATTTTCGCTGTAGCCGACTTCGGCGAAGACGCCGATTTCATCCCATCCTTTGGCGCCGCGATTGACGAAGAGAAAATTTTGAAGCGTGTCGTTGGCGACGAAGAGATCCATGCGGCCGTCGTTGTTGATGTCGGTGGCGACTACGCCGAGGGATTTGCTGGGAGTCTTGCCGATGATATTGGAGTGGCCGACTTCGGTGAAGGTGCCGTCGCCATTGTTGTGGAAGAGATAGTTGACGGTGGGATGGAACGCACGGGGGATGCAATAGTATTTCTGGCCGGCGGCGTTGCCGCCGCAGGAGAGGCGATCTTCGGGAAGGTAGCGGACGAAGCTGCAGATGAAAAGATCGAGGCGGCCATCGTTGTCAAAATCGAACCAGACGGCGCTGGTGGTCCAGCCGTTGACATCAATGCCTGCGTGTTTGCTGACTTCTGAGAACGTGCCGTCGCCATTATTGCGATAGAGCAGGGTGCGGCCGAAGGCGGTGACGAGCATGTCGGGATAGCCGTCGTTGTTATAGTCGCCGACAGCGACGCCCATTCCGAAGGTGCCGCCAGGAACGCCGGATTTTTCGGTGACGTCGGTGAAAGTGCCGTCGCGATTATTGCGATAGAGGGCGTTGCGGAGCGGCTGCTTCGGTTGATAGAAATCGGATGCGCCGCTGTTGACGAGATAGAGATCGATCCAGCCATCGTTGTCGTAATCGAGGAAAGCGCAGCCGGGGCCGAATGTTTCCGGGAGATAGTGTTCGGGGGACATGGCGTTCTCGTGCGTCCAGAGGATGCCGCTGCGGGAGGGAGGAATTTCTTCGAAGATGGGGGATGCGGGGGCGAAGCGAAAACGCGAAGCTGCCGCGGCGGCGCTGAGGCTGAGCAGGAATTGGCGGCGATTTAGGGAGTGGGATGTCATGTGGCGAAGACCATGGGGAGTCCTGTGATTACCAGACGACCCGAACGAAGAAGAGGATAACGCGACGGAAAGAAGAGTGAGAGGCGTAAATGACGGGAAATGCGAGAAGTTAGGCGGGTGCACACGATTGCATTAGTCGACGGCTCTAACACGAGATTCGCGAGAGCCGCTGTTGAGGCCGAGATGTATTCGTAAACGTACAAGATATGATCCGCCGGACCGAAAAATGCGCGATCCTACGTGGTGATTTTCCACGCGCTGGGTGTGGAAAACAATGGGATTGGAAGCGAAAAACGAGAATTAACATGGGGTAAGGTGGCGAGGAGGATACTCGTGAGGCGCGGATGTGGGGAGCGGGAGAAAGGGCCGGGGGAACATTAGAAAGAGCTAACAAACGTGTTTACAGCCAAAAACGATTATGGTAACGTTTGCAAAATTTCGGGTTACGCGGGGGCGTCAAATTTTGTCGGGGGGTGTAACAATGCATTCATCTCTTCGCAGCCATGCGCAGGGTGTGAAATTTGTGTTGCTGTTGGTGCTCGCCTTTCTTCTTCCCACAGCGCTTCGCGCGCAGATTGATACCGGGTCGGTCGTGGGAGTGGTGAAAGACTCGAGCGGTGCGGCGATCCCCGGCGCTACGGTGACGCTCAAAAATTTGGCGACGGGAGTGACGCGCGCCGTGGAGACGAACGCGAGCGGCGAGTATTTGTTCGCGGCGATCATCCCGGGCACGTATTCGGTGCAGGCGTCGGCGGCAAACTTCGAATCGGCGATCCGCACGAACATCGAGATTGATGTGCAGTCGCGGCCGGCGATCGATTTTGCGTTGACGGTAGGAAAGATGAGCCAGGTGGTGGAAGTGACGTCGGTGACGCCAGTGCTGCAGACGGAAGCAGCCGATCTGGGCGGCGTGGTGCAATCGCAGCAGATCAACGATCTGCCCTTGAATGGGCGGCGGTACTCGGATTTGTCGCTGCTGGAGCCGGGCATTCAGCACAATCTGACCAACCAGAACAACGTGACGCCGGATCGCTTCAGCTCGAACGGCAACTGGGAAACGCAAAATTATTTTTCGCTCGACGGCATTGATAACAACTCGGGCTCGACGAACTTGCAGGAGAGCACGGTGCAGGTGATCCAGCCGCCGCCGGACGCTTTGGAGGAATTCCGGATTCAGACGCGGACCTATTCGTCGGAATTTGGGACTTCGGCGGGAGCGGTAGTGAATGCGAGCATCAAGTCGGGCACGAACCATTTTCATGGGGACATTTGGGAATATGTGAGAAACGATGTGTTTGACGCGAACTCGTATTTCAATAATGCCGGTGGAGTTCCGCGTGGGCACTTTTCGCAGAATCAATATGGCGCGACAATTGGCGGGCCGGTATTCAAGAACAAGACATTCTTTTTCGGGGACTTCCAGTTCTTCACCAGCCGCAAGGCGACCACGGTGGATTCGACGGTGCCGACGCCGCTGATGGTAGGCGGCAATTTCACCGAACTCCCCAGCTCGATCGTGCTGAACCCTTCGCCCGTCGCCGGCCAAGGCGGATGCGTCTCAGGAAATGTGATTGCGAGCGGATGCATCGACACGACCGCGGCGCAATTGATCACGCTCTTTCCGGCACCGAATATTCCATCGGCTGTGGCGCTGGAGGGAGTGCCGGGAAGTTTTGCCGGGCCAAACTATCAATTTCAAGCAGCGGTTCCGAACGATTCGCACTCGTTTGATATCCGCATCGACCACAACATCAACGAGTCGAACCGAATTTTTGGACGCTACAGCCAGTTCATCACCAGCAAGCAGGATCCGCCGTGGACGGACGATCCCATCATCGCGGGAAACGGAGATTTTGCGACGAACTACAACATTCACGAGTATTCGACGGCGCTTTCTTGGGACAGCACGCTGCGATCGAATCTTTTGAATGAGTTACGATTTGGATTTAATCGCGACTACGCGCACAGCGATCCGATCGGAGTAACGCTGGGCTCTTCGGACGCTCCGATGTTCGGACTCAGCGGAATTCCCGTGGGACCGAACAGCTCGGGAATACCGCCGATCGAAATCACCGGCTTCACGCGGATCGGGACATCGCCGTGGCGGCCGCAATTTCAGATTTCGCAGGTGTGGCAGGTTCTCGACAACCTGAGCTGGTTGAAGGGCTCGCACAATTTCAAGTTTGGATACGAATATCGCAAGTCGAGCGACAACTTCCTGGATATCCGGGCGCCGCAAGGTGAAATCGTAGTGAACGGAATTTATGCGGCGGGCGGCGCGAACGGCCTGCCCGATTTCCTGCTCGGCAACGTGGACCAGGTGATTTTTGTGACGCCGACGGTGGTGCACAACTATCAGTATGGGAACAGCTTTTATGCGCAGGATACCTGGCGCTTCCGGAAGAATCTGACGATCACCTACGGCGCGAGGTACGAGCTATTTTCGCCGTACTTGAACCGGCAAAATGAAGTCGCAAATTTCACGCCGGCGAATGGCGGAGGATTGATCACCGCGAGTTCGGGGGCGTCAGGCTGGTTCGATCGAGCGCTGGTCCATCCTGATCTGAATGACTGGGCCCCGCGGCTGGGCTTCAGCTATCACCCGTGGGACCGCGTCGTGTTCCGCGGTGGGTACGGAGTTTTCTACCAGCACGGCGTGAGAATCGGGTCAGAGAGCATCCTGGCGCTGAATCCGCCGTTCGTGAATTCGTTCAGCTTGAGCGAGCTGCCGACGAGTTCAACAACCGAGTTCCAATTGCAGGACGGATTTCCTCTAGCCACGATCACTTCGGCAACGCCGAGCTTGTCGCAACTGCAGATCCGCGCGCAGGATCCGAACGAGCGGACGAGCTACGTGAGCCAGGTGAGTTTCGGGCCGGAGTATCAATTGGATGCGAACACGTCCATCGACGTGAGCTACGTCGGCAACTTCGCACGAAAGATGAACCGGCTGCAAAATGCAAACCAGGCGCAGCTATCGGGCGGCGGCATTACCTTCCCGTTCCCGAATTTGAATACGGGCGGGAATCACGCGTTTTTGGAGCTGGCGACGAATGATGGAAGCTCGGACTACAACGCGTTGCTGGTGGCCGTGAGACGGCGGTACATGAAGGGACTTGCGTATGGCGTGAGCTATACGTGGAGCCACAGCATCGCGGATTTCGGCGACAACTTGACGGGCGGAGCATTTCCGCAGAATACGTATGACTACGCGGCGGAGCGCGGCGATTCGATATTCGATGTGCGCCAGCGGTTTGTTGCGTATGCCACGTATGAACTTCCGTTCGGCAAGGGCAAGAGATTTTTGGATCAAGGCGGAGTGGTGAACGGAGTGCTGGGCGGGTGGCAGGTGAACACGATCGTGACGGCGCAGACCGGGACGACCGTCGGCCTAAACGCACCTGACTCGAGCGGAACGGGCAGCTTCAATCCGAGACCCGATTGCACTGGAAATGCGCGATCGGGAGCGTCGGACGATCCGCGGACGGGATTCTGGTTGAATCCGGCGGACTTCTCAATTCCCGCCGCGGGGACATTCGGAGATTGCGGGCCGGGCAAGTATCACGGTCCGGGATTTTCGAACGTGGATTTCAGTTTGTTCAAGAGCTTCCCGGTGCGGGAGAACATGAGATTCGAATTCCGCGCGGAGGCATTCAATTTGTTCAACCACGCGGATTTCAGCAATCCAGCGGGATTCTTCCCGGCAGGAAATTTCGGTGAGATTTCGTCCACGATTATCGATCCGCGCGAACTGCAGTTTGCTTTGAAGTTCTACTTCTAACCACCACCCTGGGCAGTATTGGGCGCTTCCGAGTCCGCCGGCGCGGACTCGGAAGCGCCTTAAACGCCCGCATCACGAGAAGTGCGCCAGCTGTTTATGCCGAAAACTGAAGTGTTCACCCACCTGGGATGAGGTTCACCATGAAAAAAATTCTGGCTATCGGACTGCTTATTTTGATGGGGCAAGCCGCAGCGAACGGGCAGACGCCCTATGACTCGTCAATCAAGGCTTCGCCGGAGGGGCATGAGATCGCGATTAATCGCGGATCGACGGCGCTGTGGCAGACGTTGAAGAAATTGCACACGCGCGCCAGCCTGGTGATGGTGACGGCGCATCCCGATGATGAGGATGGCGGGATGCTGGTGTATGAATCGCGAGGACAGGGAGCGCGAGTGGTGCTGCTGACTTTAAATCGCGGCGAGGGCGGGGCAAACGTGATGTCCGCAAACTATTTCGACGGATTGGGATTGGTGCGGACGGAGGAATTGCTGGCGGCGGGGCGTTATTACGGCGTGGATCAATTTTGGACGCGCGTGGTGGATTATGGATTTTCGAAAACGAAGGCGGAATCGATCGCGAAGTGGACGCACGATCGCGTCCTTTACGACGTCGTGCGCGTGGTGCGCATGACACGGCCGCTGGTAATTACTTCCGTGTTTGTGGGGGCGCCGAGCGACGGGCATGGAAACCATCAGACCGCGGGAGCGATGGCGCAGGAAGTTTTCAAGGCGGCGGGAGATCCGAATGTGTTTCCGGATCAGATTGCCGCGGGTTTGAAGCCGTGGACGCCTTTGAAGGATTACGCGAAGACTCCGTGGTTTGGGAGCGACGCGGAAAAATATTCCGTGAACGTGGATATTCCCGAGGGCGATTACGATGCGGCGCTGGGAATGTCGTACGTGCAGATTTCGCGGGAAGGATTGGGACATCAAAAATCGCAGACGGGCGGCGGAACGATCCCGAAAGCTGGAGCGATCGGGTCGACTTATCACCGATTCGGATCGGTGGCTGCCGCGCAGGATAAGGAAGAATCTTTTTTTGATGGAATCGACGTGTCGCTGACGGGAATCGCGTCACTGGCGAAAAGTGGCGGCGCGGATTTTCTTTCGGCAGGGCTGAAGCGCGTGAATGAGGCGGTGGAGGGCGCGATTGCGGAATTCTCGGTGGGGCAACCGGAGAAAATTGCGCCGAAATTGGCCGCGGGATTGAAGGAAACGGAGAGTCTGATCCAGCAAGTAAAATCAAGCCAGCTCTCGGACGATGAGAAGTACAACGTCACGTACGAACTCGAGGTGAAGAAGGCGCAGTTCAATAGCGCGCTCGCGCAATCGCTGGGACTTTCCGTGGCGTCCATTATGGCGCCGGAACAAGAACCGAATCCGCTCTTCGCGATGTTCATGGGCGATCCTGAGACGACGCGCGTGCTCATCCCGGGTGAAAAATTCGGAGTGAAAGTGCACGCAGTGAGCCAGAGTTCCGCGGCGGTGAAGCTTGCGGGAATCAAGGTGGTGGCCACGGACGGAAAAGATTGGGGCGTCAAGAGCGCCGGCGCCAATGCGGGAGACTTGACGAAGGATAAGCCGGTTGATGCGCGGTTCGATTTGAGCGTGCCCGACAACGCCGGGTACACGCGGCCTTATTTTTCGCGGCCGGATATCGAGCAGTCTTTCTACGATATTTCCGATCCGCGCTACCTGAATTGGCCGCTGCCTCCCTATCCGCTGGAAGCGTGGGCGGAATTTCAGTATGACGGCGTGAGCGTTTCGGTGGGCCAGGTGGTGCAATCGAGCAAGAGAGTGAATGGAATCGGAGAAGTGCTGGAGCCGCTCGTGGTGGGGCCGGCGGTATCGATAAATATTTCGCCGCGAGCTGGGATCGTGCCGCTCGATGCGAAGGCTTTCAACGTGGTGACCACGCTGCACAGCAATATCAAGGGCGGCGGAAAAGGAACCGTGAAGCTGGATTTGCCGCAGGGTTGGAGCAGCCAGCCGGCTACCGCCGAATTTTCCACGAAGTCTGATGGCGATGAATTGTCCTTGACGTTTGCGGTGACGCCGCAGGGACTCGCGGAAAAGCCGTATCAGATTACGGCGGTGGCGAATGTGGACGGCAAAGAATATCGCGAAGGATACGAATTGACCGGTTATTCCGGGCTGCGTCCTTATTATCTCTACCGGCCATCGGTGTTGCGCACTTCGGGCGTGGACGTGAAAGTGGCGCAAGGATTGCGCGTGGGCTACATCACTGGAAGCGGAGATGAGGTGCCGGCGTCTCTTGAATCTCTAGGAATTCATGCGACGTTCCTGACTCCGAACGACGTGGCGTCCGCGGATTTATCGCGGTTCGATGTGATTTTGCTCGGCGTGCGCGCGTATGCCGCGCGGGATGAGTTGAAGACTTACAACAGCCGATTGCTCGATTACGTGAAAGCCGGCGGCGTGATGATCGTGCAGTACAACACGCAGGAATACGATCACAATTTCGGACCGTATCCTTATTCAATGGGGCAATTTCCGGAAGAAGTGACGGATGAAGCTTCGAAGATGGAGATTCTGGATCCGAAGAATCCGATTTTTCTTTGGCCGAACAAAATCACGGAGCGCGATTTCGAAGGCTGGGTGGAAGAGCGCGGCTCGAAATTTCTGAAGACGTGGGATGCGCAATACGAGGCTTTGCTTTCCTGCCACGATGATGGGCAGGAGCCGCAGAAGGGCGGTTTGCTCTACGCGCGATATGGGAAAGGCGTTTACATTTATAACGCGTACGCGTTTTACCGGCAGCTTCCTGACGGCGTTGCGGGAGCGTTCCGGTTGATCGCGAATATGGTTAGTCTGCCGAAAAATCCGAGTTTGAATGCGGCCGGCGGCAAGGAGTAGTTTGCGCTCGCCGGCAGCGGCGAAATGCAGAGCGCGGAAGACGATGGCTTTCTGCTAGGCGCGCAGCGGCTCGGCTTGCTCGACTTCTTCTAGTTGCACGGGACGGCGCTCGTCGTAAGATTTGCGGGCTGCCAGGCCCATCAGCACTGCGATGCGCCCGTCCATTCCGTTCACCAGGACCGGCTTATCTTCCCGTACTGCGTTGACGAAAGCCTGCAGCTCGCTCACAAAACTTTCCGTGTAACGCTCCATGAAAAAATTGAGCGGCAAGTCGCGCTGGATTGCAGCGGCCGTGCTGAGGATGGCTTGATTGGGGTAACAATTTCCGGTGGAGATGGCGCCTTTGCTGCCGAGAATTTCGACGCGCTGATCGTAGCCGTAGACGGCCTTGCGGCTGTTGTCAATGGTGCCGATCACGCCGTTTTTAAATTGCAGCACAAGCAGAACGGTGTCCAAATCACCGGCCTTGGCGATTTCTGGATCGATGCGCGCGGCGCCGGCTGCGTAGATGGTTTCGACTTCATCGCCGACGAGAAAGCGCGCCATATCGAAATCGTGAATGGTCATATCCAGAAAAATTCCGCCCGATAGCTTGATATAAGAGACGGGTGGAGGCGCGGGATCGCGGCTGATGATATGCATCAGGTGAGGAGTTCCGATTTCGCCGCGCTCCACAGCGGCGCGGACGCGCGCGAAATTGGCGTCGAAGCGGCGATTGAATCCCACTTGAAACTTCACGCCGGATTTTTTAACTTCCGCGAGCGCGGCATCAATTCGTGCGAGAGAGGCGTCAATCGGCTTTTCACAGAAAATATGTTTGCCGGCGCGCGCGGCTTGGATCACTAGATCGGCGTGTGTTTCTGTCGGCGAGCAAATCAGAACTGCGTCGATGGCCGGATCATTGATGAGGTCGGCGGCACTACGCGCGACCTTTGAAATTCCGCAGCGCTCGGCTACTTCTTTCGCGGAGACGCCATTCACGTCGGCGATGGACGCGGGAATCGCTTCGGGCACGCGGAACGACAAGGTCTCGGCGTGCACTTTGCCGATGCGGCCCGCGCCGATAATCCCCAGTCGAAGTTTTTTCTTCTCCAATTGCGGCTCCTTGCCTGCCATCACGCGAAGTTCTGTTCGATCGAGTGCAAATATTCACGATTGCGACGAGCGCTTTCCTTGGGCGCGCCCATGCCCGGCAAGACGTCTTGCTCGACGAGCACGTAGCCGTCGTATCGCACATCCTTCAGCCAGCGCAGAACAGCCGGAAAATCGACACAGCCTTTTCCCAGTTCGCAGAAGATTCCGTAGCGCAAAGACTCGAAATAATTCCAACCCTGCCGGCGAGACTCGCGCGCAACATCCAGGCGGCAATCTTTCAAGTGGATGTACCAGATGCGATCCTTGAAGCGTTCGAGACCCGCGATAGCATCGCAATTCCCTGCTCCGAAAACGTAATGACCGGTGTCGAAGACGAGTCCAATCCGTTCGGGATCCGTGAGCTCGAGAAAATGCGCAATTTCGTCCGGCGTCTCGATGTAACCGGCGCAGTGATGATGGAAAACGGTGCGAAGTCCAGTGGCATCGTGGACGGCTTTGGCGATTGAGTTCGCGCCGCCGGCGAATGTTTTCCATTCCGCGGCGGAAAGCGCCATCTCCGGAGTGATTCGTCCGGCATTCGCGGTGCGCTGCGGATCGCTGCCGTTATTGTCCGCGAGAACGAGATACGGTTTTGGATCGCGCGCGACGCTAGCGAGCAATCGCGCCGTTTTCAGCGCGTTCTGTTTGCCCGCTTCGTGCGCTGCGGCGTCCTTCAAGGCGACGGGTACAAACGCGCCCAACATCGCGAGGCTTCGGCGCGCGAGTTCGTTCGCCAGCAACGGAGGATCCGTGGGCATGTAGCCCCAATCGCCCAGCTCCGTCGCCGTATAACCGGTTTCCGCCAATTCATCGAGCATGCGGCTGAACTCGATCTGTTCGCTTTTCGTGGATGTAAATTCGAGAGTGCCCCAGGAACATGGCGCATTCCCCACGCGAAGTCTGGCCATCCTTAGCCCCGGCAGTTCTGTTGCTTCCTGCTGCTGCAAAAAAAACGCGCGGTCACGTCCCCCGGATCTACTTCTTGTCGGGATCGGGCAACATGAAATCGCGCACAAAGCCGAGCAATTCATAGTACGAAGCGATGAACGCGCGCAGCGTGCGTGCCGTGGCGCCGTAGCTATCGAATTGCCGGGCGGTCATGCCGTCTTCGTCGTACGCCTTGCGAAAATCGGGAAAGTTTTTATAAAGCTCGGAAACAATCTGCGGATCGACGGGATCCTGCATGCGTTCCTTGACTTCGATATCCGAGCGATTGAATTGCACCTGCCAGTCATACGGAATGGTCAGAATGATGTCGCCGCCAATCAGCTCCGACCAATGCATGTGGTGGCGATACGCGGCGGCGAGCAGGCGCGTGCGGTATCCGCGTTCGCGGAAAATGCCGTACGCTTTTTTGATAGCGGCGATCCCAGCCCAATCGAGATGGCCGGGAACGATGGATACGCTTTCTTTTTTCGCGACTATTTTCAGCCAATCATCGAGGCGGCCGATCATCAGCGTGCATACGGGCGTCAAATTGGAAATTTCCTTGCCTTCTTTTTTGCGGCGATCCAGGCCCCGCTCGACGGCCTCGGCGATGGCGATGGCTTGCGGGATGGTGAAGCAAACGGTCGCGTTCAGATGAAGGCCGCGGTAGGTGACTTCCTCGGCGGCGGCGACGCCCGCGAATGTGGCGGGTACTTTTACCTGGATATTGGGGGCGAGCGCGTCGAATCGAAGGGCTTGCTCGACGATTGCCGCCGCATTGCGATAGAAAGTCGGGTTGGTCTGCAGCGAAATGCGGCCCTTCTTTCCGTTCTCGCGCTGGAAGACCGGGAGCAGCAGCGCAGCGGCGTTGGCTCCCATCTCTTCGATCAATTTCCAGGCAATTTCCACTTCGTTCGACGCCGGATTTTCAGCGATGATTTCCGCGATGCGGCCCTTCCATGCGGGAAGTTCTTTTTTCAGCACGGCAAGGACGATGGTGGGATTCGAAGTGGCGCCTACAGCGCCGTTCGCGATCGCGTAAGTCAATTCTTCGAGCGAGCAGGAATCGTTCCAATAGTCGGTCGCGCCGAGCGCAGCCGTTTGTTGCATCGGGCTCAGAGACGTAGTGGCCATCGTGCTCTTCACCGGCGAATTCCATTTCGCTTTTCGCGCATTTTCACTTCACCACCGGCACGCGCGGATCTTTTTCTTTCCATGTGCCGCGGACCCAGGCGTAATCCGGATCGTCTGAAGCGGCCATGGATCGCGCGGAGCCGGCTAGTACATTGAGGTAATACACGTTGTACCCGTGAGCCGCGACCACCGGGTGATAGCCCTCGGGAATGAGCACTAAATCTCCGTCGCGCACCGTGAGGGTTTCATCCAGGCGGCGATCGCGCGTGTAGACGCGTTGAATTGCGTATCCTTCGGGCCGGTCGATTCGATAGTAGTAAAGCTCCTCGAGATCGACTTCTCCGGGAGGATTGTGGACATCATGTTTGTGCGGGGGATAGCTAGACCAATTGCCGCTCGGCGTGTAGACCTCGACGATGAGAATGCGCTGAGCCGGAAATTCGGGCGTAAGAATATGGTTGATCTGGCGAGTGGCGTTGGCGCCGCCGCGAACTTCGACTCTTACGTCCTCGGGCTTGATCACCGCAGCGGGATAGGCGGCTTCCGCGCGGCAATAGCAGAAGGCCAGATCGCAACCGGTGAGGGCAGTAAGGCTAAAGGTAGAGCGGATGGGGAGATAGAGGGCCCAGGGCAAGCCCATGAAAACGTTTGCACGATTGCCGATGCTTTTGAAGCTCCCGTGATTTGAGCTAACCTCGAATCGGCCGCCCAGCGCCACGATCGCCAATTCATTCGCGCCGGTTTCTGCTTCGTATTTTTCCCCGCCTGCAACCGGCGCACCTGCAATTTCAGATAATCGAATCCTGCTTCTTCGGGCCCAATGTCCATGGTAATCCCGCGTCCATCGGCAGCCGCGATCGGCGGCACCAATAAACTTGTGCGCGGACTCATTCCATCTCCTTGCGAGGTGGCGCGGTGGATTCGCGGACGACTAATTCCGCCGGGACCTTTATTGTAATCGCAGAATCCTCGCCGGAGATAAGCTTCAGCAAACTTTCCATGGCCATGCGTCCCATCAGGCGGCGCGGTTGCCGAACGGTAGTGAGCGGAGGCTGCGTGTAAGAAGCGATAAAGAGATCGTCGAATCCGACAACGGAAACATCCTCGGGGACGCGCAGCTTGTGAACGCGGAGTTGGTGCAGGGCGCCCAGCGCGGTCATGTCGTTGTAGCAAAAAATTGCCGTCGGCGGTTTCGGCAATTTGAAGAGCGCATCTACGGCCGCCATGCCGCCATCGCACTTGCCATCCCCGTGCACGACGAGCTCGGGCAGAAACGGATGGCCAGCACCCTCCAAGGCCTGCCGATAGCCTGTAAAACGCTCGGTATCCGATTGGTAGCCGAAACGGTCGCCGAGATACGCGATTCTGCGATGGCCGAGCTGAATGAGGTGATTGGTGACGTCGGAGCTGCCTTTGACGTTGTCGATCATCACCGAATTTACAAATTCGCCGGGATGTTGATTATTGACCAGCACGATGGGAATTCGCATTTCCGACAAGAGCGGGCGATACAGCGCGCCGACGCGCGAAGAAGTGACCACGACGCCCTCGACGCGACGCTCGGAGAACGAGTGGACGACTCTGGTTTCGCGGAGAGGATCGGCGTTCGAATTCGCGAGGAAGACGGAGTAGCCGTGGTCATTGCCACAGTCCTCGATACCATTCACCACTTCGCTGACGAACGGATCGGCGATGGTGGTGACGACAACGCCGATGGTCTTGGTGCGTTGCGTGACCAATCCGCGCGCGATGGCACTTGCGCGATAGCCGGATTCCTTGGCGATGCTGTGGATTCGCTCCGAAGTGCTGCGGCTGATCAGCGGGCTATTCTGCAGGGCCCGAGATACGGTGGAAGAAGATACGTTTGCAATCCTGGCGATATCTTTGATGGAAGTCGGTCTGTGCACTGCAGGCTCATCTTTGCAAATGTTTGCAGAAAGTCCGAATAGTATAAAACGAACGACGGTGCGTGTCAATTAACTGGCTTGCTTTCATTCGCTTGGCCGGGAATTCAGGCTCGGGCGGCCGAAATGCCGGTGGAAATGGTCGCGGAAGCATTTTTTCAGCTTTCCAGGTAGCCAAGATGCTCCCGATCGCACTTGGCCCAGGAATTTCGGAGATTCTCGGCGATGTCCCACTGGCCGATGATGGGATATTCGAGCATGGCCAATTGCGCCACCGGCCAGGATTTTTCAATCACGGCGCGGATGGCGGTGCGCTCGTAAGCTTTCACGGCAAGAACCAGTCCCCGCACACTTTCAGGCAGCCGGCCGACGTGATTGGGCGTCACGCCTTTTGCGCTGATTTCGGAAGGCACTTCCACGACGTCCTCTGGCGGCAGATCCTCGATAGAATTTCCGTTGCGGACATTTACGACCACGGTGCGCGGTGTTTCAGAGACCAAGCCGCTCATTACTTCTACCGCGATTTTGTGATAGCCGGTGGGAGTGTCGAAGGGATCGGGTTCGTCTTGAACCGGCTTGAACGCGGTGCCGGCTTCCGCTTCGAGGCGCAGATAGGAAGCGTTGCGTTGCATCAGGTAGCGGCGGTAGGTGGCGAGGGCGTCGCTTGGCGATTCGGATTTGAGCTGCGAAAAAAGATCAGCGTTCATGCGCAAAAGTTCTTCGCCGCGGCTGGCTCCAGCGCTGATTTGATTTCGATACGCTTTGCGCTGGCTGTAGTAGAAAAAGAGATATTCGGAAGGGAGCAGTTTCAGCGTGCGAATCAATAGCGGGTCAAAGAGTTCGGCGTGATAGAGGCGGCGAAGGGCGGCATCGTTATTGAGGAGCTGGGCGGTGACGTCGTCTCCGCGGACTTTTACCCTGCGGACCCAGCCAAGATGATTGAGTCCGGCGTAATCGCAATGCACGTCGGAGATTGGCTCGCCGAGGACAAGAGCGATGCGATGGAGAAGTTCAGCAGGCGTGTCGCAGATGCCGACTACCTTGAGTTTGCTGTGTTGATTGAGCGCTTGCGTAATCAGGCCGGCGGGATTGGTGAAATTGATCAGCCAGGCGGACGGTGCGATTTTTTCGATGATGTGAGCGTGCTCGAGCGCGACGGGGACAGTGCGCAGAGCCATGGCTACGCCGCCGGGGCCGGTGGTTTCCTGGCCGGCGAGACCTTCGTCGATGGCGATGCGTTCGTCGCGCGCCCGCGCGGCCATGCCGCCGATTCGAAGGCTGCTGAGCACGAAGTCGCAGCCCTCGACTGCCGCTTCAATGGAGCGCGAGGCGTTCACTTTCACCTCGACGCGCAGATTTTTCGCAATTTCACGGCCCAGCGAAGACATGAGTTCCGCGCGCGGCGCGTCAACGTCATACAGCCGGAGTTCGCCGATTTGCAGCAGGGGCTGCGCTTGCAGCAGGCCGTGAATCAGCAGAGGAGTCCGGACGCTGCCGCCGCCGATGATGCTTACTTTGCGCTGCATAGGATCGCTTCCAATTCTTCCTTCGAGGGAAAGCCGGCGATTCCGCCGAGTTCTCGCGTGGATAATTCGCCGCATGCCGTGCCGGACTTCAAGCACTGCGCGGGCTCCATGCCGTTGAGCCACGCGTAGAGAAAACCTGCGTCGAAACAATCGCCTGCGCCAGTGGTGTCGAGGGATTTCGTCGCGCGGGGCTTTTGGATCGAAGTGTCGCCATTCCAAAGCAGAGCAGCGCCATCTTTGCCTAATTTCAACGCAACTCGCTGAAGGCCCATGTTCTTGAACGATTCGAGCATGCGGCGTGGATCGGTTTCGCGCGTCATTGCTTCCGCTTCGCGCTCATTGGGGAAAAAGATATCCGTGGATTTCAGCGCGGCGGTGGCGCGAGCGTCCGCGAACCATTCGGGATGCCAGCCGACATCGATGGAGAGGCTCCAGCCCTGACCCTTGATTGCGTTGAAAGCGGATTGCAAATTTGCAGGGTCCAAATCGTGCGCCAGATGAATGTGGCGGGGCTGATATTCGGAGGCGATTGCGCTGATGTCGTTGAGCAATGCGGGGAGCTCACGATTGGCGCCGTCGTAAGTCAAAAATGCGCGGTCTTGCGCTGTGGAAACGCTGACGCTAAATGCCGTCGGTTGCGCAGGCGTTTCGCGAATTCCTGAAGTTTCCACGCCGCGCGCGCGCAATTGCTCGACCATCCAGCGGCCGTCTTCTTTTCCCACTACGCCCAGCACGCCTGCGCGCAGACCCAATTTTGAGAGCCCGCAAGCAGTAATTGCCGCGCCGCCTCCAATTTCCTTATGAAATTTCTTGGCAAAGAATTCCTCGCCCGGGCGCGGCCAGGATTCGAATCCGCTCATCACCAAATCGTAGAAAAGATCGCCGACGACCAGGACATCCAGTGGACGCGCTGCGCTCATGGCGTCGCCGCCGCCGGCGCGGGATTGAACGGCCACTCGCGCTCGATGCGCGCCTTCCACAAATACGCGATGACTCCGAATGCCACCAGCGCGATTCCCCAAAGAATAAATTTTAGTCCGCTGGCCGCGAGAATGAACGCCCAGCCTCCAAACGCGATGATGCTGGTTACCGGATAAAACCACATCTGGAACGGCCGATGAATATCGGGGCGATATCGGCGAATCAGCGTGACGGCGACAACCTGCGCCATGAATTGCACCAGCACCTGGATCACAACCAGCGCGGTGATCAGGTCAGAAAGATTCAGCAGGCTGGCAAACGCCGAAGAGATGCCGATGAACGCCACGGAAAAATAGGGAAAATTCTTGGTGCGATGCAGTCGCCCGAAAATTTGAAAAAACCGGCCTTCGATCGCGGCCGCATAAGGGACGCGCGAATATCCCAAAAGCACAGCGAACAACGAAGCAAACGTGGTGAACAAAATCAGTCCGGTCATGATCTGCGCGATGGCGGATCCGTACAAGCGCTGCATCAGATCGGAATTCCCGCGCCGGGGCGGCGGCAGCCGCAGCGGCCCCGGCGTGGGATCGGCGCCGTTGCCGACGGGCGCGGGCATCCCCTGCGTGGACCAGACTTCATGGAACACCGTGCCGGGGATCGCCGCTAGTTCCACGACCGTCGGCAGCGGGCCGTCAGAGACGATCGTCGCGCGGCCCTGCGGGTCATGCCCGGTAACGACGCGCCGGATCGGACGCGCGCTCATCGCGCGTCTCCCACATCCGCCGTGAACCGTTCGAAGGGATGATGATCGGCGAAGACGGCGAAGCTTTCCTGCGCCTCCAGATGCGGCGCGAGGGATTCGGCGAAGGCCGGGAACCGCCGCGGCGCGAAGTCCAGCGCGGCGGCGCGGTCGGCGAAGGAGAGACGCTCGACACGGTCGAACGGCGCCTGTCGCCCCTCTGACGCGGGCAGCGCGACGTCGCTCGCGCGTCCCGTCACGGCGGCGTCGCCGGCCAGCGCCTCAAGCGCGACGCGGCGCGCGCGCTCGAATGCCGCCGTCTCGCCGCGCCGCTTGACAAACAGGAACAACCGCGCCGCGCCCCCGGCCCCGTTGGGGTAGTCCTCCCGCGTGGGAACTGCGCGGACGCTGGATGGATCGACGAAGTTTGTCTCGTTGGGCCGCAGCTTGTTCAAATAATAAGGCGTAGAGGTCGCCGCACTTAGATGGGGAAAATCGTCGAAGCCGACCTCCGTGACGAAATCCCCGTTCGCGCGCCATGAGGGCGGCAGGGCGCCGTCGTCGTCGAAGGCGGGATTTGGCGTCGGGCCGGCGTCGGGCGGCGGGGCGTAGACCATCGGACCATGCACGTCGCGCATGTGGCGATGCGCGGCTTCGCGGGTCTTGTCGCGGGCGCAACGCCCGACGATGACGAGTTTGATCACGAAACGAAACTCCAAGGAAAGGCGGCAGGCCTTACGCCGGGTCCGCCTGCGGCTTCAGCGCCGTCGCGGGCGCGTGCAGCCGGGCGAACAGCACGACGGCGCAGGTCGATAGCACGACGGCGGCGACGCCGAGCGCGGGATAGCCGAAACTCTGCACCAGCACGCCGCCGAGGATCGGGCCGATCATCGCGCCGACCATCAGCATCGCCGGCGTGCCCGCCAGCGCGCGCGACGGTGCGGTCGAGCCGCGACAGGACGCCGAAGGCGAAGGTGTGGGTGAAGATCATCACCGCCGGCGAGGAACATCGCGGGAACCGGCGAAGGCGGCAAAGCCCGAGCCGAACGGTGAGCGCGACGATGACGCACCGCCTGAAGGATCGGCCCGAGCGAACAGCACCGCGCGCGCGGAGACCGCGCGTCTCCAGAAACGCCGCCAGCGGCGCGGGGATCAGATTGACGAAGCCGAGCGCGATCAGCACGCCGGTCACCGCGTCGCGCCCAAAGCCGCGGTCGAGGCCGAGCCGTTCGAGGAAGCTGAACATCATCGCCTGCGTCAAGGCCCATGCAGCTCACGCCCGACGACGCCGAACCAGACGACGGGCGGGATGCTGACGCCTCGTCGACGACATGCTGCGCCGACCGCGCGGGCGCGCGGGAAACGCCAGCGCGCCAGGCGAGCGCGGCCACCGCCATCACGCCGCCGAACACCACGAACAAGGCCGCGCCGCCGAACGCCGCGATCAGATTGCGGCGTCGCGCCGAGAAACAGGATGGCGAACACGCCGAGGGCGAATTCGACGATGCGCGAACAGCCGATGCGGATTGGCGCTGTGGGCGATCGTGCCGTGCGTGACGCTGAGCGCCGCAGCCGGCGGAGACGCCCGCCAGCGACGTGCAGCGCCGCCAGCGCCGCGAAGCCCGATGCGCGCGAGGCGACGCAGGAACGCGACCGCCGCCATCGCGAAGCCCGACCGTCGCGGCAAGCGCGCGCGTTGATGCGATTGAAGCGCGAGCGCGAAGAACAGGCTCGACGACGACGGCGCCGGCGAGGAACAGCGTCGACCAGACCGCCGGCGTGCGGCGGATCGAACCCGTAGTCGGCGATCAGCGCGCCGACCCAGACCGGCAGCGCGACGAGATCGACCATGCCCGGCGCAATGCGCGACCATCAGGGCGGTCCGCCCGGCGCAGCGCTCCGTGTCGACGCCATCGTTTCCTCCTCGTTTCGCGTCAGATCGGCGCGGCGAGCGCCATCATCGAATTGGCGCATAACGCGCGCGTGCTCCGCCTGGTCGCCGCCGGTGATCTCGATCTCGCGCGAGCCGCACCGAATTCTCGACCACCATCCGGCAGCGCTCCCAGCGCCGCGCCTCGAAGGCGGCGAGCGCGGCCGGCGATCATCGGCGTTGCGCGCGAGCTCCTCCGCGAGCACGATCGCGTCCTCGATGCCGATGCAGGCGCCGGACGCCAGATGCGGCGTCGTCGCATGCACGGCGTCGCCGATCAGCACGACGCGGCCGCTGCCACCAGGGCCGCGGCAGCAGCAGCGCTTCGAGCGGGCGGATAGACGATTGCGACTCTTGTCCGGCAGCGCTGGCGCGGATCGCCTGCACGACCGGCGCGGGAACGGCGTCGAGCAGGTCCGCGCAGCAGTCGGCAGAAAGTCGGTCGGGTCGCACATGCGGTCGTTGCCGGGCCGGTCCTCGGTCACGAACAGATACATCTCGTCGCGCGACACCGGGTTGACGCCCGACCTTCACCTTGTGGCCCATCCACATCGTCGCGCGTCTCGATTTCGGGCGGCCGCGGCAGCACCGCGCGCCAGACGCACTGGCCGATGTAGCGCGGCGCCGGCGCCTCGGGGAAAATCGCCTCGCGCACCTTGGAGTTCAGCCCGTCGGCGCCGACGACGAGATCGTAGCGCCGCGGTCGCCGTCGCTGAACGCGACGTCGCACCGCGTCGTCCTGCGACGTCAGCGACTTGAACGTGCACGCCGAGCCTGACGTTCGCGCCGGCTGCGCGCGTCGCCTGCGCGAGGATGCCGGCGAGCACCGGGCGCATGATCGCGCCGCCGCCGGGCACGTCGGGGCCCGCGACCCGCGGCGTCGGCAAGCTCGGCGATCTTGTGGCCGTTGGCGGTGCAGAGATCGACGCCGTCGGCCGCCGCGCCGTGCTCGAGGAAGGCGTCGAGCACGCCGAGCGTGCGGAACGCGCGCAACGTCGCGCCGCCCGAGGCTGATGCCCGCGCCATAGGAGCGCCAGCCGGGATCGATCTCGACGAGGTCGACCTCGAGCGCCGCCTTGCGCAATTCGATCGCCGCCGACATGCCGGAAAAGCCGCCGCCGATGATGAGGACGCGTTGTCCTTGGGCCGTCATGGCGCTTCCTCCTGTTTGTTGTCGGCGATCGAGCACGAGGTCGCCGCGATTGTCGTTTGCACCGGCGCCGGCTGCAGGCGATTGCCCGAGCGCCGCGCCCTTGCACGCACGCGCCGGTTTCGATCTCGAACTCCGCGCCGTGCGAGGCGCAGACGATGCGGTCGCGCGGCGGCGTTGAGATAGGCGTCCGTGCGCCACGCCATCGGCGTGTCGCCGTAGTGCGGACAGGCGTCCCAATAGGCCAGCAGCGCGCCGGCGCGCCGCACGACGAACACTGGCGGCCCGCCCTGCGACGGGTCGAAGCCGCGCGCTTCGCCCTCGGCGATCGTCGGAAGCCGGCACAGCGCGCGGAGCTCAATGCGCCACGTCAGCGGCGCCGGGCGGCGGCCCGCCCGGCGCCCATTTCTCGCGATACTCGAACAGGAACGCCTGCGACGCTTCCGGCGCTCATCGGCGTCTCGCGCGGCACCCATTCGTCGTCGTGCAGTGTCCATGTCGGCGTCGTATTCGACGTGGCAGCCGAGCGGGCTGTTGAAGTACCAGAACCAGTTGGAGCCGAACTGGTGACGGCCCGGCCCCCAGAACGATTGATAGCCCGCCTTGACGAAGCGCGAGCCCGCCAGCAGCAATTCGGTCGGACCGCCCATGTGGAAGGCGAAATGCTCGCAGCCCTTCATGTAGACCGGCGTCTGGATGAAGAACAGCGTGTGATGATCGAGCGTGCCGGCGGGGCGCAGGAACGGGCCGGCGTCGACCGAGCCGGTCGGTGCACCTTGAAGCCGAGCCGCTCGACGTAGAACGCTTCCGCCGCCGGCGATGTCCGGCACGAAGTAGACGACGTGCGACAGCGTGCGCGGCGTGGCCGGCATGTCCTCGCCAGACGCCGATCTGGTTGACCGGCCGCTGCGCCGGCGCGCCCGGCGCGTTGACGCGTTCGCCCGGCATGTCCAGCGTGCGTCGCGTGGTCACCTGGAAACGCAGCGCGAAGCCGAGATCGTCCTTGCGTCTCGACCGCGCCGTCGGCGAGGCGATGCACCTGGCGGTCGCGCGCAGTTCCTCGGCGATCGTCGCGACGGTCGCCGCGATCGGCGACGCCATAGACGTCTGGCGCAGCATGGCCTGGTCTCCAGCGGCGGCGGCAGGCTCGGGTCGTCGCGGCGCTGCACGACGATCGCGGTGCCGTCGAGCGCCTCGAAGCGGCCCGTCGCCTTCGCCGGCGTCAGGCCGTAGGCGGTCAGATAGTGCGCGCAGGCGGCGACGTCGTCGACGCCGAAGACCAGCGCGTCGGGTCCCAATGATATTCATAGCGCGTCTCTTCGTCGATGCCGTCGCCGTGCGGCCGCCGAGCGTCTCGGCGACCCAGTCGGCGATGTAGGCGCCGGCGTTGGCCGAGTTGTCGAAGCTCGAATGCTGCGCGCCGCCCTCGCGTTCGGTGAAGATCTTCAGCTCGCGCTTCGGGCTGTTGACGAGTTGCTCGTAGGTGCGCTGCGCCCATTGCAGCGGGATCTGCGAATCCTTCTCGCCGTGCGTGACGAGGAACGGCACGCGGATGCGGTCGAGCACGCCGTCGAGATGGACGTTCTCGGCGATGCGGCATGAAGTCGTCCTGTCCTTCGCGCCCCACACCCAGCGCACGTGCTCCCAGTAGTGCGGCACGGGAAGATTGCCTTCGCGCTCCAGCCGCTTCTTCTGCACGTCGCGCCAGTCGTGATTGGCGCCCCATACGACGCCGCAGGCGAAGCGCGGCTCGAACGCCACCGCGCGCGGGCAGTAGTAGCCGCCGAGCGAGACGCCTTCGAGGCCGATGCGTTTGGGGTCGACGTCGTCGCGCGTCTCCAGCCAGTCGACGATCGCGGCTCGCCCAGCGCTCGCTGTCGTAGACGGCGGTGCAGGCCGTGCAGCCGCAGCGCCTCGCCGGTGCCCGGCTGATCGACGACCAGCGAGGAGACGCCGCGCTCGCGCCAGCCACGCGCGGCAGGCCGACGCGGTATTTCATCTCCTTGGTGGAGTCGAGGCCGTTGACTTGCACGAGCAGCGGCGCGCGGCCCTCGCACGCCCTCGGCGCGCACGTAGAGCGCCCGCGAGCGGCCGCCGCCGTAGGGAATTTCGACGCGCTCGCAGTTGTCGCCCGCCAACTGCGACGCCGCGCGCGAAAACGTCGAGCATGCGCTGGTAGAGTTCGAGCCGGCCGGGCGCGCCATGCGCCTGCAACCGCTCGCAGGTCAGCAAATAGGTCGCCGCGCGCCTGTATTTGTCGCCGGCCGAGATCAGACGCCCGCGCGCTTCGTCCTCGCGCGCCAGTTCGCACGAGCTTGTCGGCCATCTTCGACCCAGGTCTCGCGAAAGGCACGGGTGCCGGCGGCGTCGGGCTGCTTGGCGCCTCCTGCAGCGGCGCGCACATCTCCTCGATTTCGCCGATCCGCGCGCCCATCTCGATGGCGAGGTCGACCGAGAGATTCCAGACGTAGTTGGTCGGGAAATATTTGAACATGGCGCTCCTCGTCGCGCCGTCGCCCGTCGCGCCTGCGCGTCGCGCGGATCGCGTGCGGCGTCTTCCTTGCGCCCAGGCTAGACCGTCGCGGACGTTCAGAAAATTGATTGTTGAAATTCGTGGCATTGATTTGATAAATACATCGCGAGTAGATGCTCGGAGGCGCCGTGCGCTATCAAAAGCTCGACCTCAACCTGCTCGTCGCGCTTGACCTGCTGCTGCAAAAGCGCAGCGTCAGCGCGGCGGCGGCGGAGATGCGCATCACGCAGTCGGCGATGAGCAATGCGCTGTCGCGGCTGCGCGACTATTTCGGCGACGAACTGTTGGTGAAGGTCGGGCGCCGACTGGAGCCGACGGCCCGCGCGCGAGGCGCTGGCGCGCGCCGGTCCGCGAAGTGCTGACCCGCGTCGACTGGACCATCGCCGCGGAGCGCGACGTTCAATCCCGCCCAATCCGACCGCGTGTTCAATCTTCTCGGTCTCGGACTACACGCTGGCGACGCTTTCGCCGAGAATACTCAAGCTGAGCCGCGCCGCCCGCCCGGCGTGCGCTTCAATTTCCTGCAACAAGTCGTCGACGCGCGAACGGCTGCTGGATCGCGGCGACGTCGATCTGCTGATCATTCCCCGCGACCTTCGCTTCGCAGCACCATCCCATTGAGCCGCTGCTGGAAGAGAGCGTTCTGCGCGATTGCTGGTCGAAGGGCCGCCACGCGGGCAAGAGACTGATCGGCGTAGAAGCCTTCGCCGAGGCCGGCCATGTCGTGATGATGACGCCGGATGGCGCCCAGTCGCTGGAATCGATCTTCTTCGAGCGCCTGAGCGTGACCGCGTCGAATCGAGGTCACGACGCACAGCTTCACGACGATCCCCGCGCTGGTGGTGGAGTTCAGACCGGATCGCCACCTTGCACCGGCGGCTCGCGAACCAGGCGCGACGGGGGTTCGCGGTCGCCATGCTCGATCTGCCGTTCGCGATGCCGAACATGCGCCAGAGCCTGCAATCGGCACGCCCACCGGGCCAATGACAAAGCCCTGACCTGGCTGCGTGCGCTGATCCGGCAGGCCGCGGCCGGTCTTGCGGCGTAGGGATCGATTTCGACGCGGGATGCTTGGCAGCGCGCCGCGACGCCGACGTCGCGAAAAGCTTCGATGTCTTATTTCGTGTCGGTATCAGAACGGACGCTTTGCGCGGCCAGCACGCATTCCTTGACGCGAGGGGCGCGCCCGCGTCAACGAACGCGCCCGAACCCCTTCATATTCTGGCGGCCGCAGCCGGAACTCGGAACGCCTTGGCGGAGGTGACACACTGTCGGCGGCTGCGTCGTAGACGGGCAGCCAGAAGTCGCGGCTCGACACCCGCGCGAATGTCGGCTTTCTCTACGGCTGCAGTTGGAGTGAATCCAGGCAACGCCCGACGACTTGCGATTGGGAGCCCCGACCCCCGGCGCATCTCCTTACGTGAATTGGCATTCAACATTGACCTTGCCGATTTACAGGTTAACTATCTGATATTTACCGGTGATGCTTTCTGCTTCGGCAATTCGCGCCGACCTCCGATTTTGGCGCCGCCGGCGCGACTGTTCCTGCCAAAGTTCAAGGGACTACATAGATCGCAAGAGGTGGCGACACCGGACTCCTGTTCGCACCTTTGCCGGCTGCAGCGAGGACGGGCGTCGAGCAGCGACGCTAAACTCGCCCAACGGGGCGCACGGCTGCACTTTGCTTCGTGATCGTCTCGGGGGTGGCGGCGTCGCTCGATCGTTGATCCACCGAGCCGGCGTTTCGTGCGCTGCGCAGACAATGCCTGTAACCCTCGATCCGCCAAGCTACCCCTTCGACATTTCGCTGAAGAAGCCGCCGACCCTGCTCGATGATCAGCTCCTTGTCGTTGTCCAGCGTCGCGACATGATAGGACTCGTTGAGCCAGAGCAGTCGGATGTCGTCGGAGCGGATCATCTGCACGATCTGCATGGCGTTGACGGCCGGCACGACGTGGTCTTCGCGCGCCTGAATGACCAGCGTCGGGCATTTGAGGTTGTGCAGCAGGTCTCGCGTCAGCGAGATCAGCAAAGTCACTTCGCGCAGGCACGCTACGGGAACTTCGGGATAGGCGAGCTCGACGACGCCCTGCGCCTTGATGTCTGAGCCGATGCCAGGGATCCGTCTGGGGCGGCGGATTGAGCGACAAGACCTGCGCGATCGCCTTCGCTCATCAGCCCCGCCGGCGCGGCGATCGGCGCGATCGCGCTGGACGACTCGAAGGAAAGCGCGCGGCGAGATTGAGCGTCAGCGATCCGCCCATGGAAAGGCCGGTCACGAATACGCGACGCTTGCGGGCGGCGAGTTCGTGCAGCGCCTTTTCGGCCTCGCCGACCCAATCGAGATATCCGGTTGTCTCCATGTCGTCGGGCGAGGTGCCGTGGCCGGGCAGGCGGGGCCCAGACGACGGTGAAGCCGTGGCGCTTGTGCAGGCCTTCGCCGAGATCGCGAACGCTCTGCGTGGAGCCGGTGAAGCCGTGCAGAACGAGCACGCCGACATCGTTTCCCTCGAACGAAAAAGGCTCCGCGCCTTACAAGACCGCAACCATTTGTGTCCTCCGCTTCGGGTTCCGATCACGCGGCGCGCGCGCCGCGCGCCGAATACGCGATCGCAGCAAGCGCGATGATCGCCCCCTGCGCCATCTGCTTTCCGGGCTCGCCGAGCCCGAAAGCTGGTGAGAAGGTTGAAGATGAACATCAGCATGAACGAGGCGACGGCCGGCCCCAGCACGCCGCCCCGGCCGGAGCCGAAGGTGACGCCGCCGAGAATGACGGCGGCCAATGAGTTCAGCGCGAGGTCCGAGCCGATGCTCAAACTGCCGAAGCCGACGAAGCCGACCAGCAGGAAGGCGCTCAACACCGCAAACAGGCTGGACAGGATGTGCGCCGCGTAGACCACCCTCACATAGGGCACGCCCGAGGCCCAGGCGGCGCGCGGATTGGCCCCGATCACGTCGAGATAGCGCCCGAACACCGAGCGGCGCAGGAAGATGGCGGTGGGGATCAGCGCCAGCAGCCAGACGACGACGGCGAGCGGCAAGTATGCCGATGCGCGTCTGACCGATGTAGCGCAGGAACTCGGGCGCTTCGCCCGGCGCGCGGAACTGCGTGAAGGCGGTGACGACGCCGCTGAGGATCAGAACCATCGCCAGCGTTACGATCACCGACGACGCGCGCAGCCGGGTGATGAAGAAGGCGTTGGTCGCGCCGACCGCGAGCCCCAGCAGAAGGCAAAGCAGCGACGAGCACGGGTTCGGGATAAGGCAGAAGGCCGCTCGTCAGGATGTAGCTCGCCGCCATCGCGACGCCGCCAAACGAGAGATCGAGCGACAAGATGCTGATGCAGAGCGACTGGCCGAGAACCGCAATGCCGAGCGGCGCGGCCTGACGCAGGATCAGCATCAGCAGGAAGGGTTGCAGCAGGTTCGGCCGCAGCAGCCCGGCGCAGACGAGCAGCGCCGCCGTGCCGACATAGGAGATCGGCAGGCCCGATGAGCCAGTCGACGACGCCTTCGGCGCGCGGCGGCGCGCTGGCGTTTCGCTGGCGAGCGTCGCCGCTCATATGCCGATCGCCTTGCGTTTTTGCAGGCTCACCGCGCCGAGCAGCAAGACTCCGGTCAGGGCGGCGCGAAAGAACGGCGACACGCCGATCATGTTCATGCCGTTGGAAATGAGCCCGAGCGTAATCGTCCCCAGAACCGCGCCGATGACGCTGCCGACGCCGCCGGAAAGCTGGACGCCGCCGAGGGCGATCGCGGTGACCGAAGTCGATGCCGAACGGCTGGCCCATCGTGGGATCGCCCGACGCGATGCGGCCGGTCAGATAGACGCCGGCGATCGCGCCAGCGACCGAACAGAGCACGTAGCAGGCGATCCGCGGCGCCGTGACGCGGACGCCGCTCATTTCCGCGCTCTGCGCATTGGCGCCGATGGCGAAGATGCGAAGCCCAAACCGCGTGCCGGTAGAGCAGCATCGAAGACGACCGCTATGGCGGCGACGCACCAGAAAAACCCGGCCGGAAATACGCCGACGCTCGACTTCGCAGACGGCGACGATCGCGCCGGCACGACGCCGCCGGCGCCGGACATGAACAGCAACGAGAATCCCTGCACGAACGTCATGGTGGAGAGCGTCATGATGAGGGGATGCACGCCGAAAACCGCCACGCCAAAGCCGTTGGCGAGGCCAACCACGACGCCCGCGAGCAGGGCGACCGGCACGCCAGCGCGGGATCGAGCGACACGATCAGCACGCTGCTGAGGCTGACGACCGAACCGACCGAAATGTCGATGCCGCCGATGATCGCGACGATGAGTTGTCCGAGCGCGACGATGATGAGCGCCGTGATCTGACTGTTCACGTTGGCGATGTTCTGCGCGCGACAGGAAGTCCGGCGCGCTTAGCGAAAGCAGCACGAACATCACGAGCGGGAAGCCCGAGAGAGACGAGCCCGAGGCCGGAGCGGCCGAACAGGAGCTTGCGATGTTCGCTCACGCGAACGCCTCGGCGGCGCGCTTGCCCATCAACGCATGGCGCATGATCACCTCTTCGCTCGCCTCCTCCGCCGACGAGTTCCGCGACGATCTCGTGCTCGCGCATCACGAGGATGCGGTCGCACAGGCCGAGATGCTCGGTCAGTTCGCTCGACGTGACGAGCACCGCGCCGCCCTGGTCGGCGAATTCTCGCAGCAACTTGTAGATTTCCGCCTTGGCGCCGACGTCGACGCCGCGCGTCGGCTCCTCGATGAGCAGGACGTCGACGCCGGACGCGAGCCATCGGCCGATCATGACCTTCTGCTGGTTTCCGCCCGACAGCGACGAGACCGTCTGGCTCGCGTCGCGGGCGCGAACCTGCATGGCTTGCATCAGCGTCTTGATCCGGCCGCGGTCGAACCGCGCGCCTGAGATCATCGAGGCGCCGCGCAACATGCCGATGCCGATATTTTCTGCGATCGACAGCGGAAGATAGAGCCCTTCCGACTTGCGATCTTCGGGCACGAAACCGATACCGGCGCGCAACCGCTGCGACGACCGAGGGCGAAAGCTCTCTGCGCTCGCCTGTCGCGATCATATTTCTTCGCCACGCCGCCGCGTGGCGGGAACAAGCCCGGCCAGCGCGCGGATGACCTCGCGCTGCCCTTGCCCTTCAAGGCCCGTCAGTCCGACGATTTCGTGGCGGTTGAGCTGGAAGGACACGCCGTTCCGTCGCATCGCCTGCGACATAGTCCGGAAACGTCGAGCGCGACTCTGGGCAGCGGCGCGCTTCTGCGATCGCTGCGGGAAGAACTGGGACAGTTCGCGGCCGACCATCAGCGACACGAGACGGTCGCGCGTGAGATCCGCTGTCGGACGCGTCGTGACATGCCGTCCGTCCTTCAGCACCGTCGTCATGTCGCACAGGCGAAAGATCTCGTCGAGCCGATGACTGATGTAGAAGATCAGCTTGCCGGCCTTTTTCTGCGCTTCGATCAGCTTGACGAGCTTGTCGACGCCGCGCGCGTCGAGCGCCGCGGTCGGTTCGTCGTAGATGATGATGCGCGAATTCGCCGCGGCGCCCTTGGCGATCTCGACCAGATGCTGTTCGGCGATGACGAGCTCGCCACAGCTCGCGTCGACATCGAAATCGACGCCGATGCGATCGAGCGCTTCGCGCGTCCTGCGGCGCATCTCCGCCCGGTCGACGAAGCCGAACCGGCGGGGCTCGCGGCCGAGAAACAGGTTCTCCGCGATGGTCAGATTTGGCAGCAGCGTCAGTTCCTGGAAGACCGTGGAGACGCCAGCGTCCCGCGCCTGAGAGGTCGAAGCAAAGGTCGTCGTGCGGCCTTCGAGCCGGATCTCGCCGGAGTCGGGAGAGAACACTCCGGCGAGCAGTTTCATCAAGCGTCGATTTGCCCGCGCCGTTTTCGCCGGTGATCGCATGCACTGAGCCTGCGTATCCGTCGAAGGAGACTTCGGACAGCGCCTGGATCGAGCCGAAGCGCTTCGTGATGTTGCGGAACTCGATCCTCGGGCCGCTCCGCGCGTCGCGGTCGAGCCGGCGCTCGCCGCGGGCGGAGAAGACGACATCGGCGCGGCGTCCGGGCTCATTTCTTGAACGTCTTGTCGATTACGTCCTTCGGCAGCGTCGAGGGGAACCAGAACGCGTCGTTGAGGTCCGGACGATAGTACTGGTCGAAGTTCGCGGCGGTGATCGGCTTGGGGTCGGAATAGTAGGCGGTGTACAAGCGGCTTTCCTTCGAGCAGCGCCGTCGCCGCATGCACCATCGACGTCGCGAGCCCTGGCGTGAAGATCGGCCCGACGCTGTCCGCGCCAGCGGCCTTCCAGGCGCGCAGGAACCCGTTGTTGGCTTCGCCGGTCATCGGAACCAGCGGCTTGCCGATCTCCTTGAAGACGTCGAAGCAGGCGCGCGTCATATCGGCGCCGGAGAACCAGATGCCGTCGACAGGCTGGCCGGATGCGACAAGGTTTTCGCACAGCTGCTTGCCCTTGGCGTAGTTCCAGTCGCCGTAGACTTCGGCGCCGATCTTGATGTCCGTGCCCTTGATCGCCTGCACAAGACCATTGTAGCGCGCGTTGTCCTCGCCGACGCCGGCGATGCCTCGAAACACCCAGATCGTCCCCTTGCCGTGCAAGCGGTCCTTGAGGAATTCGCCTCCGGTCCGGCCGAAGGCCTCGCCGCCGGCATAAACGGACACCGTCGCGCCGGTGAAAGCTCCGCTCGGGCTGAACACGATGACCGGAATTCCGGCCTTGGCGGCGGCGTCGACCTGGGCCTTCACGAGGTCGACGGCGATCGGCGCGACGATGAGCGCGTCGACCTTGTGCGCCATCAAATCTTCGATGTCGGCGACCTGCTTGGCCGGCTGCCAGTTGGCTTCGACAAATCGCAGTTCCTTGATGTTGGGATCGTGACTGCCCGCGTATTTGACCTCCTGGATGTTCTGGACGATCCAGGTGTTGCCGACGCCCGGCCAGGAAAAGCCGATGACCCAGGGGCCGGGCTTCTTGAACTTACCGGCGGGAATCTGCTCTTTGGACGCGGGCGGCAGGATGCCCCCGGGCAGCAGTTCGACGTCCTCCGCAAAGGCGGCGCCGCGCCCCAACAACAAGGCGCCAACCAGAACGGACGCGCACAGCAGCGATCTCCAGTTCATCACTTTTCCTCCCGAAATCCCGTTTTTCCGCGAGGCGACTGCGCACCTCTACGACCTCTTCCTTCACGGATGCGTTAACACGGTAAACGAACATTAATTCGCGCACAAGCGCCCGGAACTCGAAAACAATACGAAAATCGCGGGACCGGCGCCTCGCTATTCCAGCACGCTTTGCATGTCGGGCCGCGCCTCGATGACTTCGACGCCGGACTCGTCGCAGACCGCGCGCAATCGCTCGGACGCGAAGCGGTCAGTGACGAACGTATCGATTTGCTCCATATGCCCGATCTTAACCGGCGCCGCGCGTCCCACCTTCATTTGGTCGCTGACCAATATCACTCGGCGAGCGTTCTCGATTATGGCGCGCGACACGTCCACTTCCAGCGGGTCGAAGTCGAGCAGCGTGCCGTCTTCGTCGATCGCTGAGGCGCCGATCACCGCCCCGTCCGTGTGTCTGACCGGGCCCCCCGCGATGATGACCCTGACCGTCGGGTGAGGATAAAGCGTTTGCGCGACGTTGAGGTTGTTCGTAGTGACGAGCAGGTCTTTTGCGCTTCATCAGCGCCCGCGCGACTTCTTCGGTTGTCGTCCCGATATTGATGAAAAGCGAGGAAATGTCGGACGCCAGCAAAGCCGCGGCGACCCCGATCGCGCGCTTGGACTCGCCGGCGATTTGGCGCCGCGCCCCATAGGACAGGTTTTCAATCGACGAGGAGATCGCAGCGCCGCCGTGAGATCCTCATCATGAAGTTGCGCTCACAAAGCTCGTTGAGGTCTCTGCGAATGGTCTGCGGGGTGACTGCGAACCGACTGGCAAGTTCGTCGACGCCGACCCGGCCGATCGGCTTCGCAAAAGTCAGAATTTCGTTTTGCCGTTCGCTGAACGTCTGCAATGGCAAGTGTCCCGCCGAAATCATGGAAATGACGACAGGCTTTGGACGATGTCAACAGATCCAGCTTTGGCAAATAAACGCTTGAGTTAAGCATCGCCTGCTGATTGCTGTCGCGGCCGCGCAAGTTCGCAACCGATTTCACCGGTATCATGCAGCAAGAATGTACAGCCATGTTTCGATTGGGGGGCCTGAGGAGTCCTGACGGCGTAGGTCTTGCAGCTTAGCCAAGGCGGTTCGCGCATGAAAAGAATATCTCCTTTGGGCGGGGAGCGCGCATTCCTTGCCGCCTGCAGGCGCACCTGCTTCAACGCATCGCGCATGAATCCCACTATTTTCTGCAGGTCTCAGTCAGGATCTCCGACGCCCTATCCGAGACGGTCTCGCGCGCATTCGGCCGATGCGCGCCAAGCCGGCAGCCAAAGGTCGCGGCGCCAAAACCTCGCGAAAGTCGGCTTTCTTTGCGGCGGCAGTTGGAGGGAATTGGCGCAACGAACGGCGTTTGATGGTTGCGCACGCGCTGGTTGACGCCAATCGCCGTCGTGAATGGCCGGTTTGTAAGGAAGGGAACATTCACTGAGCCTGGACCTTGCGTCATGAACGGACGTACGCGCCAACCAATTCCTCGAAAGTTTTCACGCTTGCCGGGGCAAATGCGGCGCCGACTTTCAGAAGTCGAAACCATGCGCACCGGCGACCGTGCCGGCAATTGTCGACGTCGCCAGCGCCAGCAGAATAAAATGGGGTTCGTCGCCATCGAGCCGACCAGCTACTGAAAACCTGACTTCGTCAGCGGGCTGGTAGGTCGGGCGCATCGGCAGCCTTCGAGGAGAACGCGCGCGACGTCGAGGCGCCCGCCCCCGCCGGGAGCAGGCGCCGTCGGTTCGCGCGGCGCGATAATCAAACGCTTCTTCATACTCGGATATTGAGACATTCCCGTTCCCGCCGTAAATGAAAATGACATCAGTATCATTAAATGAATCGGTGATGCTGCTGGACCGCGCGGATTTCCTCGATCTCGATGTCCTTACGGCGCATCGTCAGCGCCTTTGGGAAAAACAGGGGTAAAGCGTTTTCGAGAATTCTGCGTTGCATCGTCGCGCCTGGTCGGCCGTCCGCCCGCCTTCCAGTCTGGAGGCAATCGCAGATCTTCCCTTGACAGATAAGGAAATGCTGCGCAGCAGCCAGCCGGTCCATCCGCCATTCGGCAACCATCTCGCCTCGAACGAGACAAAAGCGGCGTGGGTCCATCGAACATCCGGCGCCACCGGCGTCGCGATAAATCCGACGCTCTCGCCGCAGGACGCTGTTGAAATCGCCGTGGTCGGCGGGTGGGCCCAATCGGCCAGCAGGCTAGGCCCCGGCTATCGGGTCGTCCACTGCCTAAACTACCGGCTATGGATGGGCGGGCTGACGGATCACACAACCCTTGAAGCGACGGGTGCAACGGTAATCCCCTTCGGAGCAGGCGACACTCAGTTGCTGATCCGGACCATACGTGAACTTGGCGTCACCGCCATGTCCTGTACGCCCTCCTATCCCGCTGTGTCGGAGCGGGTGCTCGCGGAATAGTTCCCGAAGATCGCGCCGCGTGACCTGGGCCTTAAGCTCGCCCTGTTTGGCGGCGAGGCCGGGCTGGACAATCCAGAGTTCCGTCGGCGACTTGGGGATTTCAGGTTCGCAGCGCCAACTATGGCGTTGCAGACGTATTTTGCAATTTTGCAGGCCAAAGCGAAGTCGACAATGATCTGCATTTCGTGGCGCTCGACGTCCTCCATCGCGAACTGATCGAACCCGTAAGTGCGCGCGTGTTGCCGTTGCGAGAAGGGCGACGCGGTGAATTGGTGCTCACGCACTTCAGTCGCGAATGCCAGCCCCTCCTCCGTCTTCGCCCTGGCGAAATCATCGCAATTGCGGGAACAGGGCGAGCCGCCTGCAGGCGCACGGCGCCGCGCGTTCGCGTGGTTGGTCGAAGCGACGATATGATCGCAGTGCGCGGAAATCAACGCCTTCCCGACGCAAGTCGCCGCAATCCTCAATCAATACGACACGCTGTCGGGGAGATACGGGATCGTTCTCGACGGCCCCGGGCCATATGACGTGGTCCCGATCGAGGCCGAGACCGCGAAGGGCGGCGCCAATAACAGCGAGGGCCTTTCCGGCGTGGTCTCGGCGCAAATCACGCGCGATATCGAAGTCACGGCGAAAGTCTCGCTGGTCCCGTTCGGCGCCTTGCCGCGCGCCGAGGGCAAGGCGAGACGCGTGTTTAGAAAGGATCTATGAGATGCTGATGGTTGTGACCGAAGACCTGGGCGACGGAGTTCGACTTGTCTCTCTTGACCGACCTCATCGCCTTAACGCTATCGTCCCAGAAATGCTCGACGACTTGGTCGAAGCTCTCCAGGCGGCGGACCGGAATACCGCGATCAGAGCGATCGTACTGACGGGAGCCGGTCGGGCCATTTGCTCCGGCGATGACCTAAAGGAATTTGCATTGCAGGCGTCGGACGAGCCACCAACGGCCGCCTACATGGAGCGGATCCAGGACGTGACCCGCGCACAGGTTCTCGGCGATACCCCCGTCATTGGCGCAATTCGCGGCTGCGCCGTCGGCGGCGGACTTGAATGGGTCATCAACTGTGACTTTGCGATCGCGGCCGAGGGAACGCGATTCTTCTTTCCTGAAGTCTCATGGGGCGTCTTCGTCGCTGGCGGAGTGACGGAAATCCTGCCTCGCCTCGTTGGATTGCAGAAGGCGCGAGAAATGATCCTGTTCGGAGAAGAGTTCGACGCGAAGCAGGCGCAGTCTTGGGGGTTGATCAGGGACGTGGTCGCAGACGCGGACCTGATGCCGGCAGCCATCACGCTCGCCATGAAGCTGGCTGCTCTGCCTAGCGGGCCGGTCAGGGACCTGCGACGGATCTTCGCGCGGCGCATTGGTCGCCGCTCGACATGGAGCGCTCGTCGCCCAACAGATTTGTCAACGGCGGCATGCATGGCGCGGCGCCGTTCACGTACCAGACCATGGGCCACCGGCCGACGCCCGATCTCGGCCAGCTCGCGGCGCCGGGCGCCGAGCGGCTCTATCTGGTCGGCCCGTTCATGCATCCGGGCGGGGGCGACTATGGCGCGGGACGGGCCACCGCGCTGCGCATGTTCGACGATCTCGGCAGCGATTTCGACAAAACGGTGAGGAAATGACATGAAAATCACCGATAGCGCCAAGACCGATAGCGCCAGGAAGGAAATCATGAATGTCAGCGCGCTGTCGCGCGACGGCAACACGCTGGTGGTCATGGGCAAGATTTTCGGCGCGATGCCGATGACGGCCGGCTTGACCCCCGAGGGAGCGCGCGCAGGGCTCAAGTTGCTGACGCCTGGCCTCGTCGTCTTCCTGCTCACGTTCCTTTTTCGCAAGTCGGCGTGACGCGGCGGTTCGGGCTTTGATCCCAGACCCAAGGTTTCGTCGGCAAGAGTTGCGATCATTCGCCCCGGGTCTGATTGACTCTCGGCGCGTGGCGTAAGGCTCTGCTATCCCGCCGCCGCCGTGGCCGAGACGTCTCGGCCGGGCGTCATGCTTTGGGCGCTGGCACGCCGAAAGACGCAAGGACGCCGCGGCTGGTCTGCAAAAGGTTGGCGCTCGGGCCCGTTCGTTCCGACGCTGCGGCGGCTGACGCGCGCGCCTTCGATCAGCAGAACGAGCGTGTCGGCGAGCAGCGCCGGCTGCGAGGCGCCGGCGGCCGCGCAGAGATTGGCCAGACGCTCGCGCTGCCGGCTCTTGAACTCCTCGATCACCCGCAGGCCCGGATGGCCCTGCCTCGGTCAATTCGATCGGCCGCGTTGGCGAGATCGCAGCCGCGGTCGTCCTCGGCGATGAATCGCGCCGCGTGCTCGACGAAGCCGTAGAGCTGGCCGGCGGGATCACCGGGATTTGTGCGCTCGATATCCGCCCAGATCTCCTCGGATTTCTTGCCCTTGTAGTTGAGGTATTCGATGAATCAGATCGTCCTTGGAATCGAAGTGGCGGTAGAGCGTCATCTTGTTGGTGCCGGCCGCCTCGGCGATCGTCTCGACGCCGACGCCGCGAATGCCGTGGCGATGGAAAAGATCCTGCGCCGTCGCGACGATCCGGTCGCGCGGGCGTGGGACGCACGCGGCCGTCCGCGACGCCGATCGAGCCTCGCTTTGCAATTTTTTTCGCGCATGGCTCTTGACTTCGATGTTACCGATCGGTATCAGTCGGCGTTACCGGCCGGTAACATGGCCGGCGCGACGAGTCAATGATCCGGCGCAACGCCCGGCGCCCCTGGCGGACTTCAAGGAAAGGGATTTGTCATGCCGCCTCATTTTTCGCCAACGATCGACGACCTGCTGACCGATCCGCTCGATTCAGGCGGTGATGCGCGCCGATCGCGTCGACGCCGCAGCGCTCAAGCGCGAACTGACCCGCGTGACGGCGCGGGTCGCGAGCCGCCGACGCGAGCGTGCGCTCGGAACTCAACGGCGCCCGCGTGCGGTTTGGCGCCGAGCCGCGCCCGCGCCCGCGCGGCGCTCGCCTTTCGCATCGGCTTTTTCGGGCTGCGCAAGCCCGTCTGTTGCGGCTAACGTCGCGCCGCGAAGCTCGCTGATGGTCAGTTTCTTCATTCACCGGCCGGTCTTCGCCTCGGCGATCGCTGTCATCATGGTGCTCGCCGGCGCGATCGCTTTTTTCTGCTGCCGGTCTCGCAGTTCCCCGACATCACGCCGCCGCAGGTCGTCGTCAGCGCCAATTATCCCGGCGCCAGCGCCGAGGTCGTCGCCGACACGGTGACGACGCCGCTCGAACAGCAGATCAACGGCGTCGAGGGCATGAGCTACATGTCCTCGTCGAGCTCCAACGACGGCTCCTCGACCATCACCGTCACCTTCAAGGTCGGCTATCCGCTCAACATCGCCGCGGTCGACGTGCAGAACCGCGTCTCGCAGGCCGCCTCGTCGCTGCCGGCGATCGTCAACCAGGGCGGCGTGACGGTCAAGAAGCAGAACCCGAATTTCGTCCTGATCGTCAACCTCACCTCGCCCGACAAAAGCGTCGATTCGGTCACGCTTGTCCAACTACGCCTATCTGCAGATCGTCGATCAGCTGAAGCGCCTGCCCGGCGTCGGCGACGTGCAGATTTTCGGCGAGCGCCGCTATTCCATGCGCATCTGGCTCGACCCGGACAAGCTCGCCAACCTCGGCCTGACCGCGCTCGACGTCGAGAACGCGATCAACGAGCAGAACGTGCAGGTCGCGGCCGGCAAGATCGGGCAGTCGCCGGCGCCCCCGGGCACGCCGTTCGAGATGCAGGTCAACGCGGCCGGCCGGCTGACCGACCCGCAGGAATTCTCCGACATCGTCGTGCGCGCCGATCCCGCCAGCGGCGCGGTCGTGCGGCTGCGCGACGTCGCGCGCGTGGAACTCGGCGCGCTGCAATATTCGTCCTCCGCCTATTTCGGCAAGGACCCGACGGTCGTGCTGGCGGTGTTCCAGATGCCGGGCTCGAACGCGCTCGACCTGCAGAGCGCAGGTCAAGACGCAAGATGGAGGCGCTCGCCAAGCGCTTCCCGCCCGGAATCGCCTACGCCATGCACTACGACACGACGCGCTTCGTGTCGGCGGCGATGCGCGACGTCGTCATCACGCTGATCGAGGCGCTGCTGCTCGTCGTGTTCGTCGTCTATGTCTTCCTGCAGAGCTGGCGCACGACGATCATTCCGACCATCGCCATTCCGGTGTCGCTGATCGCGACGCTGGCGATCATGTATGTCTGCGGCTTTTCGCTCAACATGCTGAGCCTGCTCGGCATGGTGCTCGCCATCGGCCTCGTCGTCGACGACGCGATCGTCGTGGTCGAGAACGTCGAGCGCCAGCTCGAGGCGGGCCTGCCGCCGCTCGCGGCGGCGCAAAAGGCGATGTCGGAGGTGACGGGGCCGATCATCGCGACGACCGCCGTGCTGATGGCGGTGTTCGTGCCGGTCGCCTTCATCCCCGGCGTCGCCGGGCGGCTCTACAATCAGTTCGCGCTGACGGTGGCGATTTCGGTCGGCATCTCCGCCTTCAACTCGCTGACCTTGAGCCCGGCGCTGAGCGCCGCGCTGCTGCGCCACGGACCGAAGGGACGGTTCTTCCTGTTCCGCTGGTTCAACGCCGGGTTCGACGCGCTGGCGCACGGCTACGCGCGCGCGGTCCGGGTGTTCATCCGCTTCGGCTGGGCGCTGGTCGTCGTGTTCGTCGCGCTTGTCGGCGGGCGCCTATGCGCTGTCGCGCGGCTCGCCGACGACCTTCCTGCCGGTGGAGGATCAGGGCTATTTCTTCGTCGTCGTGCAATTGCCCGACGGCGCCTCGCTGGAACGCACGGACGCGGTCGCCTAGCAGGTGCGCGACATCTTGCAGGCGACGCCCGGGCGTCGAGATCGCCGGCTTCATCAGCGGCCTCAATTTCCTCACCAACGCCGCGCAGTCGAACTCGGCGGTCGAGTTCGCGGTGCTGAAGCCGTGGAGCGAGCGCGGGCCGGCGCAGAGCGCCTCGGCGCTGGTCGCGGCGGTGCGGCCGAAACTGCTCGCCATTCCCGACGCCTTCGCGCTGAGCTTCGATCCGCCCTCGGTCAACGGGCTCGGCACGACCGGCGGCTTCGAGTTCGAGGTCGAGGATCTGACCGGCCACGGCAGCGCGGCGCTCAACGACGCGACGCAGGCGTTGCTCGCCGCGGCGCGCCAGCAGCCCGAGCTCAACCCGCAATCGCTGTTCTCCTCGTTCTCGGCCTCGACGCCGCAGTTCTTCTACGATCTCGATCGCACCAAGGCGAAGCTGCTGGGCCTCAGCCTGCCCGACATGTTCAACACCTTGCAGATCGATCTCGGCTCGCTCTACGTCAACGACTTCAACCTGTTCGGACACACGTTCCGCGTCACGCTGCAAGCCGACAAGGACGCGCGCGCCTCGGCTTCCGATCTCAGCAAGCTGTTTGTCCGCAACAGCGCCGGCGGCATGGTGCCGCTGAATGCGCTGGGAACGCTCAAGCCGATCGTCGGGCCGGAGACGGTGCCGCACTACAACAATTTCGCCTCCGCGCTGATCAACGGCGCGCCGGCGCCGGGCTTCAGCTCCGCCCAGGCGGTCGCCGCCATGCAGCGCGCCGCGGCGCAGGCTCTGCCGCGCGACTTTGGCTACGAATGGACCGGCGTCACCTATCAGGAGCTGAGCGCCGGCTCGATCGCCTCGGTGGTGCTCGCGCTCGCCATTTTCTTCGTGTTCGTGATTCTCGCCGCGCAATACGAAAGCTGGTCGATGCCGTTCATGGTGCTGTCTTCGGCGCCGCTGGCGCTGATCGGCTCGCTCGGCGCGATCTGGCTGCGCCATATGCAGGTCGACGTCTATTCGCAGATCGGTTTCGTCATGCTGATCGGGCTTGCGGCGAAGAACGCCATTCTCATCGTGGAGTTCGCCAGGCGGCGGCGCGAAGAGGGGCTGTCGATCGTCGAGTCGGCGATGGAGGCCGGACGCTTGCGGTTGCGGCCGATCCTGATGACGGCTTTCGCCTTCATCCTGGGCGTCCTGCCGCTGGTGTTCGCCACCGGCGCGGGCGCGGCGAGCCGTCAATCGCTGGGCACGGCGGTGTTTGGCGGCATGGTCGCGGCGACCGCGTTGACGCTCGTGTTCACGCCTGTATTTTACGCTCTCATCGAGCGGGCGCGGGAACGCCGCCACGCAGTGGCGGCCGATCCGCCGCTTGCCTCTCACCCCCATCCCGCCGAATGAAGTCGCGGAGGCTCCCATGCGCGCGCTGAGAGGAACTGCGGCGGCGCTCGCCGCGCTCGCGCTGGCGACGATCGTCGGCGTTCGCACGGCCGACGACCGGCGCGGCGACGCCAAAGCCGCCGCGCCCGCCGCCGTGATGATGGCGATGCCGGTTCCCGTTTTCGCGGTCGTCAAGAAGAACCTGCCGATCTATCTGAACTATCCCGGCCGCATCGAGGCCGTCCGCGCCATCTCGTTGCAGGCGCGCATACCCGGCTATATCGACAAGCAAGTCGCCGTTGACGGGGCCGACGTGAAGGCCGGCGACCTGCTTTATGAGATCGATCCCCGCGACTTGCAGGCCGCGCTCGATTCCGCGCGGGCGCAGGCGCAGCGCGACGCCGCCTCGCTCTCCTACGCGCGGGGCAATTTTGCGCGCGGGCAGGATTTGTTGAAGAGCGGCTACGTCGCCAAGGACGCGTTCGATCAACGATCGAGCACGATGCGCGCCGCCGAGGCGGCGTTGGCCGTCGATCAGGCGGCGGTCGAGGCGGCGACGCTCAATCTCGGCTACGCCGAAATTCGCGCCCCGTTCGCCGGCCGTTTGGGGCGCAATCAGGCGGCCAAGGGCGCGCTGGTCGGCCCGTCGACCGGCGCGTTGAACACGCTTGTTCAGCTTGATCCCGTCTATGTCACGTTCAATCCGAGCGAGTCGGAGCTGCGCGAAATCGAGACGGCGCGCGCCGCCGGCAAGGTCGAAGCGGAAGTGTCGACGCCCGGCGAACCGAGCGTGACGCGAAAGGGGATGCTCACCTTTCTGGACAATGTGATCGATCGCTCCACGGGAACGATCGTGGCCCGGGTCACGATCGAAAATCGCGATTTTGCGCTGCTGCCAGGGCAATATGTCCACGTGCGGTTGCTGATCCGCGACCAACGCGACGCGCTGATGGCGCCTGTAGCGGCGCTTGGCTCCAATCAAATGGGCAAATATGTCTATGTCGTCGGCCAGGACGACAAGGCGGAGCTGCGGCCGCTGGAGCTTGGACCTGCCGACGGCCCGCTCGTCAGCGTGGTGAAGGGCCTCAGCGAAGGCGATCGCGTGATTGTCGGCAATTTGCAGAAAATTGGACCGGGATCGCCGGTGAGCGTCCCCTCGGTCGACAAGAAAATCAAACCCTGACGCGCCCGGCGCCGCAATTTTCGCGCGGACCGAATTTCTGCATGGCGCCCTGGATCCGCCGACCCGAGTTCGAACGCATTGTCTTGCCAAGCGATTGGTTCTACGCGAATGTTGGCGATATTCAGGCCGTCGCGGCGTTGCGCCTTGGGCGGCCGCGGCGTTGGGCGTCGGCGTCTGCAATCGCAAAATCCGGGTCAATCGCTCGAAAATCGGATCAGACATCAACAATATCACACTCTTGCAATCACGGCCGGCCGATCGGCAGGTGCTATCTCTACCCCAGGATTTTTGGCCCGCCGCGCCAATTGCCGCAAGATTCAAACAAGACGCTTCGGGGTCGAACGGAGCGTCAGCGTTATTGTCGCCGATCGACGCCAACCGCTTGCCGCCCGGCCGCCCAAATGGCCTCCTTCCTTGCGCTGGAGGCGCGCTCCAGAGCGGGAAATACGGCGCTGCGCGGTACGCCGTCACCATCCAGACGAACGCAGTCAGCATGAGCGATGAATACAGTCCGGAGAACGCCAGTTCGCCGACGCCGGCCACAATGGGCCTCCGCGCGGGCTGAGTTCGGGCTGATCGAGGGCGAGGTCGACGATCCGATCCCGGATGGTTTGCGGAATACGGCTCCAGACGCGATCCGGCTTCGAGGGCCGATCCGCCAGGGCTTCCGGTCCACCGCGCTGATAGCGATCATACCAACGATAAAACGACGACCTGGGAACGCCGAGCTTCACCAGCGTCCGCCGATCCGGCCCGTGCGATTGTTTGACCAACCGGATGATCTCTGTCTTGTCCGAGGCGGAATATCTCATGCCTCGTCTCCTCCATCTCCGGTCATGCACTTTTAAGCGGACGGTTTTCGAGGGTGAGGTCGGCGACGACCTCCTTCAACGTTTGCGCTTCCCGACGCAGATCCTTCAACTCACCCGAGGTCGCGGCGCGCGCGGTGTCGTCGGCGAGACGTTTCTTGCCAGCCTCCAGGAATTCCTTCGACCAGCCGTAATACATCGACGACGCGATGCCTTCGCGGCGACAAAGTTCGGCGATGCCGTCCTCGCCGCGCAAACCCTCCAGCACGACGCGGATCTTCTCCTCGGCCGAAAAATGTCGGCGCGTCGCACGTCGGATATCCCTGATCGCGTCTTCCGCCGGCGCTTTATCCGGCCCGGATTTCTGTCTCATCTTCGCTCCTTGCGGCTACGATGATCGAGAAATCCTCCCTACCGGAAACGCTCAGAGTTGTCTCCACAGGAGCTGACGGCGGACACCGCCTGACAACGGCGAGTATCGCTGCGCTTGAGGAGAGATCATGACGAGACGAGCGCGCCGGAACCACACACCAGCTTTTAGGGCGAAGGTGGCCTTGGCCGCGTCGAAGGGCGAGAAGACGCTGACGGAACTGGCGCAAGTCTTCGACGCGCATCCGAACCAGACCAGCCATTGACGCCAAGGCCAAGCACTGCGTCGACGACGATCGGCCCATGGAGCGCCCCAGCGCCATTTCGGCTCGGGTCGACGGTTCCCACAACCGCGATGACGTCGCCGTCGGCGATCGGATGCTCGAGACGCTGTGCGGGGCCGCGAAAGGCCGCCCACAGGCGCGAGCCCGCGCCATCGGGAACGGCGAGCGTGACAAGTTCGCCAAAGCCGCCGGCCAATCCGGCGATCGACAGCGGCGCGCCAGCGACGCGGCCGGCGAGCAACATGCGGCGGCCGCTCATAGCAGCGCCCCCTCCGCGATTTTCCGAAGATCACTGTCGAGATAGAGTTCGATTCCCACCTCCCTGCGCGTGACCGGGGGGAAGCAATAGACTGGAAGGCGTGAGCCCGGGCGCTTCTAGGCGCGAAACTCGCGTTCGCTGCGGTTGGCACGTTCGGCCGCCAGCGACGGCGGGACAAAAGTGTCGCGGTAGGGATCAAATTCGACCATCATGGGACCCCGAAATTCGTGATCCCGCCCGATTATGCGGTTTCAGATCGCTGGTAAAACGGGCAATCCTGAGATTTGGCAAGATTACCCGTCGTTGCGCGCTAAGCCCGCAATGCCGATATTTTAGCGCTCGTCGAATTCCGTAGCGCGCCTCCCGCCGAGTTTGCCCCCTCTCGCGCCGCTTCGCCAGATCTGCCGCCAGCCGATCGCCGCCTATGATTGTACTCAAGTACAAATCAATCATCTCGTTGACGCCGGTAAGAGCCTCGACAAGCGACGTTCCGTCGGAGCCCATCGCATATTGATGAAATGCGACAAGTAACTCGTTGAACCGTCCCGCGTCATTCTCGTTTTTGCCCTCCCGAGCGGCGCTGATGTGCTCCACTCCCGAGATCCCCCAAAATTTGTAGATGAGATCAATCAAAGTCTGCGCAAGCCAACGGCCCGGCATCTCCGACCGAAACTTGCCTTTCTGGCCTCCGCCGCCAGAGTTCACCCAACTTTTCTCGAAGGTGTCGAACGCAAGCGCCGCGAGGCCTTGCAGGGCGGAGAGTTCCGCCAGTTTATCGACGATGAACTCATGGGGCTCCGAATCCTCGGGCAGCATCATCTGCGCGCACCAAAGATCGCGCCTGCAATCCTCCAAGCAATGGCGGGTCTCGTCGCGCTCGGCAATAAACGCGCTTTGTGCAGGTTGCTGATCCTCGAACGCCCGCCAGAAAGCGTCGAATTCGGGAGGCGGCGGGCCAACGGCGCGACGCTCGCGCTTGAGAATTTGCAGCTCGAAAGCCCGTTCGAGAAGACCTTCGTTGTGCTGCCTCACGTACTTCGGTCCCAAGCCTGCGGGTCCTCAGCTCCGGCGATTCACACGGTTGCTCTCTTCTGCGACAAGGTAATCTCTTCCCGGTTCGCTTAAGTCGCGAAGCGCTTCGACGGCTTGCGACAGGCCGTCACGGAACTTCCTCAAGTTGTCTACCGTCGCTCGAAAGCTCGGGACAGGCTCGTACTGAGCGCAATATTTGGTGGCGATCGCCGGCAGCACTTGGGAGAGTTTTCCCAACGTTTTCTCTTCACAGAGATCGAGGCCGAACGGCTCGAACATGGGTAGCAAATACTTGAGCTTGAGGATCGCGCCGCGGAGCGCCGTTTCCTCGGGCGAGTTATTCACCATCGGCTATCCCGTTGAATTCGCAGCCTTCAATTCTGAGGAACCGCACAGCCCGTCGGCTCAGAATTTAACCGGTCACTCATCATTGCTCGCGTTTAGGTCCTCGACGTCGATCGGCGCTGGTTTGGTCTTCCTCATCCGCACGCCCGCCCCGTCGCCATTCTCTTCTAAGAAGATCACGCCGGCCGCCTCAAGCGTGGCGACGATCTTCGCGGCCGTCGTCGATCTGCCTCCTAATTCACCGTCGCTCGCCTCAAGCCGCGCGAGCGTGGGATACGATACGCCAGATTTTGTGGCGAGCTCCTCTTGAGACCAGGCTACCAATTCTCGCGCTGCTTTGACCTGCCGCACCGAAACCATCGACACCCCGAGTGATAGAATTTCTATTGACCGCCGCCCAAAGCGGGGCTAATAGATTTTCTATCAGATTTTCTTCATCGCAGCAACCGCTATGCCGAACGTCGCCTTGCGCGCAAACGCCCGTGTTTTGCCCATACCAGCCGTCGCGACCGCGCGGACGCGGCGTCAGCTCGCTGACGCCGCTCGCCTAGGCCGCTCGCAATGTGCTGGCGACAATCGAAGACGAGCGGGGGAGGGGTAGGCGCGAACGATCCCACGGCGATGGCGACCGCTGTTCCATCCGCAGCGGCGCGCCCAAGCCGAAGAAAGACCTAGATCGGCCATAGCCGGCGCTTTCTCCGAGCGCGGGGGCGTTAACCTGCCCCGCGCGTGATGGCGGACTTGTTGCGGATTTCCGCCGCTGGATGAGACCATCCGCCGGACAACTCCGGGCAATTTTGCGCAAGGCCAAGATTGTCCGTTTTACCTCTGCTGTTCAGGCAGAAAGAATGGCCGCTCCATCAAGGCAAATAACCCATGCCGAAACCCGGTGAATCTTTCAACGTGAAAGACCTGTCCGACCTGTTTTGCGTGAACCACGACGTCATTCGCATCTGGTGGGAAAAAGGCGTCGGCCCGGCATATTTCGATCAGGAATTGCCTGATGGCGTCAAGCGTTTTTGCACCGCTGAGGCGATCCGCGACTTTTGCCTCAGACACCGCGTAATGCGCCGCGAGGTGCTCCCTGCGGCCGATCATCTGACCACCCATTCGCCCGCGCCCAACCCGAATTTGCCCCTCCTGGCCGGCGGCGCTTTTCCCGCGCCGCGACGACTGCATCCGCCATGACGACCGACCCGCGCTCATCGCCCATTGGAACTGCCCGGACGAGGTTCAAGGCTACCAACGATTGATCTCCCCGATATAGGAAAGAGACTGCACATGGACCGTGACTATATCGAACGCCTGCTCGGCTGCGATCCGTCAAAGCAAGCCGCCTTCGTCTGCGACGAGGCCGCGTTCGAACGTCGTTAGCACGCCTACATCAAGGCGAAAGCCGCGGACTATGATCCGGACCGGCCCCATAGTGAACAGGAAGGCGCCATGCGCGATGCAGAGACGGAGCTGGCGGAAGCTATCCTGCTCGCAACGCCGGCGGCGCGTCCGTGGCAGGCGTGGCTGAAATTCAGAATACTTGAGGATGCGATCGAAGACGACCTCAGGCACGGCCCGAACTCTGGGCCTCGCTTGTTGATGGCGCTGGCGAGCTTCAAACGCGATCTTGTGCACTTCGATTTCGGCGACGGCCCCGTAACGTTCGGCCGCGCCTGATTCCACCCGCCATGACGACTGACCCGCGCTTCACGCCCGACCAGCTCGCCGCCCTGAAAGACGCACATCCGCTCGCCGATATCATCGGCGCCCGGGTCTGCCTCGGCCGCGCCAACCGCCGCGGAATTTGCGCCGGCGCCTGCCTTTGCGAGCCGACACGCCACAAGTCGCCGTTGTGGGTGAACACGACCAAGCAAACGTGGGGTTGCTTGAAGGGCGATTGCGGCGGCGACCTGTTCGATTTCCTGCGCCATACCGAAGGCCTCGATTTTCGCGCCGCGATCCGCCGGCTCGGCGGCGAGGCGATCCTTGCGGACGAAGCTGCGACTGCGCGCGCCGCGGTCGAGCTCCAGCGACGCCAGCAAGAGCGCGCAGCGCAAGAAGTCGCCGAGGCTGAGGTCGAGCGGGCGCACGTCTGGCGCATCTGGCGGGCCGCCAAGCCCGCAGCCGGCAGCCTTGTCGACTCCTATTTCGTGCACCCCGGCCTCGCGCCGCTCCTAACACCTTCCCTCCGCTTCTTGCCCGATGCGCCCTATTTCCTTGCCGCCGACGATCTCGACGCGCCGCCGCTCGCCGCCCATGGACTAAACCGCTCGCGCGGTAGGGCGGCCAGGGCGGCGGTTGGGGGGCTGAAGTCGAAGGGGAAGATGCGAACCTGTCTCAAAATCGCGGGGTTCAACCCCCTGCGAGACAGGAGTTTTCGCCATGCTCGACAAGCCTATCAGCCCGCTGCTTCAGCGCATGATCGACGATATGACGGCGCGCCGCTTCAAGGAGAAAGTGCAGAAGGACTATGCCCGCCACGTCGGGCGCTTCACGGCCTTTCTCGGCCGATCGCCCGATACTGCGACAGCCGAGGAGGTTCGCCTGTTTCAAGTGGACCTGGCCAAGCAGACATATCGGCGTCGCCTACCATCAACTCCGCGATCGCTGCGCTGCGCTTCTTCTTCAATGTGACGCTGGAGCGGCCCGATCTGGCCCGACATCTCACGACGCGTGCACAAGCCGCGCAGAGCGCCGGTCGTGCTGAACCAGGACGAGATGATTCGCCTTATCGAAGCCGCGCCGGGTCTCAAGTACAAGGCCGCATTCGGCGTCGCCTACGGGGCGGGATTGCGCGTCTCCGAGGTCGTCGCCCTGAAGGTCTCCGACATCGACAGCCAGCGCATGACCTTGCGCGTCGAGCAGGGCAAGGGCCAGCGTGACCGCTACGTCGATGCTGTCGCCGCAACTGCTCGAATGGCTGCGCGACTGGTGGCGCGCGGCGCGACCGCAGGGCTGGTTGTTTCCGGGTATGGACCCGATCAATCCCATGACCGAGCGCCATTTGCGCCGCGTCGTTCAGCGCCGCGGCGCGCGAGGCCGGGATCGACAAGCGCGTGTCGCCGCACACCCTGCGCCATAGCTTCGCCACCCACCTGCTCGAACAGGGCGTCGATATCCGGGTCATCCAGGTTCTGTTGGGCCACGCCAAGCTGGAGACGACGGCGCTCTACACCCGCGTCGCCGTCAACACGATCCGCGTCGTCGCCAGCCCGCTCGACAAGCTCGGCCTCAAGCCGATGGAGCCACCGCCGCCCTCCGACTGAGGCCGCGTGGCGCGGCCTCTTCTGGAGGTCGCCGACGTCTTTCGCGCCCACGGGGCCGCATGGCGCAAGGCCAACGCCGGCCATGTGAGCCTCGCGCAGCTGAAGGTCATGTCGGCGATCGAAGCCTGTCGCACTGCCGCGCTCGGCGGACACGTCGAGCGCTGCCAGGACTGCGCGCATGAACGCGTCGCCTACAACTCCTGCCGCAATCGGCATTGCCCGAAGTGTCAGGGCGCGGCGGCGCGGCAGTGGCTCGCCGAGCGCGAGGCCGAACTGCTGCCGGTCGCCTATTACCACGTCGTCTTCACCTTGCCGGCGGCGGTCGCCGAGATCGCGTTCCAGAACAAGGCCGCCGTCTACGATCTCCTGTTCCGCACCGCCGCCGAGACGCTGACGACGATCGCCGCCGACCCCAAGCATCTGGGCGCGCGCATCGGGCTCACCGCCGTCCTGCACACCTGGGGCTCGGCGCTGACCCATCATCCCCATGTCCACATCATCGTTCCCGGCGGCGGCCTGTCGCCCGACGGCTCGCGCTGGATCGCTTGCCGTCCCGGCTTCTTCCTGCCCGTGCGCGTGCTCTCGCGCCTGTTCCGCCGGCTGTTCCTCGAAGGTCTCGACCGCGCTGCACGACGCCGGCCGCCTCGCCTTCTTCGGCGAGTCTGGCGCCGCTCGCCGACAAGCGCGCCTTCGACGCCGCGCTCGCGCCGCTGCGGCGCTCGGAATGGGTCGTCTACGCCAAGCGCCCGTTCGCCGGCCCCGAGGCCGTGCTCGCCTATCTCGCGCGCTACACCCACCGCGTCGCGATCTCCAACTCGCGGCTCCTCGCGCTCGACGACGCCGGCGTCACGTTCAAATGGAAGGACTACCGCATCAAAGGCCGCGATCGGCTGAAAACCATGACGCTCGCGGCGAGCGAGTTCATCCGCCGCTTTCTCATGCACGTGCTGCCCGGCGGCTTCCATCGCATCCGCCACTACGGCCTGTTCGCCAGCGCCGCCCGCGCCGCCAACATCGAGCGCATCCGCGGCCTGCTGACGACGCCGACGACGGCATCGGATCGCGCGCCGCCCAACGCCGGGCGCGAGAAGCCGAAGCCGGCCTTCGAGCCTCGCTGTCCGTGCTGCGGCGGCCTGATGATCGTCGTCGAAACCTTCGACGGCGTGCGGCCTCGGCAAGCCGTCGGCGGCGAGCCGCTTCAGGATCGACACGTCATGACCCGCGCCGCGCTCTCCCAATCAAAACGCCTGCCGCCATCTGCCTCGGATCGCGAACCGGACAGGAGCGCCATTGTCTTTTTGCCGAGCGCAGGCGCTTTCCACGCCGCCCATTGGCGTCAAATCACGAAGCCTGTGTACTCAGGCGCCTTTACTCGCATGGCCTGAAGCCGCAAAGTCGGAGCTCGTCACGACCGCAACCCTCGCCGGCAAGTCGACGCCGCCCTTCAAATCCCCATAGGGCGCATCAACTCAAACACAGCCACATCCGGCCCGCGGTTTCCTCCATGGGAGGCTTTCGAACGCCGGCCCCCGTCCAAGCCGCACCCGCACAGCAAGGGCCGGCGTCCGAAACCCTCGTATGAGGGCTTGGATGTCAAGCGCCAGATTACGGTCTCGGCGAACTCCGGTTATGCGACAGGGTACTCTCCCCGCCAACCTCGTATCCGGTGGGATCTCGCAATCCCAGACCACGATCCCGGCATCCGGGAGAAGGAG
>CAWIRL010000023.1:0-217500 GCA_963838545.1 uncultured Acidobacteriota bacterium
ACCAGATTGCTAAGTCACCGCCGAAATCGGGCGCCAGATCATTCGCTGGGGCAAGACCGACATTCTCACGCCCACCGATCGCTTCGCGCCCAAAGACTACCTGAGCAGCGTGGTCGACAGCGATTTTCTGGCCGTGCCCGCGGTCCGCGTAACCATCGCCGGAGCGACCGATTCGCTCGACGCTATCTGGCAGCCCTGGTTCACGCCCAGCCGCACTCCATTGCTGGATCAGCGCTGGACCGCCCTGCCTCCTGAGTTGAACGGCGTCACCATCGTCGACGCCGGCGCGCGCTATCCGGGACGCAGCCAGTTCGGCCTGCGCTGGAATCACGTTGCTTCGCGCTACGAATACTCGCTTTCCTATTTCGACGGCTTCAACAATCTGCCGTTGTTCGACGCGCGCTTCGATCCGCTAGCCGCTACGTTGCGTGCGCAGCGCTTCTATCCCAGCATGCGCATGTACGGCGCCGACGCCGCGATTCCGTTGCCGTGGTTGACGGTAAAGGGCGAAGCCGGCATACTTCACCAGCGACACTCCCGGCGCGCAGGATTACGTCCTCTACGTGATTCAAGTGGAGCGCGCAGGTAAAAGAATGGTCGCTCGTCGGCGGCTACGCGGGCGAGGCCGTTACCGCCGGCGCGCCCAATCCCGCTAAGCTTCACTCCCGACCGCGGCTTTTCGAAATCTTTCGTCGGCCACGCGACCCTGACGATCGATGTCAACCGCAGCCTGACCGTAGAAACGGCAGTGCGCTCGGCTGGATCATTCGTTCGCGCTGGAATACTCGCAAGCTTACGGGCAGCACTGGCGCGTCACGCCAGGCGCGGCCTGGATTCGCGGTGACATGACGGATTTTCTAGGCCAATATCACCGCAATTCCTATGCTTCGCTCGCAGTCCGCTATAGTTTCTAGATAGTGAGAGTCTTCGTCGCCCTGTTGTTCGCCGCCGTCGCCTTCGCCCAGGATTTCAGCCATATGGAAGTGCAGCGCGTCGTAAAGCAGCTCGCACTTTGCGGAAGGGCCGGTGTGGTCCTACGAAGGGTATCTGCTGTTCAGCGACAGCGTGGTGGACAAGCTTCACAAGTTCACTCCCGGCTCCGGCGATGCGGTTCTCGCCGAACGCGCGGGCGGCGTCATCGGCAACGCTTACGACACCGAGGGCCGCCTCTACACCTGCGAATTTCGCGAGCGCCGCGTCACGCGCACGTTGAAGAACGGCAAAGTGGAAGTGCTCGCGGCGCGCGTTTGAAGGCAAAGCGGTTCAATGCGCCCAACGACATCGTCGTGCGCCGCGACGGCCAGGTTTATTTCACCGATCCGGCGTTCGGCAATCAGCAGGACACTCGCGAGCTGGATTTCTACGGCGTCTATCACATCACTCCCAAAGGCGAATTGGACGTGATCGCGAAATGGAAGACGCGCCCCAACGGCATCGCGCTTTCGCCTAACGGGCGACTCTGTACGTCTCCGATTCGGACGACGCGCAGCGTCCGCGCCTACGATCTGGACGGCAAAGGCGTCGCATCGAAAGAGCGCGTCGTGGTCGATAAGATCCCCGGCGTCCCCGACGGCCTCCGCACCGATGAAAAAGGAAACCTGTACGTCGCCGCGACAAGGTGTACGTCGTATGACGCTCTCGAACACGGCCCCGCGAAACTGCTAGGCGAGATCCCTCTCGCGCGAAACGCCGTCGAACCTGGCGTTCGGCGATCGCCGACATGGAAACGCTCTACATCACCGCGCGCACGTCCGTGTATCGCGTGCGCCTGGGCGTGAAGGGAGCGTCTCCCTTATTAGCCGCCAGTATCCGCAACATCCGCTGCTCGGCGTCGGCGCGCATCATTTTCGACGGCGATTCCGATCCTGCTGGTCGAGCGCGCCGGCGAGCCGCTGAAAGGCTATTGGTCGCTCCCCGGCGGCCTGGTCGAAACCGGCGAGCTGCTCGAAGACGCGGTGCGGCGCGAAGTTCTGGAAGAGACCGGCCTGCGCGGTCGAAATCGTCTATCGCTTCGAGATTTTCGAGCGCATCATGCGCGACGCCGAGGGCCGCGCCGAATATCACTACGTGCTGGTCGATTACGTGTGTAAAGTGGTGGGAGGCGAGCCCGCGCCGGCGACGACGTGAGCCGCGTCGAATGGGTCGCCCTGCGAGCAGCTTGCGCGATTACAAGGTGACGTCCGGGCACCATCGAGGCAGTGCGAACGAGCATACGCCACATGACACGCCGAACCCGTTCTTGAATTCGAAGCGCTGCGCGCGCTGCTCGGCCGCTACGTGCGCAGCGCGCTCGGCCGCGCGCGAGCTGGAACTCGTCGCGCCATCTACCGATCGCGCCGCCATCGAAACCGCGCTCGCCGACACCGCCGAAGGCATCGACGTATCTGCGCACCGCTTCGCAACCGCAAGCCGCCTCGCGCGGCGCGGCCATTCGCGTCCGCTTCGCCGATATCGCCGATCCCGCAAGCGCCGTCGCCCGCCTGCGCATCGAAGGCGCGACGCTCGACGCCGCAGGAGATCTACGAACTCACGCGCCTGCTGGACCTGGCGTCCGAGGCGCGCGGCGTTCTGCTGCCGCCGGCCAACGATTCCCGCGCCTCGCCGCGCACGGCGTCGCCGATCGCCGATCTGCGCGAACTGGCGCACGATCTGCGCGGCAAGATTCTGCCCGGACGGCACGCTCGCCGACGACGCCAGCGTCGCGCTGGGCCGTCTGCGCCGCGACATCGAGAAGCAGCGCCAGTCGATCCAGCATTCGCTCGAACGCTTCCTGCGCGCCCATCACGAAGACGGCACGCTGCAGGAAGATTTCGTCACCATCCGCAACGACCGCTTCGTGGTCCCCGTCGTCACCGGCCGCGAGCGCCGCGTCGACGGCGTGATTCACGGCGCCAGCGGCAGCGGCCACACGCTGTTCGTCGAGCCGCTCGAAACCATCGAGCTCAACAACGAACTGGTCCGCCTGCACGAAGAAGAAGCGCGCGAAGTCCATCGCATGCTGCGCGAGTTCACCGCGCGCCTGCGCGAGCACGCCGCCGAGATCGCGTCCACCACCGAAGCGCTGGCGCGGCTGGAGCTGATCTTCGCCAAGGCCGAGTTCGCTCATGATTTCAACTGCGTCGTTCCGCGCATCAGCCCGCGAGAACGCCGCCGGCTGATCCTGCGCGAGGCCCGTCATCCTCTGCTCGAAGACATTCTGCGCAAGCAGCAAAAAGCCGTCGTGCCGGTCACTTTCGATCTGGACCGACGAACAGCGCACCTGCTGATCAGCGGCCCCAACACCGGCGGCAAGACGGTGGCGCTGAAGACCGTCGGCCTGCTCGCGCTGATGACCCACGCCGGGCTGCCGGTGCCCGCCGCCGAAGCCGAGTTTCCGCTGTTCGACCAGGTGCTGGCCGACATCGGCGATCATCAGTCGATCCAGGAAAGCCTCAGCTCGTTTTCGGCGCACATCGTCTCGATCCGCTCGATGCTGGAGCGCGCCACGCCGGATTCGCTGGTGCTGATCGACGAACTCGGCCGCGCCACCGATCCCGAAGAAGGCGGCGCGCTGGGCGTCGCGGTGCTCGATGCCTTCCGCGCGCGCGGCGCGTTCACGCTGGCCTCCACGCATCTGATGGCGATGAAGGTCTACGGCGCGTCCACGGCCGGAGTCCGCAACGGCTCCATGGGATTCGACGACGCGACGCTGGAGCCGACTTATGTGCTGCGCCTGGGCGCGCCGGGAAAATCGGCGGGCCTCGATATCGCCAGCCGCCTGGGGCTCGACCCGCCGCTGATCGAGGACGCCCGCGCGCGCATGACCACCACGGAGCGCGACATCTCGCACTTCCTGGCGAGATGCACCAGCGCCTGGACGCGCTCGATCGAGAGACCGCAGCGCCGTTGCCGAGACGCGAACGCGCCCTGGCCGCTCGCGAGCAGTCGCTCGAACAAACTTGGGAAAAGAAATACGCGGCCAAGATTCGCGAGCTCGAACAGCGCGCCTCCGACCTCTCCGCGCAATTCGAAAAGCAAGCCCAGGAGACGATCGGCGAGCTGAGCCAGAAAGCCCGCGTCAAAGATCGCCAAGACGAACCGCGAATTTCAGGAAGCCGTCGAGACGCGATCGAGCGCCACGGCCGCATCCGCGCTCGCAGCCGCTCCGCCACGACCTGAAGCTCGACCGAGGGCGCCCGCGTCCGCCTGAAAGGCATTCGCCAGCCCGCCACCGTTCGCCGCATTCTCGCCGAACGGCCTGCTGGAAGTGGACGCCGGATTCCTCAAGATGCAGGTGTCGGCGTCGGACGTCGAAGAAGTGCTGCCGCCCATCGGCGGCCGCCGCCGCGCGCCCACCGGTCGCGCTTCCGCCAGGGACCGAGCTTCGATGGCTCCTACCGCGAGATCAACCTGATCGGCCAGCGCGCCGAAGAAGCCTGCGAGCAGGTGGACAAGATGCTCGACAGCGCCGCGCTGGCGCAAGTGGACCGCATCCGCATCGTCCACGGCCACGGCATGGGAATTTTGAAGAGAGCGATCGCGGATCTGCTAAAGCACAATCCGCACGTGGAGAAGTTTTACGTTGCTCCGCCGGAAGAAGGCGGCGCGGGCGCGACGATCGTGGAGTTGAAGACATGAGTCGTGAGTGGGTTCGCCGACTATTGCATGTCGCTGCCGCACGCGACCGAAGCAAGTCCAGTGGAAGAATCGACCTGGTGTTCAAAATCGGCGGCAAGATGTTCGCCGTGATGGCGCTGGAACCCGCCCGCGCCTGCCTAGTCCTTCAAATGCACGCCGAAGATTTCGAGGACCTGATCGAGCGGCCGGGCATCATCCCGGCGCCCTATTTGGCGCGCGCGAAATGGGTCGCGCTCGAATCCTTCGACGCCATGCAGCGCAAGGAACTGGAGCCGCGGCTCGAAGCAAGCCTATGACTTGATCTTTGCGAAGCTGCCGAAGAAGACGCAGGGCGAGCTAGTATAGCGCGTCGAACTAAGCAGCTTTCGCCGGTGCGGCGGCCGCAGCCAGTTCCTGCTGGCGCTGCCAGGCGAGCTTGCCCTGATATTCTTCCCACAGCGTGGTGAAGCCGGCCCAGAAATAGCCGCCGACGAACAGCAGCAGGAACGGAATCGCCAGGTAGTTGTAGGATTCGATCGCGAAGACCACCATCCCCAGGAAGTACGTGCCCAGCCGCCAGTTCCGCGTAAGGCAGCCATCCGCTGCGGCGCCGGTACTGGACGTTCTCCAGCTTCACCTTCTGCGTGCCGCCGATCGCGTACTTGGGGGTGCGCGCAAAGCTGGTCTGATAGCCGATCAGCGCCTCCAATACCGCCCGCGTATTGATGATCGTCAGCGCCACGCCCGCCGCCATCAGCGCCGGCAGGAACAGGAACGCCCGCTTCCAGGTTTTCGGGAAAAGCTCGCGATGCGCGATCACGTAGAACGCCGAAATCGACCAGAACGACGCCGCGATCAGCGGCAGGTCGATCATCAGCATCTGGAACCAGCCCATGTAGAAGCGCACGATCATCACCGGCAGCATCAGCGCGCTCACGACGATCATCAGCGGGTAGGAAATATTCGGCGTCAGGTGGAAAAACGCCTCCACCTTCACGCGCCACGGCAGCATCCGACCGCAGAATCGTCGGCAGCAGCTTCATGGCGACCTGCGTCAAGCCCTTGGCCCAGCGCGATTGCTGCACCTGGAAGCCGTAGGTCTCGACCGGCAGTTCCGACAGGCACTCGATCGACGGCACGTAGACGAACTTCCAGCCCTTCAGCTGCGCGCGATAGCTCAGATCGGAATCCTCGGTCAGCGTGTCGTGCTGCCAGCCGCCCGCATCGTCGATCATCGACCGCCGCAGAATTCCGGCCGTGCCGTTGAAGTTGAAGAACAGTCCGCCGCCGGAGCGCGCCACGTGCTCCAGCACAAAGTGGCCGTCGAGCAGCATCGCCTGCACTTCGGTCAGCACGTTGTAGTGGCGGTTCAGATACGCCCAGCGCGTCTGCACCATGCCGACCTTCGGATCGGCGAAATAATGCACGGTGCGCCGCAGGAAATCGACCGGCGGAACGAAATCGGCGTCGAAAATCGCGACGATCTCGCCGGTAGCGGTCTTCAGACCGTTTTGCAGCGCGCCGGCCTTGTAGCCGTGCCGATTCGTCCGATGGATGTATTCGATCGGCAGACCCGACGCCTGATACTCGCGCCACCAGCGCTCGCGTGAACGGATGCGGTCTCGTCGGTGGAATCGTCCAGCACCTGAATTTGCAGCAGGTCGCGCGGATAATCGATCTTGCTGGTTTCTTCCAGCAGCCGCTCGACCACGTATCGCTCGTTGTAAAGCGGGCAGCTGAATGGTCACGCGCGGCAGCTGCGTCAAACTTCTGCGGGGCTTTCGCCGGCATCTGCTTGCGGTGCTTCAAGTACCCGCGAATCATCTCATAGCGGTGCAGCCCGTAGAACGACAGCACGATCAGCACCGCGAAATACGGCATCAGGATCGCGTAATCGAACGGCTGCAGGCGGTAAATGTCGGTGAAAGTGTCGTCGAAAAGCGCGTTGACCAGCTTGCCGGCGTCAGAGAATAGGCTGCTAGCCAGCAGCATTGCAGGGGAGCTGAAAGGGGTCAGCATTTAGATCCGACTTTCCTAGTATAAATGATTTTAAATCCGTCTGTTACCTTAGATCAGTCCGCCGCCTCTAGTGTTTCGCGGCAGCCTTTCTGCTAGGGTTTCAACCGGACTGTTCTCTCCCCGCCCGGCTGCCGATGTCCCCAGTTAGGACATCAGCTAAGGAGAGCAAATGGAACCAGCAATGGCCCAAGCCCGTCTGCGGATCAAGGAAACGCTGGACGCCCGACCCGAGCTCACCGTCACCTTGGGCGCGAATGGCAGCCAGTCTTCGCGTCTCCGCGCCCGCTTCCTCTCCCAGGATGGCGACACCATCAGCGTTCAGTTAGCCGCCGCGCTCGGCCAAAACCTGCTGGTTAGCATCGCCGGAGAGATCGAAACCAGCCTCCGGGCGCCAGTCCCTGCTCGGCAAGTACCGCGTGTCGTCCTGCAAAATCGCCGGCATCGGAAAATATCAAGCCGAGCTCGAGCCCGAACCCGTCGCTGACGAATCCGCCGAACCCTCCAGCGCAGCCGACGATGAACCCGATCATTATGAGGTCCTTCAAGTCAGCCGCCAAGCCGACACCGACACCATTCGCCGCGTCTTTCCACATCCTCGCCCAGCGCTACCATCCGGACAATCGCGAAACCGGCAATCAGGAAAAGTTCCGCCAGGTAGTCGAGGCCCACGCCATCCTGTGTGACCCCGAGAAGCGCGCCGCCCACGACGTCTTTCTAGCCGCTGAAGACAAAGGCCGATTCAAGATTTTCGATTCACTCGAAAATAGCGAAGGCGTGCAAGCCGAAATTCGCAAACGTGAGGGCATTCTCCGCCTGCTCTATGGCAAACGCCTTACCGATCCGCACAAGCCCGCTATGCGCGCCCGCGAATTCACGGAAATGCTGGCCTGCCCGCTCGAACACCTGGAATTCGCCCTTTGGATGCTCCGTGAACAGCACCTCATCGTCCGCTCCGATGGCAATCAGCTTCGTCATCACCTGGCAAGGCGTGCAAGCCTTTGAAGCCGAACAAGGCAACTACGCGAAAAAATCTTTGATTGCGCTCCCAGCTCCCGCACAGTAGTCCGCTATAATCGGGTATCCCCCGGCGATAGTGATGACCCTTGGCGCGAAAATAGGACTCGCCTGCGCGTTGGCCGCAGCCCTCGCGGCGCTGGCGATTTGGATGGCCCGGCGCATGCGGGCGACACCCGAGAAACGCGAACGCCTCCGCCGTCTCTCGATCCACACCACCGGCCGCTTAGGCGATGCATTCCTCACGGCTGTCGACGAGAGCTTGCTCCACTACACTTACAAGGTGCGCGGCGTGCAGTACGAAGCTTCGCAGGATGTCAGCGCTCTCCGTAACCATCTGCCCGCCGATCCCGAGCGCATGATCGGCATGGTGGGCATGAAGTACCTGGCCAAGAATCCCGCCAACTCCATTCTGCTTTGCGAAGACTGGAGCGGCCTCCGCGAACCGTCCCGTAGACCCGATTCCGCAGAGCCTGTTGTCAGCGGATAGTAATGCTATAAGGCATCAGCCGTAGGATTCCGCCGCGGCTCAGGACTCGGATCGGCAGATCCCCCACCAGTTGCCGCACTTGCCCTTCGATCCGCGAATCCACGATGCGCGATTCGATCGATGTCAGATCGGTATCCCGGTCCATCAGTACCTGCAACAGATTCCGCCGCGGCGGATACGCCACCAGTGTGATCTTTTCGGACGCCCCGATCTTGGCCTTCTGCTTCACCATCTCGATCGCCCGATCAATCCCGCCAATTTCATCCACCAGTCCGTTCTGCTTGGCTTGCGCTCCGGTCCATACCCGCCCTTGCGCCAGCGGCTCCACATCGTCGTACTTGCGCTGGCGCCCGTCCGCCACCCGCTGCACAAATCCCTTGTAGAACACCTCGATCTCGGTGCGCAGCTTCGCCCTCTGCTCATCGTTCAGCGGAGCATACGTCGGTGTCGATATCCGCGAAGTGGCCGCGCTTCATGATTTCTTCCTTGACGCCCAGCTTGTCATACAGCCCGCGCAGATTCACCTTGCCGAAGAAAACGCCGATCGAGCCCGTCTCGGTATTGCGGTACGCCACCACCGGATCTCCCGTCATCGCGATGAAGTACCCGCCCGAAGCCGCCAGATCCGACATCGAAATGACCATAGGCTTCTTCTGGCTGAGCAATTTCGCTTCGTGCAGGATGTCGTCGGACGCAATCCCATCGCCGCCCGGTGAGTCAATCCGCAGAATCACCGCCTTGATCGACGCATCGTCGCGCACCGCGCGCAATTGCCGGATCATCCCCGCCGAAGTAATCCCGTTCGCGTCTGAATCGTTAGTCGACCCTCGCGTGATGTCGCCCTGCCCAACCAGCAGCGCGATCTTCGTGGGGCCGTCCACCCCCAAATTGCTAGCGCGCCGCCCGCGAATAATCATGGTCCGCGATCTTTTCGAGCGCATTGAGTTTGAGCTGCTGCCGCAGTTGATCGTACATCTCGTCTTCGTAAATCAGCGCATCCACCAGCCCGCCGTCCAGCGCCTCTTTGCCGACAAACGGCCCGTTGTCGATCAGCGTCCGCACCGCGTCCGGCGATTTCTTGCGCCCCTCCGCGACAGTATTGATCAAGTCGCCGTAAAATTGATCCAGTAAGCTGATTCAGAACTTCGCGCGTTTCCGGACTGGACTCCGTCTTGGTAAACATATCCGGCGCGTCTTTGTACTTGCCGACATGCTCGAATTCCATCTCGACGCCCAGTTTGTCCAACGTGCCCTTAAAGAACATCAGTTCCGCGCGCAGGCCCTTGAGATCGAGTTCGTCCTCCGGCGACATGAAATTTTGTCGGCGGCCGTGGCCAGATAATATTCCTTAGTCCCCGCGCCCCGCAGAAACGCATACACCGGCTTGCCGGACTTCTTAAAATTGAGAATGTCCGCGCGCAGTTCTTCGAGCTTCGCCCAGCCCACGCTGAGCCCTCGCGGCTCCAGCACGACGGCCTGGATGCGCGAATCCGCCGCGGCATTGCGCAGCATCTGCCAGTTCTCGGCGATCGTGAGCGGCTGCTGATCTTGAGGAAGGGAATTGGATAACTCCACCGCGATTGCTCCGGCAAGATCGCCTTCGAGTTGCAGCACCAGCGCCGAGTTCGCCACCACCTGCGGCCGCCGGCTCCCGCCAAACCGAACCGCCGCCGCGACCAGGATCACCCCCACCAGCGCCACGAAAAGAATGCCGATCACGAAGCCAAGCAGGAATTTTTTCATAAGCCTTCTTTTAGTTTAGAGGATCACTTACCACAAGCCCTGGCACGGCGAGAAAATTGCGATCGTGGGTCCAGATCGCAGTCGCGCCAGCCTCTTTGCAGGTAAGGCCGATCTGTAGATCGAAAATTCTTGCGCCTCGTACATCGAGCTGGATTGCAAGTTCACACAGGCGGCGCATGGCGCTATTGCGTGGATACAGAATCTTCGCGCCCGCGGCGACGAGATTATTCAGAAATCTCTCCGCCTCCCCCGGCCGGGAGGGACGGCCCGCCGCTGTAGGGTGCGTCACCACCGCCCAAAACTCCGCGACGAAGGGGAGCGGAATTCCCCAGCCATCGGCGCTTTCCGAAGCTTCTTCAATCGCGCGCTTCGCCGCGCGGTGTTCCGCAACGCCCGAACGGTGCGCGTAGACTAGGATATTCGTATCCAGAGCGATCATTTCATCAGGCGCCGGAGCATCTTCGCGCGGTCCGATACATCCATACCCTTTGGCAACCCGCCTGGCACCGTGACCCAACGGATCACAGGCCGCTGAGCTTTGGGTGGCGGCGCCTCACCACCCAGCTCGCGACGCAGACCGCGTCTCGATCAACGCACGGAGCGTGGTCCGATGCTCGGCGGCGTGCTTCTTGGCTTCGGCCAGCAACTCGATCCGGTATTTCGACGGTTGATATTTCATATTGGGCTCTCTGGCACAAAAAAGGCCGCCCCTTGCGGAGCGGCCTTCTCTGACAGTGTGAAGCGAGTGCTTAGAAGTCCATCCCGCCGCCACCGCCGTGCTCGCCGGACCCATCGGAGGCGCAGACTTCTTCTCCGGGATCTCGCAGATCATCGCTTCGGTGGTCAGCATCAGGGCGCTGATCGAAGCGGCGTTCTGCAGGGCCGAGCGGGTCACCTTGGTCGGATCGATGACGCCGGCCTTCACCAGGTCTTCGTAGTCGCCGGTGGCGGCGTTGAAGCCGTAGTTGGCGTCCTTGTTCGCGCGGATCTTTTCGATCACGATCGCGCCTTCCCAGCCGCCGTTGCCGACGATCTGGCGAACCGGCTCTTCGCAGGCGCGACGCACGATGTTGACGCCGATCTTCTCGTCGCTTGTCGCTCTTCAGGCTGTCGAGCGCCGAAGCCGCGCGCAGCAGAGCCACGCCGCCGCCCGGAACGATGCCTTCTTCGACCGCCGCGCGCGTGGCATGCAGAGCATCCTCGACACGGGCTTTCTTTTCCTTCATTTCGGTCTCGGTCGCCGCGCCGACCTTGATCACCGCAACGCCGCCGGCCAGCTTCGCCAGCCGCTCCTGCAGCTTCTCGCGATCGTAGTCGGAGGTGGTCTCTTCGATCTGGGCGCGCAACTGCTTGATGCGGCCTTCGATGTCCTTGGCTTTGCCGGCGCCGTCGATGATGGTGGTGTTGTCCTTGTCCACCGTGATGCGCTTGGCCTGGCCCAGGTCCTTCGAGCTGGACGCCTTCGAGCTTGATGCCGGTTTCTTCGAAGATGGCCTTGCCGCCGGTCAGGATGGCGATGTCTTCGAGCATCGCCTTGCGGCGATCGCCGAAGCCCGGAGCCTTCACCGCGCAAGCGTTCAGCGTGCCGCGCAGCTTGTTGACGACCAGAGTGGCCAGCGCTTCGCCTTCCACTTCCTCGGCGATCACCAGCAGCGGCTTGCCGGAGCGCGCGATCTGCTCGAGTACCGGCAGCAGGTCCTTCATGTTGGAGATCTTCTTCTCGTGGATCAGGATGTAGGGATCTTCGAGCACGCACTCCATGCGCTCCGGATCGCTGACGAAGTAGGGCGAGAGATAGCCGCGGTCGAACTGCATGCCTTCCACGGTCTCCAGCTCGGTGACCATGGTCTTCGATTCTTCCACCGTGATGACGCCGTCCTTGCCGACCTTCTTCATCGCTTCCGCAATGGTGTTGCCGATGGTCGCGTCGCCGTTGGCCGAAATGGTGCCGACCTGGGCGATCATCTCGCCGGTCTTGGTCTGATCGAGAACTTCTTCACTTCCTCGACCACGCTTCGACGGCGCGCTCGATGCCGCGCTTCAGCGCCATCGGATTCGCGCCGGCCGCCACGCTCTTCACGCCTTCGCGGAAGATGCACTGCGCCAGAACGGTCGCCGTGGTGGTGCCGTCGCCGGCCACGTCGGAGGTCTTCGACGCCACTTCGCGCACCATCTGCGCGCCCATGTTCTCCAGCGGATCCTTCAGTTCGACTTCCTTCGCCACGGTCACGCCGTCTTTGGTGATGGTCGGTCCGCCGAACTTCTTCTCGAGGACCACGTTGCGGCCCTTGGGACCCAGCGTCACCTTCACCGCGTCGGCCAGTTGGTTGACACCGCGCAGGATCGCCTGGCGGGAATTCTCGCTATAGACAATTTGTTTTGCTGCCATATTTCAATCTCCTTATCAACCTAAAACCTACGCCTTGGCCTTTTTGCGTGCCGCCATCGAGAACGCCCAGCACTTCGTCCTCGCGCATGATCAGGTACTCGTCGCCGTCCAACTTGATGTCGGAGCCGGAGTACTTGCCGAACAGGATGCGATCGCCGGCCTTCACGTCCAGCGGAATCAGCTTGCCGTCGTCGCCGCGCTTGCCCTTGCCGACGGCGATCACTTCACCTTCCTGCGGCTTTTCTTTGGCCGAATCGGGAATGAACAACCCACTGGCCGTTTTCTCTGCACTATCCTCAATCCGTTTGACCACAATGCGGTCATAGAGCGGACGAATCTTCATGGTTCAACCTCCTCTGGAATCATTCAAAATTTTGGCTTGTTTTCGCTGCCTAAACTGGACTCGGCTGAGCCGCCTGAGTCCAAGCACTATTATTAGCACACTCGAGGCGAGGAGTGACAATAGTTAGTTGTAAATAATTGATACTAAAATGAAACTCGCAAATATTGCAACTGTATTTTGGCGGAGGGGAGGAGGACGGGGAAGGGAAAGGAGCAGAGAGAGGCGGGGAAAAAGAGAGAGAGAAAAAGAATAAGGCGCGGCGCAGAGAGCGAAAAAGACGAGCGGGGCCGGGAGAAAGCAGGACAGGAGGCGAGAGGGCGGGCGCAGAGGGGGAACGGAGGAAAGGAAAGCGGACACAGGCGGAGGGCAGAGGAGGAGGCGGCGGAAAAGAGAAGCAGCGGACGGAACGGGACCGCCAGAGCGGGGCGCCAGCGAGGCAGGCGCGGGACAGCGCGAGAAAGAGCGCGAGGCGAAGAAGAAGAAGAGAGGGGAGGAGGAAACAGAAGTTTGAACAATGAGATAAAAGTAGATAGAACAGGCGAGCTTCGGCAGGCCATGACAGGCCACGATCGAGATAGGCAAGACACTCGAGCCGAGAAGGATAAGATCCTCACGCCTTCCGCACCAGACGGCAGACCCGAGGGGGAAAAAACAGCGCAGAACGAACAGGAAGCAGGAGGCGGGCGGACAGAGAGGCGAGACGGAACAGGAGAGGGCGGGGGAAATCCCAGCTCGCAACGAGGAGCGGCGGGAATCAGGGGCCGGATTGTTCTCTATGTAAGGAGTCTCCGCAGACGACGCGGGCCACCCGACGCCAAGCGAGCAGGGCACGAAGGCAGGAGGAAGAGGATTAGTATTAAATACTCGAAAATGTTTGAGACGAATCAACGGCGACTACTCGAGGCTTCACGAGCAGGCCGATGACGGGCGGGAGGAGCGGACGCGGGGCAGGAAGACGCGGAGGGAGCGGGGAAGGAGGGCGAAGATCGGCCAGAGAGAGAGGGAGAATCGAAAGACTCGATCCAACGGCAAACTGATCGCTGGAGTGTTAACGATAGGACAAAACTGGCAGTATCCCGGATTCTGTGACGTGATAAGCACTACGACCAAGGAAGTATTCCGCCGACCCTGCCCCCACTCACCGAACGCAGAGTCAGTTTCTAGGGCCCTGGTCTCGCATAACTGATTTTGACGGTTCGGACGAATGTTCCAGTAGATCAAAAGGCTCTCGTGGACTTCGGGGCAAGATAGGCATTGCGAGGGCGGTAAGAGAATGCGAGCTCCGGCAGGGAAGCGATCGTTGATTCGAGCGCCGCACGCGTAATTCTGTTACGTAAGGAAATCGTCAGGAATTCGTCAAGGGTCGTCCGCCCTCGAGATAAGCCGCAACGCTCGAAACGGCACGCGCGTACCTGAAGGATAGGATCCCGCCTCGAATGTCCCCACCTGACGCCGATGGGCCCGCCCGGATTGTTGCTCTATTGTAAGCCCAGACGGGTCGGAACGCTTGTGCTCACTTATGCTACGCTGTCAGTGTGGTTATTTCGGGGTTTGACTGGACATGAGAACGTCCTGCATATCGAGCGCCACCAGTTACAGCCCGGAAGAGGTCGAGGAAGTATTTGACGGTGGCTATAAGGTGAGGCGGGCTCGTCAAGGGCTGTACATTGCCTTGGGCGAAACCATCGACGGCCGATTGGCGTTTGTAGTGTTTCGACGGCTGTCCAAAGGCGTGATCCGAGTGGTCACGGCGCGCGATATGGAAACTAACGACCGGCGGCGAATGAGCCACATGTCAAAGGATCTCATCAAAACGAAAACTTCCGTCCGCAGAGGCGCCCTCTACCAACGTTCCGCTCCGACGACGCCGCTGCCGAATATTTGTGAAGGATTCAGCCGCCGCCTCGAAACAATGCCGGAGGCCAGCCATCAAGCTTGCAAGGCATCATCGAAAACAATCCGCGAGCGCCACGCAGCAGAAGTCGCCGATCTCCAGCCGTTCCGTCCCGATGAGATCGCGGCCGCGAGAAAAATCCGCGCGATTTCAGGCGGCTACCAAACCAATTGCGATGTGGATCGCCGTATGGAAGCCGTCGAGGTAAGTGAGAGCGCATACACCGGATCAGTTTGCCAGTTCGAAGATGCCAGCGAAAGCCTCACGTAAATTGGCCTGCGCTCGTCGACAGTTTCACCCTGCGAGAAACCCGGTAGGTCAGGCCTTCAGGCCTGCCACCCGCGGCTAATCGTGTTCGTCGGGCGGAGGCCCAACCTACTGCCGTCTGATCCGCCGCCCCTCATCCCCCACAGCCTCCAGCCGAATCTCCATCCGCCCCTCCGGCATGAGTGTCGGAAACCGCTCCCCCCACTCAATCAACACCACCGCCTCGCGATCGAAAATCTCCTCCAGCCCCAGCGTCGCCACCTCCTCCGCCCGCTCCAGCCGGTAAAGATCGATGTGGTAAACCCGCCCCTCCCCGTACTCATGAATCAGCGTGAACGTAGGGCTAGTCACGTCCTCCACCTCCCCCGCGCCCAGCCCGCTGATGATGCCCTTCGCGAGCGTCGTCTTGCCCGCCCCCAGATTCCCGATCAGCAACACCACCACGCGCCGCGGCAGCGTAGCCGCAATCCGCCGCCCCAGCTCAATCGTCTCGTCCTCTCCGTGAGTCTCAAACGACTTCACGAATCGCCCTCGGCAAATACGTCAGCAAATCGGTAGCGAGCACGCAGTATTCCGTCAGCTCCTCCGCCGCCAACTCGCCCGCGCGCCCATGCAGCCACACCGCCGCGCGCACCGCCAGCCCGATGTCGCGAGTCTGCGCGATCAATCCCGCGATCAATCCCGTCAGCACATCCCCAGTCCCGCCCTTCGCCATCGACGGCGACCCCGTAGGATTGATCCAGACCTTCCCATCCGGAAAAGCGATCAGCGTGCGAAATCCCTTCAGCACCAGGCAAACGTTCCGCTCCATCGCAAACTTGCGAGCGTCCGTCACCCGATCTCCCACCTTCGCCCCCAGCAGCCGCGCCATCTCGCCCGGATGCGGCGTCAGCACCGTCTCCACGCCGCGCCCGCGAAAATCCGTCCCCGCGATCGAGTTCAACCCGTCCGCGTCGATCACCGTCGGCATCTTCGCGGCATCAGTCAACCTGGAAACCAACTCGCGATTCACCCCCAGCCCCGGCCCGATCGCCAGCACCGTCATCCGCTCCAGACTGACAGCATCCAGCGATTGCGTCATCAACTCCGGGACCAGCTGCGAAGAATCCGCGCAAGCGACAGTGACCAGCCCCGCCCCGATGCGCAGCGCCGCCAGCCCCGACATCGCCACCGACCCCGTCTTGCCCGCCGCGCCTCCCACCACCAGCACATGCCCGTAGTCGCCCTTATTCGCATCCCGCTTCCGCGGCTGAAACAGCGGCGCGAAATCCCGCGGCTCAGACAATTCCAGATCCGCTTGCAGAAATTCCGCCGGGATTCCGATGTCCGCGACAATCAGCTTCCCGGCGTTGCCCGCGCGCGCGATCCAACACCATCTCCGCCTTAGGAGCCGCAAACGTAACCGTGAAATCCGCCCGCACCTGCATCGCCGACGGAATGTCCACCGCCACCACCTTCGCGCGCGGAAACTGCCCGTTGATCGTCGCGATCAACTCCGCATAACGTCCCTCCACCGGCTCGCGAAAACCCGTGCCCAGCAGCGCGTCCACCACAATCGTCGCGTCACGATCCACCGGCCCCGGCGTGTCCGTCGACCGCACCACCTGCAAGCTCTGCCACCCGCGTCTTCAGCAGCCGCCCCACCACCAACCCATCGCCGCCGTTGTTGCCCGTGCCGCAGAAAATCACCACCCGCTGCCGCGACAACGGCGAAAATTCGCTTTCCAGAAACTCCACCACCTTAGTCCCAGCGTGCGCCATCAAGACGTCCGCGGGCGTACCCTGCTCAATCGTCCGCCGGTCCGCCTCGCGCATCTGCTGGGACGTCAAAACCTTCATGCCGAGGCTCCCGTCAACAGCTGTTCCAGTTTCTGCAGCCGGTCCGTCGCACCCATGACAATCAATAAAAAAACTTCTTGTTGCTTGGCTCAGTTGGTGTTGCTGTCGCGGTTCACCAAGAGAAAAGATGCCGTCGCGCTCGCCGCGCGCGTGCTGGGCAACGTCTCGCGCGAACCTTTCGAGATCAAAGGCGCCGGTGTTTCGCTGCACCGCACTTGCTCGATCGGTTGGGCTGCGTTTCCATGGGAGACGGACGTCCCCGAAGCGATGACATTCGAAGAAGTCCTGGCGCTCGCCGATAAAGCGCTCTACGAAGCAAAACATTCCGGCAGAAATCAGGCAGTCGGTGCGGTACCCGCAGACAGCGCCGCAGAGTTGGTCGGCGCTCCGGTAAATAGCGGTGCCTCCACACGCGACGCCAAGTGCGGGGTAGCCACGAGTTATTTGCGCACGCCTGGAATCGAACCGCCGGGTCGAATTTAGCTGGGTTCTGTTGACGTCCCCTTCAACGATTCAATCGCTTCGGCCCGCTGACGTGCACGTTGTGCCTTTCGAAAAACCGCAGCACCCGGTCGGCTTCCTTCGTTATCCCGATGCGTGTGCTCCGAGCCACGACGATTTCCCGTGTCTGCGCCGCGCCCAGCCAAAGCGATTTCGATTTGCAAAGATCGATGCCATCCTCGCGCCTGTCGATTCCCAACGCCTCCGTCGATCGTCCCGGCCCGCGCGCCAGCTCCCTCAGATCATTCGTGCCGCGATTCTTCTGCATCAGCGCGATGCCCTCCACCGGCTCCAACGCCCGGATCAGCACGCCCGTGCCCTCACCAGCTTCGCCCCCGGACACATTCATCGCATAGTGCATCCCGTAAATGAAATACACATAAGCATGCCCGCGCTTCAAAAATAACGACCGGTTCCGCGCCGTCTCTCCGCGAAAGCCATGACTCGCGGAATCGCCCAGCACGTATGCTTCAGTTTCCACAATCCGCCCCATCATCCGCCCGCGCGAAGTCTCGCGGATCAGAAATTTCCCGATCAAGTAGCGAGCCAACTCTTCCGTATCCACGGGCAATTCGCTGCGTCGCAGCCGCCGCACGCGCCCTACGGATTCCAAGCTCACGCGCGTCCGCTCCATCACTCGCACTTTTTTGAACCAGGTCGAAATCTCAAGTGCGCGAAGCAAAGCAAAGGGTGCCCCATGCGCCGCTGTTGCGCGTGGGTCCGGCGCGACCGCTGTCTGGAGCCGCGAAGGTTCTGTTCTTTCCGGAGCGTCTTGTCACCCGTACGAATCACACCAACATTATGAATTAGACAGAATTCTGTCTGCACCACCTGATCCCGATCACAAAAAGCCCAAGCGCCTGGCCAGAAAATAAAAAGGGCGAGCCGGCGTCCCGCGCCAACTCGCCCTTATCAATCCGATTAAAATGAGAACTTAGCCGCAAACTGGAACTGCCGCGGATTCAGCACCGTCCTCGGTGTGCCAAAAAGCGCATTCGGCACCGGTGGCGCCGGCGTCAGTCCCAGATTCAACGGGCAAGTCGGTCCGCCAGTCCCAGTGTCAAACGCGATCGCCTGATTCTGCGTATCGCGCGTCCCCGCATCCTTATATCGGGTAGGCATCGCTCCTGATCCGCAGAAAACCGCCGCGCCGTAAACCGAAGTAACTTCGTCCACGTTTGGCCGGTTCAGCACGTTGAAAGCGTCCACCATCAAATCCAGTCGCAGTTTTTCCTTGATCTGAAAATAGCGCGAAATCCGGAAATCCCACGAGTAAAGACTGTCGCCGTAGTAGGAGTTTCGCGGAATGTCTCCCACGCGATCCGTGACCGGGTTCGTGTCGCCATTCGCGTCGAATCCCACGAACTCCGTGAACGGCCGCGGAGATTGCAGCGTGATGATGCTGCTGAACGCGAAATTCCGCATGAAGCTGTCCTTCGGGCCTTCCGCCGTGAAGTTGGTGATGAACCGATGGCGAATGTCCTGGTTCGAGTTCGCCCGCTCCAGCGGCCGGTTGTACAAATCCTGCGGCGTGCTCACGAACGTCGTGAACGTCCCATCATCCAGCGTGTGCGAAAGTGTGTAGTTCGCATTCAAGCTGAAATATTTAATTCTCTCGCTCACCTGCAAAGTCAAACCGTGATAAACGGAGTTGCCGGAGTTATCCGTGAAATAAAGCAAGCCCGAATTGGCGTATGCCGGCGACCCGCCCGCGGCCTGCGGCCCCACCGACGTATGGTAGTAATACGCTTTCCCCGTCGGCCATCCTGCCGGTATGTCCGCTGCGGTTCCCGGAGTGCAGTTCGGATTTCCGGGAGTGATCGCCGGAACCGTCGTGCCGGCAGGCGATCCATCCGGCGGGCAAACGTTCAAGTTCTCCGCGCGAACCAAATGATGCGCCGCAACAAACAAGTATCCGGCGCTCACCGCAAATCCGTGCCCGATTTCGCGGTCAATTTCCAGATTGGCCTGCTCCGAGTATGGAATCTTGCTTTTGTGATCCACCATTCCCGAGCCCGCCGTAACCGTCTGGTCCGGCGCCCCCGTAAGATATTCCGGTGGCACCACGCCGCTGCTGATCAAAGTGGCCGCCGCAGTCGCCGGGAAAATCACTTGACCGCCCGGATTCGGCGGACCGGGCGTAAGTTGATTCAACACCCACGTCGCCGTGTCCGCCCCGTTGCGAATTCCCGGCAGTTGTTCGCCAGGAATCGTGTTGGGCCGCTGCGGCTGCGTAATGAAGAAGAAAGATAGATTGTAACGATCGTCGAAAAGCCCGAAGCCCGCGCGGATCACCGTCTTGCTGTTCGGCGAGTAAGCGAATCCCACCCGCGGTTGCACGCCGCGATAGTCCGGAGTCACTTGCTTCGATAGCCCCGTTTCGAAATCGTAGCGCAAGCCGTAGTTCACCGTCAGCTTCGGAGTCACGCGCCACTGATCTTGCGCGAAAAATCCGTAATAGCTGTGATTGAGCGTCTCGGAAAAATTAACGGTCTGCGACGGAATGTAAGCGTTCTGCCAGTTCGTAGGAATTGGCGGCGGTTCAAATCCAGGCGCCACCGCTCCGCTGCCCACCGGATCGCCCCAGAAAACAATCGGCACGCCATTCAGGAAATCGTTCGGATTCGCGCCAAACGGGCTAGCCGGAAAGAACGGCGGAGCCGCCGTCGGACACGGTCCGTCCGCAGGCGCCGAGAAAATTCCCGCCGTCGGATTCACAAAGTTCGCGAAATCCACCAGGCAGTTCACGCCCGGCAGCACAATCCGCATAGGCGTGAATCCCGGCCAGATCACAAAATTCTTCACATAGTTCACATCCACGCCGAACTTGGCAACGTGACTTCCCTTCACCCACGCCAGCGAATCGGAAAATTGCACCCGGCTCTCATAAATCGCATCGAGCACCCCGAAGTTGTGTCCGAACAAAAGCGTATTCGGAATATCCAAATTTGGCTCGCCGGTAGTTCCGGGAAAGTTGTAATGCCGCCGCGCCCATTGCACCAGCACGCTATTCACCAAATTCGGCGTCAAATTCGAGCTCACCGTCCCCACCAGCGATTGATCTCGCAAAAATACATTGTGCCCGCTGCTCGGCGCTCCGATCCCGCCGCCATCCAAAGTGCTTCCCACCAACTGATTCAGATCCCGCGCATCTTCAATCGAATAACGAATCGCCATCCGATTGTTTGAATTAAATTCATGATCGATCTTCACGATCCCGTAATCATTATCCTTGGTCTTCAGAATCCCCAAATCCTCAGGCGCGATCCCCAAAGCTGCCTTAGCCTGATTGATCAACGCAAAGTTGGTCGTCTGCGTCCCGTCCAGCAGCGTCACCGGCTCGAGCAAAGTCGTCGGATACGTAGGTGCCTCTCCGCGCCTCTGCCCCTCGTAATTCGCAAAAAAGAATGTCTTATCCTTTCGAATCGGTCCGCCGATCGTCGCTCCAAACTGATTCTGCCGCAGCGCATCGGACTGCGGCGCCACTTGCAGCAAAGACCGCGCATCCGTTGCGCTGTTCTGCAAGTAATCGTAAATCGATCCATGCAGATCATTCGTCCCCGTCTTCGTCACGATATTGACGATCCCGCCCAGCGCCCTCCCGTACTCCGCGCCGAAACTGTTATTCACCACCCGGAATTCGCTCACCGCTTCCTGCGGCGGCGTTGACCTCTGCGAGCCCGTCGCAGTATTGATATTGTCCGCCCCGTCCACCGTCACTTCATTGCTCAAGTCGCGCATCCCCGCAAACGAAACGCGCGTAACCTCAAATTCCGTAATCGTAGATTGCAAACTCGTCCGCCCCGTCGCCACTCCCGGCGTCAGCAAAGCAAAATCCGTAAATAGCCGTCCGCTGATCGGCAGCGAATCAATCTGCTTCGTATCAATTACCTGGCTCACTTCCGTGCGCGAAGGCTCGATCACCGGCGCCTCGCCCGTCACGATCACCTGCTCGCCCTTCGTCGCCACTTTCAGCGTCACGTCCACCGTCGCGCTCTGCCCCACCGTCAGCCCCACGCCCGTCTGCGTGTAATTCGAAAATCCGGCAAACGATACCTTCAGCTCGTAGCGTCCCGGCGCCAAATTCGGCAGCACGTAAAATCCAGAATCGTTCGTCGTCGTCGTATACGTCCGGTTCGTCTCCATCTCGCGCAAAGACACCGACGCCTTCGCCACCGCCCCGCCGCTTTCGTCATGCACCGTTCCATTCAATTGCGCGCTGCTGATTTGCGCCGCCACGGGATAAACACACACAAAAGTTATCGCAAACGCCAATATTGCAAAGAGAGGTATCCGCACTCGCATAAGACACTCCTTTACCTAAATGGTTGCCCTGCCCGCGAACGGCCTGAAGTCTACCAGAACTGTGATTAAAACGTGTACTTGGCTGAGATCCACGCGCAGCGGTCCTGCCGTCGCGAGGAGCGATCGATGGCCGAGATGCGAAATCGTGCAAATCACTTGGTTCAAGAATGCCCCGTCGTGAGCGGAGAATGGTTTGGTTGCGAAAAAGTGTCCAATACATGTTCCGTCGGACTTTCATACCTAATAGGTATCAGGGTGTACCATGATGGGATGCGCGCCCCGCAGTGTTGCAAACCGGGGCATCGCCATAACTCGCGTGCCTGTTACTACTATGTTTCTGCGTGCGGTCTCACTGAAAGCGCGTTGCAGAGCGAAAAATGTCCTGGCGGCGGAACATCCTTCGCGATTACCGCGCAGGCGAGAACCCCATTACACCGGGAGCGATAATCGCCCATGTTATACTCCGGCGGAATTTATCAGAATCGGCGATTTTCTAAGCCAAGCTGCGCGAGCGCTAGACAAATTCCGTGAACACCCTGCCTGAAAAATTCAATGTCGCCGGTTATCTCGTCGATCGCAATGTCGCCGAAGGCCGCGCCGAAAAGATTGCCATCGAGTGCGGCGACGAACGCGTCACCTATCGCCAATTGCTCGAGAGAACCAACCGCGCCGGAAATTTTCTTCGCGCATTGGGACTGCGCCGAGGCGAGCGCGTCCTGCTCATGCTCCTCGATAGCCCCGAATTTCTTTATTGCTTTTTCGGCGCCATCAAAATCGGCGCCATCGCCGTTCCCGTGAATCCTTTTCAAAAGGCGAGGGATTACGAATATGTCCTGAACGATTCGCAGGCGCGCATCGCGGTGGTGGATGAATCGCTGCGTCCGCAGTTGCACGCGATTCCGCCCGAGCGCCGCCCGCATTTGAAAGAAATCGTCATCGCCGAAAACAGCCAGCGGGATCCGAACTCATTGGCCGCCCGATTAGACTCCGCATCGCCGCAGCTCGATCTCGAACCAACTTCCAAAACTGATCCCGCTTTCTGGCTCTATTCCTCCGGCAGCACGGGATCGCCCAAAGGCTGCGTGCATCTACATCGCGACATGGCCGTCTGCTCCGAATTGTACGCCCAGAAAATTCTCGGAATGAATGAGAACGACCGTTGCTACAGCGTCGCGCGATTGTTTTTCGCCTACGGTCTCGGCAACGCCGGCTATTTCCCTCTCTCTGTCGGCGCCACCACCATTCTTTCGCCGGCCCGCCCTTCTCCCTCCGGAATTTACGCCGACGTCGCGCGCTACCGTCCCACTCTTTTTTTCTCCGTGCCCTCAAATTACGCCGCACTCCTCGCCCATCGCAGCGAGAACGGCCGCGAATTCGATTTCTCCAGCGTCCGCCACGCCGTCTCCGCCGGTGAATCGCTCCCCGCTCCTCTCTTCGAACGCTTCAAGGATCGTTTCGGCGTGGAAATTCTCGATGCCCTCGGCTCCACCGAATCTCTGCAAATGGTCATCGCCAATCGTCCCGGCGAGCCGCGACCCGGCTCCAGCGGCAAGATCATTCCCGGCTATGAAGCAAAAATCGTCGACGAGAACGGCAAAGAAGTCGCTCCCGGCGAAATTGGAAATCTATTGGTCAAGGGCGATTCCATTTGCGCCGGCTATTGGAATCAAGATGCAAAAACTCGCGCCACTTTCGACGGCCCCTGGTTCCGCACCGGCGACAAATATCATCAGGATGCCGACGGATATTTTTGGTACGCCGGTCGCTCCGACGATACGTTCAAAGTGAATGGCCGCTGGCTCAGCCCCGCGGAAGTCGAAAGCGCGTTGATCGCCCATCCCGCGGTCTTGGAAGCAGCCGTCGTCGCTCGCGATGATGAAAGCGGCCTCACCAAGCCCGCCGCCTACGTGGTCGTCAAGCCGGATTTTTCCGCTCAGGATCAGCTCGCCCAGGATTTGCAGGATTGGGTCGCCGAGCGCGTCGGCGGTTACAAGCGCCCGCGCTGGGTCGAGTTCGTTCCCGAATTGCCGAAGACTTCCACCGGAAAATTGCAGCGCTTCAAATTGCGCGAACAGCAGAGCCGCAATGAACGCGAATAGCTTTGCAGTGAAGTTCCAAAATCAACCGTCGCCGGTCAAATTTTCGGCGCAGCGGGAATAATTCACCGTGGAATTACGCCACGTTCGCTATTTTCTTGCCGTTGCGGATCACCGCAATTTTCGCCGCGCTGCCGAGCAATTGCATATCGCCCAGCCCCCGCTCAGCCGTCAAATCCGCCAGTTGGAAGAGGATCTAGGCGTCACGCTCTTTCTCCGCAGTAAGCGCCGCGTCGAACTCACCAAGGCCGGCCAGGCTTTTCTCGAGGAAGCGCGAAAATTAATCGTCCAGGCAGGTCACGCCGCGCAAGCCGCGCGCCACGCTCAAAAAGGCGAGTCTGGGATCGTGCGCATCGGCGTCGCTTCCGGCCTCGGGCGCGCCGTAAGCAAAGTCGTCTTCGAACATCGCGAACATTTTCCAGCCGTGGAGGTCGAGTGCCGCGATGTTTTCTCCACTCTGCAAAATGATGCGCTGAAAAACGGCGAAATCGATGTCGGTTTTCTGCGTCCGCCCGTCGATCTCGCGCACCTCGATTCCTTGCGCCTCTTCGAGGAAGAATTTGTCGCCGTCCTCCCGAAAAATCACCGCTTCGCCAAACGCCGCTTTCTGAAATTGAAAGATGTCGCCGATGAGCCTCTGATCATTTTCGACCGCAGCTTTTCCACCGGCCTGTACGACAAAGTCCTCGGCCTCTACAGCCGCCAGGGACTCACGCCGCACCTCACCGTCACTCACGTCGAGGCCCACGAAGAAGCCGGCGCGATCATGATCGCCTCAGGAAAAGGTATTTTCGTCGGCGCTGGAGCAACGGTGAACCGCTCCGTCGCCGGTCTCGAGCTCGCCTCCATCCGCCTGAACGAGCCCGAGGCCAAAATTGATGTCTGCGCCGCCTGGCGCAAAGGCGAAGATTCCGCGGTAACGCTCTCGTTCCTCGATTCCGTCCGCCGCGTTTTCAAAATCCCAGGCGCTCGGAAAAAAGCCGCGAAAGGATGATCCGATGAATCGAATAACCATCCCCATCGCCGCTCTATTCGGCCTATCCACCATCCTCGCGGGATTCTCCCCGGCTCAGCAACCGGAAATCGCTCGCGACCACGTCGTCGGCTCCATCGAATTAGTCGCCTCTTTCAACGGTCCCATGCCCACAGGCGTCACCGTCTCCAACGATGGGCGCATCTTCGTGAATTTTCCCAAGTGGGGCGACAACGTCGAATACACCGTCGCAGAAATAAAAGACGGCATAACCTCCGCTTATCCCGGCGCCGCCATCAATCACTTCGCACTGGGTGACAACCCCGCTGACAAATTTGTCTCCGTGCAAAGCGTGGTCGTCGATCCCACCGGCCAGCGACTCTGGATTCTGGATACCGGGAGCATCCAAATGGGCCCGGTAAAACCCGGCGGCCCGAAATTGTTCGCCGTAGATCTGAACACCAACCAAATCGTCAAAAAAATCCTGTTCCCCGCGGACGTAGCGCTGCCCACCACTTACTTGAACGACGTCCGCTTCGATCTCCACCGCGGCCAAGAAGGCATCGCCTACATCACCGATTCCGCCACCAACAACGGCTCGAACGGCATCATCGTCGTAGATCTTGCGTCAGGAAAAAGCTGGCGCCGCCTCAACGATCACCCCTCCACCAAACCCGATCCCAATTTCATCCCCATCGTAGGAGGCGAGGAGCTGCATCTACGCATCCCCGGAAATCCCCCAGCCGCATTCCGCGTCGGCTCCGACGGCATCGCGCTCAGCGCCGATCGCAAGACGCTCTATTATTGCCCGCTCACCAGCCGCCATCTCTACACCGTCAGCGCCGATGCCCTCGCAGATCAAAATGTTTCCGATGCCGCCGTCGCCGCCACTGTCAAAGATCTAGGCGACAAAGGCGCCAGCAGCGATGGCCTCGAAGCCGATGCCCAGGGCCGCATCTATCTCAGCGATTACGAGCACGATCGCATCGTCCGTCGCTCTCCCGATGGGGAAACAGAAACTCTCGCGCACGACCCGCGAATGTTATGGCCAGACACTCTCTCGCTGGCTTCCAATGGCTATCTCTATTTCATTGTCAATCAAATCGAACGCCAGGCCGTCTTCCACAACGGCAATGACAATCGCAAAAAACCATACGCGCTCTACCGCCTGAAAGTAGACGCCACTCGCATCTCAAATTAACGGAGCACCTTTGACCACAGTCCGCGAAGCAACCTACCAAGTCCTCCGCGACGCCGGAATGAACGTTATCTTCGGAAATCCCGGCTCCACCGAGCTTCCGTTCCTGCGCGACATGCCCCCCGATTTCAAATATGTTTTGGGCTTGCACGAACGCGTCGCCGCGGGAATGGCTTTGGGCTACGCGCTAGGCACCGGCCATGCGGCGTTCGTGAATCTTCATTCCATCGCCAGCGCAGGCAACGGGCTTTCAGCTCTAGTAGACGCCTACGGCGGCCACGTTCCCCTCGTGGTTACAACCGGTCAGCAGGACCGCCGCCACGTGCTAGCCGAACCGTTCCTCGTCAGCAAAGCCGTAGACACCGTTCGCCCGTATGTGAAGTGGACCTATGAGCCGTTGCGCGCGGAAGACGTCCCATCCGCGATTGCCCGCGGCTATTACCTCGCCATGCAGCCTCCGCGCGGCCCCGTATTTATTTCCATTCCCATGGACGACTGGACGCACGACTGCCCGCCAGTAGAAATCCGCCGCGTCACCCAAACATCGCTGGCCGATCCCGCAGCTCTGGATGAAATCGTGAAGGCCCTCGACGCCAGCCGCAATCCCGCGCTCATCGCCGGCGCACAAATCGAAGAAGACTCCGGCTGGAAGGAAATGATCGCGCTGGCAGAGCATTTGAACGCGCATGTCTACCAGCAACCAATCCCCCCGCGCTGGACATTCCCGCGCACGCATCCGCTTTTCCGCGGCGGCCTGCTCCCAGCTCAGCAGCCTCTCGCCGATCAGTTAGCCGCCTACGATACGGTGCTCGTCCTGGGCGCCCCGATTTTTCTTTATTACGCCTACGTCCCCGGCAATCCCATCAAGCCCGGCACAAATCTCTTCCAAATCACGAATTCGCCCGATCACGCAGCCGCAGCCCTGGCCGGGTCAAGCATCGTAGGAAACGTCGCCGCCGCTGCTAAATATATCCGCGAGCACGCTCTCAGCAGGAGTCAGTCGAACAGCACGCCACGCACCCGTCCGCCCGCACCGCAGCCCGAGCACCCCATCTCCCCGGCCTATCTTTTCAGCGTTCTAAACAAAGTAATGCCCCGCGACGTGATCGTCTCCGAAGAATGTCCATCCTCGAAGGGCGACGCAGACCAATTTCTCGAGCTCGACGAACCCGCATCATTCTATTCCGTCCCCAACGGCGTCCTCGGTTTTGGCCTGCCCGCGGCAGTAGGATTGCAATTGGCAAATCCCAAGCGCCGCGTAGTCTGTCCGGTTGGCGACGGTTCAATCCAATATTCCATCCAAGCCCTCTGGACCGCCGCGCAACTCAACCTCCCGCTGATCGTCATCGTCCTCCGCAATTTCGACTACACCGCCCTCAAATCTTTCTGCGATTTCACCCAGGTTGGCCGCAACGTCCACGGCATGGACATCAACGGCATTGACATCACAAAGATCGCCGAAGGCTACGGCATGCCGGCAGCAGAAGTAGATCGCCCCGAAGATCTCGAACCCGCTCTAAGAAAAGCCTTTGCAACGCCAGGCCCGCAACTACTCTGCGTCAACGTAGCCCAGCACCCAGAAAAGTGCATGGGCATGGACCAGTCCGTGAATCCGCCAATATATAGATAAGGTTGCCTTGCCAGACTCGAAAGGCGCCGAACCCGCCCCCACAAGACTTGTCCGGTCTTGTCTATACCGCGTCCCAGATTCGGACAGTCCGCCATCATCTCTTCCGCAACTTTAGTGCAACTCTAGCAGTCTCTATCACTTAGCTTTATCCCCCAATTGGGTTAGAAAATGCACAGTACAGCCGTAATAGCTTCGGGAGGTGTGCCGATGAATTCTTTCTGGCAAGACCTGCGCTACAGCTTGCGCACAATCTCCAAAGCGCCAGGCTACGCGGCCATCGCCATCCTGACCCTCGCTCTCGGCATCGGCGCCAACACCACAATTTTCAGCTGGATCAATTCCGCCCTGCTGAATCCCGTGCCCGGCCTAACCAAGTCGAGCGAAGTAGTCTCTCTCGTGATCGGCCGCCCCGGCACGAACCCTACCGCGTTCACTTATCCGGACGTCGAAGCCGTCCGCAATGGCCAGCAGAGTTTTACAGGCATCGCCGCGTGCTGGTTCACGGTAGTGAATCTCGCCGACAAATCGAAACCCGATCGCGTTTGGGGCATGACCACCTCCGCCAATTATTTCGATGTCCTCGGCGTCCGGCCGCTGCTCGGCCGTGGTTTCTTGCCTGTCGAGGACGACAAGCCCGGCGGCGCCCCCGTCGCAGTAATCAGCTACCGCCTGTGGCAAACGCATTTCGCCGCCAATCCGAATATCATCGGTCACCCGATCCAACTCAATGGACATCCCTTCACCATCGTCGGCGTCACGCCTGCTGCATTTCAGGGCAGCCAGACCGGCGTGCGAACGGAAATTTGGGTTCCCGTCATGATGCATTCCGTATTGCGGCCGGCCACAGACTTTATTCATGATCATCACGATTTCACCTTCCTGGTCTTTGGCCGGCTGAAACCCGGCGTGAAATTGGAACAAGCCCAGGCCGAAATGAACACCCTGCTGCAGACCGAGGTGAAAAATTATCCCGAGGAGCACAAAGGCAAAGACGTAATCACGGCGTATCCGCTCTGGCGCAATCCATTCGGACTGAATCAATTTCTCTCCACGCTGCTCCCCGCGCTCATGTGCATCGCGGGATTGGTGCTCCTGCTGGCCTGCACCAACGTCGCCAACTTGATGCTGGTCAGAGCCGTGGGGCGTCGCCGCGAAATGGCCATCCGCATGTCGCTCGGCGCAAGCCGTTGGAGATTGATGCGCCAGCTTTTGTCGGAGAGTTTGATGCTCGCGCTCGCCGGCGGCGCCATCGCCCTGCTCATCACCGGCTGGACCGCGGGATCGTTAATGAGTTTTCTGCCGTCCTCCACGGATATTCCCCTCTGGCTCGACGTGCGCGCCGATCGCATGGTGCTGCTCGCCACCCTCCTGATCTCCGTGCTCACCGGAATGATCTTCGGCATCTTGCCCGCGCTGCGCGCCTCGCGAGAAGCTCCGGTAGCCGTCTTGAAAGAAGACACCGGCAGCGCATCAGGTGGATTGCGGAAAGCGCGCCTCGCCGGCGCTCTGGTGGTCGCGCAGATTTCACTTTCGCTCTTGCTGCTCATCTGCGCCGGACTTTTGATTCGCAGCGTCCAGAAGGGCCAGCAAATCGATCGCGGATTTAATCCCCGCAACGTGTGGCTCGCTTCCTACGATTTATTTACCGCCGGATATTCCCAAGCGCAGGGCATCGAGCTGCACCGGCAACTCGTGGCCAAAGTCGAATCCGTGCCGGGGGTAGAATCCGTGGCCCTTTCAACGCGCGTCCCCCTGGCATTCTACGGCGACTCCACCAGCGTCAAGCCCGAAGGATACGAATCGCAGAAGAATGAATCCATGGAGACGCAAGTTGCCGTCGTCTCCCCGAACTATTTGCAGACCATGCAGATTCCCATGCTCGAGGGGCGCGATTTCACCCTGCAGGACACCAAGACCTCCCAACGCGTCGTGATCGTGAGCCACGCCTTCACAGCCCGCTACTGGCCGAATCAGGAAGCGCTCGGCAAGCAAGTCCATTCCGATTTTACAAATGAATGGTTCACCGTCGTCGGCGTCGCGCGCGACAGCAAACAGAAAAGTCTGAACGAAAAGCCCATGCCATTTTTGTATTTGCCGGTCTATCAGGTCTACCGCTCCGAAGTGATCCTCAATGCCCGCGTCAACGGAGATCCCCTGGCAACGGGCCAGGCCATCGAAAAAGCGATTCAGGAATTGAACAGCGGTGTGGTGATTTTCGATCGCACCACCCTCGAATCCCGCGAACAATTCGCCACCTTCGGCCAGCGCGTCGCCGGAACATTTGTCGGCGCGTTCGGTCTGCTCGCTCTGGCGTTGGCGGGCGTCGGAATTTACGGCGTGACGGCGTACACCACGCGCCAGCGCACGCACGAAATCGGCATTCGCGTAGCGTTGGGCGCCAGCAAAGAAAATATTTTGCGCCTGGTCCTCGGGCACGGATTGCGATTGACTCTAATCGGCGTAGCGTTGGGCTTGGCAGGAGCCTTCGCCCTAACGCGCTATCTGGCCAGCATGCTGTTGGGCGTAACCAGCACCGACGCGCTAACCTTTGCAACCGTAGCCGCAATCCTCTGCGCCGTAGCTCTCTTCGCCTGCTTCGTCCCAGCCCGCCGCGCCATGCGCGTAGATCCCATGGTAGCCCTCCGTTACGAGTGAACGTTGCCGAAGGTTTGTCAGGGCACGGCTTCTAGCCGTGCCGAAACCGCTGCAAAATAACCACGCCTTCAGCCGCTGCGACCATTATTCCGCCATCGGTTTTTCCGCCCCCAACCCCGTATTCGCCCGCACCGTAAGCTCATTAAATTTGCGTTCCGCTTCCGCCTCTCGCGTCAACAGCGTTCCCAGAATCGCCGCCAAAAATCCCAGCGGCACACTCACGATGCCGGGATTTTCCAAAGGAAACCACGGGCTAACTTGAAATAAATGATGCGCCGCCCCTGCCGCCCCCGGCGGATCAACGCCCATAAAATTGGGACCCGCAAGGATCAACCCGATGGACGCAACCAATCCCACAGACAAACCCGCAACCGCCCCCGTGGTATTGAACCGCCGCCAGAAAATCGAAAGCACGATCACCGGAAAATTCGAAGAAGCCGCCACAGCCATTCCCATCGTTGCCAAAATTACCGAATTCGAATTCGGTCCCAGTGCAATAGCCAACGCGATGGCGATGATCCCCACCCCGATTGCCGCGCAACGCGCCACGAGCACCGTTTCCCCAGGCTTCCGCTCGGCCCCGCGATGAATCACGTTCGACCAGAAATCGTGCGCGAAAGAAGTCGACGCTCCGATCGTCAGACCCGCCACCACAGCCAGAATCGTGGCGAACGCCACGCCGGAAACAATCGCCAGAAACGTGTCCCCGCCAAGAACCCGCGCCAGAAGCAGCGCGCTCATGTTCGTCCCACCGTGCGTGACGATGGTATCCGGCCCGACCAGCACTGACGCCCCCACGCCGATGATCGCAGTCATGATGTAAAAGCTGCCGATCAGCCCCATGGTCCACACCACGCTCTTCCGCGCCGTCACGGCGTCCGGCACGGTATAAAACTTTACGAGAATGTGCGGCAGTCCTGCCGTGCCGAAAATCAGTGCGCAGCTCAGCGAAATTAGATCGAAGGCCCCGTACGGCGGGCGATAGCGCATCCCGGGGCGCAGAAAATTGCTGACAATCGTTTGCGCCCCGCGGTGATACGAGACGTGAGTCGCCGCGGAGAAAAGCTCCCCCGAGTGAAAATGAAAATGCGCGAGGACCAAAATCGTAGTCACCACGGCGCAAGTGAGCAGCAGAAAGGCTTTGATGACTTGCACCCACGTGGTGGCTAACATTCCGCCGAACACCACGTAGAGCATCATCAACGTGCCCACGCAGATCACCCCGGCCTTGAAACTGATCCCGGATCCGGCGAAGAGAAGCGTCACGAGCGCCCCGGCCCCCACCATTTGCGCCAGCAGATAAAAAATAATTGTCGCCAGCGTGCTGAGCGTGGCCATCGCCCGCACCGGGCGCGGTTGCAGGCGATACGCCAGCAGATCGCCCATAGTGAACCGGCCGGCGTTGCGCAGGGGTTCAGCGACGAGCAGCAGAATCGTGACGAACGCCACGAATCCGCCGACGGAATAAAAGAACCCGTCGAATCCTTGCAGCGCAATCAAGCCAATCACGCCGAGAAAGGATGCCGCGCTCATGAAATCGCCCGCGACGGCGAAGCCATTCTGCCAAGCCGTGATTTCGCGGCCCGCGGCGAAATAGGCGCTCGCGCCCCGCGAACGTTTGGCGGCCCAAAAAGTGATCGCCAGGGTGGTGGCCACGAACAGCAGGAAAACGGCCAGCGACGTGGACATTTATTTCCGTCCCTCGTCGTCGAGCGTGCGCGCGAGGATATCTTTCGCGAGCAGATCGAATTTTGCGGCCGCGCGCAGATACAGCCAGGCGATCAGCCAGCCCACGAAGAATTGCGAGATGGCGAATACGTAGGCGAGGGTGACTGTCCCGATGATCGGCGTAGACATGAAATCGGGCGCGAAACCGATCAGCACAGGAAGCAGAAAATAATAGACAAAGAAAAAAGCAAAAGCCGGGAAGATAAAAAGCCGTTTGATCGAAAGAAGATCTCGAAATTCTCTGCTAGCCGCGATGCGATCCCAGTCAGGAGCTGCCGGTTTAAGGGGTAAGGACATTTTTGCGCCGCGTTTTTCGCGCGCCCATCCTACTAGCTAATTTCGCCGCCCTAAACAATATCTGCGAGAACTCGAGGTTGGTCAGGGCACGGCTTCCAGCCCTGCCGAAACCGCCGCAATCTGGGTGCGGCTTCAGCCACTGAGGCCATGTCTTGCTAGTTTGTCTTGGGTCTGAGGACTTTTAGCGCCTTGCCGTTTCTTTACATTTTTCTATTGACTTACTCGCCAATACGTGCTAGCGTAGTTTAGACTTTGCAGTTGATTCTCCCGGGAATCCCCGACGATTCCCAAAAAGGATCTGAACGCGGGCCTCGCTCTAAACCACGCACCACCAACCGCTTAGCTCCACAAACCCAGGCCCGCGCCATCTACCTTCAAGGAAAACACAGCCCATGGACACCGAACGCCACGCCCGCAAGTGCCAAATCTGCAGCCATCCCGAACGCGAAGATATCGAGCAAGCGTATCTGAGATGGACGCCTCCCGGCGTCATCGTCAAGGAATTTAACATCAGCTACCCCGCCACTCTCTACCTCCACGTCAACGCCGTCGGCCTCGCCGCCGAGCGCCGCCGCCACATGAACTCAGCCCTCGACCAAATCATCGAGAAAGCACCTGACATCCGGCCCACCGGCCGCGACATCATCGAAGCCATCAAAGTCAGCAGTCAGATGGACGAACGGGGCGTCTACCTCACGCCACCCAGACGCACCGAAATCACACACATCCACCAAAAAGGCGAATAAAAAGCTAATCCATATTCTATTTTTAGAAGCGCACGCAACCCCAAGAAAACAAACAAAGGAGGGACGTTCTAATCCATACAAAACACGAAATTCAAAACCGGGAAACAGCGGCAAAATCCCCAAAGTGACGAACACAAGACACCGCCGCCCACACGAGAGTCGGGCTCCCTCAAAGCGCGATCTTCTTGTAGCCGGAACAATCGAGGACTGGGAGGCGAGGGTACTTGGGGAAATTGGAATCTGTGGCGCTCAACTGGCAGAGGATGAATTCGCTGGACTTGGCGCTGCGGATAATTTGCGCGTGGGCGCAATTGGCGCACAGGCCGGCTTGGTTGCCGGCGGGGGGATTTGCGGGGAGCATCTGATTTGCTAGGACTCTTTGCCGCGCAGGATTCTGGCGGCGCGGGCTACTTCGGATTCTGTGGTTCCGGCGCCGTTGGTCGCTGGTTCGGCGTCGCCGTTGGGGCTGGCGGCTTCGTCGGCGGGGGCGCCACCCTCGCCGGGGGCGAGGAAAAGATTGGACTTCGAGGCCGTGCTGCTTGGTGTAGAGATCGAAGTAGCGGCCGCCGAGCGCGTAGAGCGACTTGATGAGTGCCGCGCTCGATGATGCGGCCGGCTTCGACGACCAGGATTTGATCGGCGCGGCGAATGGTCGAAAGCCGATGAGCGATGACGAACGTGGTGCGGCCGCGCATCAGGTACGAGAGGCCTTGCTGAATCATGGCTTCGGATTCGGAATCGAGGCTGGACGTCGCTTCGTCGAGAATCAGGATGCGCGGGTCGGCCAGAATGGCGCGGGCGATGGAGATGCGCTGGCGTTGGCCGCCGGAAAGTTTCACGCCGCGCTCGCCGATGATGGTGTCGTACTTCAGCTCGAAGGATTCGGCGAATTCGTCCACGCGAGCGATGCGGCAGGCGGCCATGATGTCCTCTTCGCTGGCGTCGGGCCGGGAGAAGGAGACGTTGTCGCGGATGGTGCCGTCGAAAAGGAACGTTTCCTGCAGCACGACGCCGAGCTGCGTGCGGTAGGTTTCCAGGCGCACCGTGGAGAGGTCGATGCCGTCCACGAGAACGCGGCCTGCAGTGGGCGTGTAGAACGCCGCGATCAGGCCGATGATCGTGGATTTGCCGGAGCCTGACGGGCCGACGAGCGCGGTGACGCGTGCCGGGCTGCGAATCGAAGCTGACGTCGTGCAGCACCGGATTTGCCGGGATCGTAGGCGAAGCTGACGTTGTCGAAGACGACTTCGCCGCGTGATCGTGCCGCATCGGAATGGTGCGCTCGGGATCGTCGTCTTCGGTGCTTTTCGCGCAGGATTTCGCTGGTGCGCTCGAGGCCGGCCATGCCTTCGGTGAGTTGCGTGCCGATGCTGACGATTTGAAAGATGGGCGCGACCAGTAGCGCGAGAAACGCGACGTAGGTGAAGAACGTGCCGACCGTCATCGTTCCCGCGATGATGCGCCGCGCGCCCATGAACAGAATCAGCGCGCCGACGACGCCCAGCAGCATGGTCGAAGCGAGGCTCATCAGCGACGTGGCCGTCAGCGTCTTCAAAATGTTGTCGAGCAGACGCTGCACGCCGCCGGCGAACACTTTCTCCTCGCGATCCTCCGCGCGATAGCCCTTCACCACGCGCACGCCGGCGAGCGATTCGGTGAGCCGGCCGGTGACTTCGGCGTTCAGCTTGCGAACGCGCGCGATAGATCGGGCGAATGGTGCGCGAACGCGCTGTTCAGCGCCACGGCGAAAACGATGCAGAATGCGAAAGTGCGATGGCCGGTCATCACCACGCTGATTCGCAGCAGCACGCAAAGCGCGAAGAGCCCGGTCATCAGCGCTGCCGACAAATTCCACGAGGCCCGTGCCGATCAGGTTGCGCAGGCCTTCGACGTCGCTCATGATGCGCGTGACCAGCGCGCCGGTTTTGCTCGAATCGTGGAACGAAACGCGGCAGGCGTCCGATGTGCGCCTGCACCTGTTTGCGCAGCTCGGCGATCATGCGCTGCGCGGCTTTCGAGAGAAGCTGCGTGAGCGTGTAGGAAGTGATGCCCTGCACCAGCGCGGCGCCGAGCAGAACGAAGACGAGCGGGAGGAGATATTGCGTTTGGTGCTTGCCGAGGATGTTGTCCACGACGAATTTCGTTGAGCCCGGAAGGATCAAGCCGGCGCCGCGATTGATCACCATCAGCAGCAAACCGAGCAAAAGCAGCCAACGCTGCGGGCGAACGTACGGCCACACTTCGGGGAAGAGACGAATCAATGTGCCGGGAGTGGAGACAAGTTTAGCCGCGGTGCTCTTGGCAGCGGCGTCGTTGGCAGCGCCGGCGCCGGGATCGGAAGCGCGGCGCGAGGCCGTGCGTTCGGAATGGAGTTCAGAGCGAGCCATGAGACGAGCACCTATTGTCTAACATCTCGCAGCGAATTGCTTGGCGCGGTGCTGCGGGGCGATATGGACTACAATGGAACAATGAGCAAGGGCGAAAAAGCTGCGGAGACGCTGGATCTGCTGAAGCGGGCGATTCAGGGCGGGCTTTCGCGGGCCTACTCGACCGTGCAGATTGATTCGGAGGCTTATCTGCGGCATTTGCGGCGGGCGCATGGGCTGCCGATTTTGCAATATCGCGATACGTTTCGCTTGCCGGTGGCGGCGCTGGACCACGTGGCGGAGCAGACGGTTGCGGCTTCGCGGAAAATTGCGGCGATTGAAGGGGCGGGCGTGGGCATGGGCGGGATGTTGACGGTGCTGCCGGACATGAGTTTTCTGGCGATCATCGCGATGCGCATGCTGCAGAAGCTGAGCTTGATTTACGGATTCGAATACGCGACGGAAGAAGAAGTGGTGCACCTGTGGATCGCGGCAGGGACGGCGGCGGGTCTCGATCTGGGGCGCGATATTCTGGAGAAGGAAGTGCTCGAGCGATTTGTGCCGCGGATGATGGAGCGCGTGGCGGCGCGCATGGGCGCGGAAGTGGCGGAAAAATGGGCCGGGCGATTGATTCCGGTATTGAGCGGAGTGATCGGCGGGACGTTGAATTATTATTTTATTCGCCAGTGGGGACGCCGCGCGAAGGAGCATTTCCGGGCGCGGCATTTGATGCAGCGGCAATTGGAATTGGCTGGGGCTTCGTATCAGGAGTTGAGTTCGCCGGAGACGCCGCTTTTGCCTTCGTAGCGCCGGCGGGCCTGCCGGCATCTCCGGCATGCGAAGGTAATTTCAGCCACGGGCAAGGCTCGCGAACGGACTGCACGATTCAATCAGAGCTGATCGTTCAACGCTGAGCGCCGCGCACGACTAGTGCCTCTAAGAACATTTGCGCTCGTAAGATGCCGGCCCTTCGAAGCTCAGGATAAACAGGGACGCCGGCGCTACCAAACCGTCGCTTCAACGCTGAGCGCCGCGCATTTTCCGGCCTCCCGCTCCACTCGCGCTCGTCAGATGCCGCCACGCTGAACGGCGCTGCTACGTGCGAATAGCCTAGTCAGCGGCGCGAATCGCGACTAGAATCGAGAATTCCCCTTCGGCGGTGGAGATGCGCTGCCGGGAGCGTGTGTTGGAATCCATACTCAAGACCGAAAACCTTTGGAAGGTCTATCGCCAGGGCAAAGTGGATGTGCCGGCGCTGCGCGGCGTGAGCGTGGATGTGCCGCCGGGCGAATTTCTTTCCATCATGGGGCCATCGGGCTGCGGGAAATCGACGTTGCTGCACGTGATCGGCGGGCTGGCGAGCCCGACAAAAGGGAAAGTGCTGCTCGACGGCAACGATCTTTCCGCATTGAGCGACGCCGAACGCACGCGGCTGCGGCGGCATAAAGTAGGCTTCGTTTTCCAGCGATTCAATCTGCTGCCCACGCTCAGCGCGCGCGACAATATCGCTCTGGCGCAACATATTCACGGCGACGGCTTCGATCCGCACCGCTTCGAAGTGGTTTCAACTATGTTGGGCTTGACCGGCCGCCTCACGCACAAACCATCGGAGCTTTCCGGCGGCGAGCAGCAGCGCGTGGCCATCGCGCGCGCGATCATCAACGAGCCGAAAATCGTGCTCGCCGATGAGCCCACCGGCAACCTCGATACGAAAAGTTCGGACAACGTGCTGGCCATGCTGCGGCAGCTCAATCAGGATCTGGGCCAGACGATCGTGATGATCACGCACAATCCGGACGCCGCGGCATTCGGGCACCGCGTGATTCACATGCGCGACGGCCTGGTGGTGGACGGCGCAGCGGCGGACTAAATGCACAAGCTGTGGGGCGCGATTCGCGGCACATTGTTCTGGTCCTACGACCGGGGAAGCTGGCCGTACGACGTGATGGTCGTGGCCATCCTGATTTTCGTGCTGCTGACGCCGCGAAAATGGTTCAACGATCAGCCCGCGGCGGCGAGCGCGTCCGCATCTCCGATTGAAGCGATGATTCAGTTGGTGGCGCAGGACGATGCGGCGCACACGCGGACGTACCGGCTGAGCGCCAACGTGCTGCCGCCGAACAAGCGCGCGCAAAAAGCCACGCCGGAACTCGAGGAAGAAACGCACGAAATTCTGGGACGCACCGTGGACGAATTGAAGGGGCGCACGTTTCAAGTGCGGCAGATTGACCCGGTGCGCGGCGAAAATGGCGCCATTCAGTATTACGACGTGGCGCTCAAGCTATAGATTCATTTGATGTTCCTCAGTGTTGCTGCATCGGTGCGGAACCCTTCGCGTGGTGCTTACGTCAAATTGCATAGTGCGCTATGATGCGTCGGTTTTTTGCGGCGTACGTCCGGCGTAGAACGGGGTGATCGTGCTGAAACGGTTGTCGGTAGTGGCGATTTTGGCGTGCTTTGCCGGTGCGGGAGTTTTTGCGTTGCAGAGCCGCGCGGGAATGTCTCTGGAGGCGGCGCTCGATCAACTGGATACGCAGGCGCGTGGATTCCACAGCCTGGCCGCGGACGTGGAACGGACGAAAGTGACCGTGGTGGTGAACGACAAGTCCACGGAAACAGGCTCGATTCTGGTGCGCGGCGATCACATGCGCATGGAAATTAAAAGTCCCGACCCGCGCACAATTCTGCGCACGGGAGATTCCTTTTTTATTTTCAATCCGAAGCTGAATCGCGTGGAGGAATACAATCTCGGAAAATATAAGGCTTTCGCCGACCAATATTTGCTGCTGGGGTTCGGCACGCCGGGGCACGAATTAAAAAAAGGATATCTGGTGACGATGCGCGGCGAGCCGGTGCTCGATGGCAAGAAAACCTGCGAGCTGGAACTGACTCCGAAATCGGAAGCGATGCGCAATCAGATTTCGAAAATTCAGTTGTGGTTCGATGAAAACACGTGGCTGCCCGTGCAGCAGCAATTTTTTGAGACCGGATCGGACGATTATTTCGTGATTCGCTATTCGAATATCGTGCGCAACGCGAAGATTGACGATAATCAATTCAAGCAGCACTGGCCGAAAGGCGTGGAGCGAGTAAAACCGCAGGGCGATTGAGTGGCATAAGCACTCACTCCTGCCTGTGTCCCACGCCGTAAATCGAAGCAGTAACCTTCTACCCGAAGAAAACCACAGCCAAGCATGGCTGCGCTACCGAAATCCTCAAGCGTCGCCCCTCCATTCCCTACTCCGCATCCCCGACTCTTCTCGCACAAAAACCGACCCAGCCGGGCGCGCTCCCGCTACTTCGTTGACACCCCTTTCAGCGGTCTCTAAACTGCACTATTCGTGCGTTTGAGGAGAATTCGCTGAGGATTCGTGGGGTCATCTGCCTGATTCTGCTGAGCGTGGCCGGTGGATTTGCCGCCGCGTGCAGGCCGCCCGTCAGTAGGCAGACGCACGTGCCGCCCGGACAAGTGCCGCACTCGCTCGACGCGTCGAAAGCGGACTTAATCGAGAAGTACAATCGCCAGGTGGCCGCGGTGCAGTCTTTGAATGCCACGGTGAGTTTGACGCCTACAGCCGGCTCGCAATACAGCGGCCTGATCGAGCAGTATCATGAAGTGAACGGATTCATTTTGGCCGAGCGTCCGGCGAAAATTCGCCTGATCGGGCAAGCTCCCGTGGTCGCCAAAAATATCTTCGATATGGTCAGCGACGGAGAAACGTTCCGGATTTTTATTCCGTCGAAGAATAAATTCATCACCGGCCCGGCGCGCTTCGAGAAAAAAGCCGAGAAGCCCATCGAGAATTTGCGGCCGCAGCATCTCGTGGATGCGCTTTTCTGGCGCGAAATTCCCAAGGATGCACCCGTGCTCTTCGAAGAGATGGAAGACGCGGCGGGGCGGGCCTATTTGTTGACCGTGCTGCGGCGCGGCGAGGGCGAGGGAAACTTCATCGTCGAGAGCGCCATTCGCTTCGATCGCGGCGATTTAAATGTTGCGGAAATCGAGAATTTCACCGGCGACGGAATTCTCACCTCGGTGAGCCGCTATTCCGATTGGCAGCCTGCCGGAGCAGCGCAATTTCCGCGCAGCATCACGGTCGCGCGCCCTCGCGATGATTACAAATTGGCCATTCAAGTGAAAAAATTGAAGCTCAATGAAACCATCGCCCTGGAGCGCTTTCAATTGGCGCAGCCGCCGGGCAGCGAATTGGTGGAAGTAGGCAAAGAAGAAACGGGAGGCCAGCCTTGATTCCGCAAATGATCGTCAACAACGTGTTGCACCGGCCGATCCGGACGATCATTACGATCATCGCCGTGGCGGTCGAAGTCATGCTGGTGATCATCGTCGTGGGATTAACCAGCGGCCTCGTCGCCGAATCGGCCAAGCGCATTGAAGGCGTGGGCGCGGACATCATGGTGCAGCCGCCCTCGGCTTCCGTTTTCATGGCCTTCAGCGGCGCGCCCATGCCCATTCGCTTGGGCGACAAACTCGCGGAGATGAAATATGTGAAGTCGGTCGCGCCCGTGCTCCTGCAATTTAATTCCACCAACGGCCTGGACATTATTTATGGCATCGATCCGGAATCTTTTCGCGCCGTATCGGGCGGATTTGCCTTCCACGAGGGCGGCGACCTCGAAATGCCCAACGATATTCTCGTGGATGATGTCTATTCGCGCTCCAAGCACGTGGTCGCGGGGCAGACGCTGCACATTCTCGATCACGATTTTCATGTCGCCGGAATCGTGGAACACGGCAAGGGCGCGCGCCTCTTCGTACTGATGCACACGTTGCAGGATTTGGCCGGCGCCACGGACAAAGCCAGCGTCTTTTTCATCAAGTGCGAGCGCCCCGACGATACCGATACGGTGATGGATGAAATTCGCGCCCTGCTGCCGCGTTACGAAATTCGCCCGCTGAAAGATTTCATTACGCTGATGACTTCGTCGAACTTGCCGGGCTTGCAGGCCTTCATCAACACAATGATCGGCATCGCCGTGGCCATCGGCTTCCTGGTGATTTTTCTTTCCATGTACACCACGATCATCGAGCGCACCCGCGAAATCGGCGTGCTGAAATCGCTCGGCGCATCAAAGATTTATATCGTGCGCGTAATCTTGAGCGAGTCCACGCTCCTCTGCATAGCCGGAATCTTGCTCGGCATCGCCTTTTCCTACGGATCCCGCGCCGTCTTTTTGAAGCTGTTCCCCACGCTAACAATATTGATCACCGGCGAGTGGGTCTTCAAAGCCGCAATGATCGCCATCCTAGGCGGCCTACTAGGTTCGTCCTATCCAGCCTGGCTAGCCAGCCGCAGAGATCCAGTCGAAGCTCTGGCTTACGAGTAAATTAGCCACTTCCGTTCCGGCGGAATTCGCACGTCAGTCTTACATTTCTCTTACATATTTCTATCACTCATCCCTCCCGCTCGCCTGCGTCCCGTAAGGGACCTTCTTTCAATTTGGCCTCCCCATTCGGGAGGCACGCGCTTTCCCCTCGCGTAACTCGCTGATTTTCCGGAGGTATTCTCCGGGCACAAAATTGCACGGCATACGTCCTCGTGGAATCGCTTTGCGCTTCAACCGGCCCGTTCATTGGTATTTTCCGGAGTGATTGATTGCTGAATTGTTGGAATTTTCCCATAAAAATATACGAACCGTTGCGGATTGAAACGCTGCAGGCATGCTTGCGGAAAAAGCCGCACTCTGCATGAAACACGCGAATTTGCGAACTAGAGAAAGAGCGTAACCCCGTGAGTAACCCGGTGAGTAATCCAAAGGGAGAACCAAAGATGAGCGCATTGCGACGCGTTGCTCCGATGGCTTTGTTGCTGGCAGTGGCATTGCCCTTGGCAGTGGCAACCACCAGCGCACCGGCCTTTGCGCAGACCGGGGCGTATCCGCAGCTGCAGCAGCAGGGCTTGAAGCTGCTCGGCACAGGAGCGACGGGTCTGGCGCAGCAGGGCGGTGCGGTAGCGCTTTCGGCGGACGGCAATACCGCGATCGTCGGCGGACCAGCCGACAACAGCAACGTCGGCGGCGCGTGGATTTTCATCCGCAGCGGCGCCACATGGACGCAGCAAGGAAACGAGTTGGTCGGCACGGGCGCGACGGGTGGGGCGCAGCAAGGTAAAGCCGTCGCCATTTCCGGAGACGGCAATACAGCTATCGTTGGCGGCCCAACCGATAACGGCAACGCGGGAGCGGTATGGATTTTCACGCGCTCCGCGGGAGTTTGGTCGCAGCAGGGCGCAAAACTGCTCGGCACCGGCGCAGTCGGCGGCGCGAATCAGGGTACGACTGTCGCCATCTCGGCCGACGGGAATACCGCCGTGCTCGGTGGTCCGAATAACGACAGCGGCGACGGTGGCGTTTGGATCTTCACGCGTTCCGCCGGAGTTTGGTCGCAGCAGGGCGGCAAATTGTTTGGTTCCGGGAATTCCGGCGATGGCGTGAGCGAAGGCGGTGCGGTAGCAATTTCAGGCGACGGCAACACCATCTTGTTCGGCGCAGCATTCGATAATTCCAATATCGGTGCTTTCTGGTTCTTCACCCGCACCGGCGTCACGTGGACTCAGCTCGGCAGCAAACTCGTCGCCGGCGGGTCAACCGGGGCTGCCAATCAAGGATCTTCGGTGGCTTTGTCCGCCGATGGACTCGTCGCAGCGATCGGCGGCCCGAGCGACAACAGCGGCGCCGGCGCGATTTGGACGTATGCGAAAACTGCCGGCACCTGGACGCAACGCAGCACTCTCGCTGCCACCTTCACCGACGCTGTGGGCGCGGCGCGCATCGGCTCCTCGGTCGCCGCCTCCGGCGATGGCGCGGTTATCGCCAGCGGCGGCATCGGTGACGCCACGAATCAGGGCGCCGTTTTTGTGTTTCAACGCACCGGCGTCTCATCCTGGGCGGAACTCGGTCGCAAGCTCGTGCCTTCCGACGTCACAGCAGCGGGGAAATTTGGCGCTTCCGTCGGACTCTCGGCGGACGGAAACTCCGGCTTCTTCGGAGCCGTCGCCGATACCAGCAATGCCGGCGCCGCGTGGCCTTACAACTCGAATATTTTCTTCGGCAGCGCCAACGTCAGCTCGCCCGTGACGCAAACCATCACGGTGCTATCTCAGGGGGGGTTCAGCATCAGCGCGAGTCCCGGCGTCGTGGTGAGTACTCAGGGTGCCCCGAACTTCGATTTCACGATGGCCGCCTCACAACCCGTTACCAACAACTGTCACGCCGGTGGCGCTTTTCAAGGCCAGTTCAAGACCTGTTCGATCAACGTTCAATTCTCGCCCAGCGCGCCCGGTATTCGCACCGGAGCCATTCAATTCTTCCCGAATGAAGGGAATGTCGTGACGGTGTATCTCTACGGCGTGGGCCTCGCCCCGCAGGTGGGCTTCAGCACCGCGCAGATCGACACCTTCGCCGGCGATGGCACCGGCGGTTACAGCGGCGACGGCGGTGCCGCTCCTGCCGCTGAACTCGATTTTACGGATGGCACCTTCATCGATCCCCACGGGAACGTCTTTATCGCCGATTTCAATAACAACGTGATTCGCGGTGTTGGCGCACAGACCGGGAACATCACCACGGTTGCGGGGATCGCAGGAGCAGGAAGCTACAGCGGCGATACCGGACCCGCAAACGCCGCGCATTTGAACGGGCCTGAAACTCCGCAGCTCGACGGAGCCGGAAATCTCTTTTTCGTCGAATCAAATAGTTTCGTGGTGCGCAAGGTCCAGGCCAGCAACGGCATCATTTCCACGCTGGCAGGAAATGGCTCACCGGGCTACACGGGTGACGGTGGCATCGCCAACAGCGCGAGGATGAACAATCCGTTTGCCATCGCCATGGGAAACACCGGAGACATCTACATCGCCGACTTTTCCAACAACGTCGTTCGGCGCATCAGCGCCCTGACCGGAATTATTACCACCGTCGCAGCAGTCAGCCAGCCCACGGCTCTGGCCATAGATACTGCCGGCAATCTTTATATTTCCGACGGTAATAATTCAGTTGTCCTCGAACTTGCCGCCGGAACGGGCGTCATCAGCACTGTGGTAGGCGATCCGGACCTCGGCGGCACGTTTTCCGGTGATGGCGGCCTCGCACTGAGCGCGGGCTTGAATGACATCGAGGGGATGGCTTTCTCTCCCGCCGGAGATCTCTACGTCACCGATTCCGTCAACAATGCCGTGCGCAAAATCAATGTCACCACCGGCATCATCAATTCCATCGCCGGCGACGGCAACGTTGGCAGCGAAGACTACACCGGCGACGGCGGCCCGGCGACCGCAGCCTTACTCGCCTTTCCCAGCTATCCCGAGTTCGATACATTCGGAGATCTCTTCTTCAGTGATTCCGATAATAACGTGGTTCGGGCCATCCACGGTGCAGCCTCGCTCGACTTCGCCACCGTGAATGTCGCCGCCACTTCGGCAGCTCAGGACGTTACCGTCACGAACAATGGGAACGCGCCCTTGTCCTTCACGGCATTGACCGCCGACACCGGCTTCGATCTGAACGGCGCGGACACCACCTGCACGTCCAGCACAATTCTGCAACCCGGTGAAAGCTGCGTTCTAGGCGTTGAATTTGCGCCCATTGCCGGGGGCTCCATCGACGGCAACATCACCCTCACCGACAACGCCGGCGAGCAAGCCTTCTCGGTCTCCGGGATCGGCGCGGCCATTACTCCCACCATCACTCTCACGGTCCTGCCGGCGTCGCCCAATCAAAACCAATCGGTCACTCTTACCGCAGTGTTGGATCCAGTGCCCGCCTCGCCGTTTGGCACGGTCAACTTCTGCGACATTACCACTGTGAGCGATATTTCACGAGGCGCCGGATCGGCGCGGGGAATGCGCGGACGGCCGTCGCCCATGCCTGCTGACGGCATCTTTGCGAATTGCGATGCCGGCACGTTGCTTGGCTCGGGCAACGTTGACGAGACGGGAACAGCTACGTTTGCTACCACCGCCCTGAGCTCCGGCGCGCACATGATCATCGCGGTCTACTCCGGAAACGAAGGTTTGAACGAAGCTCTTTCCAACATCGTGACCGAAACGATTTCGTCGCTGCAGAACACGACGACTTCGCTTTCCGCCGATCCAAATTCCGCGAGCGTCGGACAGACGGTCACGTTCACCGCCACCATCACGCCCGCTCCCACCGGCTCGCCGCTCGGCTCGATCAACTTCTGCCTCGGCTCGCTCAGCGCCGTCGCGCCGGCAGCCAGAACGGCCGGCAGCGCGATGCGCGCGCGGCCCGTGCCCGCTGGACCGCCACCGCCGTGCGGAGGTGCCACTCTGTTGCAGAACGTCGTCATTAACGCTTCCGGCGTGGCCACATTCACAACTTCCAGCTTGGCTGTGGGATCGAATTTGATCACCGCCGTTTACTCCGGCAATACCGGATTTGCGGGCTCGGTATCAAACACCATCAATGAAATCGTCAGCACCAACACGCCGACTTCGACGGCGCTAACCGTCACGCCGAATCCGGCCGACTCGGGAGCGCCCGTCACGCTCACGGCTACAGTGACGCCAACTCCGACCGGCTCGCCGCTCGGCTCGGTGAGTTTCTGCCTCGGCTCGCTCGATGTGGTCGCGCCAACTGCACGCCCGATCGGCGGCACGATCAGTGGATCTGCCGTCGGTACGCCGCCGGCATCCGCTCGCCGCGTGCGGCCTTTGCCCGCTACGTCAGCGTGCTTTGGGGCCACTGTTTTGATGATTGTGACGATCAACGCGTCCGGCGTGGCCACTTTCACAACTTCCAGCCTGGCTGTGGGATCGGTTGAAATCACCGCCATCTATTCCGGCAATGCCGGATTTGCAGTCTCGATCTCCAACACCGTCACCGAAGTAATCAACGCCAGCACGGCGACGCCGACACAGACGGCACTTACCGTCTCGCCCAATCCGGCCGACGCGGGAGCGACCGTCACGCTCACTGCCACAGTGACGCCAACTCCGACCGGCTCGCCTCTCGGCACCATCACGTTCTGCGTCAGCGATTCCAATGACGCCGTGCATCTTGCCGGAGCGCGCACCCACGCCGCCACTCGCGGGAGCAATCGCGCGCCGGTCTCCGCGCCCGCCGAAGGTCCAAACGTTTGCGGCAGCGCCTCCGTGCTCAACATCACGGACCTCGATGCCTCGGGCACCGCGATTTTCACCGACAGCACTCTTGCCGTAGGCTCGCCGGAATTTGCCGCCGTCTATTCCGGCAACGCGACGTTCGGCGCGTCCACTTCCGAATCCATCGTGGAAACCATCAACACCGCGTTTGAAGTCACCGCACCTCCCGCGCCGGTGGACGTGGATGAAGGTGGCGCGGTGGATATTGACATCACCGTTCCTCCGCTCGGCGGGGCCTTCAATAGCCCGGTGACGATGTCCGCTACCGGCCTGCCTCCGGGCGCTACGGCCACGTTCAATCCGCCGATCGTCACTCCAGGAGCGGATGGAGTGCAGACGATGATGACTGTAACTTTGGCCGGCGCGCACGCGACCGTTTCGCCAGACCGCAACACGCCACTCATTCCTGGCGGAGGCCGTGGCATCGGCCTGCTGGCCAGCATGTTCCTGCTCGCCGGAATTTTCGCCACGCGCTATCGCCGAGGAGTGCGAACGCTCGCGGCGCTGTCGCTGCTTTTCCTGGCTGTTTCCGGGAGCATGCTCTTGCTCAGCGGCTGCAGCGGCGGATTTGCCGGCGCGGCGGTAACTCCGAAGGGCCAGTACGTCATCACCGTCACGGGCACAAGCGGCGCGTTGAGCGCCTCGACCACCGTAACTCTGGTGGTGAAGTAGGGTCCGGGCTCATGACTGAGCCCGGCGAAATTAAAGTCCGGGCTCATGACTGAGCCCGGCGAAATTAAAGTCCGGGCTTGTGATTGAGCCCGGCTACATAAACATGCACTACGAAAAGGACACTCTCAAAAAATGGACACTCCAAAGACGCGTTCTTTGATTCAGCCGGCCATTCGCCTGGCGATCCTGGTTGCGATTCTCACCGGCTGCGTTTCGCTCGCTGCCTCGCCGGCAATGGCGCAGGGCCTCGGCTCATTTGCCGTGGGCGGAAATTACAATTACGTTCATAGTAACGGACCGCCGGGAGGTTGCGGCTGCTTCTCGCTGAATGGCGGCAGCGGCTGGGTCTCCATCGGCCTGCCGTTGCATCTCGCGGCCGTCGGCGATTTCGGCGTGCAACATGCGAGCGACATCAACGGCTCCGGAATCGATCTCACGCTCACCTCTTACACCTTCGGCTTGCGTTACAACATCGGCGGCTTCGAGCGCGTCCATCCCTTCGCCGAAGCGCTGGTGGGCGGCGCGCATGCCAGCGGAAGTTTTGCGGCCACAAACGTGACCGTATCCGGCACCTCTAATTCTTTCGCCGCGCTAGCCGGTGGCGGCCTAGACGTGGATCTCGGCTCGCACTTCGGCATGCGGCTGATCGAAGCCGACTACTACTCCACGCAATTTCCCAATGGCGTGAACGACCACCAGAACAATTACCGCATCGCCGCAGGAATCTATTTCCGCTTCGGAGCCCATTGATAGCGCGTTGGCCACTGCGAAGAACCTCGCACGGTTTTTAGCCGCCGAGGTTCGCCATTCTCTGCGGAGAAAGCCCCCACATTCATGTGAAAAGGGAACCCAAGCGCTTCGAAACAAGCGGTACGCTTCCCTTGCGCTTTTAGCGCTGGGCTGTTCTGGCCTCTCACGTGCCCCAACTTTCGGGGAGGTGACAAAAATTGCGCAAAATTTTCGCGATCGCATTCTCTTGTAAATCGCCGCGCGAAGCCAAAAACGAGCCCAATTTCTAATCGCGTGCAACTTGATTAGAAATCACATGTAACTGCAAGAAAACAAAGGAAAGGAGTCATTTCTAATCGCGTGAAATCGGCATGTTTTTAGCCACGTTTTTTAGCGTGCTCAGCGAACGTCGCATCGCGTCGCCGGCCAGGCGCCGCGCGCGAGTAACAATTTGCGGCTATGGAGCCGAGGTAATACTTTGGGAAGTTTCTACCCGGGATGTCTCCGGCCGTACAGACTTCGAGTCCAGCGAACCGAACGCTCCCCCAAATTCGCCTTGAGGCGCGGGCCTTCAATCTCACGTCAGGCGGGAGCGCCCGAGCACCCCGATGCATGCGCAACGGTCGCGCTTCCTACGAGTACAAGAGACTCGCGTCGGCGGCCAGTGACGCAAGCTCTGTGAGGACGCTCGGAGGGCCTTGTACTACGAAGCGGCGATGATAGAGGAGTAGCGAACGGAGGCCGGCTAGTTCTTCGCCGCCGCCTGCGCGACCCGGGCCGCCGTGAAGGCAGCTCGGAACTACGTTGCCGTGACCGGTATGTTGCGAGCCGACACTGGAATCGACGACTACGAGTCGGCCGTGCATGTCGCCGATGCCGAGGATGGTGCTGCGGATGAAAACCGCGTCATTCGAAAAAATGGAGGCCACTAGCGAGCCGAGTCCGCGGCGGGCCAGCGCAATCAGATTTTCCGTGCCGTCGTACGCCACCAGCGTGGCGGCCGGGCCGAAGACTTCCACGTCGTGCACGTATTTTGCTTCCAGGCCGTCATTGCAAGCGAGCAGTGTGGGTTGGACGAACGCCGATTTTTCGCGATCGGCGTCGAGCGGCTCGAATTTTTCGTCGCCGCCGAAAATCACCGCACATTCTTCTTTCAATTTTCGCAGGCCTTCGAGACAGGAAGCTTGCTGCGCTTTATTCACCACCGGGCCCATTTTTACTTCGGCATTTCGCGGGTTGCCGACTTTTGTGGCCGCCAGGCGCGCCGAAATTGCTTCGCCGAGCGATTTCAATTGTGTTCGCGGAACGAGAATGCGGCGGATCGCGGTGCATTTTTGCCCCGCTTTCAGGGTCATTTCGCGGACAACTTCTTTGACGAAGAGATCGAACAGATCGGCGCCGGGCGCGACGTCGGGGCCCAGAATCGCCGAGTTGATGCTGTCGGCTTCGATGTTCACGCGCACGGAGCGCCGCAGAACGTTGGCGTGGGAGCGGATGCGCGCGGCGGTATCCGCCGAGCCGGTGAAAGAAATCGTGTCGCCTTCGCGAATGAAATCGAGCAGATCCCGCGCGGAGCCGCAAACCATGGAAATCGCGCCTTCGGGCAGAATTCCGGATTTCACGATGTCTTCCACCATTTTGTGCGTCAGCCACGCGGTGGGCGAGGCGGGCTTCACCACGATGGGAACGCCGGCGAGCAATGCCGGCGCTGCTTTTTCGCACAATCCCCAGGCCGGGAAATTAAATGCGTTGATGAAAACGGCGGCGCCTTTCGCGGGCTCGAGAAAATGTTGCGCGGAAAAGACGTTGGTCTTCGAGAGCGGTAGAACCGCGCCTTCCTTCAGAATTTTTCCTTCGCCGAGCGGGCGGCCGATTTTGGCGAAGAATTTCATGGTGTAAAGAGCGCCATCCACGTCGAAGGAGGCGTCCGTTGCGTTGGCGCCGGAATTGAGCAGCGAGATGCGGAAATATTCGTCGCGATTCGCGGTCAGGACGTCGCCGAGTTTACCGAGCAGCTCGGCGCGCTGGCCGTAGCTCAGGGCCTGCAGCGCCGGCACTCCGCGGGTGCGCGCGAAATCGAGGGCGCCGCTCACGTCAACTCCCTGGGAGCTGATCCGGCCGAGTTCTTCGCCGGTGACGGGATCGACGAGCGCATCGCCGGTACCCGCGCCCTCTTTCCACTGGCCGGAGACGTAATTGGGGAGTTTCATGGGCTTCCTCCATCGTACGCTAGACGGAGAATCATATTGCACCATGCAAGGGCTGTTGTCCAAGGCCCGGCGAAACGAAGCGAAAATGAGGTCGAGATTCGCAGCTAAGTGCTTATTTCAATTGAACTTAAAGGAGGCATGTGGCTTAGGTCCCAGGGGCCATCAATTGTCACCCGGGAAGGAGTAATAAACCGTATACTAGGGTATGAGCAAAGCGTACAGAGTGGTTTTCGAGTGCCCCCGCGGTCCTCATAGCATCAATTTGCAGCGTAAGTCCCCGAAGGCGACACTTTCGGAAAACGAGGCGAAGGCCCTATTTTCGAACGAGGAAATCTTGTGCTCCGCACCGCATTGCGGCTGGCGTGGACGAGCCTCGCGGTTGAAATTGCGCCAGATTGTGCCCTTCGATTGGATTTATTCACCCGCGACTTAAGTTCCCGAATCCATTGCGGGAGATGGCGCGTGCCTGCCATGCCGGTTCTAGAACCCCTCGTCGAAGTGTCGGCGCTTCCTTCAAAAATAAGTGTCTCTGTGCAAGGCATTTGCGTGATTCTATAATGGTGTGAGCACGGGGCAGCTGGGAGGTTGCGAAGATGAGCGCTTCGACGGAACGCGCAGTTCTTGCTGGAGGTTGCTTTTGGGGCATGCAGGATTTGCTGCGGCGATACCCGGGAGTGATTTCGACGCGCGTCGGATACACGGGCGGCGACGTGCAGAATGCAACTTACCGTAACCACGGGACGCATGCCGAGGCGATCGAGATTACTTTCGATCCGCAAAAGATCGGCTATCGCAGGCTGCTGGAATTTTTCTTTCAGATTCACGATCCCACGACTTTGAACCGCCAGGGCAACGATCGCGGGTCGAGCTACCGTTCCGTGATTTTCTACACCAACGACGAGCAGAAGCAAGTGGCGATCGAAACGATTGCGGACGTGGAAGCCTCAGGGCTTTGGCCGGGCAAAGTGGTGACGGAAGTAGTTCCGGCCGGTGCTTTCTGGGAGGCTGAACCGGAGCATCAGGATTATCTGGAACGCTATCCGAACGGCTACACCTGCCACTTCATTCGTCCGGATTGGAAGCTGCCGAGTCGCGCGGAAGCAAAACGGGCGAGTTGAAGGATCGCGGAAGACTGTATCGCGGGCCTCGCGCCATCAATGCATGACGAGACCGGAAAATTCCGGGTGCTTCGCCAGGTAGTCTCGCACCGTGGGGCAAACTACATCCACCTTGAGATTGTGTTCCCGGGCATAGTCCAAAGCGTTCTGCGCTAGAGAGGCCGCCAGGCCCATGTGCCGCAATTTTTCAGGGACCTCAGTGTGGATCAGTTCCAGGATATTTCCACTCAGACTGTATTCCAGATAGGCGACTTCACCGTCCTGCGCGATTTCAAAGCGGCCGCTGATTACTTTTTCAAGCGGCGCTCGCTTGCGGCGAAAGATATCCCACAGTCCCATTCGGTTCCTCGCTAGCGTTCGCTGCGCATCAGGTCAACAGGGCCAAGAGTGACAACCTCGTTTTGCCGCATGTTACGTCACCTTGGCGATTCCCTGGTATGTGTAGGTCATCGGGCGCGGTCCGGGAAGATAGCAAGTCTGCAATTCGACAATTTGAAATCCCGCGGATTGGATGACGTCGTCAACTTTGCGGTTTAGGTGGCAGCCGCCGGCCATTCGCTTCCACATTGGCGTGAGGCGATCCTGCCATTTGACTACGGCGGAATGTGGCGAGCGGCCGTGCTCGATGAAGAGCAGACGGCCATCGGTCTTAAGGACTCGCTTCATTTGCTGCAGCGCTTCCGCGGCATTGGGGATGGAGCAGAGCGTCCAGGTCATTACAATCGTGTCGATGGATTGATCGGGGAGCGGCAGCGCGTTTTCGGCGGATTGCGTCAGGAATTTTACGGAAATGTGCGCGCCGGGCAGCCTGGTGCGGGCTATTTGCTGGAGTTCAACGGAAGGATCGACGGCGTAGAGATGTTGGACGTCTCTGGAATAAAACGGGAGATTCAAGCCGGAGCCGATGCCGACTTCGAGAACTTCACCGCGCGCCTGCGGAATCCAGATTGCGCGCAGGCGAGCGGCATCCTTGTTCTTCATCGCAAGGTCGATGAGCCGAGGCAAAACGTGGTGCGCGTAAAAGCCCATAGGAGACGCCGGAGATCATGTGACAGAACCCCCTGCGGAGGGAAGAGGCATGGCGCCAGTGGCGCAAAAGATTGGTGGACGCTGCCGGGATCGAACCGGCGACCCCCAGGAGGCAATCATGAGAATCGAGCCACCGGATTCTTACAATTTGTTAGTCTTGCAAAATACCAACTTAACCTGCCCAGGGACAGCGGATGGAGCGGCTGCCTTACAGGCAAGAACTCGACACAGAGAGGTGACCGATGAAGGCGATTGTGGTGACGGATCAGGCTGCGGGAACGGCTGGGATGAAGCTGGTGGAGCGGCCCGAACCGAAGGGCGTGGCGCTCGCCAGCCTTTCGGGAGCGAACTACGGCGACGTCATTGTTCAGGTTCATGCGTCGGGATTCACCGGGGATGAGCTGACGTGGCCCTCGACCTGGGTCGACCGCCTCGGCCGTGACCGAACACCTTCGATCCCAGGCCATGAGCTGGCCGGAGTTGTCACCGCCCTCAGCTATGGAACGACGGGGCTGTCGGTGGGACAGCGGGTGTTCGGCCTTACGGACTGGACTCGCGACGGCACGCTGGCGGAGTACGTCGCCGTCGAGGCACGCAACCTCGCGCCGTTGCCGGGCGATGTTGACTTCACGGTGGGCGCGGCGCTCGTGATGTCGGGTCTGACGGCGTGGCAGGGGCTGTTCGAGCACGGCCGCCTTCGCGTGGGGCAGAGCGTCCTCGTGCACGGTGCGGCCGGCGTGGTCGGTTCGATGGCGACGCAACTCGCACGTGAGGCCGGCGCGTACGTCATCGGCACCGGGCGCGCTGGCGGCCGTCAGACGGCTCTCGACTTCGGCGCGCAGGAGTTCATCGATCTCGAGAACAACGCCCTAGAAGATGTCGGCCGGGTTGATCTGGTTTTCGATGTCCTCGGCGGTGACATCGCGAAGCGGTCTGCGGGCGTGATTCGCGCCGGAGGAACGCTGGTGACCGCTGCCGGCCCGACCGAGGCGCGGCCTTCTGGGGGCCTGACTATTGATTTCATCGTCGTACCCGATCGCGGCCAATTGAGTGAGGTCGTCCAGCGGGCTCGGAATGGTCGGCTGCGGACAAACATCGGCAAAGTGGCTGGACTCGACGATGCCGTCGCCACCTTCAACTCGACCGAGCGGAGCAAGGGAAAGACGATCATCCGCGTTCGTCAGTGAGGACGTGGGGATTGCCTGACGCGCACGAAATCTGAAGTCTTCATAACTTGGGAACAACCTGGAAGGAATTATTCGCGGCGGTGTGCATGGCAAGACTCTCTCGATCTCAGTCAAATTCGCCGAGACTAAAACCCTCGCCTGGGACAGAGGTGTGCATGACACCATGCCTCAGAGCGGGATTGCAGCCGGCATTCCATGCCGACGCGCCACTTTACGTCCCAGCTGCGATTCCAGCAGAGCTCGTAGCTTGTGAGCATATCTGCGACTCGAGGTGACCACCGTTCCTCCTGCCAGAATGATGTCGTAGACCCCATCGAACATCGGACGAATCTCGCTAATGCGGGCGCTGTTCACGATGGCCGATTTCCGCACGCGGATGAAGTGGCGTGGCGCCAGCTTCTCTTCCAGGTGTGCCAGGGTTTCCCGCAACAGGTGACTGCCGCTGGCGGTGTGTATGCAGGCATAGTTTCCGGTGGCTTCGATCCACAAAACGTGGGAAACGGGAACAAAGAAAATCCGCTTCTTGTCCTTTACCACAAAACGTTCCGACGGGCGGAGGCTACGAAGGGATTGGAGCAGCGGTTCGAGACTTCGATTTGCTTTCCCGCGCTGTTCGAGGACCTGACGTGCGTGAACCAGGGCCTTGGCAAATCGCACCTTATCATACGGTTTCAAGAGATAGTCAACAGCGTGCACTTCGAATGCGCGAATAGCGTGCGCATCGTGAGCCGTGACGAAAATATATACGGGAGCGGGGCCGGTGGATGGCTCCACATTTTCGATGACTCCAAAACCATCCAGATCAGGCATGAGCACATCGAGAAAAACGATGTCGGGATGAAGTTCATTGATCTGCTCCACCGCACGGATTCCGTTCGACGCCTCGCCTACAACTTCAATGCCGTTGTGTTCAGCGAGATAGCGACGGATACCGCGCCGGGCGATCGGTTCGTCATCAACGATGAGGACTCGTGTCTTCAAGCGAACTCCTGAGTGGAATGGTGATGATGGCCTCACAGCCTCGGCCGTTGCCTTTGCGTCCGGTAAGTTCGAGCGACGACTCGTTCCCGTAGAGCTGTTTCAAGCGTGATTGGATGTTGGTGAGTCCGACGCCGAATCGCGGTGGCGATCCCGGTGCCAGGCCCGGGCCATCATCGCGGACGCAGAGGCAAACTCTGCCGTTGTGGCGCTTCGCAGCGATCTCTAGGCGGCCTGCGGCGGAATCGACGCTGATGCCGTGCTTGATGGCATTCTCAACCAGCGGCTGAAGCGCCAGGCTCGGTACATAGACGGCGAGAAGGTCAGGTGGCACGTCGATGTGAACTTTCAAGCGATCAGGAAAGCGTGTCTGTTCGATCTCGAGATACTTGCCGACGAACTCGAGCTCGCTCTGCAAGGTGATCTCGTTCTCCGGCCGTTCGAGGGCCATGCGCAGCAAGTCGCCGAGGCAGACGAGCAGATGGCTCGCAGCATCAACGTCTTCCTGCATCAGGATTCCAATGGTGTGAAGACTGTTGAACAAAAAGTGCGGATGTAACTGGCTCTTAAGGTTCTCAAGTTCGGCATGGGAGAGCTGCGTCTCCAGTTGCGCCGCTATAGTCTGGCGCTCCATAGCGGCCTGGTAAAAGTGGATCGATTGATACAATCCTACAACTAACCAGTAGGTAAGCATGCCAGTAAAGCTCATCGATAGGAAACTGACTGCGAACGGCGAGAGAAGGCGCAGCACGGCGGGATCGGTGATGCGAAAAACTGACTGCACAAGTCCACGGCTCAGAAAATATTCGGTGGCAGACGTCAGGGGAGCCATCATGAGTGACGTGATAGTGTGGATCGCTATGTGAGGTACAAACCTCCGCCCCGTCAACGGGAATCGTTTGGCCAGACCAATCACAAGCGGTGTGTACGCCGCCCATACGTACCAGTAGACAAGTTCGAGCGCACCCACGATCACCCAGCTGACGTGGGTACCCATTAGCTTCACCAGCACGATCCTGCGCACGGCAAACAACAGTCCTACAATCGTCCACGCACACAGGATCAAAATCCATCTTGTGCGTCCGATATCTGGTGTGGCCTGAAGCAATGGGTGTGTCGAGGCTCCGGCACGGATTATAGCTGAACCTCGAGGGAGACATCCCTGAGGACACGGCCGTCGAGCGCGCCAAGTTCTCTCGGCAAAACAATTTCACCGGTCCACGTGCTGCCATCTCAATGTAACGCAGCGGAAGGTACAAAGTCTTTGGACACCAACCGCTTAGACGGTTGTGTTGGATACTGCCGCCACACATTTGAATTGCGGTTTTGCCGTGTGAACGGATCCGTGGCCACAGTATTTGACGGCCAACTCTGACCGCTTGTCTCGTTTCGGACACCGCATGTCACTTTTCCTGCAAACACTAGTTCTTCGCGGCATATGTTCCGTGAGCAGAAGCATCGCCAAGAACATATTGGCGTTGCGATGACGCTGTGACCGACAGCGGCCTACATGAGGAGAAGACAAAATGAAGAGAACTTTCGTGATCCTGCGTTGCTTTTACTCGCCGCGTCGGCGATCGCACAAACAACGTTCGCGCAATCAAAGAACCCGGTAAGTACCGCCCTGAGAGACATCCTGCCCGGCCGGCAGAAAAACACCGTCGCAGCCGTCGAAGCCATGCCCGCCGAAAAATTCAGTTACAAGCCCAGCGCCGAGCAGATGACCTTCGGCCATCTCGTTGTCCACATGGCCGAAACGAATAATCTGCTGTGCGGCAAGGCGGCGGCCGTCCCTGCTCCCAAGGTCGAGGAGGCGAAAGACACGGACTCGAAAGACAAGCTAGTCGCCGCGCTGAAGGCCTCCTTCGATTTCTGCTCCGACGCGTTGGGGAAAATGGACGACTCAAAACTAGCGGAGACCACGGAAGGATTCGGCGGAAAACAAGTGACACGCGCCTGGCTCAGCCTGATCCTAGCCGGTGCTTGGGCCGACCACTACGCCGAAGCCGCAATGTATCTGCGCCTGAACGGTGTGTTGCCGCCGACCGCCAAGAAGTAAGGGCGATGTTCCGTTTGTAAAGCTGTAAACGTCGAATCGGAGATCCGCACGAAGCGACCAATCTGAGAACTTGATTCATTGGAGTAATGAAATCATGGAAATACTATTCAATGATATCCGGTACACCTTCCGCATCATGCGGAAGAGTCCCGGCTTTACTCTAATAATCATTCTCACGCTGGCATTGGGAATTGGGGCGAACACATCGATCTTCAGCATCGTAAACGCGGTGCTATTGCGTTCCCTGCCGTACTACGACCCCGGTCGTTTAGTGAAGATCAGCTTCAACAATCCTGGAATAGGTTTGCGTGACATCCCCTACTCTGTCCCCGAGTTGGAGGATCTGAAGTCAAGAGCCGGTATCTTCAAGGAAGTAAGCGTTGTCTTCGGCGGCCCCACCAATTTGACCGGCGCCAGACAACAACCGGAACGCCTTGAAGTGCTCGAAGTTAGCCCCAACTACTTTTCCATGCTGGGCGCAACGCCGCAAATTGGGAGGCTTTTTGGTCCGCAGGATTTTGCGCTTGGTTTTGCGGAAGCGGTTGTGATTAGCGATGGTTTGTGGCGCCGGTCCTACGGCGGCGACCCGAATATTCTCGGGAAACATCTACAACTGGACAACGACCCGTACACGATCGTGGGAGTGGTTCCTGCCGGATTTCGCCACCCGAGCAAGACTACTGCGGGGGATGTGGAAGTGTGGGTCACGTGCGGGTTCAGCGGGGATCCTTATCCGAAACCCGCGCGAAACGTGAAGGTGGCGCGCGAGGCAATCGGACGGCTGAAGTCTGGCATCGATGTAACGCAGGCTCAGGCGAGACTGACGGCAATGGCCAGCGAACTCCGAACTGACTTCCCGAATGATTATCCCCCCGAGGCCAAATGGTCCATCGAGATCCAACCTTTGCAGGACTCACTTGTAGGCAATGTGCGTCCCCAACTGCTGGTATTAATGGCCGCGGTAGTCCTGGTCGTACTAATTGCATCGGTGAACATCGCAAACTTTCTTCTGGCTCGTGCTTCAGGAAGACAGAGAGAAATGGCACTGCGCATGGCGCTTGGGGCCGGCCGTTTTCGGATGGTGCGCCAGATGCTTACGGAGTCGCTGGTGCTCGCCTTTATCGCGGGTGTAGCAGGCGTGCTCGCAGCGAAATTGACCTTGAGTTTCATCATTCACTTTGTCCCCGCTTCGGTTCCCCGGCTTGCCGAAGTGGGTATAGACCGGACGGTGCTGCTCTTTGCCCTTCTGATTTCTATGTTTACCGGAATCATATTTGGGCTCGCTCCAGCTTTCCAGGCGATGAAAGCCGATATGAGTGCCGCAATTCGGGAAGGCACTCAAGGCTCCGGTTACAGCGCTAAGACATTCCGGTTAAGGAGTCTGCTGATTGTGTCTGAATTGGCGCTTGCTGTTGTGTTGATGGTTGGAGCTGGCTTGCTCCTGCGGACCTTCTGGGGATTGCTTCAGGAGAATCCGGGCTTTGATCCTTCGAGAGTGGTTACTGCAAGCGTCTACCTGCCGGTACCGAACGATCCCAAGATGGATGTGTATGCCGACTTCTCAAAAAGGACGTCGTTTATCAGAGAGGTGATCCGGCGTGTGGACACGATTCCGGGAATCGATCGGGCCGCCATGACCTCGGATTTGCCAGGCGCGCGTCCAACAACGACCGCCGCACTGGTGGTTGAGGACCGCGCGGCCGATTCATCGCAAGGGTTAGCAGCGGAACTAGTTCGAGTGAGTCCCGATTATTTCATGCTGATGCAATCCCCATTGGTTCGTGGGCGTTTTTTCCTGGAAAGCGATGAAGGAGGAAAGCAGGAGGTAGCCATCATTGATGAGACTACGGCGCGACGCTATTGGTCGGGTATTGATCCCGTCGGCAGGCGCTTGCGGTTGGGGGGAAATCCCGGCCTTCCTTGGGTAACCGTGGTCGGCATCGTCAAGGATATGAAGCAGGACGGACTCGACACAGATGGTGTCCCCCACATATTCAGACCTATCTATCAGCAATCAGGGCGCAGGAGTGTCTCGATGAGCGTGGTGGCAAGGACGCCTCTGCCCGCGTCACGCCTCGAATCGCAGATTCGGAGTGAGATACAGGCTATCGATCCTGGTCTGCCAGTATTCAATGTCCGGTCGATGACCGATGTGATGGATGTTTCTATTGCTCCGCGCCGATTCTCGGCGGAATTGGTTGGAGTGTTCGCGGCCGTCGCGATGCTCTTGTCCTCCGTCGGCATCTATGGATTGCTGGCTTACATGGTCGGGCAGAGGTCTCGTGAGATTGGAATCCGAGTCGCCTTGGGAGCCCAGCGGCCTGATATTCTCAAACTCATTCTCGGCAAAGGGCTATTGCTCGCCGGGACTGGAATTGCGATTGGATTAATCCTTTCTGCGATCTCAGCACCGCTGATTGCAGGTCTTCTGTATGGCGTTCATCCGATTGATGTGATCGTCTTTGTCACAGTCCCGCTGATTTTGTTGATTGTCGCTTTTCTGGCGACTTACATTCCCGCCCGTCGCGCGACGATGATGGATCCTATTATTGCCTTACATGAAAACTAGAACTGCGCGGCTAGGAACGTAACCGACTGCCAAGGAGAAGTAAGTGTCCGTTTACGAAAAGCTAGAGGTTTTCGCTGAGCCGAAAGCCTGCCGCATGTAGTGAGTTGGATGCTTACCACACAAAGTACGACACAAAAACGCCCCGAGACAAAACTGCACCGCCGGAACTGCTTGAGAATGTGGTGGACGTGGCCGGGATCGAACCGGCGACCCCCTGCTTGCAAAGCAGGTGCTCTCCCAGCTGAGCTACACGCCCACTATCGAAGCTGCTTTGATTCTAAGATATTTCTCGCTGCGCCGTATACGATCCTTCTCTAAAGAAGTACCTCTCAGGATTCGGGTCTCACGGAGAGCAGCGCAGCGAGTTTGTTTTCAGGGGCGTTGCCGTAACTCCGTTTCAAATTGGACTTTTTGCGGGGTTTCGGACAGAAGAAGTTGCATCTCGGTTTCACACCCGCAGAGAGAATTACGGTGTACCAGATACCGAGAGTCCTTCCTACTTTTCCTTACAAATCCTGACCGCACTGGGTTTTGTGATTTTGTAGATTCGCTGGTGTGAGAGCGCTTTCACAAATCGGTGAATTCAATGGATTCGTCCGAGTTAATTGCGCGCTGACGGAAATTCTAACCGGGAGCGTTCGCGCGGACTTTGCTCTCGTGTTTTATCGTGACGATCTGCCACGCGTCGAGATAGGAAGTGATTGCGGCGACGCTGCCCACGGAGTCGGGCTCGGCCACGGCGACGTAGCCGTCGGGCCTTACCAGATAAACCGCATTGCGACGCAAATCCATTTCTCCCATCTCGTCGCGCCATGCGAATTCATGCAGCGGCAAACTTCGCGCAGCGCACATCGCGCGAAGGCCGGGAGGCGCTTCACCGTAGACGTGCACTTGCCAATCAAGAGAGGAGAGCGGCGCGAAGTTGCTGCTACTCGCGGCGTCGGGTGCGCTGCCATCTTTCCGATCGCCGCTCCCGCCCGGCGCAACCCACGGCAGCCGATCGCCGCCATGCACTGCCCCGGCATGGCCTGCGCTCAATTGGCTCCCGCGGTAATTCACGGCGATCTGCGAGACCGTGCGGAACATGAAATGCCGCACGGACTCGAAGTCAAATAGCAGCGGGACGAAAAGCGGCAGAATTTCCAGGCGCGTCAGCTTCGCGATGGTGCTGGAGCTGGTGATGCTCGTGAAGGCCCGATCCGTGGTTTCCACCAAGCGCCGCGCGAACGCGATTCGTTCAGGTTCGAAACTATCGAGAATGGATTCGCCGGCGCGGCCTTGCAGAACAGCGGCCAGCTTCCAAGCGAGGTTTACTGCGTCGCCGATTCCGGTGTTCATTCCCTGTCCGCCGACGGGGCTGTGGATGTGCGCGGCATCGCCGAGCAGGAATGCGCGGCCGTGGCGGAAATGATCCGCGACGCGATGATGCACGCGGTACGTTGAAAACCAATTTACCTGCTTGACGTTGATGTGCATCCATCCGATCACGCGGTTGCTGACGTCACTCCATGTCATTTCCTCGCGCCGCTTCTCGGATTCCTCGCGGACGGTGCCGACCAGGCGAGCGTGGCCATCCGCTTTGAGCGGAAAGAGCGCGATAAAATCGGTCGCGTCGAAAGCCGCGTGGAGTTCGCCGTTGATCACTTCTCCCGTCGCTTCCACATCGGCGACGTAGAACAAGTGCGTGTACGTTCCGCCCGGAAATCCGATCTGCAATGTTTCGCGCACTGCGGAACGTGCGCCGTCGCATCCGGCAATGTAAGCGGCGTCACAAGTTTCCGTTGATCCGTCCGCGCGTTTCAATCGGGCACGCACGCGCGCGCCGGAATCTTCGAAATCGAGGAGTTCAATTTGGCGTTCGACTTTTATGCCTTGCCGGGCAAGCTGATCGATCAAGAGTTTCTCGTGCTCGTCCTGCGGAAATACCAGCGCGAAAGGAAATGGGCTGAGGCCCGCGCCCATCGCGCCGAGCACGCCGCGGGCAACATTCTTGCCCGCCACCCACAGATTGACCGCCTCGACTTTGCGTCCGCTCTCGACTACCGCGTCGGCGAGGCCAATCTGCTCATAAAATTCGAGCGTGCGCCCCTGCACTGCCAGAGCTCGCGAGGTGGTCCCCGGTTCGGCAACTTTATCCACGAGCCTGAATCGAACGCCGAGCCGCGTGAGCCAAAGCGCCAGGACGAGGCCGGTAGGCCCGGCACCGACGATGAGGACATCTGTTTCCGAGTTTGACGCTGCGTTCATCGCGTTAGGCGGCGACCGGCCGTTCCCAAAGCAACGTCCAGATCCGGCCGTTCATCCATTGTCTGCTGATTGTCTTTTGTAATCCAAGAAACTTACATACATCAATCGCTGTAGCGATTCACGAAAAGAAAGCTGCGCAGGATGGCGAGTTTAGAAATGCCTGATCCCCAATAGTCGTTGAGGATCTCAAAAAAATCGCAAAGCTGATTCCCTGATTTGGCGCGCTTTGAATACGCGGGAAGCACCGCAGATTGAATTAGAGCGCGAACGACTACGCGCTGGCAGCAGCACTTCGAGCCGATAGAGTTGCCGCCGTGACCGGCAGCCGCGCGACGACAATCGTTCCTTTGTCGCTGGATTTGACGTCCAGTGAGCCGCCGCACAGACGGGCGCGTTCGCGCATGCCGCCGAGGCCCACGCCGGAAGCGCCGGCAATTCCTCCCGCAGCTATGCCGTTGCCGTGATCCTCGATTTCGATGCGAATCTCGTTGTGGCGGCGCTCGATCGAAATGCGGGCTGTCGGGCTTTGCGAGTGCCTGTGGATGTTCGTCAAAGATTCCTGGACGATGCGATAGATCGAGATTTCGACTTCACCGGGAAGCCTGCCGAATTTTTTGTCCATTTGCAGGGTCACATGGATTCCGCTGCGCTCCGAAAAGCCCGCGGTCAGGCTTTGCAGCGCGGACATCAACCCCAGCTCATCGAGAAGTGGCGGGTGCAGAAGATGAGCGATGGTGCGAAGTTCCGTGGACATCGAATCGGCGAGAGCGGAGCTTTGAGCGAGAAGTTCGGCGCCTTCCGGCGTGAGACTTGGCGAACGCGCGAGGCGCTCAAGATTCATTTTCAAGAGCGCGACGGTTTGGCCGAGGCTATCGTGCAAATCGCGCGCGATTCGCCGGCGCTCTTGATCCTGCACGGTGAGGAATCGGCCATTCAGCTCGCGCAGGCTGATTTCAATGCTGCGTTGCTCGCTGATCGCGTCGACAAGCTCGCGCAAAGTGCTGGCAGAATCGGTTGGATTTTCGTTCGCGGCACGTTCTCGCATTGTGCATCCCGCAAAAAATATCGCCCGATCGAGGCTGAGTGAGCGTGGGGACGATCGATTTTGACGCCAGAGCTAACGGAAGTTGTAGGTTAGCCGTCTTTAACGGCCAACGCTAGCGAAAAATGGTAAATGCGGCATCGGGTGAAAAATGGCATCGTACGGTGCCGTACTTTCACGCCGCGGCAAAAATCCAGTCTGGCCGTTCGACGAAGCAGCTAGCGCGGCGTGAGCGCGATGCGGCCTGAAATTTCGCCGCGGCGCATTTGATCGAGCACTTCGTTGATTTGTTCCAACGGGCGCGCGGCGACTTCGCAGCGGATTTTTCCGCCCGCCGCCAGGGCCAGCACTTCGCGGAGATCATCGCGTGTTCCCACGGCGCTTGCCTGGATTCGCACTTCGCGCGCGGCCATCAGAATCGGCGGGAAGCAAATATCTTCGGCGGGCAATCCTACGACGAGCAGCGTGCCGGTGGGGCGCAGCGACGCGAACGCGGCGGAGTAGGCGGCCCTCGAGCCGGAAGTAACGAGCGCGACGTGCACGCCGCCGCCGCGCCGCAATTCTTTGGGGGCGTCGGTGGTTGAAGCGTTCACAGTCTTTGCCGCGCCGAGCGAACGCGCGGCGGCCAGCTTGCTCTCGGAAATATCGACGGCGGTGATTTCTGCGCCGAGCGCTCGCGCGAATTGAATGGCGAGGTGGCCGAGCCCGCCGACGCCAAATATCGCGAGCCGTTGGCCGGGCAATATTTTTGCATGCTTCAGCGCGCGATGCGTGGTGACGCCGGCGCAGAAAAGCGGAGCGGCTTCGAGCGCGGAGAGATTATCCGGAATTGGCGTTGCGTGGCTCGCGCGGACTTTGATGAATTCGGCAAAGCCGCCGTCTACCGTCACTCCGGTGATGCTTTGCCTGGCGCAGAGATTTTCATTTCCCTCGCGGCAAAATTCGCACTCGCCGCAAGACCAGAAAAGCCACGGCACGCCAACGCGATCGCCGATTTTGTGTTCCCGCACATCCGCGCCCAGCTCGACGACGCGTCCCGCGACTTCGTGGCCCAGAATGAGCGGGCGCTTGACGATGCCCGCGAATTGCTTCCAATCGCCCTCGGCAACATGCAGATCCGAATGGCACACGCCGCATGCCTCGACTCCGATCAGCACTTCGCCCGCCTCCGGCTTCGGGCGAGCGACATCCTCGATCGCGAGAGGTTGCTTAAATTCGTGGAGGATCGCGGCTTTCATTTCAGATCGCGCGGAGAGATTTTCGATGGGTTTCCGGCGCGAGCGCTCTTCAGCCAGATTTTCTCAGTTGCCTCGAACATCGCTGCCTTCCGCCGTCATCGTCCAGTGCTCGCCGTCATTCGAATATTCTGCGCGCCAGTCCACTTTCGAGGCTGAGGCGAAGCGGTTCGTGGTGCGATATTGCGTTTGCTTGCCTGCATTTGTTTCAGTGCTCGAATAGGTCCACAGGTTTCCTTCGATCGTCAGGTTCGTGGTGCGCGCTTCCTTGCTGCCGCGGGTGATGCCGAAAAATAAAAACGTGTGATCTTTTTCACCGTAGGTGTAGATGCTCAGGTCGTTGTGGTCGCCGTCGGGCGCGTGGACGATTTGATCGCAGATTAGGAAGCCGTGATTGGCCGCCCAATCGCAGGTGAAATCGGACGTCAGTTTGGTGGCGGACTTTCCCGCGGCTGCGTCGTTCAATTCGCCGGTGGCGTGCCAGTGGCCGAGAAACGCTGCGAGCTTTTCGATGCCGGCAAGCGGTTTTTGCGTTTGCCCGCCGGGAGCGGGGACGGCGTGCGCGGCAACCGCAACAAGAAAACTGATGATTACTGCCTGAATCTTACGTTTCATCGCGGTTCACCTCTGCGTGCGCGCATTTTCGGGCCGCCGCCAATCTACACTATTTGTCCTGCGAAGAGGGATCGCCAGCGCTGCTTTTATGCGCCGCCGCTTTTATCCGCGGGCGTGAGTGCAGAACCCGCACGCAGGCGGCATTCTCATCCTTGACGTTGCCGACATTTCCTTGCTATCAACGGGAACGCTGCCATTCGGGAGGATTTCATGGAAATGTCCCGCAGGAATTTGTTCCGCCAACTCGGAGCTGGAGCCGCGATCACCGCCGCGATGCCCTCGCTCGCAGAATTCGGCTTCATCGAGGCGCCGCCGGCGCTTTCCGAGCATCATCCGGGCGGGCCGATTATTTTGAGCCGGAACGAAAATGCATTTGGCCCATCTGAAAAAGCGATTGCCGCCATGCAGGCAGCGGCGCACTCGGCGAACCGCTACCCCGAAACGCAGACGGCGGATCTTCGCAATCACATCGCCAAGTTTCACGGAATTCCCGCCGAGCAAATCGTTCTCGGCTGCGGCTCGAGCGAAATTCTGACTGTGGCTGCCGCGTTGTATGCCGGGCGCGGGAAAAAAGTGATCACTGCCTCACCCACATTCGAGCTTCTCGGCCGCGCCGCGCAGGATAACGGCGGCGAAGTAATTCCCGTGCCGGTGAACAAGACTTTCGCGCACGATCTGGATGCCATGCTCGCGCGTGCCGACAACTCCACGGGGCTCGTTTATATTTGCAATCCGAACAATCCCACCGGCAGCATCACGCCGCGTCACGAAATCGAAGAATTTCTCGAAAAGCTGCCGCGCACGACGATGGTGCTGATCGATGAGGCCTACCATCATTTTGTTGCGCCCACGGAGAGCTACGCGTCGTTCATCGATAAGCCGGTGAAGAACGATCGCGTGATCGTCTCGCGGACATTTTCGAAAGTGTATGGGCTCGCGGGAATTCGCATCGGATATGCGATGGCGTCGCCGGAAGTTGCGCGCACTTTGTCGAAGCGCTGCCTGCCGGCCGGAGTCAACGTTGTGGCGGCGCTCGCGGCGGTCAGCGCGCTCGACGACGCTGCGTGGGTTCGCTCTTGCGTCAAACGCAACGCCGACAATCGCCAGGAATTCTTCAATCAGGCCAACGGGCGCATGGTTCGCGGCATCGATTCGCACGCCAATTTCGTGATGCTGAATGCGCAGCGTCCCGCGCCGCAGGTGATCGAGCACTTCAAGAAAAACGGCGTCGAAATCGGCCGTCCTTTTCCGCCGCTCGATAATTACATCCGCGTGACGCTCGGCAAGCCCGCCGAAATGCTGGAATTTTGGCGCGTCTGGGACATCGCGCCCACGCACAAGATGGAAATGTAGCCGCCGGGATATTGAAACGGCTGCAGTCCGCTTGGCCCGGGCCATTTTTCAGCCAAAGTAGCGCAATCCGCTTTGGGCTCGACGCGTTCTCTGGTAGCATAAAAATTCAACTATTCTGCGCCTTTCGAGCTGGAGCAAACATGGCAATGGAATGTGAGTTTTGCGGCAAGAAGCCGAATTTCGGCAATAATATCAGCCACGCGAATAATGTGACGCGGCGACGTTGGAATCCCAACCTTCGGCGCGTGAAAGCTGTCGTCGGCGGTGTGCGCAAACACGTCCGCGTCTGCACTGCCTGCATCCGCGCCGGCCGCGTCAAGAAGGCTGCCTAGCCGTCACTCTGTGCGGGTCCGGGCTGATGATTCAGCCCGGCGAAATGCGGGTCCGGGCTGATGATTCAGCCCGGCGAAATGAGGCCTCCCCTTTGAAACGAATCGCGGCGCTGCTTTCGATGCTCCTCGCGGGCATGCTCGCGGTTTCGTGCAAGCATACGGATATCGCGCCCGGCCCGGATGTCTGGGCGGTGGTAAACGGCAAGGACATCACCCGCCAGGAAGTGGAAAAATATTTTCGCAACCGCGTGAATCCCGAAGCAGCCGCCCCTTCGCAGGAAGAAGCCCTCTCGCTGAAACTCAGCATCCTCGACGAACTCATCAACAACGAAATTTTGCTCGAGCGCGCCAATAAGCAGGGCCTGGTGGCCAGCGACGCCGAAGTGGAAGACAAATTCACGGAAGAAAAAAACCCGTTCACCGAGGACGAATTTCAGAAGAAGCTGAAGGACGCGCATCTGACCGTGGACGATTTGAAATCGGATTTGCGCCGCCAGCTCACCATTCAGAAATTGGTGAACCGCGAAATCGTCGCCAAGATTTCAATCACCGACCAGGACGTGAAGGATTTTTACGATAAGAATCGCGCGCAATTCAACGTGGCCGAGCCGCAGTTCCATATCGCGCAAATCGTGGTTTCGGCGCATCCCGATCCTGCGGTCCACAATCGCAAGAATGATAAAGCCACCAACGACGCCGATGCCTCACGCAAAGTGCAGATGCTCGAGCAGAAACTGAATGCCGGCGCGGATTTCTTTCAACTGGCGATGGACTACTCGGAAGATACCACCAGCTCCACCGGCGGCGATCTCGGATTTCACGGCGAATCGTCTTTCAATCAATCCGATCCCGCGCTGAAAAAGATGGTGCTCTCGCTGCGTCCCGGCGAAGTGAGCCGGCCGATTCCGGTGCGCGCGGGTGGCTACGTGATTTTGAAATTGATTGCCAAGGAAGCTGCCGGCCAGCGCGAGCTTTCCGATCCGCAGGTGCAGAACTCCATTCGCGAGACGCTGCGCAACCGCAAAGAGCAACTTCTTCGCGTCGCCTATCTTTCGGCGGCCCGCGACGAGTCCCACGTGGTGAACTACCTGGCCCGCCAGGTTTTGGAATCCGCCGGCAAACTTCCCTCGGCCGACGCAACGAAGTAACTCGATTCGGATTTCTCCTGTTTCTCTCCGCGAAAGTTTCCCTTCAAACCACCACCGCCAAAGCGTCCCCTGCGTTCACCGCCTGCCCTTCCGTAACAAATAATTTCTCGATGCTCCCGGCTTTCGGCGATTTCACTTCGTTCTGCATTTTCATCGCCTCCACGACCACGATTCCCTGGCCGGCCTTTACCTTTTCGCCGGCCTGCACCAGCACGCGAATTACTTTGCCCGGCATGGAAGCCGTAATTTGCTGCCGGCCTTCGCTGAGCACCGCGCCGCTGCCTTTTCGAAAACGCCGAGGATCGCGGACGCTGGCTACAAACTCGCGTCCGCCGGCAGAAATGCGGAGGATCGAGCCGCTCGAATCCACGCGAACTTCGATAGACCGCCCGCAAGCTAAAAACGAGTAAATGCCGCCGCCAATTTCAGCGACGTCGGCTTCGACGATCCTTCCATCAATGCGGAATTCGAAGCGGCCGCCGGCACGAGTCCATTCGACGCACCGCAACACTTTGGCGCCGGCCGAAGAAGCGTCGGCGATTTCAACTTCCAGCTTCACGCGTGCTCTCCAACAGATTACGAAAATCGCGGTGCATGCAACTCAATTCCTGCGCGGAATCGCGTCGTGCTGTTCGCGCCGGCCTTCGGCTTTCCATCGAGACTCTGCCGCAAATCCGTTTGCGCCGCCCGTAGCGGGCTTTCCTGCGCCGTTCTGTGACGCCTGCCACAGAGCCGCGGCAATCGTCGCTGCATCTTCTTCGACCGGCTCGCCGGCGCCCGCCTTCGTCGCGAAATTTGTTTCGCGCGCCAGATATTCATCGAGCCATTTCGTGTGAACTTCGCCGCGAATGAAATCGGGCTCAGCGATGAGCCGGCGCAGAAATCCCACGTTCGTGTGAATTCCAAAAAAGCTGGTTTCCTCAAGCGCCCGTTCCAGCCGCGCAATCGCCTCGCGCCGATCCGCGCCCCACGCGATCAGCTTGGCCAGCAGCGGATCATACTCGCTCGGCACATTCCAGCCCGCATAGACGCCTCCATCCCATCGAATTCCCGGCCCCGAAGGCACGCTGCAATCGGTGATCTTCCCCGGCGACGGAAAAAATTCATTCTCCGGATCCTCCGCGTAAATCCGGCACTCAATCGCATGCCCGCGCGATTCAATCGAGTTCTGGGAGAGTGCCAGCGCTTCTCCCGCTGCGATGCGAATCTGCAATTTCACCAGATCGAGTGATGTGACCATCTCCGTCACGGGGTGCTCCACCTGCAAGCGCGTATTCATTTCCAGAAAATAAAAAGTGCGCCCTTGATCCACAAGGAATTCGCAAGTTCCCGCGTTCGCATACCCGCCCGCGCGCGCAATTTTCACCGCCGCACCGCCCATCGCCTCGCGCAATTCCGGTGCCATCACCGGCGAGGGCGCTTCTTCAATCACTTTCTGATAGCGGCGCTGCACCGAACATTCGCGTTCGTTGAGATAGACCATCGCGCCGTGCACATCGCCGAGCACCTGAACCTCTATGTGGCGAGGCTGCTGCAGAAATTTCTCGATGTAAAGCCGCGAGTCGCCGAATGCGTTCATTGCCTCCGAAGAAGCATCGCGCCAGGCCGCGGCCAACTCAGCCTCATTCTGCACACGCCGCATTCCTTTTCCGCCGCCGCCCGCTACGGCTTTCAGCGCGATCGGAAATCCCGTTTCTTTCGCGATGCGCTCGGCGTGTTCCACTGTCTCCACGGGATCGAGCGTTCCCGGAACCGTCGGCACGCCAACTTCGCGAGCCAGATGCCGCGCCGCCGTTTTCGAGCCCAATTTTTCCATCGCGCTGGCTGACGGTCCGATAAATGCGATGCCGGCCTGCTCGCAAGCGCGCGCGAAGCCGGCGTTTTCAGCAAGGAATCCGTATCCCGGATGAATCGCGTCGCAGCCGGACTGCTTCGCCGCCGCGAGCACATTTTCAATCACCAGATAGCTTTCGCGCGAGGGCGCCGGGCCCACGCGATAGGCTTCATCTGCCAGGCGCACGTGCAGCGACGCGCGATCAACGTCGCTATAAATCGCCACGCTCGCAATTCCCATTTCGCGGCACGCACGCACGACGCGCACAGCGATCTCCCCGCGATTTGCGATTAATATTTTCTTAAACATGGAAGAAGCGTGGGAATTCTAGCATGCGGCGCTTGCGCGCGACCGGCCGAGGATGCCGGTTTTGTCCAACGAAGAAATGTTGTGCGACGCGCGGATGTACTGCGCGAAAATTAATTCTTATACGCGGTGTGCGTCTGCGGCTTGGGATAAACCGCATCGAGCGCGCCCCAAAGCGATTTCAGCGCGCGTTCGGCCGCTGCAAAAATCGGAGCACATTCCGATACCGGCTGCGCTGCGAGCCACTCGCGCCAGGCCGCGCGATGGCGGACATCCGCTTCTTCGTGCACCGCGAAGTATCGCAGCGCCGGCTCCGCCGTAATTTTGTAGTGCTTCTTCAATCCCGCAATTTTCTCCGTCGCGATTTCCGGCACCTGCGATTCATAAACGTAGAATGCCGCCACTGCCTGAGCCTTCGATCCATTCTCGCAAAGCTCGTCATACGCATCGAGCAGCGCCGCGATTCCTGGCAGCGCGCGCCCGGAGTTCAGCTCCGATTCGCGCGCGCCGACGGCCCCCGCAAAATCCCGCCACAATTTCGGATGCGGCCCCGCGGGATCGAGTTCTTCAGCCAGATTCTCGTTCACGATTCCTTGCAGCGCTCCCTCGGTTCGCCCGGCAAGTTTCTGCAAATTTTCCGGGAAGGCCCGCACGTGTTGATAATACTGCTCGGCATAAAGCGCCAGCGCCTCGTGCGAAAGCGTGCCGTCGGCCCAGGCGCGATAGAACGGATGCTTGAGTAAATGATATTTTTCGATGAGCCGGTCGAGTCCCGCCAGGACAGGATTCAAGTTCTGCTTAGCCGCCATGATTGCTCCCCAAGGTGTATGCCAGGAAAAAACCCGAAGGATGCTACCTCAGCGCCAGCGGAAAAGCCAGTGGCTGTTTAATAAAGGCCACGCAACGCCGGATTCCAATGCTTCTTGCGCTCAACGTCGTTTTCGATTCTCACAACGGAATATTCCCATGCTTCTTGCGCGGATTCACATCTCTCTTATTCTCCAACGACCGCAAAGCCGTGATCAATTTTCCGCGCGTCTCTGCCGGCTCGATCACGCCATCAATATATCCGCGCTGCGCCGCAATATAAGGATTCGCCAAACGCTCGCGAAATTCTTCGATTTTCTCGCGGCGGATGGCTTCGCGTTCCGCTTCCGGAGCCTTCTCGATCTCGCGTTTGTAAACGATATTCACCGCGCCCTCGGGCCCCATCACCGCGATCTCCGCCGTCGGCCAGGCATAATTAATGTCCGTGCGAATATGCTTCGACGCCATCACGCAATACGCCCCTCCATACGCCTTGCGCGTAATCACCGTGATTTTCGGCACCGTCGCTTCGGCGTATGCGAATAGCAGCTTCGCGCCGTGCTTGATGATCCCGCCGAATTCCTGCTGCGTGCCGGGGAGAAATCCCGGCACATCCTCGAAAGTTATCAGTGGAATATTGAAGGCGTCGCAGAACCGCACGAATCGCGCGGCCTTCACAGAAGCGCTGATATCCAGCACGCCCGCCAGAAACGCCGGCTGGTTCGCCACAATCCCCACAGGCCGGCCGTCGAGCCGCGCAAATCCCACGACGATATTTCTCGCGAAGTGTTCGTGCACTTCGAAAAAATCGCCGTCGTCCACCACCGAATGGATCACATCCTTGATGTCGTAAGGCCTCATCGGGTCTTCGGGCACCAGTGAATTCAGCGCGGGATCGCGCCGGTCCGCCGGATCGGCCGCCACGCGGCGCGGCGGATCATCCAGATTATTCGATGGCAGAAATCCCATCAGCTCGCGGATCATCGCCAGACATTCCGCATCATCCCGCGAGACGAAATGCGCCACCCCGCTTCTCTCGTTGTGCGTCATCGCGCCGCCCAGTTCCTGCTTGCTCACCTCTTCGTGCGTCACCGTGCGAATCACGTCAGGCCCGGTCACGAACATGTACGACGTCTCGCGCGTCATGAAAATAAAATCGGTAATCGCCGGCGAATAAACCGCGCCCCCGGCGCAAGGCCCCATCACCGCGCTGATCTGCGGTATCACTCCGCTCGCCAGCGTGTTGCGCAGAAAAATCTCCGCGTAGCCCGCCAGCGACATCACTCCTTCCTGGATTCGCGCACCCCCCGAATCGTTCAATCCAATCACCGGCGCGCCCACGCGCATCGCATGATCCATGATCTTCGTGATTTTTTGCGCGTTCGCTTCCGAGAGCGACCCGCCGAACACGGTAAAATCCTGCGCGAAAACGTAAACCAGCCGCCCATCAATCCGCCCGAAGCCGGTAACAAACCCATCGCCCGCCGGTTTCACTTTCTCCATTCCAAAATCGTCGCAATGATGCGTAACGAATTTATCCAGCTCTTCGAATGTGCCCTCATCGAGCAGCGTATCGATCCGTTCGCGCGCGCTCAGCTTTCCTTCCCTGTGCTGCCGTTCGCGCCGCTCCGCGCCGCCGCCCTCCTCGGCCTCCGCATTGCGCCGCCGCAACTCCGCAAGATAATCGTGATGCTTTGCAGGATTGGTCATAATCTCGATTCGCCGTCGAACGCCAAAGTTGACGCAGCGGTAGCGTGCCACACGGCGCAGCCCGCAGCAAGCCGCCCGCACATTCCTTCTTCTGCGCGCGACGATTCTTCATTCGCCGCTCAGCTCCGGCTTCCGGCGCGTGCTGGCAAATACTCGTTCAGAGTATACTTTCGCAACGCCGATGCCCGGGGCCGTGCATCGAGGAGCATTCCGGAGGGGAATCTGGTGTCGAAGCTCAATCAAAGTCTCGCGTGGCTCTTCGTCTGCACTTTCGCTCTCTTCACCGCCGGTTGCGGCAGCAGCATCAGCGGCAATACCGGCGGCGGCGCAAATCTCGTCCTCAACGTCTCCATTTCCACTCTGACTTTCGGCGCCATTCAGGGCAGCAGCATCGATCCCGCTCCCGCTCCGGTGCAAGTCACCAACTCCGGCGACGGCGCCCTAAGCTTCACCGCCATCAGCGACTCACCCTGGCTCGGTGTCTCTCCCGACAACGGCATCGCCCCACAAACTCTGCAGATTTCGGCCGCGGCTGGCAGCCTCGCGCCGGGCAGTTACACCGGCCACATTTCTATCAACGCCGCGGGCGCGCAGGGTTCCCCCGCAACCGTAACAATTACCTTTTCGGTCGGCTCGCAAACCGCTTCCACGAATCCCTTCTGGCAGCAGTGGGGCTCGAATCCGCAACACACCGGAATGGTCGCCGTCGCCGGGCAGAGCGTCAGCCACAAGCTCGCCGATATCGTTTACGATCCGTTCGTCGAGCAGGAAAAAGCGGAGAACGCCGGCGTATTCGGCGAAGCAGTTTTGACCGTGCATGAGCAATCGCCCATCACCGACGGCAACGATGTCTACATGGTGGTGAAATCGGGCAACTATCAGTCCTGCAATCCCGCCGGCGACTGGACCAACGGCACCGCCTGCGGACCCAACGCATGGAACACCATGGATTGGAATGAAGTGCGCTTCAGTTGGGTGAACGATGAACTGGTGGAAGCCTGGAGCTTCGCCAGCGATTGGAAGCCCGAGCCGAACTCCACGAATTTCAATGATGGATTTGGCGGTCTATCGGGATGGGAACCGGTTTTTCATCCCGTTGACACCGCGGATTTCATTTACGTTCCCGGCGCGGCAGGCAAAGTGTGGAAGGTGAACAAAACCACCGGCATGACGGCGTCGCACATCAATCCCTTCGCTGGAAATGGCGGCATCAGCGCTGCGAATACGTTTGTCTCCAGCCCGCTCAGCACGGATTCCAGCGGCAACATTTATTACAACGTGATCGAGCTCAACCTCAGCGGCGATCCGTGGAGCGTAAATGATGTCGCAAATTCCTGGCTGGTGAAACTTGCGCCGGACGATTCCACGCTGACCGCGACGTACGCATCGCTGGTTCCCGGCGCACCCGCGGGAAACGCGCTCAATTGTCCCGGAAATTTCTTTTTCGCCGCGAGCACTCCCGCATTCCCCTGGCCGCCAAGTCCTGCCGCGGTGCCGCCGGTTTTTTCCGGGCCGTGCGGTTCGCAGCGCCCCGGCGTGAACATCGCGCCGGCCATCGCCGCCGACGGAACCATCTACACCGCAAGTCGCGCACATTTCGATTCTGCCGTGGCTTATCTCATCGCCGTGAATCCCGATCTTTCCCCAGCCTGGCAAGCTTCGCTGCAGAATCGCCTCACGGACGGCTGCGGCGTGCTCCTGCCCATCGCCGCCCCGGGTGTCACCAACCTGCCGAATTCCTGCCGCAACGGAACCACCGTCGGCGTCGATCCCACAACGAACGCTCCTGGATCGGGCGTGATCATTGACCTCGCGTCGTCATCGCCCACCGTGCTCCCCGATGGCTCCATCGTTTTCGGCGCGCTCGACAATTACAATTTTTCCCGCGGGCATCTCTTCCGCTTCGATGCCGATGGAAATTATCTAGGCGCCTACGGTTTCGGCTGGGATTCAACGCCGGGAATTTACGTTCACGACAATACGTTTTCCGTCGTGATCAAGGACAACCATTACCAGTCATCAGCCTATTGCAATGATTCCAACAGCGCCGTCTGCACCGCAACTTCGCCCGGCCCGTATTACATCACGCAGCTCGACGCCGATTTCAACATCGAATGGTCCTTCCAAAGCACAACGATCGATTCCGATCATCCCAACGGCTACGAATGGTGCATCAACATGCCCGCAATCGATACGGATGGAAATGTGTACGTAAACAGCGAGGATGGCAACGTCTACGAGTTGCCGCAGGGAAATTCCGGCGTATTCACAACTGCAACGGCGAAACTTTTCCTAGATAGCGCGATCGGCGCAGCCTACACGCCCATCTCAGTAGGCCCGGAAGGAAAACTCTACACGCAGAACAACGGACATCTATTCGTCGTAGGAAATTAGCAACCCCGGCCTAATGCAATCCCGACCAATCATCCGCCAGCAAAATCGAATTGCTCGGATTCGACGGATCGTATTTCACGCTGGCCGCCTGTCCCGCAACCGCGTGACCCAGACAAGCCCGTTCTTCCATGCCGGTAATATCCTGTGCCGTTTCATAAGTCACGCCGGAAATCGAATAAGTGTAATAAAGCAGCCGCGTATCGATCGGCGCCCCGCCATTTCCAGCAACCTTCGCGCTCGCCCGCTGCCGCCGCGCTGGTTCCGGCTTGGGCTCCGACGGTTTATCCACGATCTCAAGAATCTGCCCTTCGACAATCCGGCCAATCTTGTTCAGATACAATCGCCGCTGCCGCTCCACCTCGTTCGGATCCGTGTCGCGCTTGCGAAAAAGAAAATACGCCGCCACAAGCGCTGCAAACGCCAGCCCCGCGAAGGGCGCTAGATGCCGCCAGTTAGCGATCAATTGTTTCACCGGGAACTCCCGGGCCGGACTGCTGCACGCTCAACTAAAACGCCATCGACTTCTCGTCGAATGACTTTCACTTTCACGTCCGTCTCTGGAAGGGCTGGCTTTCCGATTTATGCCGGCGAATCGCGCTGCCATCGTGCAGCTGCGTCGCTCGCCTTCGATCATGATTCGCGCGCGGCCACCGCATTCCGCAGCGTCCCGATTCCACTCACGGCAATTTCCACCGTGTCCCCCGCCGCGAGCGCCCCAACCCCCGGAGGCGTTCCCGTGGCGATCACGTCGCCGGGAACCAAAGTCATCACCTGCGCGATCCATCGAATTATAACATCGGTGGAAAAGAGCATCTGGCTGGTGCTTCCATACTGTTTGCGTTGTCCGTTAACACGTGTTTCTACCGACGCCGCGCCCACATCGAACTCCGTTTCGATCAGCGGGCCGATGGGGCAGAAAGTATCGAAGCTCTTGCCGCGCGTGAATTGAATGTCGCGCTTTTGAATATCGCGCGCGGTCACGTCGTTCAGGCAAGTGTAACCGAGAATATATCGCCGCAAATCTTCGCTCGCGCCGGGCATATAGCAGGTCTCGCCGATAACGATCCCGAACTCGCCTTCATAATCCACCCGCTGCGAGATCGCCGGAATCAGAATCGGCTCCTCCGGCCCGATCACCGAGCTTGCCGGTTTCAAAAAAATCAGCGGCTCCTTGGGAACTTCGTTCCCCAGCTCCGCGGCGTGCTCCGCATAGTTGCGCCCAATGCAAACAATCTTCGACGGAGCCGTCGGAGCAAGCAGACGGACCTCCGCTAGCGGCCAGGCTTGCCCCGTAAATTCAGGCTTGCCGAAAATACTTTTGATTTCGCGGACCTGCTCGCCTTCGATTACGCCGGCGCGAACTTCAGGATGCAAATATTTTTCGGTGCGGCCTAGATTTGCGGATGAAAATTCAAGAGGTTGAAAGCGGCACAGCTTCATTGCGGACGAGTAGGCACCTCAACCGCAACGGCTGCTGGTACCGGCGACGGCACCGCGACGCTATGGCGCAACATCGTCACGATCGTGGTCATGATCCAGGCAATCGCGGCGGCTACGGCGTAAACCGCTGCGCCCATCACCAACAATTTAAACGGAGTCTTCGCCATGCGATTCGACAGATTCTGGAAGTACATATTTGCCGAAGCATAAGCGACGCACAGCAACACCCACCCAGCTAATCCTGATACGAACATGCGCCCCGGCGAGCGGAAGAATCGCAGCATCGGTATGGACATCACAAAGCCGAATGCTCCGAGGGAAATCCAATTTCGCAGGAAGGCCACGCCATCAAGACTCGGTGTGCGGTTGGCCGCGAACAGCCATCCGAACATCACGAATGAAAGCAAAATTCCGGTGATCACGCCGGTAAAGAACGCGGGGTTGTGAACTGCGCTGGCAAGGCCGCCGGGCCCCTTGTGCGTGGCGCTCATGGCTGTGGATTCCCGTTCTGCCCGGTTGCGGGAACGTCCGCGGACGCCGGTTCGCTGGCTGGACTTTCGTTGCCAGCGCGATCGACTGCTCTTACCAAGTAGGAATACGAGCGGCCGGGCTGAACATTCATATCACGATAGGCAGGCGTGGGCAACGGTCGACTGTTCAATTTTAGGGCAGTGGCGTCATCCTGTCCTTTTCGGTAGACATCGTAGCCCGCAAGGTCAGTCTCGGGGCTGATGGACCAGGAGAGCTCGAAGTGCGCTGGCGTCTCGGCGCTCGCGGGCACGTACACCACCACCAATCCCTGCGGTGCGGCGGGAGGAAAAATATCTTTCGGCGTGACCGTCAGCAGATTCGAATCATCGGACTCCACCCAGTCTGTTCCGTGCTTCGCCACACTTCGCACGTCGTAGACGTAACTGTGATCGAAACGGAAATTTGCGTCTTCGTAGTTCTTCGCGTCGCCCGGCAGCTCGGCGATCTGTACCAGCTGACGCGCCAACTGCGTTTCATTCGCGCCTTCCGGGCGCGCTTCGCCGGAATTTGTGCTCATCTCTTCCCGGTAGACGCGGTAGCGGATTTCGCTGGGAAGTTCATCCGTCGCGGCGTTGCCGGCAGGCGTCTCGGGCGCTGCCCCTTCCGGTGCCATACCCCAGCCGGAAAGAATGATTGCCTCGTGCGTGATCGTAGCGCTGATCGTTGCCGGCGGAATCGGTTCGTATAAATGCAGCGACGCGGAATTCGAGTCCGCCGACGCTTTCTTCACCGAAACGCGCGTTCGAACCATGAAGACAGTCCGCTCGCTCGGCGCCTCGGCTACATTCCGCACCGCTTGCTCGAATGGAAATTCAAATTGCGCCCCGTCCGTGTAGTGGCTCACCATCGGCGAAGGAATTGTTGCCGCCAAATCGCGCGCAGCAAATACCGGCATCGTCGCGGTTTTCGCTCCCGCTGGAATCACCTGGCGGTAAATCTCAATGGATGGATCGGCGGGAAGCGGCTTGCCATCAGCCGTTTTCTTCGCCAGTGTGAATTTCAAGTTAACGTGCCGGCCTTGCTGCACAGCGGTGAGATCGGTGATTGCCGCGGGGACCGGCGCGTGACGTGCCGTCGGCTCGCTTGGCGCGGCGCAACCGGCAAAGGCGGCAGCCGAAAGGAAAATGAACGCGACGAAATGGAAAATGGGGCGCGCAGCCGATAGCTCACCGGCGCGAAGGCGGGCGGCGCCTTCCCCTTTTCTCTTTTCCATTTTCGGTTTTCCGCCCTAGAGAATGTAGCGGCTCAAATCCTGATTCTTTACGATGTCCACCAATTGCTTCTGCACGAATGCCATATCGATCTTGATGTTTTTCTTTTTCAGCTCCGGCGCGTCGAAGGAAATTTCCTCCAGCACTTTTTCGAGGATGGTGTGCAGCCGGCGCGCGCCGATATTTTCAGTCTGCTCGTTTACCAGCGCCGCAAATCGCGCGATGGCCGCCACCCCGTCATCGGAGAAAGTAAGCTTCATTCCTTCCGTCTCCAGCAGCGCGATGGCCTGCTTGATCAGCGCATTTTTCGGTTCGGTCAGAATCCGCACGAAATCGGCTTCGCTCAGCGAGCCGAGCTCCACTCGAATCGGAAAACGGCCCTGCAGCTCGGGAATTAAATCCGATGGCTTGGTGGTGTGAAAAGCGCCTGCGGCAATAAATAAAATATGATCGGTGCGAATCATGCCGTAGCGCGTGTTCACCGTGGTGCCTTCGACGATCGGCAAAATATCCCGCTGCACTCCCTCCCGCGAGACGTCCGGACCGTGCCCCGATTCCCGCCCGGCAATCTTGTCGATTTCGTCGATAAACAGAATTCCCATCTGCTCCACGCGCTCCACCGCGATCCGCGTCACGTGGTCCATATCCACCAGCCGGTTTTCTTCCTCTTGAATCAGGTAATCGAACGCCTCCGCCACAGTCATCTTCCGCTTCTTCTTTTGCTGCCCGAAGAAGCCGGAGAGCATGTCCTTGACGTTGATGTCCATTTCCTCGATGCCCTGGTTCGTCACGATTTCAAACGCCGGCGTGGCTCGCTCGCGCACTTCCACTTCCACCATGCGCTGATCGAGTTTCCCTTCGCGCAGTTGCGCCCGCAATTTATCCCGCGTCCGCTGCGTTTGCTCGCGATGCGAGGTTTCCCCAGGCGATCCCGGCGGATCATCGGGAACCGTCGCGGGCGGAAGCAATAAATCGAGCAGTCGCTCTTCCGCGGACTGCTCGGCCCGCTCGGCCACTTCATCCAGCTTTTCTTCGCGCACCATGTCAATGCCCGTCTCGACGAGATCGCGCACCATAGACTCGACGTCCCGGCCCACGTAGCCCACTTCCGTATATTTCGACGCTTCCACTTTCACGAACGGGCATCCCGCAAGCCGCGCGAGACGCCGCGCTATTTCCGTTTTCCCGACGCCCGTGGGTCCGATCATCAGAATATTTTTCGGCAGTACATCCTCGGCCATTTCCGGCTGCAGTTTCTGGCGGCGCACGCGATTGCGCAATGCCACGGCCACGGCGCGCTTGGCGGCGTTCTGCCCCACAATATATTTGTCGAGCTCGGCGACGATCTCGCGCGGAGTAAGCTCATCGAACGACGGCAGAGGCTCAGGCGCCGGCGCTTGTGCTTCCCCCGATAGGTAAATCACCATATCTTTCTCCGGTTTGCCCGTCATCGCGTTCCGCCCGTCACAATTCTTCAATGGAGAAGTTTGCGTTCGTGAAAATGCAAATCTCGCTGGCGATGCGCATGGCTTCCTGCGCCACTTCCTTCGCATTGAGCTTCGAGTGTTTCAGCAAAGCCCGGGCGGCGGCAAGCGCGTAAGGCCCGCCGGAGCCGATCGCACAAAGGCCGTCGTCGGGCTCGATTACATCGCCATTGCCCGAGAGAAGAAACGTTGCTTTGGCGTCGGCGACGATCAGCAAAGCTTCCAGGTGGCGCAGCGAACGGTCGGTGCGCCATTCCTTGGCCAGCTCGACGGCCGCGCGCGCCAGATTGCCGTGAAATTCCTGCAGCTTGTTTTCAAAACGCGTGAACAGCGAAAGCGCGTCGCCGGTGCTACCCGCAAATCCAGCAATAATTTTATCGTTGAAGAGACGCCGGGTTTTTTTCGCGTTGTGCTTCACCACGCCTTCACCGAGCGTCACTTGCCCATCGCCGGCGAGCACGACTTTATTTTCGCGGCGCACGCACAGGATGGTAGTGCCGTGTATACGCACGTTCGTAGGATGCGCCGCGCGCTTGCGCCGTCGCGGCCCGGCATGAGTGCTGCGCACCTGCGAGTCTCGTTGGGTCATTTGCATCGGGAGATTATACCGCGCGCCGCCAGTGCAGCAAAAATTGTGCTCGCGCGCGTGCCAGCTCAGTTTGCACGAAGGCGAGTTCTTCGTGAGCCACGAACTCTTTGTCCGGCCATCTCACGGACGATTCAGCTACGTAGTTCTCCACTCCGTCCTATACCCCACGTCGCGTTTACCTGCTAATTTGCCCCCGAAATGCCATCCCTCCCCGCCAAATCACGGACCGCAAAGCCTTCAAAGGCACGTCTCGAGCACAGCGCCTCTAATCGCCAACGATTCCGATTAGAAATTCCCGTAACCTCAACAAAACAAACAACGGAGGCCATTTCTAATCGCCAATAAAGTGGCTTTTTGAGCGCCAAATTTCTAATCGGCAGCCTTGCCGATTAGAAATCGCCGTAACCCGATGGAAACAAAGGACGGACCCAATTTCTAATCGACGGTAAACAGCCCTTTTTCGGGTCCATACGTTATCTCCCCGAAATCGCTCAACGAAAGCGGTAAGGGGCCGCCGTTTTTCGTCCCAAAGGAGAGGGGGCGCGTTGACAATCCGCACTCGCCGGACTAATTTACTCCCACTCTTGCAGCTAGCCGCGCATTCAGGATGGGACCGCACGCGCCACCATCCCGCTTGCGCCAGTGCGATTCGAGACGACCAAGGAGTTGCTCATGATCAATCTCCGCCAGTTCCTGTTGGTGTGCTGCCTGCCCGCGTTCTTGCTCCTCGCCGGATGCGCTCAATCGCCTCAGCAAATTCAGAAACATCTTCAGGAGCAACTCATCAGCGCCAAGCCCGGCGACGTGATCGAGCTTCCCGAGGGGAAATTCCATTTCGATCGCACGCTTTCGCTCACCGTGGACAAGGTCACCCTGCGCGGCAAGGGCATGGACAAGACCATCCTCTCCTTTGCCGGACAAAAAGAAGGCGCGCAGGGCGTGCTGGTGAAGGCCAATGATTTCACCATTCAGGATATCGCCATCGAAGATCCCGCCGGCGACGCGCTCACCATTCAAGGCGGCACGAACATCACCGTCCGCCGCGTACGCACCGAGTGGACGCGCGGGCCGAATGAAGGGAATGGGCCGTACGGAATTTATCCCGTGGAGTGCAAGAATTTGCTTGTCGAGGATTCCATCGCGCGCGACGCCGCCGACGCCGGAATTTACGTCGGGCAATCGGAAAACGTGGTGATTCGCCGCAACCGTTCGGAATACAACGTGGACGGCTACGAGATCGAAAATTCTGAAAATGTGGACGCGTATGAAAACGTCGCGACGCACAACACCGGCGGAATGGGTGTCTTCAATCTGCCGAATCTGCCGCGCCAGGGCGGCCGGCACGTGCGCGTTTTCAACAATCAAATCATTGACAACAACACCAAGAATTTTGCGCCCAAGAGTCTCGGGCCGATTCACGACCTTCCCACCGGCACGGGCATCTACGTGATGGGCATCAAGGAAGTCGAGGCCTTCGGAAATAAGATTCAAGGCAACGGGACGGTGAACGTCTTCCTGATCAATTACAACACCGGAGTCTCTCCCGAAGGATTGGCAAAAACGGCCGAGTCGCAAATCACGCAAACGATCTTCAAGCCCGGCGACCAGCGCTACTATCCCTACACGCAGCAAATTTTCTTTCACGATAACGATATTTCCGGTGGCGGAAAATCGCCCGATTCGCGCATTGACGTGATCAAAGCAATGGCCGGCGCTCTCGGCGGCACCTTGCCGGATATTCAGTACGACGGCGTAGTCGATCCCGCGTGGCCCACTAAGAGCGGCAATCCCGGACAGATTTGTTTGTCCAACAATGGCCCTGCGACGTTCCTCAATTTTGACGCCACCGGAAACATGAAGCATCCCATCACCGACATTCAGAAATACGGCTGCGCGCTGCCCGCGCTGGATGTGGTGGTGATCCCGCAGACCTACACGGGCAAGGCCGGAGCTGCGGGAAGCTGATGAGCCGGCTGTTTTCGATTGTTCGAAGGCACCGCCCGGAAATCGCGCTTCTGGCCGTCGCATGTGCCGCGAGTATTTTCGGCGGCTGCGGATTTTCGCGGCAAAAAGAAGTGCGCGCCTACCTTGCGGAGCCTTTTCCGAAAAAACTTTCCGAGTGGCATCTCTTGCGAAGCACGCGCGACGGGCTCAAAGCGAATGAGCGCGTGGTGCCGTACGATCTGAATACTCCGCTCTTTTCCGATTACGCCAGTAAATACCGCTTCGTCTGGATGCCCGAGGGCGCTTCCGCGGAATACCGCGAAGATGGCCCATTTGAATTTCCCGTGGGAACCATTTTCGTGAAGACTTTCGCGTTTCCCGAGCAAGACCGGCGTGGCAACGAGCGCTTGATCGAGACGCGCCTGTTGGTGCACACGAACGCGGGCTGGATTCCGCTACCTTATATCTGGAATCAAGAGGAAGACGAGGCGTTCCTGAAGTTGGCGCCCGACCCGGTGGAAATTCACTTCACCGATGCCGCCGGGAAACATCGCGATTTCACTTACCAGATTCCGAACACCAACGAGTGCCACGAATGCCACGACAATAATAAAGTGCTGCTCCCAATCGGCCCGAAAGCACGCAATCTGAATAAGACGTTCGCATATGGCAGCGGCGCCGAAAATCAGATCGCGCATCTCACCAAAATCGGCTACCTGCGCGGCGCCCCGGCGCTCGACTCCATTCCGCGAGCGCCGCAGTGGAATGATCCTTCCGATGGCGCGCTCGACGCCCGCGCGAAAGCCTACCTCGATAATAATTGCGCGCACTGCCATCAACCGGGCGGCACCGCGGGCTACACCGGCGTCGATTTTCGCTTCACGCATTTCGACCTGGCGCACACCGGCATTTGCAAGCGTCCCAATTCCGCGGGCATGATGGCGGATTTGGAATTCGATCTCATTCCCGGACATCCCGATCGGTCCATCCTTCTTTACCGCATGGAATCCATCGCGCCGAAAGCAATGATGCCGCAGATTGGCCGCGCCGTGGTTCACGAGGAAGGCGTGGCGCTGATTCGCGAGTGGATCGCTTCGCTCAGCTCGCAATCCTGCGGGACGAGCGCATCGCCACCCGATAAAGCGGCTTCAACTCGCCGCGCGGCCGGCTACTAAGCTCGCCTGAAAGCCCCCAGATCGCGTATGGCGAACTCACGGCGAAGATCGCTTCTTGCGATTCCTACCGGAATCACCCTATTCTCGTAATCTCTGCTCCGCGTGATACTTAGCTCGGACGCATAGAGCGCACCGTTACTCTTGGGAGGTGGATCAAGATGCGTATCGCTCGCTGGTTAGGAATTCTGATGTTCGCGGCTTTGCTGCTCGCCGTGCCGCAGGCCGCGCACGCGCAAGTCGCGGTTTCGATCACCCTCGCTCCTCCGGTGCTGCCGGTTTACGCGCAGCCGATTTGCCCCGAGCCGGGCTACATTTGGACGCCGGGTTATTGGGCGTATGGCGATGAAGGATATTACTGGGTGCCGGGCACATGGGTTGAGCCGCCTGAGGTTGGATTTCTCTGGACGCCGGGATACTGGGGCTGGGGCGAAGGCCGCTACATTTGGCACGGCGGCTATTGGGGCCCGCACATCGGATTTTATGGAGGCGTCGTTTATGGATTTGGATATGACGGCGTTGGATTTCAAGGCGGCTATTGGCGCGGCCGCGAATTTTATTACAACCGCAACGTAACCAACGTGAACGTGACGGTGATTCACAATACATACGTAAGGAATGTGGTGGTGCACAACAACACGCACGTGAGTTACAACGGCGGGCGCGGCGGGATTTCCGCGCGGCCGACGCGTCAGCAGGAAGTGGCGGCGCGCGAACAACACCGCGAAGCAACGCCGGTGCAAACGCAGCACCGCGAAGCCGCGGGGAAGAATCGCGAATTTCTTGCGTCCGTAAATCATGGCCGGCCTGCTGTGGCCGCGACGCCGAAGCCGGCGGAGTTCAGCGGCAAGGGCGTGGTAGCGGCGCGAGGCGCGAAGCCAGCCCCAGGCGCGGAGCGTCCGAATAATGCTCGCCCGACGCCGAACGCGGAGCACAAACCGGCGACGGGCACGACGCGGCCTACGCCGACGCCGAACGCAGAGCACAAGCCGGCGACGGGCACGACGCGGCCTACGCCGACGCCGAACGCGGAGCACAAGCCGGCGACGGGCACGACGCGGCCTACGCCGACGCCGAACGCAGAGCACAAGCCCGCAACTAGCGCGGAACGTCCGAACAACACACGACCGACACCGAACGCCGAGCACAAGCCGGCGACGGGCACATCGCGGCCGACGCCGACGCCGAATGCGGAGCACAAGCCTGCGCCGAGCACCACGCGTCCTGCACCGAGCTCGCGACCTACGCCGGCGCCGGAACACAAACCGGCGACGAGCAGCGAACGTCCGAGCAATCCGCGGCCGACGCCGAACGCCACACGGCCAGCGCCGAGTTCGCGACCTGCGCCGGCACCTGAACACAAACCTGCGCCGAGCAGTGAACGTCCGAGCAATCCGCGTCCTGCACCGAGTTCGCGACCAGCGCCGAGTCCGAAGCCTGCGCCCGCAGCGCGTCCGAGCGGACACAGCGAAAGCAAGCCGGCGCCGCAATCGAAGCCGAAGCCGGAAGAGCACCCGCACTGAGATCGGAGTTGATTCGGCGGCCGCTCTGAGGTCAGCGTAAATTCGGCTGGCGCACTGAGCTCGATGCTAATTCCGTTGCTGGAATGAGATCAGTGTCGATTCGACGGCCCGTAAATCAGGTCAGTGCGAATCGAAGTGAAGGAATTGCACATTCAATAGACGCCGTGGGCCGAGCCGGAAGCTACGACTTGGCCCGCGTTCACTGCGAGCGAATAGCTGTCACCGCCGGTTCCGCTCCACGACTTCACATTGAATTGCGTGCCGGTGGGCGCGCGATACGCGCTGATGCCGCCGATCGTCAGCGGCGTTTTTCTTTTGCAGACGCTGGGCGCGCTGCTGGCTTCCAGAAAATATGCCGGACCTTTGCCGACGACATTTGCGGTGCCATCGGGCTCGAGCAAGACTGCAGCATCTTCTTCCACGGCAATGGCGCGCACTTTTTCCGCCCAGCCATCTTGCAGAATCCGCGCCATAAAAACGAGCAAGCGGCCCAGGCGATCGCGCTTGACGAAATGCGTGTCCGTAATCAGGCCCTGCAGCAGCGCGATGCGGAGAAAATCGCGCGAAATTGTCACTTTATTTCCGTAAGGATCGGCGAGCGCTTCCGGCGAGTGAATCGTGTCAATGATGGACGCGAAAGAAAATTCGCCGAGAATCGCGAGGCCGGCGCTGGAACCGCCAATCGGTTTGCCAGCGGCGATGTGGCGATTGAGGGCATCCTCGATGGGAGTATCCTGCCAGAAGCGCAGGTAATTGGATTGATCGCCGCCGGCGATGAAAATGGATTCGGCCTGGTCGATGATCTGCACGATTTTCTTATCGTCAGCATCATCGCGACTTTCAAAGACGATGGTCTCGACGGAGTTGAGCGGACACAGTCCGCGGATTTTGGAATTGAGCTGTTTCGAAGTTTTCTCGTCGGTGTCCGCGCGCAACACGAGCAAATCGCCGCCGTTCGCGCGCTCGCAAAGAAATTTGAACGCGGCGTCCTGCTTCCCGCCGCCGCCCATCAACGCAAATCCCGCGCGCGGCGTAGTGATGCGATCGTCGGAGCGGCCTTCGCGGTAATAACGCCATTTTGCCTGCGCCGGCGGCGCGAAAAAATCTACGAACAGGAATAGTAGAAGCAACGATTTCATCACGGCCGCAGTTTTCATTCGCCTTCCTCAAGTCACGCGCAAGAAAAGAAGCGGAGAAGTTGATAGCTTTTTTCCGCGCGGCGGTCAAGCTTCCGGCCGGGCTCAACCATGAGCCCGATCAAGAGATTATCCGGGCTCAACCATGAGCCCGATCAAGATATTATCCGGCTCAATCATGAGCCCGGACCCGCCATCGAGCGCGATTCCATGCGTATCTCAATCGATTTAGTGTGGCGAATTCGCTGCTGCGTCGCGCTTGGCTCTTGACACCCGCTCTCCCGTTCTCCATACTCCGCGACATCGACCCTGCCGGGGTGGCAGGATGCGTATGTCCCTGACTTCCAATTTAATTGCGCCGCTCGAGCAGGTTGACGCACTCGTCAGCGTCGGATCGCGCGAGTCCGGCTTATAATCAGCGCCACAGCGATTGTCCCGATCCTGTCCGATACTCGATTCGATCCAGATTCAATCGCCCGGTTCAACTGCTCGCGCTAATCGTGCGAATTTTGTAGGGGCCAGCCGTTCCTGGAGGAGTTCATGAAACTTCGACTCACGCTATTCACGCTGATACTTTCACTGATTGCCGCGATCTTCGCTCCCGGCAGCCCGGCGCAAACGGCGCAAGGGCGCATCACCGGCCAGGTGACCGATTCCAGCGGAGCCGCAATCGTAGGCGCCAAAGTGACCATCGAGAATTCCGCATCGGGCGTGCAGCGCGTGATGGAGACGAACGCCGCGGGCGATTACGTGGCGCCCGGAATCGAGCCTGGCGTTTATTCGATTACGGTGGAATCCGCAGGCTTCGAACGGCTCGTCCGGCAGCGCGTACAGATCGAGGTCGGCAACGACCTGAAGATCGATTTCCAATTGAAGCCCGGCGCCGTGACCCAATCGATCGAAGTGAACGAAGAACTGCCGCTGACGGAAACGAATGACGCGGTATTGAACGGCGTGCTCTCGAATAAAGCGATCAATGAACTGCCGCTGCAAGGGCGCGATTTTCAGAATTTGCTGGCGCTGCATCCCGGCGTGGAACGCGAACCGGGCGGCGGCTTTCACACCGTCACGTCGAACGGCATGCGCCCGGACGACAACAACTTCATCATTGACGGCGCGAATGACAACGACGTCTATTATGGCGAGACGGTGGTGAATGACGCCGGAATTTCCGGCACGCCGGCAAGCACATTGCCGCTCGACGCCATTCAGGAATTCAACACGCAGGAACAGCCCGGCGCGGATTACGGCAGCAAGCCCGGCGTGGTGGTGAACATCGGAATTAAATCGGGCACCAACCAAGTCCACGGGAGCGCCTACTATTTCCACCGCAACAGCGCCTTCGACGCGCGAAATTACTACAATCCCGATCCGCAGCCCACCTCCGCGCTCCTGCTCCATCAATTCGGCGCTTCGATCGGCGGGCCGATTCTAAAGAGCAAGTGGTTCTATTTCGCCAACTATGAAGGCGTGCGCGACAAGGTCGGCAATCCCTTCAACGCCGAAGCTCCGGTGACAACTTCGCTGCTCGACCGCACCGATCCGGACACTGCCGCGACCTATAGCGTGGTGGATGCCGAAGCAGCCGCCGGCTGCGGAATCATGCCACTGCCAGCCACGTGCAATTCGCTCAGCTTGAAGGTGCTGAGCTTCCTGACGAAAAATACCGGCTTCACCGCGGATCCCGACGATCCCGGCGCGATCAATTTCGATTTCAACAACGTGAACCGCGAAGACAATCTCGTGTTCAAGACCGATTACCATCCGAATGACAAAAATTCCTTCTCGGTGCGCTTCATTTATGCGAACAGCCACGAGATCGAAGAAGACACGACGCCGCTGGCCCCGCAATGGCTCTCGGCCGCAAGTCCGATCACGCAAGTATTCGGCGGGGACTGGACCTGGACTCCCAATTCACGTTGGGTGAACGACGCGCGCATCAGCTACAACCGCTTCAGTGAGTTCATCGACCCCGTGGACGGGAATGTGAATCCAACTGCCTATGGATTGACCACCGGAATCACGGATCCACGGCTTTTCGGATTTCCCCGGATTAATCCCGACGACACCAACGCGGGATTTGATTACATGGGAGGAAACTCGAGCTGGCCGCTCTCGACTTCGCCGAGCGCCACGTATAATTATTCGGATACGATCTCGTTCACCAGCGGGCGCCACAGCATCCACTTCGGCGGAAGTTTCATGCACGGAAACGTGAATTATTACCGCGCGTCATTCGGCCGCGGGCGCGTAAATTTCGACAGCCTGGCGGATTTTCTGGCCGGCAACAGCGAATTCTGGGATTTGCTCTACGGCGATCCCAGCCGCAATGTGTCGCTGAATTCCTGGGGTCTATTCGCGCAGGATGATTTCCGCATCACGCCGCGCGTGACCATCAACGCCGGGCTGCGCTACGACGTGACGTATCCAATTAAAGATAAGCACAACATGCTGGCGAATTTCGTGCCGACAGAGGGCATCGTGCAAGTCGGCAACGGCATCAGCCAGCCCTATCCGACGAATTACAACAACGTTTCGCCGCGCATCGGCGTCGCCTGGGACGTTTTCGGCACGGGCAAGACGGTCGTGCGCGGCGGGTTCGGCATGATCTTCGTGCAACCGTCCATCCGCACGTTTATGTTCAGCGGCGGCGGACTGAACCTCAATCCCAGCGGGATCGCCGGAGTGACGCCCGGCACCGGAACGATTACGTCGTTCGAGGTGGAAAGCGAAGATCCGTCGTTCATCACTTGGAACACCGACGGTCCCATCTTCCCAGTGAGCAACACTTCGCAGAACAGCTGCAGCTTCGATTTCCCGTGCACCATCTTCGGCGTCGATCAGAAGCTCAAGACTCCGTACGTGATGAACTGGAATTTGAACGTCCAACAGCAGGTGGCGCGCGACACGGTTCTGCAAGTGGCCTACGTCGGGAATCGCGGCCACAATCTTTACAGCACGACCGATCCCAACCAGGTGAATCCCGCGCTGGACGACGGCGGAGAGCAGCTCGGGCGGCCGTTCGTGACCAATTGCCCGAACAATCCGTGCTTCCCGTTCATCGGGTTCATGAATTTTCTGTCGAATCTTTCTACTTCGTCCTATAACGCGCTGCAGGCGACTTTGACGAAGCGCTATTCCCATGGGCTCTACGGCCTGGTGGGCTACACCTACGGCCACGCTATCGACACCGCGGGCGAAACCACGAACCTTGCCGACGTGCCGCAGAACAGCCTGAACTTCGACGCGGAAAAAGCGAGCGGCGACTACGACATCCGCCATCGCTTGACGATCGCCGTGACGTACGAACTTCCTGGCGTGAAGGCGCCGTTGCAACTTCTGAAAGGCTGGCAAATCACCGGCATCGCCATGTTCCAGACGGGCGAGCCCATCAATTTCTTCGATAGCTCCGATGACCTGACGCTTACCGGCGAAGGCTTCAACAATGCCGGCAACGATCGCTGGAATATTCAGGGCGACCCGCACAAGATCAAGTGGGGCCGCGACTCTGCGCACAAGATTCCGTTTCTAGACGCGTCGGATCCAATCTGCCAGTCGGTTGCCACCACTCCGGCGCTCCAAGATGCATTGAACTACGTGGAGGGCTGTTATGCGGAAAACGGGACGATTCTCTATCCCAACGCCTTCGGCACTTTCGGCAACATGGGCCGCAACATCTTCCGCGGACCGGGATTTAGCGATGTGGATGCTTCGCTGGGGAAGAGCTGGAAGCTCACCGAGCGTCTAAATCTGCAATTGCGCGCCGAGTTCTTCAATGTGCTGAACCATCCAAACTTCGCGGGCAGCTCGGTGAGAGCGAACATGGGCGGCAGCAACCTCGGGATAACTCGCGGCACGCCGGATGTGTGGGCCTCGAATCCGGTAATCGGGTCGGGTGGGTCGCGGCACATACAACTGGGGGCGAAATTTATCTTCTAGGCGAAAAACGCATGGGTAGCTGCGATCGAAGAGCAGGAGGGCGAAGGCGCAGCCACACCGGTACCGTACGCATTACTACGTAGTGGAGTCCCCTACTGTCCAACCGTACCAATTGACAGACCTTTGTTTTAGAGGCATTATTCCCTTGAGGTAATAATCCCTCCTGCGCAGGCCTCGCCAAGGCGCGTAGCCGCTCCGCGATATGACTCAACGATTCAGTCCAGCACGGGCGAATTTTTACCGACAGTTCCTCAAAGATCTGCCGCGGGGGATGGCGGTGCTGCGGCTGAAGGAACTCCGCGGCGAAGCAAATTGGGAACTGGTGGCGAGCAATGCGAAAGCCGAGCAGATCGCCGGCGATTCGGTGGAGGGCTACCTGCTTCTGCCGATCTCCGAATTTCCGGCGGACGAGAATCCCTCGAGGCTCGCCGAGATGTACCGGGAAGTGGTGACGACGCGCACTCCGCGCGCACTCGGGCATATCCGGCATGCGGCTCCGCCTGCGGCTTCCACGATGCTGGTGGCATCGGCGCACCCTCTCGATTCCAATTGCATCGCCATTCTTTTCGAGGATGTCACCGCGCTCAATCAGGCCACTCTCCTGCTGCTCGAGACCGAATCTCTCCTCGGGCAAATCTGCGATTCCACGCGCGCCATTGTGTGGCGCGCCGAACCCGTCACGCTGCAATTCACCAGCGTCTCAAAAGAGGCCCGCGACGTTCTGGGCTTCTGGATCGAGCGCTGGCTCAGCGAATCGGATTTCTTCCGCAAACACGTTCACGCGGACGATTGGGATCTGGTTCGCGAAAGCTGCGAGACCGCGGCAGGGAACGGCGGCAAGCAACAATTTGATTGCCGCATGCTGCAGGCCGACGGCGAAACGCGCTGGTTTCATTTTTACGTGAAGAAGATAACCCTGCCATCGGGACGGGACGAGCTCGCGGGAGTGATGGTGGATATCACGGATCGAAAACGCGTGGAGGATGCGGCGCGAAATGTTTCGGCTCGCGTGATTCGCGCGCAGGAGGAAGAGCGCCGGCGCATCAGCCGCGATCTGCACGATAGCATCGGCCAATACCTCACGGGATTGAAGTGCTCGATCGGCGCGGTAATTCGCGATCCGGAATGTAGCCACGACCTGCGGCTGAAACTGAAAGATTGCGTTGACACGTTGCGTATTTGCATGGAAGAGACGCGCTCCATTTCGCAAATGCTCCATCCGCCGGTTCTCGACTTGCTGGGCCTGGCGTCCACGCTGCGCTCCTACGCGGAGGCATTTTCGCGACGCACCGGAATTCGGCTGGAGGTGGATTTTCCAGAGAACGACGCGCGCCTTGACGCCACGCACGAGACAGCGCTCTTCCGCATCGCTCAGGAATGTCTCACCAATGTGCAACGCCACTCAAAAGCAAGCTCGGCGCGCATGCGGCTCAGCTATGGCCCGCGTGAAGTGGTACTCGAAATCGAGGATCATGGCGTAGGCTCGGAACCGGATCTTCTCGGCCGCCTGGAGCAGGGAAAATCCGGCCGCGGCATCGGGTTGCTGCGGATGCGCGAGCGCGTTCACGAACTCAAAGGAAAATTCGAGATTCGTTCGAACGGCCGCGGCATGACTGTGCGCGTCGAAATTCCGCGCTATGCGCAGCCTGTTGCCATACACGGCGCCGGGAATTCGCTGGCTTCTGCTTCGAGCCGCGGTTCGTCCTAGAGAAGAACTAAAACGGGGGAAGGACTGAAACGGTAGAAATAGGGGACCATTCATAGTCTGCAGACAACTCGGCCATATCGCCTTCGGAATATTTTGACGTTTTATCGTTCGATGCGAGGGACGAGTCATGAAATCAAAATCGCGATCCCGCAAAAAGCGGACAGCCGCAGTAAGGCGCGGCGAACTTCCTCTGAAGAAAGCCGGAAATAGCTACCTGATTGTGGCCATCGGCGCATCCGCCGGGGGCATGCAGGCCTTCACGGAACTGGTGCGCAATCTGCCGGCGGACACCGGCATGGCTTTCGTGCTGATTCAGCATCTCGATCCCAAGCACCATAGCGTGCTGGCCGAAATACTCTCGCGGGAAACGCACATGAAAGTGGCGGAAGCGGCCGAGGGCATGGCGGTAGAACCGAATCACGTCTACGTGATCCCGCCGGATACGGCTCTCACCATCAGCGATATTAATTTGCATCTCAGCCCACGCAGTGAATCGCCGGCGCCGCATATGACCGCTGACCAGTTCATGCGCTCGCTCGCGCACGCACAGGGAAATCGCGCCGTCGGCGTGGTACTTTCCGGCACGGGCACGGACGGCACTCTGGGAATGCTGGAAATTCAGGCGCACGGCGGGGTCACTTTCGCTCAAGATGAATCCACAGCGAAATATGACGGAATGCCGCGTAGCGCCATCGCGGCCGGCTGCGTGGATTACGTGCTGCCGCCCAAAGACATCGCGCGCGAATTGGCGCGCATTGCACGCCATCCTTACGTTTTCCGCGGCCGCACCGCCGAAAGTACCGGGCTTCGCCGAGGCGAGCGGTTCTGCACTTGCCACGATCTTCAGCCTGCTGCAGCGCAACAGCGGCCTTGATTTCACGAATTACCGCCAGACCACCATCGTGCGGCGGATTCACCGGCGCATGCTGCTGCACAAGATCGAGAAACTCGAAGAGTACGTGAAATATCTGCGCGCGAACCCGCCGGAGCTGAAATCGCTTTATCAGGACATGCTCATCAACGTCACCAGCTTCTTCCGCAATCCGAAGCTCTTCGAGGCGTTGAAATCCGACGTGCTTCCCAAAATTTTTAAAAATCGCGAGCCCGAGGCCCCGATTCGCATCTGGACTCCCGGCTGCGCATCCGGCGAGGAAACTTATTCGCTGGCGATTTTGTTCCTGGAATTCCTTGGGGAAAAGTCGCTGCGCGCGCCCATTCAGTTTTTCGGCACGGACGTGAGCGAAGCGGCCATCAACAAAGCCCGCGGCGGATTCTATCCCGAGAATATTCGCGGGGACGTCTCGGCGGAGCGATTGCGCCGCTTTTTCGCGCAGGCCGATGGCGGCTATCGCATCAGCAAGAATATTCGCGATATTTGCATATTTGCGCAGCACAATCTGCTCAACGATCCTCCCTTCTCGCATATGGATTTGATTTCGTGCCGGAATCTGCTGATTTATCTGGAGCCCAGGCTGCAGAGCAGAGTGATTTCGCTCTTTCACTACGCCACGCGCGCCAGTGGTTATCTCGTGCTCGGCTCCTCGGAAGGCATTGGAGCGATGGGCAATCTTTTTGCCGCCGAACATCGTGGATTGAAGATTTTCTCGAAGAAAGCTACGGCCGCGCGCGGGCCTGTCTCGTTCTCGCTGCGCCGTGAGGCCGAACCGAAAGAATCCGTAGCCGAGACCGCGCCGCGCCTTGCCGACGATTCCGGTTCCAATTACGCCGAAGCCCAAAAGGAATTTGATCGCCGCTTGCTGGCGCAATTTGTTCCCGCCACGGTGTTCATTAATGATGATCTTGAGATCGTGCACTCGCGCGGCAACGTCAGCCGCTATCTGAACCTCGCTCCCGGCCGCCCGAGCCTCAGCATTCTGAAAATGGTTCGCGAAGGATTGCAGCTCGATGTGAGAACGGCCATCACGCGCGCCAAGAAGGAAAATATTTGCGTCAAGAAGGAGAGTGTGCGGATCAAGAATGGAAATGGCGGTGAAGAATCGGGACCGGCCGGCGCTGTGCGGCTTGTGAATTTTGAGGTAGTGCCGTTCGGCGTTGGGAGAGGTCGCGAAAACTTTTTCATGGTCGTTTTTCAAGACGCCCCGCGGCCGCCCGTGGACCTTTCCAAATCGCTGCGGCGGTCGCTCGGCTCCGAATCGGCCGCGCGACGCATCGGCAAGCTCGAGCAGGAACTTAGCGCCACCAGGGAATATCTTCAGTCCGTGAACGAAGCGCAGGAAGCCGCCAATGAGGCGCTGCAATCCGCCAACGAGGAAATACTTTCGAGCAACGAGGAATTTCAGAGCACCAACGAGGAACTCGAAACGGCCAAGGAAGAACTGCAATCGGCGAACGAGGAATTGAGCACCGTGAACGACGAATTGCGCAGCCGAAATCTAGAGGTGACGCAAATCAACAATGACCTGAACAATCTGCTGGTCAGCGTGGATATCGCCATGCTCATCGTCTCCAGCGATCTCACCATTCGCCGCTTCAATCCCAAGGCGCAGAAATTCTTCGGCTTGATTCCCGCCGATATCGGCCGCCCGCTGCTGAATATCAACCCGGCACTGGAGATGCCGAAAATTCCGCAAATGGTGATGCAGGTAATGGCCAATCCCGAATCGCTGGAAAGCGAAGTGGTCGATCGCTCCGGCTATCACTACCAGCTGCGCATCCTTCCCTATCGCACCACCAAAAATAAAGTAGACGGGGCGGTGATCACGATCGTTGATATGTTTCCCAGAGGCCTGGCCGAAACCGTCCGCTCGTAGCCGCCCGCTCCCTTTTGCACCGCGCGTCATCGGCTCGCGCGGCGACTTCCGTCGCGGAGCGAATCCTAGCCCAATGCAAATTCGGAATGCAGCGCCCTGACTGCCCGCTGCATCGCCGCTGCCTCCACCACGCAGGAAATGTTGTATTCCGATGACCCTTGCGCGATGGCAATGATGCTGATTCCCTCGCGGCCCAGCGCGCCGAACGTGCGCCCCGCCACTCCCGGCGTCCCGCGCATGTTTTCGCCCACCGCCGCGACAATGGCTACGTTGCGATCCGCGGAGATATGCTCCACGGTATGCTCCGCAATTTCCGGCGCGAACGCTTCGCGCAGCGCTGCCACGGTGCGCTTCTCGTCAGCGCGCTCGATCACGAAGCAAATATCATTCTGCGAAGACGATTGCGTCACGAAAAGCACATTCGCGCGTGCTGCCGAAGTCGCCGCAAACGCGCGCGCCAGCACATCCGTCAATCCGACAATGCCCGGCCCGCCTACGGTCACCAGCGTCACGTCGCGAATCGCTGTGAGCGCCTTCACGCCGTTTTGCGCCGACTTTCCTCCGGCGGTAATTTTCGTTCCCGGCTTTTGCGGCTCGAAACTATTGCGAATCCATACCGGCACGCCCGCGGCAGTCACCGGCCGCAGCGTATTCGGATGCAGCACCTTCGCGCCGAAGTATGCCAACTCCGCCGCTTCGGTGTAGGAAATTTCCGGCAGCGTGCGCGCTTCCGGAACGAGCCGGGGATCAGCCGTCTTCACGCCGTCCACGTCCGTCCAGATAATCGTTTCACCCGCGCCGAGCGCAGCTCCCAGAATGGTGGCGGAATAGTCCGAGCCGCCGCGCCCGAGCGTGGTTTGGATGCCGTCGAGCGACGCGGCGATAAATCCAGTGACCACCGGCACCGCGCCATCGGTCAACATCGGGCGCAATCGCGCTTCGGCACGCTCGCGCGTCCGGTTCATCAAGGGCTCGGCGCGTCCGTGATGCGCGTCGGTAACAATAATCTCTGTTGCGGATACAGGCTCGCACCGCAATCCCAGCGCGGCGATCGCGCCGGCCACCAGCGGCGCCGAAAGCCGCTCGCCAATTCCGGAAATGGCATCGAGGGCGCGCGGCGTCAGTTCGCGGAGCAGCGCGGTGCCGCGCAAGAGGCGCTCCAGTTCCTCGAACACGCTCGCAAATCCCGAGGCGATCGCCGCGCGTCTTTTTGTGTCGCTGACCAGGGTCTTCGCCGCCGTGTCGTGCTGTTCGTGCAGTTCTGCCACCAGCCCGCGCAGGTTTTCTTCTTCGCCGGCCTCGGCATTTCGGGCGCCTGCGATCAAACGGTTCGTCACGCCGCTCATTGCCGACACCACAACGACCACTGGCCGCTCGGCCACGGCGGATTTCACGATCTCCGCCGCGCGGCGAATGCAATCCGCATCGCCCACCGAAGTCCCGCCGAATTTCATCACGCACAAGGAAGAATTCATCCGCAATGGCCTCGCCGACATCTCGCGCAGTGTCCTCGCGAACCTCTCACGCAATGTCCTCGCGGACATTCTATATTCAACCGCGCGCAAAAACGCAGCGGAGACGTATAATTCCCCGCGTCACGCATGGCTAAGAAGACTCCCAAGCAGGGCAATATTTCCTTTGGACCGGAGCGCGAGCTGCAGGTCTATCAGCAATTTCTCGCCGGCGAAAAACCGGCCGTGCCGATTCCGGTGGCGCTGCTCGAGCAAAAAGCAAAAGAGGTTCTCTCCGCGGCGGCCTATGGCTACGTTGCCGGAGGCGCGGGCGGCGAACGCACCATGCGCGCGAATCTCGAAGCATTCCATCGCTGGCGCATCGTGCCGAAAGTGCTCGGAAATGTTTCCTCGCGCGATCTCAGCGTGAAAATTCTCGGCAAGAAGATTCCATTTCCGGTGATTCTCGCGCCCGTCGGCGTGCAAGGAATCATTCGTCCGGAAGCCGATCTTGCCAGCGGGCGCGCAGCCGCATCGCTGGGACTTCCGTTCGTGCTCAGCACGGTGTCGAGCCATTCCATCGAAAAAGTTGCCGAAGCGATGGGCGATGGAGTGCGCTGGTTTCAGTTGTACTGGGGAAAAGATCACGAACTCGCGGCGAGCATGGTGCAGCGGGCCGAGCGCGCGGGGTATTCCGCGATCGTGGTCACACTCGATACGCGCTACCTCGCGTGGCGGGAGCGCGATCTGCACAATGGCTATCTGCCGTTCTTGCTCGGCGAAGGTCTCGCGAATTACGTCACCGATCCCGTCTTCCGCGCGCAACTGGCGCAGCCGCCGGAGGCGAATCCCATCGAAGCGATTCGCCTTTGGGGCGCGAATTTTTCGAATCCCGCGCTCACCTGGGGCGATCTTGCATTTCTGCGGCGGCGCAGCCGTCTGCCCATTCTGCTGAAAGGAATTCTTGATCCCGCTGACGCCGCGAAAGCCCTGGAAGCGAAAATTGACGGCATCATCGTTTCGAATCACGGCGGCCGGCAGGTGGATGGCGCCATCGGCGCGCTCGATGCGCTTCCTGCGATCGTGCAAAAAGTGAAAGGTCGCGTCCCGGTTCTTTTTGATAGCGGCATCCGTTGGGGCGCCGACGCTTTTAAAGCGCTCGCGCTGGGGGCCGACGCGATCTTGCTCGGCCGGCTCTATCTTTGGGGACTGGCGATCGCCGGCGAGCAAGGCGTGCGCGAAACTCTGCAGAATTTCCTGGCGGATATCGATCTGACGATGGCGCTGAGCGGCTACACAGAATGCAAACAGCTCCGGCCGTCGGCGCTGGCAAAAGCTCCCGAAAATCGAGAGTAAGCAATTAAGTCGAAGCTCTTACGAGCGTGCCTTACTCTTCGCGGAGCGCGCGCATGGGATCGATGCGCGCCGACCGGCGGGCTGGGACGTAACACGCGAGCATGGCCACGGCGGCGAGCAGAAGTGGCGCGCCGATGAGCAGGCGCGTGTCGTCCGTGCCGATTCGCATCGCTGTGAACAAAAATATTCGTCAGCGCGGAAAGAAGTTTTGCCACGCCGACCGCGCCCAGAAATCCAAGAACGGTTCCGACGCTTACGAGCGCCATGCCTTCGCGCAGCACCAGCCGCAACACCTGCGCGCGCGTGGCTCCCAGCGCGGTGCGAATGGCGATTTCTTTGCGCCTTTGCGCCACGGCGTAAGCAGTGACGCCGGCGAGACCGATGGCGGCGAGGACCAAGCCGAAGACGCCGATGCCGCCGTACGTGTCGATTGAAAATCGCACGGACGATCGGACACGCGCCAGGTAATCGTTGAGCGTCTCGACGTTGAAGACGGTGAGCGCCGGATCGATGAGCGCGATTTCGCGGCGAATGCCGCTTAACGCGTCCGCGCCTGCATCCGAGCGCACCAGGATGGTGATGCCGCCGGCGGGAGGGTGCGCGAATTCGCGCTGCGTCAGCGGCAAATAAATTACCGGCTGATCGATTCCGATTCCATTTTTCAAGTCGCGGACCACGCCAACAACTTCGTAGGATTGAGTTTCTTCTGTGACGGCTTTGCCGATGGCATTTTCGTTTCCGAAAAGTTTGCGTTCGGCGGTCTCATTCAGCACGACGGGCAAAGAGAAGGCGTTCGCTGCGTTCGGCCGGCTCGCGTCTGCGGGGATGCGCTGATCGCGGTCATTGAACTCGCGGCCGGCGAGCATCGTTTCGTCGAGCAGGGCGAAATAGCCGGCGCCTACCGTTTCTTTCAGCACAGTTTGCTGCAGGCGTGAGCCGCCCCGGGCAGTTTCCGCGGAGAGCTGCACGCCGTCGTCATCTTCATCCTGGACCAGGTAGGGCACTTGCGCTGAAAGCACGAGGCCGCGCACGGGGCCGGCGGACTTAAGTTGTTCCGGAAGTTTTTCGAAGAGAGCTTGCGCTTTTTCGGGCGTGTAGCCGTCGCGCACCGGATCGATGGACAAAAGATACAAAGTTCGAGTGTCGAATTTCGCGTCGACGCTGCTGGACTTGCTGAATCCCATCACCAAAAATCCGGTGATTAACAAGAGCATGAGCGACGCGGAAACCTGGGAGACCATGAGCAAGTTGCGCAATCCAAATCGACGATAGCCCGGCAAACCGAGAGCGGAGCCTTCTTTTAGCGCGGGAGTGAGATCGGCTTTCGTTGCTTGCCACGCGGGCGCGAGGCTGAAGCCGATGCCGCAGAGAAGCGCGAGCGCGAATGCGAAAACGCCCGCCCGCCAATCGAGGAATTGTGATTCCCATGGCGTTATCGTGGGCGGTGCGAAGCGGGAACTCAGGAACGTAATGCCGCAAGCGATGGCAAATCCCGCGACACCACCAAGAAGGGAGAGCAACAATCCTTCGGTCATCATCTGGCGGATCAAGCGGAAGCGGCTGGCGCCGAGAGCGAGGCGAATGGCCAACTCTTTCCGGCGATTGGCGCCGCGGGCGATCAGCATGTTCGCGAGATTCGTGCAAGCGAGCGTGATCACAAGGCCCATCAGCGCGATGAAAAATCCGGCGAGAACCGGTCTCAGCTCGCGCGGAACGGGAACTCGTGTGCCTGCGGGGAGCAAAGTAACGCGCCTCCCTTTTTCCGTGCGCAGAGGCGAGGTCGCGTCCTGATCGTCGAGGCGATGCGTGATGGCGTCGAGGGCGGCTTCTGCGGATTCGATTGTTGTTCCCGGCGCTAGACAGATCATCGCGAGAAACGCTTTGGAGTTGCGCTGATGGAGGACGTCATTCGCCAGCTCGGGAGCGAGCGCGGCGGGGGCGGTGATCGGAACGAACAGCTCCGATGGGTTCAGGGCAAACGCGCCGTTGAAATCTTTCGGCGTGATGCCTACGATCGTCGCGATTTGTCCGTTCAGACGGAGGATTTGGCCGACAGCGTCGGGAGAAGAATTCAAACGGTTGCGCCAGAAGCGATCGCTGATCACAACGGCGGGCGCGTCGCCCGGCCTATCGAGTTCGGCGCTGAGCACTCGGCCGCGCTGCGCTTGCACCCCGAGAACGGAAAAATAATCAGGGGATACCAGTTGGCCGAAGACACGCTGCGGCTTCGCGCTCGCGTCGCGCTGAAGGGTGACGTTGAACGGAACGCCCGTTTGAAATGCGGCGACGCCATCGAAGAGAGTTTTTTGTTCCCGAAATTGCTCGACGTAGTAATACGAGGCCGGCCTTTCCGGCATTACGAGTCGCGGAGCATTCGCAGCGGCCGGCAAATAACGAAAAACCAGCGCCCATTTCGAGCTGTAGACGTTTGTGCTTAGGCCGATGGCCAGGCCCATCGAAAGGATTCCGACGAGCGCGAATCCGGGCGATTTTCGCAGAGCGCGCGAGGCGTAGCGCATGTCGCCGCGGATTTCGCTGAGGTATTCGAGCGGGACGCGAATGGCGATATCGGCGATGAGCCGGATCAGGCCGAAAACGCCGTGGCGACGGGCGATATCTTCGACGACGTCTTCGCCGAGTTGCGTCACTTCGGTGCCGTACGCCAATTGGAACTCGAGTGGAAAAGCTTGCGCGAGGCGGAGGTAAATTCGCCACGCGAAATTTTTGCGGCTGGCGTTCATTTGGGTGGAGTTCATTCCGTAACCAGGGATCGCTGCATTTGTATTGTGCGAACCAATTCCTGGAGACGCTCACATTCGGCATGGAGCACTTGTTTGCCGAGAGGCGTCAGGCGGTAATAGCGGCGGCGCGCATCGTCCAGTTCGGGCGCGGGGCGCTCGGCGGATTCCTCGATGAGGCCGGCTTCGACGAGGCGCTTGATCGAGCCGTAGAGAGTGGCCGGCCAGAGGCGAACTTTACCCATGCTGCGATTTAGGACTTCTTGCATGATGCCGTAGCCGTGCTGCTCTCCGCCGGCTAGGGAGAGCATGATGTGGAACCATTGCGGTTTTAGCGGGATGAAGGCTTGAAGGTCGGTGTCAGTCATGTGAATATATATATCGTATTATATCTATATTTGTCAAGAGCAAAATAGATTGCCTGTAAGGTACAGAAAAGGAAGCAGATAAACGCACAGTTTGCGGATTTGAGGCCATTGTGAGCAATCAGCAGCTAGATCGCCGGGGAGCTTTCTGGACTCCTCTGTCTGGCACCGGTCATCTCATTGTCGCTTCATGAGGCTTGTTTTCTGGGGTTGAAGAGTGGTGAAGTGTGGGGCGCGCTGAAGTTGTGCGCGAATCCATCTATAAGGATCAGGAATGAAATCATCGCGCGAAATGCCTCGAAAATTGAGAGCAAGTTTGACGTACTTGGCGATTGCCGGCGTGGTTTTGCTTGCCCTTGGAGCGGCGCCGGCGATCCGTGCTGAGGACGATTGCAAGGTGGTGTTCGATGCTGGGGACAAACTGACTGCGACTCCGCACCACGGTTATACGACTAGAACTTTGCCAGGAGGAAAGACGGAAGTTAGGGAGGACATTTCTGTTGACGGGGCGATTTATGTGCAAGTTCGCGGGAAGTGGGTGAAGAGTCCGTTGACGGTGAAGCAGCGGCAAGCGGACGAATTGGAAAATCGCAAATCGGTGAAGAATAAATCCTGCCGCTTTTTGCGGGAAGAGACTGTGAGTGGACAGGCGGCGAAAGTTTATAGCGCGCATGGCGAGACGGAAGACATGAAGTCGGACGTGGTGGTGTGGATCGCGAAGAGCAGCGGGTTGATCTTGCGGCAAGAGCAAGATATGGAGACGAGCGGGGAGAAGTTTCACTCGTCGGTGAGATTTGAATATAGCAATGTGAAGGCGCCGATTGTGCCGTAGTAGCTAGAAACTCGCGCCGGAATGCGGTACGGTGCTGGGGCTTTTGAGACGCTGACACGAATGGGAGTTCAAATGAAACGCGGATCTGCAATCGTCGCGATGGCACTCGTTTCGATTCTGGTTCCACTCAGCGCTCAGGAAGCGCCGCTGACGGGATACTCGGCGGAATCTTCGCGCGCGGAGCGGCAGTGGGAGGAAAAGTTTCGCGCTGTGCCATCGCCGGACTTGATTCGCGAGAACATGAAGCGGCTTTCGGCGCGGCCGCATCACGTGGGCTCGGCGTACGACAAGGAAAACGCGGAATGGATCGCCGGCAAAATGAAAGATGCCGGATTCGACACGCACATCGAAACGTTCAGCGTGCTGTTTCCGACGCCGCGTGAGCGCGTGGTGGAAATGGTGAGCCCGACGAAATTTTCCGCGAGCCTGAAGGAACCGGCGCTTTCCGTGGACCCGACTTCGGGGCAGCAGGACGAGCAATTGCCTACATTCAACATTTATTCGCGCGATGGAGACGTGACCGCGCCGCTCGTTTACGTGAACTACGGAATTCCGAGCGATTACGAACAGCTCGAGCGGCTGGGGATTTCGGTGAAGGGCGCGATTGTAATTTCGCGATACGGCGGCTCGTGGCGAGGGATCAAGCCGAAGGTTGCCGCGGAGCATGGAGCGGTGGGCTGCATCATTTATTCCGATCCGAAAGACGACGGTTATTCGCAGGGGGAAACTTTTCCGAATGGCTCGTGGCGGCCGCGGGAGGGAGTGCAGCGCGGAAGCGTGCTGGATAATCCGCTGTATCCCGGCGATCCTTTGACACCGAATATTGGCGCGACGGCGGATGCGAAGCGATTGCCGATCGACCAGGCGCCAACCATCACAAAAATTCCGGTGCTGCCGATTTCCTACGGGGATGCTCAACCGCTGCTGGAGGCTTTGACCGGTCCCGTGGCGCCGGAGAATTGGCGCGGCGCGTTGCCGATTACTTACCGCATCGGGCCGGGGCCGGCGAAAGTTCATTTGCTTGCGAAATTCAATTGGGAAATGAAGCCCATTTATGACGTGATCGGCAAAATTGCCGGGAGCGAATTTCCGGATGAGTGGATCATCCGCGGAAATCATTTCGATGCGTGGGTGAACGGCGCGGAAGATCCGATTTCGGGGCAGAGCGCGATGCTGGAGGAAATTCGCGGATTCGGCGAGATTATGAAAGCCGGATGGAAACCGAAACGGACGATTATTTATTGCGCATGGGACGGCGAAGAGGAAGGCTTGCTCGGATCGACCGAGTGGGTGGAGACACATGCGCAGGAACTGGCGAAATCGGCGGTGCTGTATATAAATTCGGATTCGAACGAGCGGGGATATTTGGATGTGGGCGGCTCGCAGACGCTGGAGCAATTCGTGAATGACGTCGCGCGAGGGATCAATGATCCGGAAACGAATCTTACGGCCTGGAAGCGCGATCAGATGCGCGCGATTTCACAGGGAAAAACGCCGGAAGATCGCCAGGAAATTCGCGAGCGCGCCGATCTGCGCATCGCCGCGCTTGGGTCCGGCACGGATTACACGCCATTTCTGCAGCATCTGGGGGTTGCGTCGCTCAATTTCGAATATGGCGGTGAAGTGCAGGGAGGAATCTATCACTCCATTTACGACGACTTTTATTGGTACACGCACTTCGGCGATACGGATTTCAAGTACGGCCGCACCCTGGCGCAAACGGGGGGAACGGCGATGATGCGCATGGCGGACGCGGATTTGCTGCCGTTTGAATTCGTGGATTTCGCGGACGACATGAAGAAATACGTGGGCGAGTTAAAAAAACTGGCGAGCACGGCGCGTGATGAGACGATCGAGAAAAACCGGGAGATTGAAGAGGGAATGTTCACGGCGACGGTGGATCCAACGAAGCCTGAGGTGGCGCCTTCTATGATGCCAGTGCCGCCTTTTCTGAATTTTGCACCGCTGGAAAACGCGGCGGCGAAGCTCACCGAATCCGCGCAGAATTACCGGCAGGCGTTGCAGCAATTCGGCGCGGCAAGAGGCGGGGCTCTGCCGACGGAAAAGCTGCGCAACGTGAATGCTTTGCTGATCAGCAGCGAGAGAAAACTGACGACGCAGGAAGGGCTGCCGAGCCGGCCGTGGTACACGCATCAGATCTATGCGCCCGGGGCTTATACCGGTTATGCGGGTAAAACGATGCCGGCGATTCGCGAAGCGATTGAATTGAAGAAATGGGATGACGCGAATGCGGGGATCGTGGTGGTGAGCGGCGTGCTGCAAGCCGAAGCTGCGCTGATCGATTCGGCGGCCGCGGAGTTGAGCGGCGGAAAAGCGGCGACTCACTAGAGAGAACTTCAGAGAGGCGGCGGATTGCTACGGAGTGGAGCGCTGGCGCAAGGCGACGAGTTCCGTGTCAACGGGGACCCCGCGAGTGATCTTCACGCGCAGCAGCGCCTCGAATGGTTTGAATGCCATCGATTTTGAAACGGCCAGCCGCAAAAGTAATTCTTCCACCGAATTCTTCCGGCAGACGAATTCCGCGGCGCCTTGCGTGCCGAAAGTGGTAGTTCCCGCCAGAATCAGCACGGAGCGCGAAGGATTGATCCCGGGAACCAGCGCGACGATGGCGTAATCTTCCGTCAGCGGAGAGTTTGACGGACTCGCGAGATTGATCTCCGCCTCACCCGCCTGCGGCTGTGTATTCATAATTGCCAGATCGCCTTTGCGGGGCCCGGAAGGGACGCGGCTAAAAACGAAATTCCTGGTGGTGGGAATGTCCATGAGCGTGAGATTTTCAGAGGGCGAGCCGATGAAAATCAGGTCGTTGTTTTTCACATCATCGAGCGCCACCAGGCTGCCGCGCTTCACTTGCAAATTCCGCTGCAGCGAGCCGAATAATTGATCGAGGCTGTGCATCGCCAGCACTTCGCCGACGCCCGTATAGTGATCCCACACTCGCGCCCCGGAATCTTTGGTGCGGTCGTAATAGCGCAGACCGGTCTCCGGGCGGCCAACGAAAGAACCGTTGCTGAAAATTACCCAGGGCTCGTTCGCGCCGGAGATGAACGGCTTCCAAAAAGTTTGCAGGGGATTGCCGTCAGCCTGAACTTCGCTGGCCGCTGCTGATTCCGCAGACCTGCGGTTGGCAACGGGAATGGCGATGGCCACGAGGATAGCGGACTGCACGATTGAAGCCGCGAGCAGAATGATTCCGGTGCGCTTGGAGATTACCCAGGCGTCTGAGCCATGATTGACGCCGCTCTGCGTTCGCGCCGACGCCGTGCGGCGATGATGAAATGAGAGCGCGTAGGAGCCTTTCGGCAGATCGACCAGCACGGAGTCTTCGCCGCCCTCTGTCTCATAATAGGACGCTAGCTTTGCGCGCAGACGACCCGCCTGAACGCGGATTAGCGAATCAACTCGGGAGTCGAAATCCGATGAACGCCCGAAGACTTCCGTGGCAATTTGATGTTCTTTGAGGCGCTCGTCCGGATGGTCGAGGGCATACTTGGCCAGGTAATTGAGGAACTTGCACAGGGATTCCGAACCCTGCAGGGTCTGGCTGTGCACGATACGATCGATTTCCGATAGAAATTGCGCCCGTTCGGTCATGCGGGTCCTGTCACTTCGATGTTACCGGGAGGTTACCAAGTCTCCCACAAGACTGCAACCTCTAGGTTTACCGAGCGTAACCGTGTTTAACCGTATCAGACTTCACGAACGCTTGCTGAACCTAATAGTAGTGTCAGTAATTGTTTTGTATTAGTTGTGTGCACCGTTTGTGGGCTAAGCGCTTTGTTTTCTGGCAGGTTGCACCGGCTGAGCGCGAAAACGGGGTTCGAGAGCGAGTTTTTGGGGTGCTGCATCCGTTATAAAGTGGCTAACCGTCCTTATCCGGGAAGGGAGAACGCTATGAGTAGCGCATCGCGGCGTACCTTGTGCGGATTCGTGTTTTTCCTGGCACTTTGCCTCCCAGCGCTGGCGCAGAACGACCGCGCCTCGATTACCGGACAAGTCACCGACTCCGCTGGCGCCAATGTGGTGGGCGCGAACGTCAAGGCAACCAACATAAAGACCGGCGCGACCTTTGAGGTGGCGACGAACGACGACGGCCGCTTTGTGATTCCGACCATTCTCCAAGTGGGGTTTTACCACGTAGAGGCTTCAAAAGATGGATTTAAGACCGCAGTGAGCGAGGACTTTGAGCTGCGCATCGGAGATGTGCGCGAGACCAACCTCACGCTGCAGGTCGGCGCCGTGACTGAGAAGATCACTGTTGTGGCCACCGCACCGTTAATTGATACCGAAACCAGCTCCCAGGGTTCCGTCATCGAAGGACGCCAAATTACGGAATTGCCGCTGCGCGATCGCAACTTCACGAATCTTGCGCTGCTCACGCCCGGGGTCAATCGCGACATCACTTCGATCCTCACGGATTCTTCTTATTTCAACCAAGGCGATCCGAACGCGGGCGGGAACGGCGTCACGGATAATCGCGGAGATACGCCGGCGGCGCGATTCGGACGTTCGGGCGGCTCGGCGATCAGCGCGAATGGACTGCGGCCGGGCAATAACAATTTCACCTTGGACGGCGTGGACAACAACGAGCCGATTTTCGGTGAGATCGGCGTGTTTCCGAACCCCGACGCGATTCAGGAATTTCGCGTCGATACGAGCATGGCCAAGGCTGAGGCCGGCCGCGGCGGTGCACAGATCAATACAACTTACAAATCGGGCACGAATGATTATCACGGCACCGTCTCCTACTACGGTCAGAACACGGCGCTGAATGCGATTAACCCGGGTATCGGAGCGGCGCGGTTTTTGTCCGGACGGACGGGACAGGATGCCGAAGCGCTGCTTCCGAAGACCACCACGCACATCAACGAGTTTGGCGCCACAATCGGCGGGCCGATTATCAAGAATAAGCTGTTTTTCTTCGGCGATTATCTTGGGCAGCGAAATTTGATTCCCACCCAATTTGAAACCGCCGTACCGACTGCCGGCGCGAGAGTTGGCGATTTCTCAGCGTTCACGCAGCAACTGGTTGATCCCGGAACCGGCGGCGCCGCTGGTTTTGCTACCGGCACGCCCTTTCCAGGGAACGTGATTCCGAATTTGACCAGCCGCGCGGACTTCGACCCCATCGCGCAGGCTTACCTCCAGGAATACCCGCTGCCGAACGTTTTCAATCCCGATGGTTCTGACATCGTGAATGCCAGCGAAGCGGTGATTAACTACATCGGCGTGCGCCGCAATAAGGAAACAATTAATTCATTCGACGTGAAAGCCGACTATCGTTTCTCCGATAAGAACACTTTGAGCGGCCGCTTCACGCGTGACAATCAAACTCGCGAGCGCGCCAATTTCTTCCCGGTCTTGCCGACCGCGGGATTCGGCGCGGGGAACGAGCTCGGTAACACGCGGCAAGTCGTAGTGACCGATACCCACGTTTTCCGGCCGAACCTTTTGAACGAATTGCGCTTTGGCTACACGAAGGTGGAGCTCGGCATTTTCAACTGCGGCGTAAACGGCGCGTGCGGCATCAGTCCTACCTGGTGCAATGACATCGGCATTCCCAATTGCAATAAAGGCACCGCGGCAACCACCGGCGGTGCGCTGATCGGCTTCGGCGGCGGCAATCCTCCTGGAGAAATCGAGTTCACCGGCGATGGCGGCATCTTTCTCGAGCAATCGCAGAGTTACTACATCGCAGATTCGGTCACCTATATTCAGGGCAAGCATACCTGGAAGGGCGGCATCGAAGTTCGCCCGCGTATCATCGATCAGCTTGACTCCGGCGGCTTCGGCGATTTGAAGGGCGCGTTTGCGTGGGGCAACGGCGGCGTAGGCGGAGGCGGCGTTGTGAATGCAGGCCACACCGGCGTAAATGAAGCCGATGCGCTCCTGGGCGTCAACGCGGACTTCTCCAATAGCGGTACTGTTCTGGGCGGCGACAAGCCCTTCCGTCTCAAGTCTACTGAGTACTCGGTTTTCATCCAGGACGACTGGAAAGTATCGTCGGATTTGACACTAAACCTCGGCCTGCGCTGGGATCAATTTCCTCTGTATGGCGAAGATGGCGGACGCATCGCGAATTTTAACCCGCAAACTTTGGAACTCGTCCGCGCTACAGGAGGAGGAAACAGCCTGGCGGACACTCGCCACGATAATTTCGGCCCGCGCGTAGGATTTGCATACGCGTTTGGCCCGCGACGCGAATTCGCACTTCGCGGCGGCGCCGGCGTGTTCTACGCGCTGGAAGGATTTGGCGGGGATTACCCGTTGGTCTTGAATCCGCCGAACGTAAACCAGATCTTCTGCCCCTGCCCCGGTCAGGTGAACAATTTCAGCAACGGGCCTCCGGTAGCTTCGGTGACGGACCCGCCCATACTCAGTACGGGAACGTTGCTGTTTAACATCCCGACAAACCTCAAGAACGAAACGATCTACGAAGCCAACTTGAGCTTTGAGTATCAGTTTGCCGGCAACTATCTGCTGCAGGTCGGCTATGCGGGCACGCGCAGCCGTCATCTGCTGGCGGAACGCGAACTGGGCGCCAATGGAAACGGTCTGGGAAGCGTGCAGGCCACAAATGGAAATTTCGGCTGCACTAGCCCGGTCTGTTTCTTTAGCGACGTGCGGACTTTTGAGGGGCGAGCGAACGCGTATTACGATTCGCTGCAGACGAAACTCGAGAAGCGCTATTCCATGGGCTTCGTCGCCACGGTCGCCTACACCTACAGCCACAACATAGACAATAGCTCCGGGCTATTCGGCAATCCCGGCGACCAGCGAGGACAAGTCGGAGGGCCGATCAACGCGTTGGATTTCCGCGCGGACCGGGCGGACTCGGCGCTCGATCATCGCCACACGTTTGTCTCTAGCGTTCTGTGGGATCTGCCGTTTGGTCACGGGAAGAGGTTCGGCGCGGACGTCAACACGCTCACCGATAAATTCATCGGCGGCTGGCAGTGGAACGTGATCTTCGAGGGCAGCACCGGATCGAAGTTCAGCGTGATTTCCAATGGCCGGCCGGCGAATCAGATTGGCCCCGCGTTCACCAACGGGAGACTCGATCCTGCTGGCTTCGACGACGGCTCGAACCCTGGGGATCCGAACTCGATTTGCTACAACAATCTGGCCGGGAATCAATTCTGTTATGGAGATTCGGGCCGCAACCGCTTTACGGGGCCGGGATATTTCCGTACCGACATGTCCTTTTTCAAAAATCTCACGATCACGGAACGCGTAAGCATGCAGATCGGCCTCGAAGGATTCAACATCTTCAACCAGGCCAACGCCCTGGTGCCGAACGCGACCTGGAATAACCCCGGCGCCGGGCAAACCGTGCAGCAGGCGAATCCGAATTTTGGATTTTTCCAGAATACGTGGCTGCCGCCGCGGATCATTCAGTACCGCGCGCGGATTATTTTCTAGGCCGCAGACGAACCTGACCCTGTACGATTCGGCCGGGGCTCACGCTCCGGCCGAATTGTTTTTCGGGCTCTGGGGGCGCCAATCCCGCCTTGCTACAATGGTGCTTGCATGAATTTCCGTCGCACTGAATGGCTGCGCGCACTGGTTTGCGCGGCGGTCTGCTTGCTCGCGCCTTTCGGAACGCGAGGCCAGAGCGCGGCCGAACGCTCGCACCAGGAGCGGTTCGCGCCCGCTGCGACCACCCTACGCAACGCCGAAAGCGAATTGACCGCCAAGCTCACCGCCAATCCCAAGGACGCGCCGCTGCTGAGCTCAAGAGGCTTGCTGCGGTTGCAGCTGGACGAGCAAGCCGACGCGCTGGCCGATCTGCGGGACGCCACGCACATCGCGCCTGGGAGCGCCCAGTTCGAAATCAATCTGGCGTACGGCTTGTTCCTCAATCGCAAATTCAAAGAAGCCGCTTCCGAAGCGCGGAAAGCGGCGGTGCTGGAAGATCGAAGTTATGCGGCGCACGGACTGCTCGGCCGGGCCATGCTCGCGGACAGCGAAGATTCAAAAGAAGCCATCGCGCACCTGCAACGATCGCTCGAATTGAATCCCGACCAAACCGATCTGCGATTCGATCTCGTCAACGCGCTCCGCCAGGACAAGGATTTTCCCGGCGCGAGCATCCATTTGCGCATCTTGAAGGATGAATTGCCGGCCGGAGATGTTCGCCTGGAGTATACACAGGGCGCGCTGTTCGCCGATCTGGGTTACCCGCAAGCCGCGCTCGCCAGCTTTCGGCGGGCTTTGCAGGCCGATCCGGCATCGCAAATTGTGCGGCAGGATTTGGCCGCGTCTTTGGTGCGCGTCGGTAGATGGAGCGAAGCTGCGGAACTGCTGGCAGCGCTCGTAGTGAGCCAACCGAATTCGTATCCGCTGGCGTATATGAACGCGCTGGCTTTGCAGAATTCGCATCATGCGGTGGAAGCGGAAGCGGAAGCGCGTCGCGCTTTGATGCTTGATCCCAATTCTGCCGACGCACTCACCTTGCTCGGCCTTACACTCTCCGCGCAGGAACGCCAGGACGAGGCTATCAGCACGCTCGCTCGCGCCGCCGAGCTTGATTCCAATTCCTTCGACGCGGAATTTTATTTGGGCCGCGCGCGTTACGCCCGCAGCGACACTGCCGGCGCGGCCGCTGCGCTTCAGAAAGCTGTCAGTCTGCGGCCGGAAGATCCCGAGGCCCGGTTTCTTCTCGGCACGATCCTGGAAGTGAGCGGAGACACCGAAGGCGCGACGAATCAGTACAAAGAGTTGCAGCGCATCAGCCCGAACGATGCGCGCGGCTATCTGGGTCTCGGCGAAATTCTCGGCAAGACTGGCGAGGCCGATGACGCTCTCGCGCAGCTGCGCAAAGCCCGCGAATTGGATCCGTCGAATTTCGAAATCAATATGGCGCTCGGACGGGAACTGGCGAAGGCGGGAAAGCTGGACGAAAGCATCGAATTTTTGCGCGCGGCAGCGAAGAAATCGCCGGAGAGCCCCGAAGTCCATTACCAGCTTGCTCTGAGTTTGCAGCGCGCCGGCCGAAAAGCCGAGGCGGCGCACGAATTCGCTGAAGTCGATCGCCTCAATCGCCAGCGGCGCACGGGAGCAGGTATGGGACAGGAAAATTCAAAGCCGTGAAGCGACGAACATGCGCGTGATCAAGCTGCTGGCTTCGAAGAACGCTCGCCGCGTGTTGGTTGCGGCGCTCTCCGCCGCGATCGGCGCCGCGGCCGCGCCGGGACTTCTGAGTGGCGGCCATCAGCAAGAAAAAAAACAGGAGATGCCCAAGCCGCAGTCACAATCCCAGCAGGGCGGCGTATCCACCGGCGGCGTTTTTGCGCCGGTCCTCGATGAAAAGCGTCGGCCGATCACTGCCGGCGGTTTTGTGGATGGCGCGCCGGTTGTCTTCGTGGATGCCACGCAGAAATCCGGCCTCGATAAATTCAAGCACGTCTCCGGCTCGCTGGAGAAAAATTTCATCCTCGAAGCGCCCGGCTCCGGCGTTGCAATTGTTGATTACGATAACGACGGCTGGCCGGACATTTATCTGGTGAACGGTTCTACGCTCGACGCCATGCGCGGAAAAGAAAAAGCTCCGCGCGCCGCTCTGCTTCACAACAATCACGACGGCACTTTCACCGACGTAACCGAAAAAGCCGGCGTCGCCAATGAACGTTGGGGCTTCGGCGTCGCCGTGGGCGACTACGACAACGACGGCTGGCCGGATTTGTATGTGACGAATTACGGCAAGAACCGCCTGTATCACAATAATCACGACGGCACTTTCACCGACGTTGCGGAATCCGCCGGCGTCGCCGTGAGCGGCGCGAAGCCGAACTGGTCCAGCGGCGTGACCTTCGGAGATTACGACGGCGACGGGAAGCTCGACATTTATGTCACCAGTTACGTCGCGTTCGATCTCGATAATCCGCCCGTACCCGGAACCGCCGCCACGAAATTCAGTTTCTGCCAGTATCGCGGCAAGCCGGTGATGTGCGGTCCGCGCGGCTTGACGGGCGAGCGCAATCATCTGTTTCACAACAACGGCAACGGCACGTTCACCGATGTCAGCAAGAAAGCCGGAGTCTCGAACGAGGCCGGCTATTACGGCTTCGGCGTAGTCTTCGCCGATCTGAACGATGACGGCAAACTCGACATCGCCGTCGCCGATGATTCCGTGCCGAATTATTTGTTCCTGAATAAAGGTGACGGGACATTCGAAGACGCGAGCTATCCCTCTGGATTCGCGCTGAAGGAAGATGGCAGGGAGCAGGCTGCGATGGGCCTCGGCGTCGGAGACTACGAAAATAGCGGGCACTTGTCCCTCTACGTCACCACTTTCTCCGACGATTACTACACACTCTATCGCAACGAAGGCGATGCGAATTTTTCGGATGTCAGCTTTCAGACCGGCGTCGCCGCCGTCACGATTCCGTTCCTCGGCTGGGGAACCGGATTCCTCGATTTCGACAACGACGGCTGGAAAGATATTTTCACCGCCAACGGCCACGTATATCCGGCTGTGGAGCAGAACGATTGGGGAATCACTTATGCACAGCGCCCTTTGCTCTTCCGCAATTTGAACGGCAAGCGCTTCCAGGTGGTGCCCGCGGCGACGAACAGCGGGCTGAGCGTCGTGGTAAGCGCGCGGGGCGCGGCGTTCGGCGATTTATTCAACGATGGAAAAATGGATGTGGTGCTGAGTACCGTCGATGGCCCGCCCGTGCTGCTGCGCAATGTGGTGGAGAATGGAAATACTTGGGTTGATCTGCATCTCATCGGCGGGCCGAATGGGCCGCGCGACGCCATCGGCGCCAAGGCTTTTCTCACCGCGAACGGAATCACGCAGCGCAATGACGTGATCAGCGGCGGAAGCTACATTTCCAACCACGATATGCGCCTGCATTTCGGAATCGGAAAAGCCAAGCAAGTTGATAAGCTCGAAATCCGCTGGCCCGACGGTAAAAAAGAAAATGTCGCGCTGAGCGGAATCAATCGCGTGTTCCGGGTTGTCGAAGGCAAAGGTGCGGTCGAAGAGCAATTGAAATGAACGGGTTCCTCAAGTGCGGCTGGACTGCCGGAATTGTCTTTCTGACAGGCGCAGCTATCTTCGGACAACAAACCAATCCTGCAACTAGACCGGCGGCGCCGCCAGCGCCAAATCCCGCAGCCGAAAAAGAGCTCGCCGATGCCGGCGAGCTTCTGCGCAACGGCAAATTCCAGGAGGCCGAGCCGGTATTGAGGGACGCGGCAAAACTCGCGCCGAATTCGCCGGTGCCGCACAATCTGCTCGGCTACGTCTACGAGCAAATGAAGCAAGCCGATTCCGCCGAAGCACAATACCGCGTAGCGATTCGCCTGGATCCGAAATTCGCGCCCGCGCACGGCAACCTGGGGAATCTTTTTCTGCAGCAAGGAAAGCTGGAGCAAGCACGCAAGGAACTCGAGCGCGCCATCAAACTCGATCCCAACAACGCGCGCGCTCACTATAATCTCGGCATGGTGCTCGCGCCGCTGAAGGAATATTCCGCCGCCGCCGACCAATTCGATATCGCGCGAAAAGCGCAGCAGAACGATCCATCCATCACGTTTCTATTCCTGCGCGCCGCGCTGAAAGCCAATCGCCTTCCGGAAGCCCTTGCTGCCACCGACGAATTGGTGGCGGCCGCGCCGCAAAACTCCGCGCTGCTCTTCAATCTGGCGATCGCGTTGGCTGAAGAAGCGCAATACGAGCGCGCCGCCGACCTTTTCTCACGCGTGAATCAATTGCGTCCGAACACTCCGGAGGTTCTCTACAATCTCGGCGTCGCGTATCACAATCTCAAGCGCCTCGACGATGCCGTCACCGTCCTCGCGCAAGCCGCCGATCTCAAGCCGGAAATGCCCGAAGTCCATTTCCGCTTGGGCCTGATCGCCGCCGAAAAACTGGATCACGAAAATGCCATCATCGAGTTCCAGCACGCCACGGCTCGCGCGCCCGCCCGCGCGCAATATCACTTACGTGCTTGGCCGCGAAGAATTCGCCATCGGCAATTGGGAACTCGCCGCCAAAAGCTATCAGCGTGCCGCCGAATTCGACGCCACTCAACCGCTCTACGAACTTAGCCTCGGCAACGCGTTTTTCCGCGCGGAAAATTACGCCGCCGCCGCAGCCGCTTTCGAAAAAACCGCCAGTTTGGACCCGAAAACCGAAGACATCGAATACCTCGCCGGCTACTGCGCTCGCGCCCAGGGAAAATTCGACGACGCCAAACTCCATTTCGAAAAACAACTGGCCGCAAATCCAAATCACGCCCGCGCTCGCGCCAGCCTGGGTTTTGTCTACCTGGAGCAGGGCGAACTCGAATTGGCCCAAAAACAGCTCGAGCTCGCCGTCGCGCTGGACGCGGAATACGTGGATGCGCTTTCCGATCTGGCCATGACCTATCTCCGCGAAAGGCAGACCGAGAAGGCTGTGCAATTTTTCGAACGAACGGTGCAGCTCAGCCCGGAGAACTCGCAGGCTCATTACCAATTATTTTTGCTGTACACGCGCGGCAAGCGCGCGGACAAGGCCGCGCAGGAACTGGAAGTCTTCCACCGCCTCGAAGAGATGAATAAGATGGTCCGTCGGGAAGAAAATGTTCTTTCGAAGGCGCGAAAGGAACGCGCGGATCAGGCCGGGGCAGGCCCGCCGGCGCAATAGCAGCATCGCAAGCTCGATATCCCAAATCAGCTGGGGAATAAGTTCATGAATAAACTTGCACAGGATCTGCGCTACGCGCTTCGGCAATTTAGGCGCTCACCCGGATTTGCATTCACCGCCATCATTTCTCTCGCGCTGAGCATCGGAGCGACCACCGCCGTCTTCAGCGTCGTGTATGGCGTTCTGGGAGATCCGTACCCCTATCGCGCCGCCAATCGCATGGTGCACGTGCAGCTCAATCTTCCGGATCGCCACGGACCGCTCCTCATCGTCACCGGAGCGCAGGTCGAGCCGCTGCACAAACTTGCTGCTATCGATGATTTCTTCCTGCAGCGCGATGAGCGCCAGGCGCTCACGGGCGATCAGCTGCCCATCAGCGTGACCGTGGGCAAATATTCTGCAAATTTATTTGAATACATGGGCGTCGGGCCGTATATCGGACGCGAGTTCTCGTCATCCGACGTTACAAATGGCCAGCCCGCGCCGGTTGCCGTTCTCAGTTATCTTTTCTGGCAACGCCAATTCGGCCGGAACCCAGGCATCCTCGGGAAATCGATTGAGCTCGATCGCGTTCTTTACACCGTAATCGGCGTTGCGCCTCCGCGCTTCACTTGGGGCGATTCCGATGTCTATCTGCCGGCCGTGCCGTCATCCGATCCGCATGAATACTGGAACGCATTCGTTAAATTGAAACCCGGCACGAAATTTCCGTCAGCGGAGGCGGAGCTGCAGGTATTCGTCGATCAGATCGCCAAGCAGGATGCGAATTTTCCGAAGAATGCAAAAGTTAAAATCGTGTCGTTGAACGAGCAAGTGCTCGGCCAGTTCGCCGGAGCGCTGACAATCTTGTTCGTCGCGGTAGCGATACTGCTGCTGATCGGCTGCGCCAATGTTTCGATTCTGTTGCTGGCCCGAGGATCGGCGCGGCAGCACGAATTGTCGGTGCGCGTGGCAGTGGGCGCCGCGCGCGGCCGGCTCATCCGCCAGGTGCTGACGGAATCGCTGCTTCTCTCTGTCGCTGGCACCGTGCTGGGAGTGCTGGCGGCTTATTTTGGCGTAGATGCAATCAGCGCGCTCCTGCCGCACTATTCATTTCCGCACGAAGCCGCAATCCACATCAGCGGCGTAGTGCTGGGATTCAGCGTGGTGGTAGCGATGCTCACCGGCGTGATTTTCGGAATTTCGCCGGCCTTGCAGCTTTCGCGGCCGCAGCTCGGCCCGTTGATTCAAGCCAGCAGCACAAGGCAAGCTGGAAGCATCCGCAGCCGCAATACGCATCGCTTACTAATCGCAGGCCAAGTGGCCCTTACAGTGGTGCTCCTTGCTGGCGCCGGCGCGTCCGCGCGCACATTCATCGCACGCACTCACACTCCGTTGGGCCTCGATCCTCAAAATGTCTTCGGCATCGATCTTGCCCTTCCCAAAGGCGCGCATCCAACGTGGCAGGAGCGCATGAGCGCGAACGAACAAATTCGCCGCACGGTCGAAGCGGTGCCAGGCATCGCCTCGGTGGGCGTCTCCACCAGTTGGTTTCCGCCGTTTGGCGGTTTCACCGGACCGATCGAAATTCAGAGCAAGCCCGGCCTGGCGCAGGCTGATGCAAATCTTGCACTGGTGAGTCCGCAACTTTTTGCCACGCTTCGAGTGCCTTTGCTGCGAGAGCGCATCTTCACCGACGCCGAGGTCGAGCGCGCAGATCATCTCGCGCTGGTGAATCAGGCCTTCGTGAAACAATATTTCGGCGATGCCGATCCCATCGGACAAAACGTTCGCAGCCCGGTGATGAAAGATATTCCACCGGCGATCCTGCAAGCAGCCAACGCGAGCGACTGGCTGCAAGTGATCGGCGTGGTCGGAGATGCCAAAAATAACGGGCTCGACCATCCCGTGAAGCCCGCTATTTACCTGCCCTATACCTTCGTGCTTCCACCGGACCAGGCCCTGATGATCCGCTCGACGGGCGATCCGGAAGCGGCGCTGAAATCCGTGCGCGTCCGGCTGCGCGAATTGAATCCCGAGATTGTGCTCGGCGACGAACATACCCTGATTTGGTATTTGAATACGGAAGGCTGGGGACGCGAGCGGTTCGTCGCATCGCTTTTCGGAATGTTCGCGCTACTCGCGCTGATTCTGGCGGCGACGGGACTCTACAGCGTGATTTCCTACGCGGTGACGCTGCGCACGCAAGAGTTGGGAATTCGCATGGCGCTGGGAGCGCCGCGCGCGAATATTTTCCGGCTGATTCTCGGCTCGACGGCAATCACGCTGGGCGCGGGCGCGGCTGTGGGAATTGTGCTAAGCATTGCGCTCGGCCGCCTACTTACGAATGTCACCGGGGCGAGCTCGCGCGATCCGTTGACGCTCGTGGCCGCGGCGGCGATTTTGTTCGTTGTGGCGGCGATGGCCTGCTTGATTCCGGCGCGGCGAGCAACTTCGATTGATCCGGTGCGCGCCCTGCGCATGGAATAGCGCAGCAGCGTCGGCAGCAGAGCGTAGCTACCTGTTACTGCACTAGGAAGACTGCCGCAGTTCGCGCGGGGATCGTCAGATTCACCGAATTCTCCACCACCGACTGAGCAGCGCCGCCCATCAGCGGCGTTAGCCGGCTCACGCCCGCCAACGGAGTATCCGCAAAGCTGAGCGTCACCGGCCTTTCTGTCGCGGCGTTGTTCGCTACCACCAGAATTCGCTCCTCTTCCGACAGCCTCGCAAAAGCATACGTATCGTGATCGCTGGCGATGTGCGCCAAAGCCCCGCGCCGCAGCGCCACATGATCGCGGCGAAGTTTCAGCAGCGTCTGCACGTGAGCGAAAACGTCCTGCTGTTCCGCGGTGCGGCCGGCGGGCAGAAACGCATCACGCGCATCACCAGGAAACCCGCCAGGAAAATCCCGCCGATTATCCGGATCGCCGCCGCCGGGCATCGCAATTTCGTCGCCGGCATAAAGCTGCGGAATCCCGCGCATGGTGAGAAGCACCGAAAACGCAAGTTTCAATTGCTGCGCCGAGCTGCCGGTCTCCGCCGCGAAGCGCGGCACATCGTGATTTCCAAGAAACGGCACAAGAATTTCGGGATGAGGATACAGACGATCGCGCGAGAGAATGGCAGGAATGCGCTCGAAGCTCTCTCCGTGGATAATCACGTCGCGCAAAGTAAAATAAAAAGGAAAATCGAAGCAGGTCGTCAGCCCTGAATCAATTCCATCCCACGCCCTCTGGCCGCCTACAAAAAAAGAAGTGATGTCCGGGTTGCCATCGAAAATCTCACCGACGGTAAAAAAGTTCGGGTACGCCTGATGCAGCGCCCGATGCCACTCCGGCCAAAAATGCCGCGATACATAAGGAAACGTGTCCAGCCGGTATCCATCCACCCCCGTGCTCTCCGCCCACCACAGCGCATTGGCTATCAAATATTCCGCCACATCCGGATTATCCTGATTCAGATCGGGCAGCACATTGGCGAACCAGCCTTCTTCCATCTGCCGCCAAAATTTCGGCGGAGCGTGTGGATCCGCGAGACCATCGAATCCCCCCTTGGAAGCTTCATGCTTCGCCCTCGTGCCATGAAACCAATCCGCTTCCGGCGGATCATCCACCCACGGATGTCGCGGCCCCAAATGATTCGGAACCATATCGAAGAGAATTTTCATCTTGCGCGAATGTGCATCGGCCACCAGCGCCTGTAGATCGGCCAACGAGCCAAAATGTTCTTCCACCGCGTATTCGTCCACAGCGCCATAGCCGTGATAATCCTGCGGCGAATGATCGTCATTGTCGAGAAATGGCGTGAGCCACAAAGTAGTGACGCCGAGGTCCCGCAGATAGTCGAGGTGCTGATCGATTCCCCGCAAATCGCCGCCGTGATACGCGCGCGGATTATTGCGATCGAACGTTCCGGGAGACTGAGCCGGCTGATCGTTCGAGGCGTCGCCGTCCGCAAAACGGTCGGGCATGATCAGATAGATGACGTCATCCTGATCAAGCCCCTGAAAATTTCCCGCTCCGCTAAGAGGCGCGAGCAACGGAAATTCAATTTCCGTCCGCTGCCCATCCGGAGAAACGATTCGCAGCGGAATTTTCGCGGGCGTGGCGTTATGTTTGATCGTCAGCCAAACGAATAAGTAATGCCCGCCGGGCCGCGCTTCCACTCTCGCGACGGAAACTCTGTCCGACGCCGCCTCCACCGTCGCGCCTTCCAGATTTTCGCCGGTGATTAGCAGCATCACCGAAGGCTCGAATCCCGTCCACCAATTCGGTGGATCAACGCGCGTCACCACCGGCGCTGCGGGAACTCGCGCTGCGGAAATCACGCGCGAAACGGACTGCGCGCAAACCAACCGCGCCATCGCAAGCAAGAACAGCACCGCAAAAATCGGCAGTCTCGACCCGCGAGCGATACGCTTCGATCCCCCAATAAGCATAATCTTCGCTCCCGTCGCGCTGGGAATCCCGGCGCCGGTCCCTTTAGCAGGCCCATACTTTGCCCGGATTCTACACGAAGAACTTGGCGACCGCAGCACACCGCGCGCGTATAATCTCGTAATCCATAGGGAAGACACAACATATCCCCCAACGTCCCTGGAGGAACTCGATGCTTCGAGCGCTCAAACGCGTGCCGGTATTTCTCGGCCTGGCCCTCCTCTCTGCCTCCGCGACGCCGGCGCAAGGCTGGCAGCACATCGGCAAAGTGCAGCACGTTGAGAAACTAAAAGGCGGCGTGGAACTCACTGCCGGCTCCGCTCACGTCAGCGTCACCGCATTTCGCGACGGAATCTTCCGCGTGCGCCTCGCTCCAAACGGAAACTTCGCCAAAGATTTTTCCTGGGCCGTGATCGAATCCCCGGATCCACCCGACGTGAAAATCGAGGAATCGCAAACGCAAATCCGCCTTGAAACCGGTCGCGCGATCGCCGTAATCCAAAAATCCCCCCTCCTGATCAGCTTTCTAGACGCCGCCGGCAACTCCCTGCTCGCCGATGAGCCCTCGCTTCCGATGGCCTGGGACGGCCCGCGCGTCCACACTTGGAAGCGCATGCCCGCCGATGAACATTATTACGGCCTGGGCGACAAAGCCGGCCCGATGGATCGCCGCAATCGCTCTTTCACCATGTGGAATACCGATGCCTACGGCTGGCAGGAATCCACGGATCCGCTCTACAAAACCATTCCCTTCTTCATGGGCCTGCGCAACGGAATCGCCTGGGGCGTTTTCTTCGACAACACGTATCGCAGCAGCTTCGATTTCGGCAAAGAGTCTGCCGATTATTTTTCATTCGGCGCCGAGGGCGGCGAGCTGAATTACTATTTCTTCGTCGGCCCGGAACCCAAAACGCTCCTTTCCGAATACACCGCGATGATCGGCCGCACTCCGCTGCCTCCGCTCTGGACGCTCGGCTTTCAGCAATGCCGCTATAGCTACTTTCCCGAAGCCCGCGTCCGCGAAATCGCCCGCCTTTTCCGCGAGAAGCGCATTCCCGCGGACGTAATTTATCTCGATATTGATTATCAAGATGGCAATCGCCCCTTCACCATCGATCGCACGCGCTTCCCCACCTTTGAACAGATGATTCACGATCTTCGCGAGGAAGGCTTCCACACCATCACCATCACCGACCTGCACATCAAAAAAGAAACCGGCTACGCCCCGTACGATTCGGGCGAAAAAGTGAATGCATTCGTAAAAAATCCCGACGGCTCAGATTACGTCGGCCCGGTCTGGCCGGGACCCAGCGTCTTCCCGGATTTCACGCGCACCGCCGCGCGCGATTGGTGGGGCACTCTCTACCGCGATTTCGTGCGCATGGGCGTCGCAGGCTTCTGGAACGACATGAACGAGCCCGCCGTTTTTGAGCGCGCTGACAAGACCATGCCTCTCGACGTCTTGCATGGCCTCGACGACGGCGCCAAACTCGATCATCGCGCCATCCACAATGTTTTCGGCATGGAAAACGCCCGCGCCACCTACGACGGCCTGCGCAAGCTGCAGCCGGATGAGCGCCCTTTCGTTCTCACTCGCGCCGCATACGCCGGAGCCGAACGCTACGCCGCCACGTGGACCGGCGACAACAGCAGCACATGGAATCATCTGGGCATGAGCGTGCCGACGCTTCTGAGCATGGGCATTTCCGGCTACCCGCTCGTCGGCGATGATGTCGGCGGTTTCGCCGGCTCTCCGCCGCCCGACTTGCTCACGCGCTGGCTCGAGTTGGGCACTTTCAATCCCATCGATCGCGATCACACCGCCAAAGGAACCGCGGATCAGGAACCCTGGGTTCACGGCCCCGAGCAGGAAGCCATTCGCAAACGCTACATCGAATTGCGCTACCGCCTGATGCCTTACACTTATACAAACGTCGAGGAAATGTCGCGCACCGGCACGCCGTTGATGCGCCCCATCTTCTACGAATATCCGAAGGCGACAGACTTCTACGGGGAGAATCGTGAATTTCTTTTCGGCCGCGATTTTCTTGTCGCCCCGATGTTGAGCGAGACGCTCGATGAAGTGGAAGACCAATTCCCGCCGGGCGATTGGTTCGACTACAACTCCGGCGAAAAGCACACCAACGCGAAAAAGCCCAAGCGCCGCCTCGAACTCGATCAGCTTCCCCTTTACGTCCGCGCCGGCGCCATCATTCCCGAGCAGCCGGTTGTTCAGAACACTGGCGAAAAACCAAATGGCCCGCTCGAGCTGCGCGTCTATCCCGGCCCCGATTGCAGCGGCTCGCTCTATCTAGACGATGGACACAGCTACGCCTACGAAGCCCAAGGATATTTGCGCCAGAGTTACACGTGCGAAGCGGGCGCGGATTTCGTGCGCGTGCAAAGCGCCGCCCGCCTGGGCAGCTTCGATCCCTGGTGGAAGAATATTCAAATCGAAATTTTTGGCGCCGCTACCGCTCCGAAAGAGGTCCGCGTCGGCGATCAGACCATCAGCGATTGGCGTTTCGATTCCGAGCATCACCGCGTCGTGTTCACGCTCGCCGACGCTGCGCAGGGCTGGAACGTCTCGCTACGATATTGACGCGCACAAAGCCGCCAAGCGAGCGCGCTCGACCAACGAAAAATCAATTCGCCTGAGTGTGAAAATCTAAAAGGTGATCCGCACGGAAGTGGTCGGGGCGAGTGGATTTGAACCACCGACCTCCTGGTCCCGAACCAGGCGCTCTAGCCAGGCTGAGCCACGCCCCGACATGTTGCAAGACGTCCTTCGAGTTTACGATGGATTGAAATCACCCGCAACCGGCGCTTCCCCCGCGCTGCACGCCGCATTCAGCGCCCAGGGCACTCGCGCGAAATGCTACACCCGCCTGCGAATGGTACACTCGGCGCCGCAAGCACCTTCGCCAATCGCAGAAAGGCCGCACCGTGTCACCCACGTTGAAATCGACAAGAGTATCCGCGATTGCCGCTCTTCTATTTCTCGCCATCGCCGCAGCACTCGGCGCGCAAACCACGCAACAAAACTCCGCCGCTCCCCCGACCCAGGCGCCGGCCGCGCCCACGCGCACCGATCTCCTTCGCGGCGAATATGGCCCCGATCGCGCCAATAATGATCTGCTCTTCTACCATCTCGACATCCGCCTCGATCCCGAGAAGAAATTCATCAGTGGCAAGAATACAATCCGCTTCAAAATGCTCACCGACGCCTCGCGCATCCATCTCGATCTGAATCCCGAACTCGCCATCGACAAAATTCTGCTCGACGGCTCGGCTCTGAAATACGACCGAGACTCCGGCGCCGTCTTCGTGAATTTCCCGGAGACTCTCCGCACCGGCCGCACCTATTCCATCGATTTCTACTATTCCGGCTCTCCCATCGAAACCGCCCGCTTCGGCGGCATCACCTTCAAAAAAGATTCCTCCGGCCATCCCTGGATCAACACCGCCTGCGAAGATGTCGGCGCAAGTTTCTGGTGGCCGAACAAAGATCAATGGCGCGATCGCGTCGAAAATATGGAAATCAGCGTCGCCGTCCCCAACGGTCTCACCGACGTCTCCAATGGAAAATTTCTAGGCTCCAGAGATCTCGGCGACGGCTACACGCAATGGAACTGGCGCGTGGACTATCCCATCGACAATTACGACGTCGCCCTCAACATCGGCGATTACCAGCATTTCTCCGATCGCCTCGGCAAACTGCCGCTCGATTTCTATGCGCTCCCCGAGGATCTCGAAAAAGCCAAAAAGCAATTCGCGCAGGCCAAAGGCATGCTCGAAGCCTTCGAACATTATTTCGGTGACTACCCATTCGAAAAAGATGGCTACAAGCTCGTCGAAGTTCCCTATTCCGGCATGGAGCATCAGTCCGCAGTCGCCTACGGCAACCACTTCGAAAACGGCTACCTCGGCCGTGACTGGACGGGTGTCGGAATCAGTCCGAAATTCGATTTCATCATCATTCACGAAAGCGCCCACGAATGGTTCGGCAATGCCGTGGCCGCCGCCGATCGCTCGGACATGTGGATTCACGAAGCCTGGGCCACCTATCTCGAATCGCTTTACGTCGAATTCCGCTGGGGCCGCGACGACGCCCTCAAATACAACAACGGCTACAAACCCAAAGTCCAAAATCGCGAGCCCATCATCGCCCCCCGCGGCGTCAACGCCACGCCTCCGCAAGACGAATATTTCAAAGGCACTCTCTTCCTCAACACTCTCCGCAGCGTAATCAACGACGACAAGCAATGGTGGAAACTAATTCGCGGCTTCTATCAAAAATTCAAATATCAAACCATCATGACCGAAGACGTAGTCGCTTACTTCAACGAGAAATCCCACATGAATCTAACTCCCATCTTCGACCAATATCTCCGCCACACAAATATCCCCACACTAGAGCTGAAATTCGACGAATCCGCCGAAACCGTCTCCTACCGCTGGCAGGCCGACGAAAAAGCTTTCGCCATGCCGATAAAAGCAGGCGCAAAAGACCATCAGCAAATAATCCAACCCACAACAACCTGGCAAACCATGCAAACCCCGCTAAATAAAGACGAGTTCGATGTCGCGACAGATCTCTACTACGTAAACGTCAGCAAGCAGTAGCCAGCGACGCGGCGCATCCGAGCATTTTGGAGGGAGCCCATGCGCGCGCGAACAAGCGGATGTCGGGTTGCCTCAAGTAGCGCCGGCGTCCCTGCCGGCATCTTGCGAGCGCGAGTGAACGCCAGAACCGCAATCTTCGTCGGAGCGCATCTGCGATGCTACGCACGCCTCTCGAATGCGCCGCGAATCCCCTCTGTGCTAAAATAAATCTCCCACCGCGCCGCGACTTCCCTGCGCGTGGATTGGAAATCTGAAATGGGCCAACTCCCGGCTGTCTCTCTTCCCGAAATTTCCGAGCTCGCCTGGGCTCATCCCCTCGTCCGCGATTGGTTCATCCAAAAATTCACCACGCCCACGGAGCCACAAGCCCAAGGCTGGCCGCAAATTCTCGCCCGCCGCAACACCCTAATCTGCGCCCCCACAGGCTCCGGCAAAACTCTAGCCGCATTCCTGGCCTGCATCGACGCCCTGGTCCGCAAAGCCCTGGCCGGCAACCTGCAAGATCGCACCGAAGTCGTCTACGTCTCCCCGCTAAAAGCCCTCAGCAACGACATCCAAAAAAATCTCGACGCTCCTCTAGGCGAAATTCTGCAACTCGCCCAACAACGCGGCTACCTCATGCCGGAAATTCGCACCGCCGTGCGCACCGGCGATACGCTCATGCACCAACGCCGCGCCATGCTCGATCGCCCGCCGCATATTCTCGTGACCACGCCCGAATCCCTCTACATCCTGCTGACCGCGGCGAAAAGCCGCGAAATTCTGCGCACCGTCAACACCCTAATCGTCGACGAAATTCACGCTGTCGCCGACGACAAGCGCGGCGCGCACCTCGCGCTTTCACTCGAGCGCCTCGAAGCGATCACGCAGCGGCCGCCAGTCCGCATCGGCCTTTCCGCCACGCAAAAACCCATCGAACTCGTCGGCCAATTTCTAGTAGGCAGCGAGCGCCCCGCCCCGGAAATCGTCGAAGTCGCGCAACGCCGCCAAATCGATCTGGCCGTCGAAGTTCCCGCCAGCGAACTCGGCCCGGTCGCCTCCAATGAAATGTGGGAAGAAATTTACGCCCGCATCGCCAAGCTCGTGCAGGAAAATCGTTCCACTCTGATTTTCGTAAATACCCGCCGCCTTGCCGAACGCGTGGGCCACAATCTCGCGGCCCTTCTCGGCGACGGCGCCGTTGCGTCGCATCACGGCAGCCTCTCGCGTCAGCGCCGCCTCGCCGTCGAAGCAAAACTCAAAGCTGGTGAAATTCGCGCGCTGGTCGCCACCGCTTCGCTCGAACTCGGCATCGACATCGGCACCGTTGATCTCGTCTGCCAGATCGGCTCGCCGCGGTCCATCGCCGTCTCCCTGCAGCGCGCCGGACGCTCCGGCCACTGGCGCGGCGCAATTCCCAAATGCCGCTTCTTCGCCACCACTCGCGATGAGCTGATCGAATGTGGCGCGCTAGTCCGCGCCATTCGTCATGGCGAACTCGATCGCCTGCAAATTCCGGAAGCGCCGCTCGACGTGCTCGCACAGCAAATCGTCGCCGCATGCGCCGCCGATGATTGGCAGGAAGATGATTTATTCGCGCTCGTTCGCGGCGCGTTCCCCTATCGCAATTTGCCGCGCAAAGATTTCGATGAAATCGTAGCCATGCTTTCCGAAGGCATCGCCGCCCGGCGCGGCCGCTATGGCGCTTACTTGCATCGCGATCAAGTGAATCACCGCCTGCATGGACGCCGCGGCGCCCGCCTCGCCGCCATCACCAGCGGCGGCGCAATCCCCGATAATGCGCTCTACACCGTGATCGCCGAGCCCGAAGGCGTAGTCATCGGCACTGTCGATGAAGATTTCGCGGTCGAGAGTTTGCGCGGCGACATCATTCTCCTCGGCAACAGTTCCTGGCGCATCCGCCGCGTCCAATCCGGCTCGGTCCTCGTCGAAGACGCCCACGGCGCCCCTCCGAATATTCCTTTCTGGCTAGGCGAAGCCCCCTCACGCACAACAGAACTTTCCCAGCAAGTCGCCGAAATCCGCGAGCAAGTAAACCAACTAACCGCAACGGCCGCGCCGCACTCCAGTAGCGCCGGCGTCCCCGCCGGCATCTTACGACCTCTCTCACAACAAACTCCGAGCTCAACGCCGGAAGAATCTCTCGATCTTTCTCCGCAGCCAAGCAATCAAAAATCATCGAACTCGACGCCGGAAGAAAATCAAAATGTTTCGCGAGAACCAAGCTCATCTCCATCGCCAATTCAACAATCCCCGCAATCCACAACCGCCGCCATCAACTGGCTCCGCGCCGAATGTGGCATGGATCAATCCGCCGCCGAGCAAATCGTCGAATACATCATCGCCGGCCGCTCCGTCCTCCGCTCCGTCCCCACGCAACAAACCATAATCGCCGAGCGCTTCTTCGACGAAGCCGGCGGCATGCAACTAATCATTCACGCCCCCTTCGGCGGACGCATCAACAAAGCCTGGGGCCTAGCCCTGCGCAAGCGCTTCTGCCGCTCCTTCAATTTCGAGCTGCAAGCCGCGGCCACCGAAAATGGCATCAATATTTCTCTCGGCGAACAACACAGTTTTCCGCTAGCCGATGTTTTCCATTTCCTTCACAGCGAAAGCGTGGAAGAGCTGCTCGAGCAAGCCGTCCTAGCCTCGCCGATTTTCGGCACGCGCTGGCGCTGGGCGGCCGGCCGTTCTCTCGCGTTGCTGCGCTTCATGGGCGGCAAAAAAGTCCCGCCTCAAATTCAACGCATGCGCTCCGACGATCTCCTAGCCGCCGTTTTTCCCGAAGCAGCCGCCTGCCAGGAAAATATCGAAGGCGATATCCAAATCCCCGATCATCCGCTCACCCGCGAAACGATGAAAGACGCACTGCGCGAGGCCATGGACATTGATGGCTTGAAGCAACTCCTCGCGGGGATCGCTAGCGGAGAAATTAATTGCCTCGCCGTTGATACGCCGGTTCCGTCGCAGTTCTCGCACGAAATTCTCAACGCCAATCCTTACGCCTATCTCGATGACGCCCCGCTCGAAGAGCGCCGCGCCCGCGCGGTCGAAATGCGCCGCGCGCTGCCGGAGTCGGTTCTCTCGGAAATTGGCCGCCTCGATCCCGCCGCGATTGCCGAAGTTCGCGCCGAAGTCTGGCCCGATGTGCGCGACGCCGACGAGCTGCACGACGCGCTGCTCGATCTAGTTGCATTGCCTGAATCGAGCGATTCGCTTTCATCGAGCCCGGCGAGCGAAAGCGCTCGCGCGTGGGCCGATTATTTTTCCGCTCTGGTAGCAGCACGCCGCGCCGAACGCGCCCGCGCCAGCGGCCGAATCTTTTGGGTGGCCGCCGAAAAAGCGGCAACCTTCGCCGCGATATTTCCCGATGCGATTTTCGATTCGCCGCTTCCGGCAATCGAGCAATCTCAACCGTCGCGCGAAGACGCTCTGCTTCTCTTCCTAACCGGCTGGCTCGCGCACAGCGGGCCCACAACCGCCCACGCGCTCGGCGAGTTGCTCGGCGTCGCGCCAAGCGACGTAGAAAAAACCATTCTGCGCCTGGAAGCGAGCGGCGCGGTCCTGCGCGGCACATTCACCAACGAAGCGCCCGGCGAAATCGAATGGTGCAACCGCCGCGTTCTCGCGCGCATTCACAAGCTGACGCTCGGTACCCTCCGCAAGCAAATCGAGCCGGTAAACGCGGCGCAATTCATGCGCTGGCTGCTGCGCTGGCAGCACGTCGCGCCGAATTCGCGGCTGATCGGCGAGCACGGCACGCTCGAAGTGCTGCAGCAGCTCCAGGGTTTCGAGGCGCCCGCGAATTCCTGGGAATCGCAAATTCTGGCGCGGCGCGTTGCCGGTTACGATCCCAAAGTTCTCGACAATCTTTGCCTCACCGGCGCCGTCGGTTGGGGCCGCCTCTCGCCGCATCCCTCGACGCTAGGTGAATCGAGCGAGGCAATCCGCCGCGTGATTCCCACGAGCGTCGCGCCGCTAACATTTTTTATCCGCGAAGATTCGGACTGGATGATTCCGCGCCACGCCGAAGGCGACGCAAAAGAATCGGCAGCGCTCAGTCCCGCCGCACGCGAAGTGCTCGCGCATTTGCAGCAACGCGGCGCATCGTTCTTCGCCGACATCGTCCGCGGCACGCAAAAGCTAAAATCCGAAGTGGAGACCGCGCTGTGGGAGTTGGTCACCGCGGGAATGATCACCGCCGATGGCTTCGACAATATTCGCGCGCTCATCGATCCCAAGCGCCGCGCAGGCCAGGGCCGCGGTCACAGCGCGCGCCCGCGACACAGCGTGGGCCGCTGGTCGCTGCTCTACGCCAACGAGCCGGCGGATCGCACACGCGTCGCCGAAGCAACGTGCTGGATGCTGCTGCGCCGCTACGGCGTGGTGTTCCGCGAAATGATTGCGCGCGAAACGATCGTGCCGCGATGGCGCGAATTGCTGATCGCCTTCCGCCGTCTGGAAGATCAGGGCCAGATTCGCGGCGGGCGCTTCGTCAGCGGATTTCTCGGCGAGCAATTTGGCTTGCCGGTTGCCGTGGAATCGCTGCGTGCCGGCGCTCGCCTTCCCGTTGCCGGCGAATCCGTCACGCTGAGCGCCGCCGATCCGCTCAATCTCGTCGGCATCGTGATTCCCGGCGAGCGCGTGTCCTCGGCTTCAGGAAAAACCATCACGCTCGTTGACGGCATGCTCGCCGAGACAGAAGAATCGATTCGCCGCTACGCGCTCATTTCTTGACTCGTTTCGTCAGGGCACGACTTCTTGCCCTGAACAAAGTCGAAGGGCAGTCGTGCCGCAAATGATGCAGCGCTAGAACGGCTCTACAGGCTGCGGAAAAGCTCGCTCGGTGTCATCCCGAGTCCGCCTCGCGGACGAGGGATCTGCATTTTCTTGTTTTACGGTTTGTCAGCGCACAGTGGAGTGTCAGGCCTCGGCTTTACAGACCGCGGGGTTGGGTGCCCCATGCGCCGGTCTTGCGCGTGGGGCTTTTGACTTCAGTTTTGAGCATTACCAGGGCACGGCTTTTACCCAGAGCGAAGTCGAAGGGCAACCGAGCCGCAAAGACCGCATTTTCTTGTACCGCAGTTTGTCAGTGCACGGCTTTAAGGCGCTGAGCTTTCTCGTCGCCCCTCCTCACAGCCGCGTTTCGTCGACATCCACGATTGACCAGCTCGATCGTTGCAAATCCGCAAATTCTCTCAAATCTTTCGTCGCGGCAATTCCTTCCGGCGAGCACCACCCGGCCTCCATCGCTTCGCGACCATCGAAGTAAAGTTCGATGACTGCGTCCCACTGCGGATGTTGCCGCGAAGGGTCGGCGGCCGGAAAATTTACGACGTGGCGGCGCAGACCGGGAATTTTCAAGGCGAGCGGCCGATGCACGTCGCGGATGAAATTGCGGAATTTCTCCTCGGTAAAATCGGCGCGCTTGCAGAGCACGACAACAAATTTGACGATGGCCTCGAGCGTCATCGCGCCTCCTTTGCTGCGTCAATCCACGCTCCCGGTTTTCCATTCGCTAGCGATGCCCACCGGTGGCCGCAGCGTTCGCAGTTCAGCCTTGCGGCGACCAGACTGGCAACCGCAGCAGGCGTGCTTCGGTGATCGAAGGAATTCTGCGGATGTGCGCGGCGACGGAGTCGTCCACGTCGCCATCGAGGCGCAGGATGGCCACGGCCTGCGCGCCGCGCGTGGGCTCGCTGCGTCCGAGCGCGAAGGTGGCGATATTGACTCCGAGCTTGCCGAGCGCCGAGCCGATTTCGCCGATCACGCCGGGGACATCAATGTTGCGCGTGAGCAGCAGCGTGCCTTCGAGCGGCGCCTCGAGCTCGATGCCATCGAAGCGCAGAATTCGCGGCGCGGCATTTTGCAGCACGGTTCCTTCGGCAGCGACTTCCTTCGCGCCTCCGAGCGCGACTTCGAGAGTATTTGGAAATCCGCGCTCGCGGCGGCGCGTGGTCTCTTCGACGACGATGCCGCGCGCGGCGGCCGCGGCGCCGGCGTTCACCAGATTTACTTTTTCATCGAGCACGCGATTCAAAATTCCGGCGAGCACGGCGCTGCGCAGCACGTGCGAGCCAAGCTCCGCGGTTTCGCCGGCGTAGCGGATGCGCACGCGATCGGAGCGGCCATCGGCGGCCTGCGCGACGAGCGAGCCGAGCCGCTCGGCAAGTTCGAGATACGGGCGCAAGCGGCGGTACTGCTCGCCCGAGAGCGACGGCAGATTCACCGCGTTGCGAATAATTCCTTCGGCGAGGTAATCCTTCACTTGCAACGCGATTTGAATTCCCACTTCTTCCTGCGCTTCGGCCGTGGCGCCGGCAATATGCGGCGTGGCGATCACGTTGGCGAGGCCGATGAGCGGCGAATTCTTCGGCGGTTCCTGCGCGAAAGTATCCACGGCGGCGCCGGCAACCTGGCCCGAGCGCAAAGCTTCGGCGAGCGCGGCTTCGTCCACAAGTTCGCCGCGCGCGCAATTGATGAGGCGCACGCCGCGCTTCATTTGCGCGATGGAAGCGGCGTTGATCATTTCTTCGGTGCTGGGGCTGAGCGCGGTGTGCAACGAAACGTAATCGCAGCGGGCGAAAAGATCGGCGAGCGGAACAAGCTCGACTTCGAGTTCCTTGGCGACCTGCTGGCTGACGTAGGGATCGTGGGCCAGCACGGTCATTTCGAGCGCCTGCGCTCGGCGCGCGACTTCGGTGCCCACGCGGCCGAGGCCGACGAGGCCGAGCGTTTTGCCGCGCACTTCGGTTCCCATCGCGCTCGATTTTTCCCAGCGGCCGGCGTGAATGGCGGCGTTGAATTGCGGCACGGAGCGCGCGAGAGAAAGCAGCAGCGCGAAAGTGTGTTCGGCGACGCTGACGGCGTTGCCGCCGGGCGTATTCATCACCAGCACGCCGCGGCGCGTGGCGGCTTCGACGTCCACGTTATCTACGCCGACGCCGGCGCGGCCGACAACTTTCAGATCGGCGGATTTTTCGAGTAATTCGGCAGTGACGCGCGTGGCGCTGCGGACGATGAGGCCCTCGGCGTGCTCCAATTCGGCGGCGAGATTTTCCGCCGCGACCGGCGCGGCGAGCGTGACGATGTTCCAGCCGGGTGCGCGAAGTAGTTCGATGCCGCGTTCGCTGATTTTATCCGCGACGACAATTTTCATGCCGAAAAGCCTACGGGGGGCGCTGCGTTCTGTCAAATCGCGTGGCGCGGTGGTGCGTGTGGTATTCTGAATTTTCAAATTCTGTTGGCGGAGGACGGCGGAATGCCGCTTGTGGACCAGATTCAAAAAGATATTGTTGCGGCGATGCGCTCGAAGGAAGAATTGCGCTTGAGCGTGTTGCGCATGGTGAAATCGGCGCTGCATTTGAAGTCGGTGGAGAAAATGCGGCCGCTGGAGGACGCGGAGTCGCTACAGATTTTGCAGACGCTGCTGAAGCAGCGGCGCGAGTCCGTGGAACAATTCACCAAGGGCGGGCGGCTGGAGCTGGCGGAAAAAGAAACGAAAGAGATGGCCATCATCGAGGAATATTTGCCGGCGGGAGCGAGCGATGCGGAAATGGCCAAGGCGATTGACGAGGCGGTGGCGGAAACGGGCGCGAATTCGATGAAGCAGATGGGCGCGGTGGTGAAGGCGGCGAAGGCCAAGCTCGAAGGCAAGACCGTGGATGGAAAAGTTTTGAGCGACCGCGTGCGCGAGCGGTTGGCGAAGTTGAGTTAGCAATGACGGGTTAGCGAATTCCTGCCAAGTTCGGAAAAAACCTGAGACCAACCCGGGCGGGTGGTGAACCCCCGCCCCTACAATTGCCTGCTGATGGCCCTTCCTGAAAATGTCGCGGTGCGTTACACCGAAGATGAAGCGGAATATTTGAGTTTGCGGCCGGTGGTGCGGCAGACGTTTCGCATCGCGGAGCTGGTGGACATGATCGTGACGGTGACGGGTCTGGACGCCTCGCGCGTGGCGCAGATTTTGCGGTCGGGTGCCGTGGTTTATCACGGTTACCGGTATTGGTGGAGTGGATTTGAGGTCGAGGCCGGCGATTTGGCGGCGGTGCTGGGGGCGTACCCGGTGGCTGATGCGGCGCGGGCGTTCGAGGCGGCGGCCTGCATCGCGGTGATTTTCGAATCGAGTGGGAGTCCGCCGCGGCATGCGGTGGAAACTTCGCGCGAGACGGGTAGGCACAGGCGGTTGCTGCGGTTGCGAGGTTTTTGGGATGCGGTGATGGAGCTGGCGAAGGCGCGGCCGCCGGTTTACGTCGAGTATTCGTATGCGCGGCGTGCGGATATTTATTCGCTAGATTTGAGTGGCGGAGAGGTGGCGCAGCTCGTGACGGAAGTTGAGCGGCGGGCGTCGCGAGGGTTGCGGGCGAAATTGAGGGGCTTGGGGGAGATGCGGCGGGTAGAGTTTGTGGTGGTAAGGGCGTGAGCAGTGGCGGTTATACCGTAAGCCTCGAGGGGCCACGCCCTCCCCGTAAATCCCGCCAAAAATCCAACGTAAATCCCCTCCCGCCTTCCCCGCCTTTTCGTAGCGCTGCCCTTTCAGGGCAGCATCTTTTCCCATCTCTTCGCGGGCTCACCCCCTCCGGCCCCCAAGTACTCCCCCAAAATCCACCCCACAGTACCATTGACACCTCATTAATCCATTGCTAAACCAGTAATGCAGTCAGCAGTCCCCAACGCGGGGCTAGCTCTCCTGAGCCAGCAGAAGTCCGCGCAAATTAGCTGCATCCGCTTCGGAGGTATCGAAAATGCCCGGCTCACCAGCCGCGCCCGCTACCGCATTCCCGAAATACCACCCAGCCGGTCTGCCCCTCGGTTTGCGTTCGCACCCCGCCCCCGCCAGGCGACGAAAAAGCAAAATCAAACTCAAAATTTTGTTTCGGTTAGAAACGACCTCGAATGATTGTTCTCAACGACTTACAAGCAATTCTAATCGAACCATGTTTCGGTTAGACGCCCTCGCCCGGTCCAGCCACGGAGTGAAAACACAGCCCCTTACGATCGCGAAAACTGCCGGTTTGTGGGCTGCTGATCGTGCCTTATCGGGGGCGAGACGCCGGCAAGCTGCCGGCGCTACGGGAGCAGAATTCGGCGGTGACGGGGCCGGAGTTAGGGGGATTTGCGGAGGACGGCGCTGGCGCGCTCGTCTGTCGCGATTTGGCCGAAGAATTTGCGGATGTCGGGGATTTGTGTGGTGGGGACCATTACGGCGTCGATTTCATATAGGCGCTGGTAGTGGAGGGTGCTGCCGGTGAGTTCGATTTTGCTGCGGTAGGAGCCGTATTCGGATTTTACGTCTACCGGGCTGGGGATGTCGTCGGCTATGTAGCCTTGAGGGAGAGTGATTTCGTAATCGTCGGTTTGGACGGTGGCTTCATTGAATTCTACCGGGTATTTTCGCTCGATGCTGAGATCCCATTCGGGGCCTTTGCTGCCGAGGACGCGGGGGCGGACGAGTAGGAGATTGCCGGCGGTCTTGGCGTAGCCGCTGACCACGAACTTGTAATTGACCATCAGATTCTGATCGTACTGCTCGAGATTGCCGACGGTGGCGGCGGTGACATGGAAATTATTGAGATGCGCGCCGAGAAGATTCTCGATGATTTTGGCGCGATTGGCGGGAGTGACACCGAGAAGCTCGGCGCGGCGGATGACCGCGGGAGCGCCCCAGAGAACTTCGCTGACGTCACCGGTGAGATCGCCGGTGGCGGCGAGGGACAATTTACCCGTGCGCATGAGGCGATTGGTGGCGGGCGGGAGGAGCGGAAGGGCGATGAGCTCGCCGCCATCGGGAGTGACGAGCAGGCCGTAATTTTCCTGCTCGGAGGAGGGGATGTAGCCGAGAGGAGTGTATTCATCGGTGGGATCGAAAATCAGAAGGCGGCCGAGGGTGGGGTGCTTGACGACGGCGTAGAGATTGCCGTTGTCCACACTGTCGGGCAAGCGGATCGCGAGAATCATGTGATTGAACGAACCCGGCGAAGGAAAATCCGGGCGGACGATGCCGCGATTGACTTGCGCGACGACGTAATAGGATTCGACGCCGATTTCGTGGAGCATGGAGCTGAGCAAGGTGGCTTTGTCCTTGCAATCGCCATATTTATATTGGAAGACGGTGGAAGCGGGATGAGGCTGGAATCCGCCGATGCCGATTTCGATGGCGACGTAGCGGATCTGGCGCTGCATGAAATCAGTGAGCGCTTTGATTTTGGCGTATGTGGTGGGGGCGCCGGCGGTAAGCTCGGCGACTTTTTGCTTGATTTCCGGAGTGGCGTCGCGGCTCGTGGCGGTGAGGCCGGAATACCAGAGGGCGATATCTTTCCAGGAGCCGCTGGTTTTGGCGGCCGGGCTGGTGGCGGTGGGGAAATATTTGACGCCCATGCGGCCGGCGATCACGCGCCAGGGCGGCATTTCCGGCTCGACTTCCACGGCCGGAACATTCTCCATTTCCCAGGTGTAGGAATTCTCGCCGGTTTTCTTCTCCTGAACTTCGGGATGATTGGCCCACTGGGTTTTCATTTCCCAGCCGGGAGGGAGCTGGAGAGTGAAGCGAGTGCGGCGGATGGGAACCGTTTCCTGGAAATCCCAGACTTCGTCGAGAATGTAGGGGCGGCGCTTCTGGACGTATTCGTAGGCGACGACGTTGCCGGGAGCGGCGGCGGGAATGTCGAGAATTTTGGCGCGCATATCGCTATAGAGGGAGTCGTTGAAGAGGCTCGTCTCCATGGCGTCTTTTTCCTTCACTTCGTAATCCTTGCCGTTTACCGGAAGCGTCCAGCCCTTGAGCGAGGAGAGTTTGGTGTCTTTATCGAATTCCACGAAGACGCGGCCATAGTGTTCGCGGCCCTCGGGGCGAAGGATTTTGGCGACGCGACGAAAAACGGAATCGATTTCGCCGGAATCGCGGACGGTGGTGACTTGTTCATCGAGAAGAATTACGGCGACGGGATCCTTGGAGAGAGGAGGCATGGATTCGTGCGCGGCGGTGGCAACCCAATCGGGGACGGAATCGGCGCCGAGACGAGATGCGGCGCCGACGAGAAGAATTAAAACGCCGAGCGCTACGAGGCTAATTGCCCTTGGCGACCTGCGCGGGCTGGAGAACAATTTGTCCGTCATCGTCAGTTTTCACCGTATTGAAAAACGAGCGAATGGCCGAGTAATTCCCGGCTGGAAACATGATTCCCGTGATGGTGAGCTGGCGCTCGACGGTGACAACATCAGCGGTCTGGCTGGAGGTGACGGAATATTCGAAGCCGCCGCCGGGAGAAGCTTTCTGAGCAGCGGGGAGCGTTTCGATTTTGAAGGCGAGGGGAACGTGAATGGTGATGGAGTCCTTTTCAATTTCGGGATAGTGAAAATAGATCGAGTTGATGCGCTTTTCGTGCTGGAAGGAAACGGGCTGAGAGGCCTGGAAGAAAGTGAGGGGGACGAGAATGCGATGACCGGCAGTGGTGGCGTAGCCAGGAACGCGCAGAGTGCCTTCGATATGGACGGGATCGGAATTTTTGTCCCAACCGGTCATGCTGGTGATTTCGAAAACGGCGCCGGATGGAAGAACGGTTTTTAGCTCGTCGGTGATGTCTTTTTTCTTGCCGGCCTCGTCGTCTTCCTCTTCTTCCTGGCGCTTTACGGCGCCCCATTGGCGGAAGTAGGTGATATCGAGCTTGCCGGAAAGAGTGCCGTCTTCTTCGAGCTTCACGTCGGCGTGGCGTTCGCGAAGGGAATCGGAAGGCGGACTGAGGGGAACGGAGATGTTGGTGCCGCCCTGTTTATCTACGCGAATGCCAGTGACACCGGATTCGAACCAGGGAAGATAAGGATAGGGGCAGTATTTCACGGCGGGATCTATATAGAGATCCTGATTGCCGAGCTTGACCCAGACGATGTCGTCGGAGAGCTGGGACTTATCTTCCATATTGGGATAGAAGGCGTTGTTATTGCGGCGGGCGATGTAAGCGCGAGAGGATTCAAAGCCGGCGGCGCGGGCCAGGCCGATCATTAGGTAATTGAGGTCGCTATTGTTGCCGTACGCGTGTTTCAGGACGTCTTCGACGTTGTTGTTCTCTTTCACCTTGGCGCGCTTTTCCTCTTTGGCGGTCTGGCGATTGTCGTAGGCAGTATTGTGAATTTGCTGCACGCGGGCGTAGAGCTTTTGCAGCTTCACTTCCGGAGCGTCGGTGGGAGAAATGGTCTGCGCTACGACATCCTGCAGGGCTTTCTTTTTGTCCACGAACTTCTCGAGTTCGGAGTCCCAGGACTTGCCGGCGCGCTTCCAGAATTGATCCGGCGTTTCGTTCTGGGGCTCTTCGCGGTTGCGATAAAAGAAGGCGATGCGCGCGCGGAGGAAATTCTGCGGGGGCATGTAATCTTCCTGCTCGAGGCCGACGAGATTGTGAACTTCCATGGTGATGGAGCCGTTGCTTTGCTTTGCGGGCTTTTCGTTGCCGGGGATGCGGTATTCGCGCCAGTAGAGAGGTGGAGCGAAGTCGCGGGTATCTGGGGTGATCGAGAATTTAGCGTAACGAGTGAAGAGATCGCTTTGAACGGCCCACTCGATGCTGATGTAGTAGTCGCTATCGTACTGGGTGCGGTATTTGTATTCGATGATGCAGCCAGGTTGAATGTCCGGGAGGCTAAAAGTCTTGGCGAGGTATTTGATGCCGCCGGCTTTTATGATTTCCTTGTCGTAAACCTTGCCCTGAAACTCGACGGTGCTGCCGTCGGGGCGAATGGTGCGAGCGCGGATGCTGTTGATGTTGGCGCTGTTCTTATTGTAGGGGATTTCGACGTCGCCCCATTTTTTGCCCTCTTCGGTGAAGATTTTGATGCGATCGTATTCCATTTCCGAGGATTCCTTGGCGTCGATGGAATTCTCGCGATACAGGATCATGGCGTGAGCGCCGGGGCTGAGAGGATTGTCCTTGAGGTCGAGGTCTTCGGGAGGGACGGGGTGCCAATCGTCCTTGGCGCGCGAGCCTCCGGAAAGAGCGAGGATGGCGGTGAGAAGAGTGAGTGCGAAGAAAATTGGGGTGGTTCGGCTGGGTTTCATCGAGACTCCGTCTTATCGTTGCTGGGCTGAATCATCAGCCCAGACCCGAAATCGAAAGCTGCGAACGAGATGTGATCTCCTGGGAGTGCTGCCCGTCCGGGCGAATTGACCCTGTTGGTTACAGGGTAAATTTTATGAACGGGGAAGTGCTGTGAAAGCTATATTGAGATAGCTTTGTTGTCAATGGCAATTCGCGATAGGGGCAAATAGCGATAGGGGAGCAGTTTCCCAAAAGAGGAAGAGCAATTTTGATACCAGAATCGGGGCGGAAAGTGCGGAGGGGAAATGCTGGAAGTGCTGGCTGCGAAAGGGCATTACACTAGAAATGGGCGGATGCTGGTCGCGGCCGGCGCCGGGCCAGGGCGTGGCGATTTTGGGGATGGATTAGAATTCGCTTACGCGCTGGGGCTCGTGGTGCTGCTGCTGCGGGCGCGGCAAATTTCAAAATGAGAATTTTGCTCTACGCGGTGGATTTTCCGCCGTCAATTGGCGGGATCCAGACGATTAGTGAGATTCTGGCTTCGGGGCTCGCCGCGGCGAAGACCGGAGCGAATGGAAATTTGCGGGCGATCGATGTGACGGTGGTCACGCGGACTCCGGCCGGAGCGTGCGATGATTCGAAGTTTCCGTTCCGCGTGGTGCGGCAGCCGGGGTTTGCTGCGCTGGTGAAATTGGTGCGGGAGACCGACATTGTGCACGTGGTGGGGCCGGCGATTGTGCCGATGGCGGTGGGGCTGCTTTTTGGCAAGGCGGTGGCGGTGCAGCATGGCGGGTACATGGCGGTTTGCCCGATTGGGAATTATCTGCATCTGCCGGATGAGAGCGTTTGCCCCGGGCACTTTCAGAAAGGAAATTATCTGGAGTGCTATCGCTGCCAGTGCGTGGAAATGAGCCGGGGGAAAAGCGTACGGAATCTTTTGTTGATGATGCCGCGGAGGTGGCTGCTGGAGCGCGTGGCGGTGAATATTGGTGCGAGCGATCATACCGGTAGGCGCGTAGGGTTGCCGCGGACGGTGACGATTTATCATGGGATCGAGGACCCGTTGGCTTTGACGCGGGGGGCGGAGCCGCGTGCGGTGGGGCCGCAGGATCGTTTGCCGATTCAGTTTGGGTTTATCGGGAGATTGGTAAGCGAGAAGGGCGTGGATTTATTGCTGGAGGCGGCGGCGAAGGTTCGGAGTGCGGGCGCGGATTTTCGCTTGAAGATTATTGGAGATGGGCCGGACCGGAGGCGGCTGGAAAGTTTGGCGGCGGAGCTTGGGCTCGGGGGGGAAGTTAGTTTCCTCGGTTATCGTAACGGAGAAGAGCTGGCGGCGTTGCTTTCGGAAATTTCGGTGAGCGTGATTCCCTCGCGATGCGAAGAGGCGTTTGGATTGACGGCGGTGGAGCAGATGATGCGCGGGAAGCTGGTGGTGGCGGCGGATATTGGCGGGCTGGGAGAAGTGGTGAGCGAGACAGCCTTGAAATTTGCGCCTGGAGATGCTGAGGAGTTGGCGGCATGCATGCGGCGCATTATCGAGCATCCGGAATTGATTGATGCTTTGGGCGAGGCTGCGCGGCCGCGGGCGCTGGAACTTTTCAGCAAAGAAGCGATGGTGCGAGAGCATCTGGCGCTTTATGGACGGCTGATGAGTGGAAGGGCGGCGGCGAGGGATTGAGTTTTATTTTTGCGCGGCGGAGCGGGGGCGAAGGGAATCTGTGGGAATTTCTCGTGAGGCGGCTCGGGACGTGGCGATGAAGTCTGCAGGCGGCGCTGCGCCCGTTGGTGAAGGTCGGCGCTCGTCATCTTCCTTGCCCCCGTCCTTGTCCCCGTCCTCGCCTTCCTCCTCGCGTTCGCTTGCGAATCGCTATTGGGTTTGGCAGCTCTATCATTTTCTGATTGCGGACGTGGTGGCGCTGCAGCGGGCGACGAAATACAAGTTTGTCTACGATTTTTTGGGGCGGGATTTGGGGCGAGTGGCGGATGTCGGCTGTGGGCCGGGGGTTTTCACGCGATATCTATGCCGCAACGCGAAATTCGTGATCGCTACGGACGTGGATGGCGGGGCGTTGCAGCGCACTTTCGCGCGGCACTCGCGGGAAAGAAATCTTGCGCCGCTTTTGATGCGGGCGGATCAGCTTCCATTTCAGGATGGCGGGCTGGACACGGTGCTGTTTCTCGAAGTGCTGGAGCATTTGCGCGACGATGCGGGGGCGTTGCGCGAGATGGCGCGAATTCTGAAGCCGGGGGGAAAGCTGGTGCTTTCCGTGCCGGTGCCGCCGGGTGAAATTGACGCGGATGAATTTGGGCATAAGCGCGAAGGATATTTTTTGCCGGAGCTAGTTCCGTTGCTGGAAGGCGCGGGATTCCGTGTGCGGCGAACGGCTTACGCGCAATTCAAGTATTCGCGGTTGGCGGATAGCGTGATTCGTTGGTGGCGGAAGACGCTGCGGATTCCGGCGCCGTTTGTGGTGGGTTGGATCAGTTATTTAGACCTTCTGCTGGACTCGGAGCGGCGGCAGAAGGGCGATTTTGCGCCTTCCGATCTGGTTGTGCTCGCCGAAAAGCCCTGAAGCCACAAAAAATACTGATAGTAGTTATGCGACTTTACCCCGCAACGCGGCGGTAGTAGATAGGTCCCTCCGTAGGAGCCGGCGGCCGGCTTTCACGTGTCCAAAAATGTAGGCGATTCGTGTCTGCTAAAAGGTGCTGCAAATGAGAATTCTGATTTGTGCGACGGGTGGGGAGTCTGCTGGCGAGGGCTTGCGGAGAGCGACTGCGACGTTGGCGCGGGGGTTGGCGAACGAACTTCGCGGAGCAGAGGAACGCGTGGAAGTGACCGTGGTGGCTAGAGCTGCGGAAAGAGACGCGTGGGAGCAGGGTGAATCATTTCACGTGGTGTTTGACGCCGGATTTTTTGGGCTGGTACGGCTGATTTGGCGATCCGATATTGTGTTGCTTCCCGTGCCGGCTTTGCTGCCGCTTCTGCTTGCGTGGCTTCTTCGCAAGAAAACCGTGGTTCATCATCAAGGCTATCGAGCCTTCCGGCCGGACGGCACTTTGCTGCACTTCGCGGAGCAGTGCGCGTGTGAAGATCCTTTTGGGGTTTGCACCGTGCGGAGGTATTTGCGTTGCCAGCGGAGCCGGCTGGGCTGGTGGCGCGGGAGCTTGCGCGTGGGCGAGGAATATGCGCTGACGTGGTTTTGCGAGCGAGCGGCGGCGAACGTGCCGGCCAGCAACCACCTTAGCGAGAGGCTCGGCCTGCCGCGCAGCATGACGATTTACAACGCGGCGCCGGATGCGAGGGTCTCGGATGAGCGGACGGATCGCGACGACGATCATCCGTACCGGGCTGCGGAAAGCGCGCGCTCAAGGGTTGCGGATGCGAGTTCGCCGGTGATTGCGTTCGTCGGGCGGGTCATGTTGGAAGAGGGTATATCGATCCTGCTGCAGGCAGCGGCGTCGCTGGCCAGCGAGGGCCGGGCGTTTCGATTGCGCATCATCGGCGAGGGGCCAGAAACCGGGAACCTGGCTGCACTGGCGTACGCTTTGGATATTCGCGAGAGCGTGGAGTTCACGGGGGCGCTGAGCGGCGGCGAACTCGAACACGCGCTTGCCGGAGCGCTGGCGATCGTGGTGCCGTCGCTCACGAGGGAAAATGACGGGTTGATCGCCGCCGAGCAGATGAAGCGCGGGCGCGTGGTTATTGCGTCGGATACCGGCAGCCTGGCGGAAATCGTCGGCAATGGCGGGTTGCGATTTCCGCAGGGAGACGTTCCGGCGCTCGAAGATTGCTTGCGGCGAGTGCTCTCGGAACCGGACCTGCGCGCGAAGCTGAGCCGGGCGGCGAGTGCGCGCGCGCTGACTTACTTCACGGCGCAACGAATGCTGGAAGACTACGCGCGGCTGGTGCGGCAGAACCTTGCGCGGCCGATTCGTGCGCGGCGGCGCGCGGAGGCAGAGCGGCAGGCGCAAATGATTTCGCGCGTGATGGCGGAGGCGCACCAGAAACGCCCCAGTTGATAATTCCCTTCCGTTGGCGCTTGCGGCGAAAGTCGCCGGTCGGTGATAATCGCTTGTCGTTCATGCGTGCACGGATCGCCTCTCAAATCGGTGAATAATTGAATCTGCGCGTTGAATCGCCCAGGCAGCAAACGGTGGTCGGGCTGGGGCTGACCGCTCTGAGTCTGGTTCTTGCCTGGTACGTCGGCGGATGGATTGCCGGCGAAGACATCACGCAAGTGGAATACCTGTTCGTGGCCGCTGCGGTTGCGGTGGCCAGCGTCGCTATCCTGCGGAATTGGCGCACCGGGTTCTACATTTTCCTGCCGTGGGTGCTCTTCGAAGATACGGTCCGCAAATATCTGGGCAACAACATGGTGATTTATTTCGCGAAGGACTTCCTGGTCGCGCTGGTCTATCTTTCCCTCTTCGTTTCGGTGCGCCACAAACGCGATCGCCTGTTCCGGCCTCCTTTCCTCATCCCGTTGAGCCTTTTCTTCTGGTGGGCCGTGATTCAGATGTTGAATCCCAATTCGCCAAGCTATCTCTATGGATTTCTGGGATTGAAGATTGATTTCTTCTACGCGCCATTGATGTTTGTGGGCTACGCGCTGATTCGCAACGATGAAGATCTGCGGGAATTGCTGGTAGTGAGCATGGTGCTTGCCGGCTCCATCGCCGTACTGGGGATTATTCAATCGCTCGTTGGGCCGGGATTTTTGAACCCCACCACGCTGGCGCCGGAAATTCGCGAGCTGGGTGATTTGACGAAAGTGACGCCGATCACGCACCAGATACTGCATCTGCCGTCATCGGTGTTCGTCAGCGCGGGGCGGTTCAGCGGATATTTATTTTCCGTTTCGGTGCTGGGAATCGGAACGATCGGATATTTGTTGCTGTCGGGACTAAGGGGACGCTGGCTGGTGTTCGTCTCTTTGGCGTCAATCGCCGTGGCCATCGCGCTGTGCGGATCGCGGGGCGCGCTGCTGCTGAGCACCGGGAGCGCGGTGTGTATGAGCGCGGCATTTATGTGGGGCGCGCCGTGGAGAACGCGGCAGGTCTACCGGATGTTGAAGGCGATCCGGCGGACAATAATCATCGCTGCGATCGCCGTCGCGACCATTGCGATCATTTTTCCGAAAGAAATCGGCTCGCGCTGGGCATTTTATTCCGAGACGCTCGATCCGCGCAGCACGGCTTCCGAGCTCGTCAATCGCATTTGGGACTACCCCATTTACAATATGCGGCTGGCTTTTTCCGAACCGCACTGGCTGATGGGCTACGGAACGGGAACTGCGTCACTGGGCGCGCAGTACGTGGCGAAAATTTTTAAACAGCGAAAGCCCGAAGTTGCTGTTGAATCCGGCTGGGGATCGCTGATGGTCGAGCTGGGGATTGTCGGATTGGCTCTTTGGTTCGTGTGGACCACCGTGGTGCTACTGGGCTGCTGGCGCGTGGTATATGGGCTGCGGCAGACGCGTTTGTTTCCCGTGGGCTTCGGAATTTTATGGTTTGCGGGAGTGATGCTGGTTCTGGAAACGTATGCCAGCCTGAGCGTCTACCAGGATTATATTTTGAATGCCTATCTGTGGCTTTTGGTCGGCGTGCTTTACAAGCTTCCGGATCTGCTGATCACGCGACCAGTGGCCGTGCCGGCTCCCGCCACGTCGCGAGCGATCGCCCAGCAGTGGATGCGATAAAGGAGCCATTCCACCGTGTGCGGGATTGGCGGAGTTGCGGCGCGTTCGCTAACTGCTGAGCAGATTGCCGCCTGCCATCGAATAACCGGCGCGCTGGCGCATCGCGGGCCGGACAGCAACGGAGTTGAAGTTAGCGGAAATTGCGCGCTCGGGAACACGCGCCTGGCGATTCTCGATCTGAGCGAACGCGGCCGTCAGCCCATGCCGAATGCGGATCGCGTCGTCTTGGATTACTTACAACGGCGAATGTTACAACGCGGCGGAGCTGCGCGAGTGGCTCGAATCGCGCGGACGGAAATTTCTTCGGGAACGGATACGGAAGTCGTCTTGCAGCTGTACGACGAGATTGGCGATGCCTGCGTCGAGCGGCTGCGCGGAATGTTTGCGTTTGCGATTTGGGACGCGCGGAAGAATCGCTTGCTCCTGGCTCGCGACCGGTTGGGGATCAAGCCGCTTTATTACGCGTTGAGCGCGGATGGAATTGTTTTTGCGTCGGAAATTAAAGCGCTGCTCGCTTCGGGAATGGTTTCTCGCGCGCATTGCGCCACATGGCGTTCGCGCTTTCCTGCAGCTCGGGCACATTCCGCCGCCGTGGACCGCGATTGACGGCGTTCAACCGCTCGAGCCGGGACATTTGGCTGTCTGGCAGGACGGCAAATTTCGAGAAGACGAAGCTATTGGGAATTGAAACCTCACGCAGAACGGAACCGGCGCGAAAAACGCGGCGAATGAAGAGCGGCGCGGAATGTGCGGGAGCGACCGATCGCGGCGCTCACCGAGCAACTTTGAGCGACGCGCTACATTTGATTTCGGACGTGCCGGTGGCGCTGTTTCTGAGCGGCGGTGTGGACTCGGCGGCATGGGCGCGCTGGCGCAGCGAGCCGGAGCGGACGGCTCACGGCGTTGACGATCGGATTCGACGATCGCTGCGCTCGACGAGTCCGAGGCGAGCCGCCGCACCGCCGAGTTACTCGGCATTCCGCATCGCGTTCTGCGTCTCACGGCGCGCGAGACGCACGATTCGCTCGACCACGCCATCTGGGCGATGGATCAGCCGACGGTGGACGGACTGAACGCCTATTGGATTTGTCGAACCGCGGCGCACGCAGGATTTAAAGTGGCGCTGAGCGGGCAGGGCGGCGACGAATTGTTCGGCGGATATGCTTCGCTGCGATGGTTCGAGCGATTCACGCACGCGGCAGCGTGGTTGAGGCCGGTGCCGAATGGAATTGCCGCGGCGCTGCTCGATCATGACGCGTTTCCGTTTCGCTGGCGAAAACTTTCCTATCTCGCGGGCGCTGATGATCCTTTCGTGGCTGCGGAACTTGCGGTGAAAATTCATTTTCTGCGGCGCGATGTGGGCACGAACTGCTCGATCCGGAACTCGCGGCAGCGGGCGAGGACGGCGAATTCGCCGGAGCGCGGCGAAGAGGCCGGCGCGCATCTCCGCGAATGGGCTCGGACGCGCTAGCGGCGCGGATTTACTGGAAAAAGTCGCCTACCTCGATATTCACGCGCACCTCGAGCCGCGCCTTCTGCGGGACGCCGACGCCATGAGCATGGCGCACAGCCTCGAACTGCGCCCTGTGTTCCTCGACCACAAGCTCGTTGAATTCGTTTTTGCCATGCCAGGCTCGTTGCGGATGCAGCACAAGAAATTGCTCCTCGAATCCGATGCGCAGCGTGATGACAGACGACACCTACCGGGAAATCGCGGGGCGTCCGAAGCGCACGTTTTCGTTTCCATTCGCTGAATGGCTTGCAGGCGAATTGCGTCCTGAAGTTGAAGCGGCATTCAGCGCACATCGCGTTCGTTCTGCGGGCATTCTGAATCCTGCGGCCGTGCAAAGTGTATGGAAGCGATTCCTTGAGCATCCAGGGCGGGTGGGATGGTCGCGCGTGTGGACGCTTTTCGTTCTGCAGCGCTGGTGTGAGACGATGAAGGTCACGCGCTGACATCTGATGGCTCGCCCGAAACCGATCCTCGCTGTCGTTTCTCCTTTCATCGATAAGCGTCATGGAACCGAGCGCCGCGTGGCGGAGTGGACTTCGCGTCTCACGCGCGATTACGACGTCCACGTCTATAGCCAGCGTGTCGAAGATCTCGACCTCACCGCCCTGACTTGGCATCGCATTCCCAGGATTCCGGGGCCGCACCTAGTGAATTTCGTTTGGTGGCTTTGGGCGAATCATGCCTGGCGATGGTGGGACCGGCGATTCCGCGGAATTTCGCATGATCTCGTGTTTACTGCCGGGACGAATTGCCTCGATGCGGATGCGATTTCCATTCATATCGTATTCGCTGAATTCGTGCGCCAGGTGCGTCCAGAGTTGAGCTTCGGCCGGAATTCGATTGCATCGTGGCCGCGGCTGATTCATCGCCGGCTTTATTATCGCTTGGTGCAGGCTCTCGAGCGGCGGCTCTATGTGCGGCCGCGCGCGCAGCTCATCCTGATCGCGAGCAAGACGCAGGAAGATCTCGATCGCTTCTATGGCAAGCATGAGCCGTTTCCGGTGGTTTACATGGGGATTGACCACGCCACGTTCAATGCGCAGATGCGCGAAGCGCGGCGCGGCGATGCGCGGCGCGAACTGGGAATCGCCGATGATCGTTTTGCTTTTCTTTTAGTCGGAAACGATTGGCGTAAGAAAGGGCTGTTCACGCTTCTCGATGCCATGCCGCTTCTGGCTGATTTGCCGGTGATGCTGCTAGTCGCAGGAAGCGATGAAACTCATTCGTATCAGAAGCAAATTCAGGAAGCCCATCTCGAAGATCGTGTGCGATTTCTTCCATCGCGCGGTGACGTGGGCTTCTATTACGCGGCTGCGGATGCGTACACCGGCCCTTCGCTCGAAGATACTTTTGCACAACCGCCGGCCGAGGCCATGGCCTGCGGCCTGCCGGTGATCACCACAGTGACGAACGGTACGGCTGAAATCATCACTAATGGCGCGGATGGAATTCTTCTAAGCGAACCTTCCGACGCGCGGGCGCTGGCAGCGGCGATGCGTTCGCTTTGCGTGGACCGCGATCTTAGCCGACGGTTGGGCGAAAGCGCGGCGCGGACAGCGCAGCAATATACCTGGGATCGCAATGGTGAGCGGTTCCGCGAGATTTTTGCGCGAATCCTGAGCCGAAAAGAGAAGTCTCCCGCGGCAGCTCTTCGTCAAGAATCATGAGTCAGGCGTGACGGGCTGGCGGGACCGAGCGATACCACTCCACGAATTTCTTGATGCCGTCTTCGAAAGTCGTAGCCGGGGAATAACCGAGAGCGGCTTTTGACTTCGTGAGGTCGGCCCACGTTAGCGGCACATCGCCGGGTTGCATGGGCTGCGGCGAGCGGTTCGCTTTGCGGCCGATGGCTTGCTCGATCGTGACGATCATCTCGTTGAGCGTCACTGGATGAGAGTTGCCGAGATTGAAGATTTCGAATCGCGCGCCATTGGCAACAGGTGGAGTGAACTCGAGCGCGCCGAAAACTCCAGCGACCACATCGGTGACGTACGTGTAGTCGCGGCCGGCCGAGCCGTCGCCGTAAACGGGTACCGGCTTCCCGGCTTCGATCAGCGCGGTGAATTTGTGAATCGCCAGATCGGGACGTTGCCGCGGGCCGTAAACGGTGAAGAATCGCAGGCAGATCATCGAAATGGGGTAGAGATGCGCATAAGTGCAACACAGCATTTCCCCGGCGATCTTCGTGGCGGCGTAAGGAGAGATGGGCTGAAGATTCATCTCGCCTTCGACGAACGGAGTTTTGCTGGCGGCGCCATAAACGGAACTGGACGAGCCGAAAATGAAACTCTGTACGCGGAATTCGCGGCAGAGATCGAGAAGATTGAGAGTGCCGGAGACGTTGACGCGCTCGTAGAGCTGCGGCTGCTCGATGGAAGGTCGCACGCCGGCGCGCGCGGCGAGATGAATGACCGTGTCGGGACGGAAAGCGCGAAAGATTTCGCGAACGCGCGGGGCGTGGCAGATATCCGCTTCAAAGAACTCGAAGCGGCCTACGCGCCGTACATCTTCGAGATTGGCGCGCTTCCAGGCGGGGGAATAGAACGGGTCGAGCGAATCGACAATGGTGAGCTTCGCGCCGCCGCGGACCAGGGCTTCGGCCACGTGCGAGCCGATGAATCCGGCACCGCCTGTAAGCAGAATTTTTCGCGCCGCATCTACCAAGAATTCCTCCGTCATCGCGAGCCACAAATCAGACTATCAACAATCGCAGCGCGGGGAAAGATTCGTGAGGCGACGCTTGTTGTTTCACGCTACAGGCCGGCGTGGGAGAATGTGACGCGGAAGGTGCGATGATTGTCGGGCTTTTTCCGGATTTGCTTCCCGCGGGGGGCGTGCAGCTTGCCGGGCGGCACACAGCGGCGGTGTTGGCGCGCTTCGCGAAGGAGCGTGGCTCGGAAATACGAATTCTCAGCTTGAATGATCCGGAAGGGGAACATCAATTAAGCGTGGCGGGAGTGCCGGTGCCATTTACCGGCTTTGGACGATCGAAGCGGCGATTCACATCGCGGGCTGTGGGGCTCGCTCGCGGGGCGCAGATTGTGCTGGCGGCGCATCCGCATTTGGCTGTTCCGGCGTCGGCCATGTTGGCGCGATCGAAGAAATTCTGCCTCGTGGTGCAGGCGCATGGAATCGAAGTCTGGAAGCCGATGAGCGCGCTGCGGCGGATATGTTTGCGGCGCGCGGATGTTGTCACCGCGCCGAGCCGCGATACGGCGGCGAAGCTGCGCGAGATGCAGCGGGTGCCCGATGAAAAGATTCGCGTCGTGCCGTGGGGACTCGATCCTGCTTTCCTCGAGCTAGCAAACCGAGACGCGGAATTCTCGCTGCCAAGGGGAGTTCCGAATTCGCGATATGTGTTAGCTGTAGGCCGCTGGTCTTCGGCCGAGCGATACAAGGGCTTCGATACGTTGATTCGCGTTTTCCCGAAGCTCTTGCGTGACACGCCGGACTTGCATCTCGTGCTCGTCGGAGATGGCGATGACCGGCCGAGCCTTGAGACGCTGGCGAAAGAGATGCGCGTCGAGCAGCGAGTGCACTTTATTTCGGGGCTTTCGCGTGAGCAGCTTGTCGCTTGCTACGCCCGCGCGGATGTATTCGCCCTGCCCAGCGGCGGAGAAGGATTCGGATTGGTTTTTCTGGAGGCGATGGCGCTAGGCAAAGCGGCAGTGGGTGGTAATCACGGCGGTATTCCCGATATCATCGAGGACGGGTTCACCGGCTTTCTTGTCACGCATGGCGATGAAAGCCAGCTCAGCGAGAAATTGAATTTGTTGCTGCGAGACCCGGCACTGCGCGAAGAGATGGGGCGGCGCGGGCGGGACAGAGTTACGCAGAAATTCGCGTTCGAGACTTTTGAGGCCGGACTCCGGGATATCCTGTCAGAATCCTGCCGCCAGTGAACGCGAAACGGCGGGAGCTATTCTCGATACTGCCCTCCACGGAATGTAGTGAAAATTCTAAAGGTTTCACAGGCATATCATCCCTTCCTGGCAGCGGGCGGACCGCCCACAAAGCTTCGCGCCATTGCGACGCGGCTCGCACAACACGGCCACCAAGTGACCGTGCTGACCGCAGACCTCGGCCTCCGGCGAAACGGCGAGGGCCCCGCGCACCTCGAGCTGGATCGCTGGGGCTGGACGAGCGAGGAAGACGGCGTCGAAGCAATTTATCTGCAAACGCTGGCGCGATATCGGGCGCTCACGGTGAACCCTGGTGTGATAGGCTTCTGCAGAGAAAAACTTGGGACCTTTGCCCTGGCCCACCTCTATGGCTTGTACGATCTCTTGGGACCGCAGGTTGCACGCTCCTGTTCGAGCCGAGGCACGCCTTATGTCGTTGAGCCGATGGGAATGTACCGCCCGATAGTGCGGAACTTGTTTCTGAAGAATTTGTACCACCGAATGCTCGGAGACCGATTGATGCAGGGGGCGCGATTCGTGATCGCGACTTCGGAGCAAGAGCGGGGGGAGCTTGCGGCGGATGGAATTGATGCAACTCGGATCGTAGTCCGGCGGAACGGGATTGAGGCACCGGAGTCAATTCCGGAGTTCGGTCGATTCCGCGAGCGATTCGGGATTCCGGATGACGCGCGAGTGATTCTATTTCTCGGCCGGCTGGTGGCCAAGAAAAATCCGGACATCTTGATCGCGGCGTTTGCTCGCTGGGGCGCATATGCCGGAAGGACACCGAGCACAGTTCTCGTGCTCGCGGGGCCCGCGGAAGATGCCGAGTACGCACGACGGTTAAAAGAACAATGTACGGAGCTGCGGCTGCTCAATGACGTTCGACTCACCGGGCCGCTTTACGGCCAGGAGAAGTGGCAGGCCTATCGCGATGCGGATTTGTTTGTGCTGCCCTCGCAGAATGAAAATTTCGGCAATACAGCCGCGGAATCTGCGGCTTGCGGCACGCCGGTGATCGTAACGGATCAGTGCGGAATCGCTCCGTGGATTGACGGACGCGCAGGCGTGGTTGTGCCATGCGATGTTGACGCAATACAGAACGCGTTGGCCTCGCTGCTCTCGAATCCGCGGCTGAGAGACCAATTTCAAGAAGGCTGCGCGGGAGTGACACGCGAACTTTCGTGGGACGAGCCGGTGGCGCAATTGGAATCGCTCTACAGGCAGTGTGTTGAGGAGACACTGGCACGATGACCGGCGGCAAAATGTTCGAAGGCGCGTGGAAGGTTGTCAGCATCCTGTTCGCAGCCTCCGTGGTGTTTTTCATCGTCACAGCCTGCTGGGAATATTCAACGCGGCGGTACCTGCACGGATTCTCGGACGCGATCGTACCGGCCACGGCCTCTCCGATTGAGAAGGCGGAAGCCATCCTGAATTGGATGGAGCACGGCCCCGCGCGCCGGGAAGCTCCGCAGCACGGCGACGACAATATCCGCGAGCCGGAAGAAACGCTGAATTACGCTTCGCTCTTGCGCGTGTGCGGCACGGCCACGAATGCGTTTGTGAATCTCGCGAACGCCGGAGGACTGCCGGCGCGGCGCCTGTTATTGATGCGCGACGAGAGGTCGACGAATCACGTGGTCGCCGAAGTTTGGACCGGCGATCGCTGGATCGTGGTGGACCCGTCGTTCCGTTTCATCCCGCGCGGCGCCGATGGCCAGCCTTTGACCCGTGAAGAATTGAGCGATCCGGAGGTGTTCGAGCGGGTGGTCCAGAGCGTGCCGCATTACGATCCGCAATACAACTATGAGCACACCTCTCATCTGCGTCTCGCGCGATTGCCGGTCATCGGGCGGGCGCTGCGCAGGGTTCTCGACAGTATCGCACCCAGCTGGAGTGATTCAGTTTACATCACGCTGCTGGCGGAGAGGCGTTCGTTCGCGACGATGCTAATCGCGGCGCTCCTCTGTGTGTTCTTCTTTCTCGCGCGATTGATCCTCCGGCGAATCAGCGAATCGCGGTTAGGTATCCACCACGTCAGATTCCGCGAACGGCTTTGGCGCGCTTGCCGGACATTCCTCCAGGAGACAAACTGAATCGATGTGCGGAATCTGCGGCGTGATCGGCATCGAAAACCCGCGTGAGGCGGAGCCGGTCGTGCGGCGGATGATGGCGAGGCTCGTCCATCGCGGACCTGACGAAGAGGGATTGCTAGCCGCGCCCTGGGCTGTGCTGGGAATGCGGCGATTGAGCATTATTGATTTGCCGGGCGGCGGTCAGCCGGTTTGGAATGAAGCACGGAACGCGTGGCGGTTATCTACAACGGCGAAATTTACAATTTCGGCGAACTGCGCGCGGAGCTTGAGGCGCTCGGGCACCGTTTTCGCACGCGATCGGATACGGAAGTAGTCGTTCACGCCTACGAGGCGTGGGGCGCGGATTGCGTGCGGCGTTTGCGTGGAATGTTTGCATTTGCGGTAGCGGAGATGCCCGGCGGCCGCGGATGGCGCCGTGACGCGCGTTTTTCTGGCGCGCGATCGATTTGGAATCAAGCCGCTTTATTACGCGATCGCTGGCGGCCAAGTTCGTTTTCGCGTCCGAAGTGCGCGCGTTGCTGGCCTCGGGGCTCGTCCCGCGCGAGATTTCAGCGGGCGCGGTGGCAAGTTACGTTCTGTTCGGATCGGTGGGCGAGCCAATGAGTTTGATCGACGGCGTTGCGTCGTTACCTCCGGCACATCGAATGACGGTTAATCCGGCTCGTCCGGCAGAAGCGCATGGACCAGACGCATACTGGGGCGTGAACTCGATTCAAATCCTAGGCGAGCGCGATGGCCATGACATCAGCGATAGGCCGCGAAGCCACCGTGCGCGCGTTGCTCGAGGATTCCGTGCGGAAGCACCTGATCGCCGATGTTCCGATCGGTGTCTTTCTGAGCAGCGGCATCGATTCAACGGCGCTGACTGCCTTGGCCAGCCGCGAGCGCGCGGGACTGCATACGTTCACGTTGTTTTTTCCGGAGCGCGAATTCAGTGAAGCTGAAATGGCGCGGCGCACGGCCCGGCATTTTGGCACCGATCACACGGAGGTGATGATCGGCGGCGATGAAATGCTCGCGCGCATGGATGAAGCTATCGCCGCGTTCGATTCGCCCAGCGTCGATGGGATCAACACGTTTTTTGTTTCGTGGGCCGCGCGACAAGCTGGCTTAAAAGTAGCGCTCTCAGGTCTCGGCAGCGACGAGATTTTCGGGGGCTATTCGGAGTTTCGAGCAACCCCGCAACTGGCGCGATTGGCCCGAGTCGCGCTTGCGACTCCTGCTGCATTGCGTCACGCACTGCGTCCGGCCGATCGATTTCTTCGGCGAACGAATCAGCCATGGGATGGAGCACACAAGCTGGTGGCGGCTTGGGCCGACTCCTGATTCTTTGCCGGATGCGTATTTTTTGTCGCGTGCGCTTTGTTACGCCGCCTCGCGCCACCGAATTGCTCGGAGGCGGTGGAGCTCGTGGAGCGGCGCCCCGCGGGTCGCTGGCTCGAAGAAACCGTGCGACAGGCGGAAGTCTTGCAGTGGCGAGGCGCGAATCTCCTGGCTCGAGCTGCGCAATTACATGGCCAGCACGCTGTTGCGCGATGTGGACGCTATGAGCATGAGCCACTCGCTCGAGGTGCGCGTGCCGTTTCTCGATCATCCCTCTCGTGGAGTTTGCTCTGCGTGCTGCGGACTCCGGCTGGTCCAACGGCAGACAAACGGCCAAAGGCCCTGCTCATAGCCGCTCTCAGGGACTTGCTGCCAACCGAGGTGGCCGAGCAACGTAAGCGTACATTTACTCTCCCGTGGGAGGAATGGATGCGCGGAGCGCTGCGCGGGCGCATATCGGCGGCGTTCTCGGAGTGGTCGCCGCGGCTCGAGGCGCATGTTCCCGGAGCAGCGGCGCGCGGAGTTTGGGATGCATTTCTTGCTGGGCGCACAAGCTGGTCGCGGCCGTGGGCGCTCTACGTGCTGAATGAGTGGGTAAGGCACAATCTCGAGAGCATCGGCGCGCCGGCGCAGATTTCCAAAGCAACATCCGTAATGCCCGCAGTGACGTAACGGCCCGAAGGTCTCTATAATCATTCCCGCACGAATCCGATGATCATTCTTGGGATCAACGCGTACCACGCGAATGCTTCGGCGGCGATTGTCGTCGATGGGCAGCTGCATTGCCGCGGCGGAAGAGGAACGCTTCAATCGCGTGAAGTATGCGGCGGGCTTGCCGGTGCAAGCGATTCGCTATTGCCTGTCTGAAGCTGGGGCGACTCTGGCGCAGGTGGACCACATTGCGATTCCGCGGAATCCCTGGGCGCGCTGGGGACCAAACTGCGATATGCGCTGCGCATGCCGCGATTCGCAATTGGAACGCGCGCGCGTGATGGCGCGATTTTCGGGAATCAAGGAAGAACTGGCAACGGCGTTTGAGATGGATCCCGCGGAACGATTCACGGGACATTTCATCGCATCGAGCATCACGTGGCGCATCTCGCCAGCGCCTATTTTGTTTCGCCGTTCGATCGCGCCGCGGTCCTTTCGGTGGATGGGCTTGGCGATTTCGCGAGTGCGATGTGGGCGGATGGCGCGGGCGCAACTCTTTCGCCCCACGGGGCGACCACGTTTCCTCATTCGCTGGGGATGTATTACACCGCGCTGACGCAGTATCTCGGTTTCTGGAAATTCGGAGATGAATACAAAGTGATGGGCCTGGCCGCTTACGGCTCGCCGCAATTTCTCGATGCTTTTCGCAAAATTGTGCGCGCCGATGCCGGGCATGAAGCTCCGGCTAAATCTCGACTATTTCACGCATCAGCGTCAAGGGCCGGAGATGACCTGGCGCGATGCAGGCACGACGCCGGTGCTCGGGCGATTATTTTCGGAGCGTCTGGAGAAATTGCTGGGGCCGGCGCGGCGCGCGGATGCGCCGCTCGAGCAGCGGCATCGCGATCTCGCGGCCAGCATGCAGGCGCGGCTGGAAGAAGTGCTGCTCGAGCACGTGGCTGAATTGGCTGCGCGAACAAAGCAAAAGGCGTTATGCCTGGCCGGCGGCGTGGCGTTCAATTGCGTCGCGAACGGAAAGATGCTCGAGCGGACGCCGTTTGAGCGAATTTACGTGCAGCCGGCGGCGGGCGATGCAGGATTGTCGGTGGGCGCTGCGTTCGCAGTGGAGCACACGATTCTCGGTCGGCCGCGCGCGTTTGTGATGGAGCATGCGGGCTGGGGGCCAGGATTTTCGCGAGTGCAGATCAAGCGTGCGCTTGACGAGCGCGTTGCGAGTGGCGATGGTGTTGAGATTCAGGAATTAAATGAAGACGCGTTGGTGGATGCCGCAGCGCGCGAATTGGCCGACGGTAAAATTCTGGGATGGTTTCAGGGCCGCGCGGAATGGGGCGCCGCGGGCTCTCGGCAATCGCAGCATTCTGGCCGATCCGCGGCGTGCTGAGATGAAGGACGTTCTCAATCAGCGGATCAAACATCGCGAAATGTTTCGGCCGTTCGCGCCCTCAATTCTGGAAGAAGCCACCGGCGATTACTTCGAGCGCACCCATCCCTCGCCGTTCATGACTTTTGCTTATAGCGTGCGCCCGGAAAAACGGGCCGCCATCCCGGCACCTACGCATGTGGATGGGACGGCGAGGCTTCAGACGGTAAGCCGGCGTACGAATCCGCTCTACTGGAAATTGATTCGCACATTCGGCGACCTCACGGGCGTGCCCGTCGTCGTGAACACCTCGTTCAATGACAACGAGCCAATCGTCTGCCGCCCCGAAGAGGCGCTCGATTGTTTCCTGCGCACGCGAATGGATGTCCTGGTGATGGGAAATTTTGTTCTGCGGAAATCCGCGATCATGAACGCGGATGATGCGCCCGTGCAGACGCCCGCGCGCCGGCTGGCATGAGTTCTCGCACTCTTGAAATGCATCCGCTGTCGCTCCAACTCGAAAATCAGCCGTGCACATTCTGATCCTCAACGAGTATTACCCGCCCGACACTTCCGCGACCGCGAAGATGGCAGCGCTGGTCGCCGAAGCCCTGGCGCAAAAGCATCGCGTCACAGTTGTTGCCGGACGCCCGTCCTACGATCCCGACGAAACTTATCCGTATTCTCTACTTCGCAAGGATGTACGAAATGGCGTGACGGTCGAGCGCGTCGGCTCCACGGCATTTCCCGCGCCACAGGATGAAGCGGCGCGTGTCGAATTATCTCACCTATCTCGCGCTTGCCATTCCGCGAGCGTTGGCCATCCGAGCTGACGTGATCTTGGCCATGACGGATCCGCCGGTAGCAGGCATCGCCGGAGCTTTCGTGGCCCAGCTCAAGCGTCTGCCTTTCGTTTACAACATCCGCGACATGTATCCAGACATGGCGCTCGGCGGCGGGATCGTCGGCGATAGCGGCTGGGTGCGCCTATGGGAGAAAATGCACCGGCGCGCGCTGCGGCGAGCCGCGCGCGTAATCGTCCTCGGCGACGATATGCGCGAGCGAATCTTGCGCAAAGGCGTCGAGCCTGAGCGCGTGGTCGTTATCCGCGATGGAACAATGATTCCGGAAACACTCGCGGAGCAGAGCCATCCGGTCGCTCAGGAAATTCGCAGCGGATTTCCGTTCGCTGCGATTCACGCGGGCAATCTCGGCTTCTACGGAGCCTGGGACACGCTGCTACAGGCGGCGAAGCTGCTCGAACGCGAAAATATCGGGCTTGTCTTCGTCGGCGAAGGCGCCAATCGCGAACGCCTGCAGCAAGCCGCGCAAGGCTCCATCAATGTTCGCTTCCTTCCGTTCCGGCCCGTCGAAGAAATTCCTCTGGTGATGGCGGCGGGAGATGTACACGTCATTTCCGTTCGGCGCGGCCTCGAAGGCGTCGTTGTCCCGAGCAAACTATATTCAGTTCTCGCGGCGGGGCGCCCTGTTCTGGCCGTGGCGCCCGAAGAATCGGACGCCGTCAGGATCGTGCGCGAGGCGCGCTGCGGTTTAGCAGCCGATCCGGACGATCCAGCTGCTGTGGCGAAAGCGTTCACGGCCCTGCGCGACAATCCCCGCGAGTTGAACCGATATGGGTCAGCGCGCCAGAGATGCTGCGAAGAAATATGTTAGAGTGAACGAGCTGAAACGATTCGTCGGGGTCATCGAAGAGGCGGCCAATCGCATCATCCCGTAGTCTAACGAATGGAATTCAGCATCTTGGCGCGGAGTCAAATTGGCGTTATTCAGGCGCGCGTTCCGCATGCCTGGCGGCGCTCAAACACTTGGGAAGTTCGATGTACGGTGATCTGCTCGCATTTTTCATCGCGCTTTTCGCCACCGCTGGACTGACCGTGCCCGTGCGCGGCCTTGCTTTGCGCATCGGCCTTGTGGACAAGCCCGGGCCGCGCAAAGTGCATCTGAAACCGATTCCCCTGCTTGGCGGGGTGGCTATTTACTTCGGCTTCGCTCTGGCCGTGCTGGTCACGTCGCACACGACGGCGCGCGAGCAGACCGTCAGCATCCTTGCTGGCGCGGCGCTTCTCGCGGTGATCGGTTTCCTCGACGATGGCGGCGTGCTGCATCACCAAGTGAAATTGTTCGTGGGCATGCCGGCGGCAGCGCTTCTGCTGATCGCGTCAGGAATCCGCTCGCACATCATCTCGGCGTTCGTCCCCGGTGAGACAGGAATTATTCTCGACGCATGCCTCACGATTCTGTGGGTCGTCGGAATCACCGCGGCATTCAGCATTTTCGATCACATGGACGGGCTCTGCGCCGGAATCGCCGCGATTGCCGCCTTGTTTTTCACCATCGCCGCGAATCAGGGCGGCCAGGTCATGGTGCGCACACTCGGCGCAGCGGCGCTCGGCGCGGCGCTCGGATTTCTCGGCTGGAATTTCAAGCCCGCGAAGATTTTCATGGGCGATGGCGGCGCGATGTTCCTCGGCTTCCTGATGGCCACGCTGGGATCTGAAGCTGCGCCCCGAAACCGGCGATTCGCAAGCCGGCTGGCTGATTCCGATTTTGATTCTGGGCGTCCCGATCTTCGATACCACGCTCGTCTCGATCTCCCGCGCGCGCCGCGGCTTGATTCCCTTCACTTCTCCCGGCAAGGATCACACGGCGCACCGCCTCTCCAATCTCGGCCTTGGACAAAGAGGCGCAGTGCTGGTTCTGTATGCGCTCGGAGGCTTCTTCGGCAGCATCGCCATCCTGATCCCGCTGCTGTCGCCCGCCAAGGCCTTCGGACTCGCCGCCGTCGTCGGTCTCTGCGCCTGGTGGCCATTTACTTTCTTGAGAGCGCGCCGTACGAGCGCCAGCAAAAGTTTCAGAAACCCACGCCAATTCCCTAAATTCCACGCCGGCGCGAATTCGTTTGTGGAATCCACCGCGCTAGGATATACTTCCTTTCCCGACGCACGAGCCGCACGTCAGATTTGTATGCACGCAAGCGAGCGCGCCTGCAAATCCCGAAGTCATCGTGAATTTTGTACGCTCGCAAGAGGGCATTTGCGGTCGCCTGACGTGAGAAAATTCGAGAGCTAACACATACGGTGAACTCGTTGTCAGGCCAGAACTCACACACCAAATCGCAGTCTCAGCGCCGACATCCCAGAAATTACCTGTAGCTGTCGTCGGAGGCTCGGCAGCAGGGCTTTTTCACGGCTTCGCTGCTCGCGCAACGCGGCGTTCCCGTGCAAGTTTTCGAGCGCGCCGAAACTCTCGAGCCGATTTCCCGCACGCTGATCGTGACGCACAAACTGCGCACGCTGCTCGGCCGCGCCGCCGCAGGCAGCGTGGTGAATGAAATCCGTCGCTTCGAACTATTCACCGATGGCCGTGCCGCGAAAATTCAGCTCAATGAACCCGACCTGATCATCGAGCGCTCCACGCTAATTCGCGGCCTCGCCGATGAGGCCCGCCGCGCCGGAGCCGCAGATCACGCTGGGACGCCGCTTCCATGGCCTGCACAGCAATGGCGCAGGTCTGGTGCTCGATGTCGAGCGCAGCGCCGATGGCGCCCGCGAAGAAGTGCGCACGCAAACTGTCGTCGGCAGCGACGGCGCCGCCAGCCGCGTCGCTCAATCCGCCGGATGGCCGCGCCAGGAAACCGTGCCGCTGGTGCAGGCGATCGTCGAACTGCCGAAAGACATGCCGGCCGAGACCGTGCGCGTCTGGTTCGTTCCCGACGACACGCCTTATTTTTACTGGCTGATTCCGGATTCCGCCAGTCGCGGCGTGCTCGGATTGATCGGCGAGTCGGGCCAGGAAACGCGCAAGCATCTCGAGCGATTTCTCGAGAAACGCAAACTCGATCCCATCAGCTTTCAGGGCGCGCGCATTCCTGTTTACAACCGCTGGGTGCCGGTGAAACGCCGCGTCGGCGCCGGCGATGTCTATCTCGTCGGCGACGCAGCCGCACAAGTGAAAGTCACCACCGTCGGCGGAATCGTCACCGGCTTTCGCGGCGCGCTCGGCGTCGCGGAATCAATCGTAAATCGCGGCGAGAGCCCCGAATTGCGCCGCCTGCGCCGCGAACTCGATATGCATCTGCTGCTGCGCCGCTCTCTGCATCATTTCCAGCAAAGCGATTACAGCCGCCTCGTCGATTTGCTCAACGACTCCGCGCGACGCTCGCTCAGCGATTATTCTCGCGATGAAGCTCTGAAAGTCATCTGGCATATCTGCCTGAGCCAGCCCCGCCTGCTCCTCATGGGCCTGCGCGGATTATTGACCGGCGGGCGAACGTTCGCTCCGCCGTCCGCGCCCCTGAGCTGCTTGCGACTTCGCTTTTCCTGCGAATCTTTCTCCACGTATAGTGTGTTGCGCATGTCATCTGAAGGATACATTCTCGGTCTTTCCGCGCTGGCCCACGATCCCGCCGCAGCGCTACTCGATCCCGCCGGCGAAGATCATCGCCATCGAAGAATCGAAACTGGCTCGCACGCGCGAGGACGCCGGAATTCCGCGCGAAGCAATTCGCTATTGCTTCGAACGTGCTGGAATCAATTGGCGCGATGTTCCGCATCGCCGTCGCCAGCGAACCGCGCAAAGCCTGGCGCCGCTCCACCGGCCTTGCGCCTCCGCCAAGCTCCGCGCGCCCCGTCGCCAGCGGCTATTACCTCAGCAAGTCGGTCGGCGAACTCGGCCGCGAGCTGAATAATTTCCGCATTCTCGATGCGAATGGCCGGCGATCCCGCCGGCCGCGTGATCGCCTCCGGCCATCACGTCTGCCACGCCGCGAGCGGCATTCTTCGCCTCGCCTTTCGATCGTGCGCTCGTTCTCGTAATGGACGAACAGGGCGACGGCCGCTCGCGCTCGCCGCCATCGGCGAAGGCGCAAATCTTCGCGTCGATCCATCAGCTTTCCTTCCCTCATTCGCTCGCCTGGGTCTATTCGCAAGTCACCGAATTGCTCGGATTCACTCCGCACAAAGACGAACAGAAAGATTCAATGGCTGAGCCTTTTCGGCGCACCCGCTTACGAAGACCTCTTTCTCGAAATGCTGCGCCGTGAAATCTTCTCCCTGGCCGAATCTGAATCGCCGTTACTTCACTCGCGGATTCACCGGGCGTCTAGCCTTTTCGAATCCTGTTTACCAACGCATCGGCATGGCGCAATCCGGCGAAAAGAATCTCCGACGAGAGCTCGCGCTCCAATCTCGCCGCAAGCATTCAGGCCGCGTGCGCGAAAGTCGTGATCGCAGTTTTCGAATCGCTGCGAAGCGCGAACGAGATCGAACAACTGTGTCTCGCAGGCGGCCTCTTCCTGAATCCGCTTCTCGTCTCCGCAATCGAACGGAACACCGGATTCAAAGATGTTTTCGTGCAGCCCGCCGCCGGAAATGAAGGAACGGCGCCCGGCGCAGCGTGGAACGAATGGCACGGAAACGGCTAGGCCGAAAGCGAGTCGCGCCGATGACTCCATCTCTATTGGGGTCCGGCCTACTCAAACGATGACATCAAGCAAGTGCTCGACAATTGCAAGGCCTCATATCGCTGGGCGAATTCCGACGCCGAAAAAATCCAGGCAGCGCTCGCGACTGCTGAGCGCGGGAAAAATCGTAGCGTGGTGCCAGGGCGCCGCGGAATTCGGCCCGCGCGCGCTCGGAAATCGCAGCCTGCTGGCGTCGCCCTGGGCGCCTTTCGTGAGAGAAAATCTGAACGACTACGTCAAGCACCGCGAATCGTTCCGGCCTTTCGCGCTCGCGGTGCCCGCAGAAGATGCGGCGCGTTTCTTCGAATCTACGCCAGCAGCGCGATTCATGGCCTCGATGGGCGTCGTGAAGACCGGAAGCGCGTCAGATTGCTGAAAGATTTCATCTTGCCGGGAAATCTAGTGCGACTGCATGTCGTCGAACGCACAGCGAATCCGCTCTTCTGGCAACTGCTGAAGCAGTCGGGCGAGAACGCGCCTGCGCCGATGCTGGTGAACACATCCTTCAATCTCTTCGGCGAGCCGCTCGTCATCACGCCGCGCGATGCCGTGCGCAGCTATTTCTGTTCCGGCACCGACGCGCTGGTAATCGGCAATTTCATTCTCTCCAAATCCTGAAAGTAACACCGGCGTCGCCCCGCTCTAATGCAATTCGCCGCGTATTTCTCGATCCACTTCAGCTCCTCCCGCACCTGATCTTCCCGTGCCACGGATTTTTCTCCAAGCGTGCCCCTCCCCGGGAAAAATCAACAAGGCTCACCGGAATTCCGCGGCTGAAAGAGCGCCCGTTCCAGCAAATATTGCTCGCCCACATACACGCGAATATCGTCCGCCCCCGACGGCCACGAGCGTCGGCGTCGTCACCTTGCCGATTTGCCAGATCGCCGCCTCAGCATCGTAATTTTCCTTCGCCTCCCACGGCTTCCGCCCAGAAAATAAGCGTCGTCCATCGTCGTATCGTCGTTCCCCCAATTCGCCACGTGTTCCACCGCGCCCGCACCGGTCACCGCCGCCTTGAATCGCGTCGTCTGCGTGATCAGCCAGTTCGTCACGTACGCCGCCGTAGCTGTAGCCGCCCACCGCCAGATGATTCGGGTCCGCGATTCCGTCTTTCACCAGCGCATCCACGCCTTCCAACACATCTTTTCCCGGCCGCGAAACGATGTGCGGAATAATTCCCAGCGCAACCGCATCGCCATAGCCGATCGATCCACGATAATTCGGCTCGAACACCAGCCATCCATTCGTCGCCGCCAGCGCTCCCCATCTTGTACCAATCCGCCTCGAAATAATCTCCATCCGCTTCCTCCGGGCGTGCCGTGAATCAACGTAAACATCGGCAAGATTCTTCGCGCCCATTTTTCCCGGCGGATAAATCAGCATTCCTTCGAGCGTGCGTGCCGTCGTCCGCAGTCCAGCGATACGTCTGCGCCGGCGGCATCGCCCGTTCGGTAAAAATTTTATTCAGCGAAGTAATCGGCCGCGCGCTCGCCAGATCATTCACGCTCTCCGCCAGGTACACTTCCGCCGGCTGGTGAAATCGCGAGTAAACGAATGCGACGCGCGGCGAATTTGCGGCGGCGGAAAGTTTCTGATAAGTTCCCGGCAATCCCGCGTGCTTCGTGAACTTCCGCATTCGGCGAAGATTGCGTATAAAGCTGCGTCTCAGTTCGCAGTTGCCCCGCGGCCACCAGATCCCCGCTCGACAAAATATCGAATTCGCGCCATCGCTCCGTCGAAATCCGCGCGCCCAGCGCGAATGTTGCGCGCGCGCGTTCGCGGCAGGCCCGCCACCCGCCGCTCCCGCATCCACCCAGTACACCCGCGACTGCGCATCCTGATACGCGCCCGTCCACCGATCCGTAGAGAAACATGAAAAATATGTGCCGGTTGTCCTTCGCCCAGCGAATGCGCTCGTAAATCACGCCTGCATGGCTCACCAGCTGCGGCTTCACGGGTGAATTGCCCGCTCCGGCGAGATCGATCGCAAAAATAGAATAGTCGTCGAGCGACTCGTCGCGACCCGATCGCGAATCCGTGCAAAAAGCGATTCGCGCGCCATCCGCGGAAACAGCGAGCTCCTTAACGCTATCGCCGATCTTCGAAATCTCCCTGGTTGTAGGAGCAATCTTCGGCGCCGTCGCTCCGCTCTGCCACGCCGCCGCGACCGCCGTCACGTCCACGCGAAAGATTTCATCTCCGCGCTCCGATTCGCGATAGCGAATCACGTCCTTCCATTCTTTTTTCTGCGCCGCTTTTTCTTCCTTCGTTTGCGGTTGCCGCGTGGCGAAATAAATCGCGCGCGAATCCGCAGCCCACTCGAAGGCGTGCACGCTTTCATCGCCGCTCGCTCACCGCAAAGGCCTCTCCGCCCGAAGCCGAAATCACGTAAATCTGATCCACAGGCTCCGATTTATCCGGCCTCCTCTTCATCGTCTCCGCTTCCGCCCTTCTTCGGCTTCGCCGGAGCGCGATCGGAAAGAAACGCAATCCACCGGCCGTCCGGCGACCATCGCGGCGCATGTTCGTGCCCAGATTGCGTCAGAGGAATCAGCGCACCGCCCGCGCTCACCGCCGTCCCATCAACGCGATAAAGCCAAAGATCCGTTCGATTCCGCTTTCCCTCCCAATCCGGCCGCACCGTCTCCACCGCCACCGCCGTGCCATCCGGCGAAATTCGCACCGACGCATAGAAAACGGAATCGAAAAATTCATCGAGCGTCACCGGCGGCTTGTCGGCTGCCGCCAACGGCCCGCGAATCTCAAATCCCAGCACGATCAAAATCGCGGCAATGCCCGCAACGAACGAGAGTTTGCGCATGGTTTCTCCGAAGGAGCGAAGAGATATACTCTGGGCCGGAATCAAGGTCAAGAAATCGAAAGCCATCTTCCCGATACGTCTGGAGCGCGATTGACCGAAGTTCACAGTCCGCAGCACCGCAAGCCGCGCAAATCCATACTTCTGGATTGCCCTCGCAAGTCTCATCGTGCTCGCCATCGCGGGCCTCGCGATTTTCCGCACCATCGGCCGCTGGCTGATCATCGCGGATCCACTCGACCATGCCGGCGCCATCGTAGTCCTCAGCGGCGGCATGCCCGCCCGCGCTCTCGAAGCCGCGAAAATTTATCAGCAAGGAATGGCGCCGCAAGTCTGGATCACTCGCCCGCTGAATCCCGGCGAAGCGCTCGCCAAAATGAATATCGCATTCACAGGCGAGGAAAACTACAGTCGCGCCATCCTGATTCACGAAGGCGTGCCGGAGAGCGCCATCAAAATTCTCGCGCCGGTGATCGTCAGCACCGAAGAAGAAGTCCGCGCCGTGCTCGCCGAAGCGCAATCCGCTCGCGCGAGCCGCGTAATTCTAGTCACGTCGCCGCCGCACACGCGCCGCGTCCGCACTCTCTGGCGCAAACTCGCCCCCGCCGGCCTTCACGCCATCGTTCGTCCCGCAAGCACTAGCGAATACGATCCCGATCACTGGTGGCGCACAACCAGAGACGCACTCGCAGTAGAGCGGGAAACGCTGGGTCTGCTGAACGCCTGGGCGGGACTTCCATTTCGTCCAGCCTCGCACTGAGCCGGATCCATCGCGCAAATCTCAAAAAAATCGCGCCTCAACTCACCTTCGTCATCGGCAGCGTCTCCACAATCTTCCAGCGATCCCAATCCGATCGCCGCGCCAGATCGCGCAGGCACAAATGCCATTCGATTCCGGTAGCCTCATCGTCCGCGCCATAGAACGACGTAAACTGATGTCCGTTTGAATTCAATTCATTCGTAGCTGCCGGCTCGATTTCCCAAATCGCATCGTCCGCCGCATCTTGCCCCTTGCGAAACGGCTCCAGACTCGCCGCTTCCAGCGGCACGGATAAAATCACGCGCTCTTCCGGCGCAAACGCGATCACGTCGTCCGCTCCCGCCGCGCGCAGATCGTCCACTGCGCAGAGCTGCAGCATCTCGTCGCTCCATCGCAATTCAATTGTAGGCACTCGCCCCGTCGCCGAAGATGCCTTGGCCTCCGCCAGCGGCATTTCCCACAGCGTCACGAATTTCCGCCCCTCCGGCGCCTCCGGAAAAATATCGAAAGTCCGCGTCTCCCAATTCGCCGATTTATTTTGCGGCAGCACTTCCGTCACCGTCACCACCGTGTGGCTCCGCCAGCGCTCGATCTTCACCGATCCCAGAAAATTTCCATGCTCGCGGATAAACGCGCGCTGTACTTCTGATGTATCCAGCGTCTCCCGCCAAAATCGGTCGCTCAGCCGCAATCCAAACGTATAAAATTGCTCCAGCGCCGGCGGCGCCGATTCATCCAGCTTCCGCCGGAAATTCGGATCCGCCACTTCCTCGAGCGAGTGCAGCCGGTCCGTCAGCCGCCGGATGGACCACGCCTGATGCGCCAATAATCTCTGCCAATGCCGCGCCAGGATCACAAACACAAATCCCACGATGACGCAAACTCCCAGCGCAACCCACAAAATGTCCATGTATTCGCCTTCCCTGGCCCCCAAACGATCTCTCACGGGGAGTATGAGAGTGGCCGGATTGTACTATTAAATCCCAATCGCTCAAAAGCGCCGCACAATCTACATCTGCATCGCCCAAACTCCGCGCCTTTCGTAGCGCCGCCCTCCAGTCTCGAGCGAAGCCGAGAAAATGGCGACATCCAGCGACGCAACGTTATCCTCCACGCCCGCATGCATCGCCGCCTCCATCGCCGGAACCATCCACGCCCATCCACTCCCAAAGATTCTCTTGGGCCATGCCCCCAATTAGTCCACAATATTCGCGTTCCCTCGCTCACCGAATTCAACTCGAATGAAACGGGAGGATTCCCGGTTGAAAATATCAGTAGTCGGCTCAGGCTACGTAGGCCTCGTAACGGGCGGCTGCCTCGCCGAAATCGGCCACGATGTTATCTGCACCGATAGTGATCTCGCAAAAATCGAAATTCTCGAGTCCGGCCATCTCCCCATCTACGAGCCCGGCCTCGAAGGCGTCATCGCCCGCAATCGCTCCGCGAAGCGCCTGCGCTTCGAACGCGATCCCGCAAAAGCCGTCGCTGCCGCAGACACAATTTTTATTTGCGTAGGAACTCCGCCGCTTCCGAATGGCGAAGCCGATCTCAGCGCCATTGATAGCGTCGCGCGTCTCGTCGGCACCGAAGCCCACGGCTCGAAACTGGTCATCGAAAAAAGCACGGTCCCCGCGCAAACCGGCCAGCAGCTCAAGCGCCAGCTCAGCGTCTATGGCCGCAATGGCACCGCGCAGTTCCGCGTCGCTTCCAATCCTGAATTCCTCCGCGAAGGCACTGCCGTCGGCGACTTCCTACATCCCGATCGCATCGTAGTCGGCGTGGATGACGAGCTCACCGAAAAGCAAATGCACGAAATTTATCTTCCGGTGCTCGAGCAGCGGTTCACGTGCCCCATCCACGCGCAGGGCTGCCCCAAATCCGCGCCACCCGCTTGGATGGTCACCACCATCAATAGCGCCGAGCTGATCAAACACGCCTCGAATTCCTTCCTCGCGCTCAAAATTTCCTACGCCAATATGCTCGCCGACCTCGCCGAAAAACTCGGCGCCGATATTGAAGAAGTCGTTCTCGCCGTCGGAAAAGATCCGCGCATCGGCGAAAGTTTTCTTCGCGCTGGCATCGGCTTCGGTGGTTTCTGCCTGCCCAAAGATTTGCAGGCCTTCATGCGCCTCGCTCATCGCTGCGGAGTGGACGCCTCGATCCTCAAAGAAGCAGAAAACATCAACAATCGCCGCATCGATCATCTCGTCGAAAAACTCCGCCGCGCCCTCTGGGTGCTCCGCGGTAAAAAAATCGGGGTCCTCGGCCTGGCCTTCAAATCCAATACCGACGACATTCGCTTCTCCCCGGCCATCGCTCTGATCGAGCGCCTCACCGCCGAAAGCGCCGACGTCCGCGCCTACGATCCCCAAGCCATGCAAAAAACCCGAGAGGCTCATCCCACTCTGCAAATCGCCAACTCGCCCTATGAAATCGCGCAAGACGCCGACGCCATCGTGATCGCCACCGAATGGAATCAATTCCGCGCGCTCGATTGGTCCCGCATCCGCGACGCCATGGCCCGTCCGCTAATCCTCGACGGCCGCAACTTACTCTCTCCAACGGAAATGAAATCCCTGGGCTTCGAATATCACTCGATGGGAAGGCCCGACGAAGAAGTCCGCACAATGGTCAACGGCACAGTCTGAAATTCCACAGAAGATACTTCCCGAATTCTTCCCCGCCTTTTGTAGCGCCGCCCTTTTGAGAATATGCGTGAGAACAAGCTGACGTCGCGACGGAGCGGTGAATTTGTTATTGCTCCGGGTGCGGTTTCGATGCCGTGACGCCCGTCAGGCCTGTTCGCTGCTGCTCTTAACTCCGCTGGTGGTGCAAGCGGCTTAAGTTATATCCAATCGCCGCCAGGGTGAATTCGATTCCGACGCGATGCAGCCCCCGTAGCCGGAACTGGCGCAGCCCGCGTTGTTGTTTCAGGACTCCAAACACCGGCTCCACGATTGCTTTGCGTTGGCCGTAGATTCGCCGGCCCGCCGGATCGCGGAGTTTTCTCCGCATCCGGCGATGCTCCGGGTCTCGTAGATATTTGCTGCTTCCGATTCCGTGCGCTCTTCCGTGGCCCTTTAATTCGTGACTGAGATTGGGGTCTGGGATATAGCCTTCGATCTCCCGCTGTTGCAGCCCGTGTAAGTTCTGCAGTGAGAAAAATCCGGTATCGGCGCTCACTCGTTGCGGTTTCCCGCGACATTGCCGGCTCGCCTGGTCCACCAGAGGCAGCAAAGAGGCGTTGTCGCTGGTGTTTTGCGTCACCCGCTGCGCCACGATCAAATGATCTTCGCTCACCGCGATCTCCGCCGTGTAGCCCAACTGCCAGCCTTCCCGGCTGTGCAAAAATCGGCTCTCCGGATCAGTGCGGGAAATCTGCCGCAGCCCGCTCTTGCGCAAGCGTTGCAACCGTCCCGGAATCGTCTCCAAGCGCCGCTCCAATTCCTGCACCGCGACCTGCATCCCCGCATTTTCGTCCGGGTCCTCCGCCTGACACGCTTTCTGCCACCGCCGAATCTGCCGTCGCAGCCGCGCTCGTTCGCGCCGTAGCTTGGTTTCCGTGTCGACGCGCTCGTGCGAGCCCATTCCTCGCACGCGCGTCGAATCGATGGCCACATGTCCCAGCCGCACCATTCCCAGCTTCCGCGCCACTTCCAGCACTTGCGTGAATACGTCGTTGATCCCACGCTGGTGCCGCCGCCGGAACGCACTCAACGCCCAGTTGTCCGGCTTCGCCCCTCCCGCCAAATAGCGGAACGCCAAGTCCTCCTGTATCCGTTGCTCTAACCGACGCGCCGAAGTCACCCCCAGCGCATAGGCATACAACCACACCTTCAGCATCAACTCCGGCGCGTACACCGCCCCGCCTTCGTCCGCGTAGGCCCGCTCGAATTCCTCCAGGTTCAATCGCTCCACCACACCATGCACAAAAAACACCAAGTGATCCGCTCCCAACACATCCTTGACGTTCGGCGGCAGCAGATACGCTTGATCCGGGTTGTACGGTAGAAATCGTGTCATGCTCCTTTACTGCACCATTTCGTTTTGAAACTCAAGTGAGTTCTCACGCACACTCTTTTGAGGGCGGCATCCGGCGCCCAATCTTTCCACAAGCCCAAAAAACCGCGGATCATCTCCCTACCCGCTCAATTCTTCGCCGCCGTCTCCGCGATTTTCGTCTGAAAATATTCCAGCGTCAGCCGCAATCCTTCTTCCAAATTCACTTTCGGCTCCCACTTCAGAATGCGGCGCGCCTTGGTAATGTCCGGACAGCTCTGCTTCGGATCATCCTGCGGCAGAGCCTTATAAATAATTTCGGATTTCGTTCCCGTCAATCTTCGAATCCGTTCGGCAAATTCCTTAATGGTGATCTCCGACGGATTGCCGACGTTCGTCGGCTCGTGCTCGCTCCGATTCCAGAAGCCGCAGAATGCCCTTCGACCAAATCCGGACACGTAGCAAAAGCTGCGCGTCTGGCTCCCGTCGCCGTAAACGGTGATCGGCTGCCCCGGTCAGCGCCTGATACAAGAAAATTCGGCAGCGCGCGCCCGTCGTTCAATCTCATGCGCGGGCCATACGTATTAAAAATGCGCACGATGTGCGTGTCCACGCCGTGGAAGCGGTGATACGCCATCGTCATGGCTTCGGCAAATCGCTTGGCTTCGTCGTAAACGCCGCGCGGCCCGATCGGATTCACGTGTCCCCAGTAAGTTTCCGGCTGCGGACTCACTTCCGGATCGCCGTAACATTCCGAAGTCGAAGCCAGCAAATAGCGGCTCTTCTTCGCCAGCGCCAGACCGAGCGTGTTGTGCGTCCCAAGCGCGCCGACCTTCAGCGTCGGAATCGGCAGCTTCAAATAATCATCCGGGCTAGCCGGCGAAGCAAAATGCAGTCACAGCATCCACGCTGCCCGCGACATCGATGTACCGCGTGACATCCTGCTGCATCAATCGAAAGCGCGGATTCGATTGCAAGTGCGCCACGTTGACCGCCGCGCCGGTCACCAGATTATCGAGGCACAGAACTTCCCAGCCGCGCCCCATCATCGCATCGCACAAATGCGATCCCAAAAATCCCGCCCCGCCAGTAATCACCACTCGCAATCGCGTCGCTCCTTCAAGTCTTCATCGCATGGCCGACAGCGACGGCCATTATCACCGAAAAACCGAAGCGATAGAAGCCGCGCTGCCCTACTGCGTCTTCTCGGCAGCAGGCGGCGGATAAGCCGTCGTGTGGTCGTGCACCACGCGCCAGCCTTCGGGAAGTTTGCGCACAATCACGGTGTAGACGCCGGAGAGCCGGTCCTTCTCCCGCTGGAGCTGGTATTCGCCCGTGGCGTAGGCCGCATCGGCGCTGAGGACCTTGATTTCGAGATTTGAGAAGCTCAGGTGCCCCATGGCCTTGGCGTCGGGATAGACGCGGTGGTAGCGCGCCAGAACCGCGTCCCAGCCGCGTAGGATGCCGCTGGCACCCACGAATTCCGTCTCCGGAGACCTCCAATAGCCCGCCATAAAGGCATCGGTATCGCCCCGGTTCCATGCGGCCGTCTGGTCATCGAAGACCTTGCGGATGGCCGCCTCGTCGGATTCGGCCGTCCGCGGGCCGGAATGGCCCTTACCGCCAGCCAGCTGGCCGCAAGTGCAAGGGCGCAACCGGCCGCGAGTCCTAGCCGTTTAAAAAGCATCTCATCCTCCCTATCTAAGCTACAGAGCCATAAGGCTTTACATAGATTGGTACTACTGGCCTATTGTCCAGTGCGGTCGCCAACGGCACAATGGTCTCGTTAAACATGATCGCCGCACTCATCTTCGTGATCTCAGTAGCAGCCCTCCTGCAGTTCGGGCTCTACGCCTGGCGGGCAGCTTTCCTGTCCGTCGCGAACCGGGAAATCTCGGCAGAGACCCGTGAGGCGATGGGCGCGGCCGCCGCAGCCGTCGATAACGGCGATCTTGAAGGCGCCACGAGGTGGCTGGACGTCAGCCCCAACCTCGCGGGCGAAGATCGCCGCCTCTGGACCGTTAAGCTCTATTACGTGGCCCTACGCGCGGTTGCCGGGCTGAGCCGCCTGGCGGCCCCGGCGGGCGACTGGTCGCACCGGGAAATGGTCGCCTGCGCGCGCTACGCAGCAGTTGTAGTCGAAGAGCGCATGCAACGCAATCAACTAGCCATGGCCGAAATGCGCAGCTTCTAAGCACCACCCCCGCCGTACCCAAACCCCGAGCAATCGAGCAATTCTAAGTGCCCCGTAGCGCCGGGGTCTTGCCTAAACTGACCAAGGATATTCTGCATGAGAACGATGCGGACGATTTTAAGCCGGAGAATTAAGCGGGCGGAGGAAGCGGCGTAGCGTTCATCGGCTCAGGGCTTCTCTTCTCAAATCCCAACAAAATTCATGATACGCCTAGTGACCACCTCTGCCAAGGAAGGACGCTTCTCGGTAGATTCCTAATTTGGATATTGGGAACCATATCTCGAGAGCAGGACAGCCTCGCCACGGCTGGATGTCCGGACACCGAGGCATGTCCCCGTTTCCGGCGCGCATGCGTCAAACATGCTAGCGTGCGCCGCTGTCTCGTCCGGAGGTAGCCCTTGAAATCCAAGCTGCTCTACCGCTTCGCATCCATCCTCCTGCTCCTGTGGGCCATCGGGCACTCACTCGGCTTCCGCGCCGGCGACCCCGCATGGCGCGCGGACGCGCTCGTCACCTCCATGCAGTCGCTGCACTTCAATGCGCAAGGCTTCGACCGTACCTACTGGGACTTCTTCGTCGGCTTCGGCTTCTTCGTCTCAGTATTCCTGCTCTTCGCCGCGTTCCTGGCGTGGCAGCTAAGCGGCGTCCCGCCAGAGACGTTGGCGCGCCTGCGCGGCACCACCTGGGCGCTAGCCCTCTCTTTCGCCGCCCTAACAGTCCTGAGCTGGAAGTACTTCTTCACCCTGGCTCTAGCCTTTTCCATCGCGATCACCCTCTTACTCGCAGCCGCCGCGTGGCGATCAACGACAACAAAGACCTAGCCCATGTAGTGCAGGGCTTCCAGCCCAGCACACTCCAGCCTCCAGTTCCCAACCCACATCGCTCCCCAGAATTATATTGCCTAACTTGCCAACCCATGCTACCGTCTTTATGCTCGGTACGAGAGCCGCGAAAAGAGCCAGCATCACGGGCGGCCCAGCACCACAACGCCGCCCAGCCGCAGTCAGTAGCCTCAGTACAAGCAGTGCGCTACCCCGGCCCCGTACAAATTGAAAAAGCTGAGAGAACGCCAATGAGCAAAGAGCGAAGCTCTGTCCGCAGAGCTTCACCTCAATTTCGGACACGCCCAGGGTCGGGAGTAAAGCACCCGGCTCAGTTTCAAGTCGCGCACAAACCGATCAGAAATCCCCAGAAAGTCACTGAAAACAAAGGCGATAGCCGATTTCTACTCGCAAACACCCAATTCCCAAGAAACTCGCCTAACCCGCTGAAAACACAGCCTCTTGCCTCTTCCAGCCTCCAGCCTCTAACCTCCGACCTCAAAATTTTGTTTCGGTTAGAAACGACCTCGGCCCAATGTTTTCAAGGAGTTACGACGAATTCTAATCGAACCATGTTTCGATTAGAACTGCAAAAAACATCGCTCGGAGGAGACGCCTCTCAATACGCCCAGCGGAGGAGGACCGAACCGGAGGTGTAGCCTGCGCCTACGGCTACCAATAGGACCAGGTCGCCTTTCTTTAGGCGCTTCTCCGCTAGGGCGTCCATTAGGCCTAGCGGGATGGTGCCTGCTGTGGTGTTGCCGTAGCGGTCGATATTTACCATTACCTTGGAATCGTCTACGCCTAGGCGTTGTTGCATGGCGCGGATGATTCTTAGATTGGCTTGGTGCGGGACCACCAGGGCGAGATCGTCGCTGGTGAAGCCGTTGCGCTCGAGCAGCATGGGTCGCGAGCTCGCACATTCTTCGGACTGCGTATTTGAAGACTTGCTGGCCTTCCTGATGGACGTAATGCATGCGCTTCTCGACCGTTTCGTGCGATGGCTGGATTTAGCGAGCCGCCGCCGGGCATGTAGAGGCAGCAGCCGCCGCTGCCGTCCACGTCGTGGCTGAAATCCAGGATGCCTTCGGATTCGGACTCCGCGGGCTCGAGAAGGACCGCGCCGGCGCCGTCGCCGAAGAGGACGCAGGTGGCGCGATCCTGAAATCCAGGATGGAGGTCATTACGTCGCTGCCGATGACCAGGACTTTTTTGTGCGCGCCGGAGCCTACGAATTGCGCGCCGACCGTGAGCGCGTAGGCGAAGCCGGAGCAGGCGGCGGAGAGATCGAAGCCCCAGGCGTTTTTTGCGCCGAGGCGGTCTTGAATCAGGCAGGCTGTGGCGGGGAAAAACATGTCCGGCGTGACTGAGGCGACTACGATCAGTTCGATTTCTTCGGGATTAGATTTTTTTGGGCTCAGGAGCTTTCGGGCGGCTTCTGTGCCTAGATGCGATGCGGCTACGCCGGGATCGGCGTACGTGCCGCTCGCGGATGCCGGTGCGCGTGCGGATCCATTCGTCGTTGGTGTCCACGCGCTTTTCGAGTTCGGCGTTGGTCACGACGCGCGGCGGGACGTAGCCGGCTACGCCGGTGATTTTTGCTGCGATCCTTCGCGGCATGCAATGATCTCCGAAATGCAAACGGGGATTGTACGCAATCTTAGTGGGTAAAGTTGAATGATTTTGCGGTGGGGAGAGTCAAAAGCCCCACGCGCAACAGCGGCGCATGGGGCACCCTGTTGAGACGAAAACCCAGGGCCACACCGGGGGCGTGTGAACCCACCCCCCACGGTAAAGAGCGACCGCAAATGCAGATCCCTCACCCGAGAAGCGGGTTCGGGATGACAGCGTAGATGCTTTTTTCTAGTTTCGGCGGGAGGATTTCGTAGCGGAAGGTGATTTGGGCGGTTTTGTTTAGCATCGCGGCTACGGAGCAGTATTTGTTTTCGCTTAGTTCGATTGTGTCGCGGACTGCTTTTTCGTCTAGCGTGCCGCGGAGGCGGTAGATGATTTCGAGTTTGGTCCAGACTTGCGGCGGGTCCTTGGCGCGCTCGCCGGAGACTTACTACCTCGAGGCCTTCGAGTTCTTTGGCGCTTTTTGGCGAGGATGATGATGATGTCGGTGGCGGTGCAGGTGCCGAGAGCGGCCAGGAGAATTTCCATGGCGCCGGGGCGGGTTTGTTGTGGGTGCGTTGTCGAATGGGGACGGCGTGGCCGGAAGGTATGGTGGCTAGGAATTGTTGATTTTGGATCCATTTGACGGTGGCGGTTTGCACTTTGGGCTCCATTCTGGTTCGGAAAACGCTTTTGAATGAGGGGGAGCGGCTGCGGCCGTCAAGGAGGGAAGTACGCGTGCGAAATTCGGATCCTGGCGAGGTAAGCGGGCGAAAAGCCCAGCGCTGAAGTTCATGGTAGAGGCGAGGCGATTTCCGGGCACTGAAGCATCCGTGAGCGGGCTCCCTCCAAAAGATTAGCGGGTGGCGCTTTCGGGATTGGGTTCGGGGATCTCGATATCCGCTATGGGATCTGGGTTGCGGCGGAGGATTTCTACAAAGATGGTTACTAGTTGCGGATCGAATTGCATGCCGGCGCAGCGCTGGAGTTCGGCTACGGCGGCTTCGGCGGTGCGCGGCTTTTTGTAGACGCGCTCGGAGGTGATGGTGTCGTAGGCATCGGCGATGGCGATGATGCGGGAGCCTAGCGGGATTTCTTCGCGCGGAGAGGCGCTCGGGATAGCCGGTAGCCGTCGTAAATATTCGTGATGGTGGCGGACCATTTTGCGTACGCGATCCATGGCGCGAAGGGGATCGAGAATTTGCGAGCCGAGTTCGGTGTGGGACTTCATGGTTTCCCACTCGACGGCATCTAGCGGGCCGGATTTATTCAGAATGGCTTCGGGGATGCCGACTTTGCCGACATCGTGGAGGAGGCCGGCTAGGCGGACTTCTTCGACTTCGACGGCGCTCAGATTTGCGTCGGCGGCGATTAGCGCGGCGTAGGCGGAAACTTTTTGCGAGTGGCCGTTGGTGAATTGATCTTTGGCATCTACCGCTAGCGCTAGCGATGTGACCGTTTCGACTACCGACGGATGCAATTGATCTGGCGATGCGCCGTCATTTTCTTCCGCGAGAGAACGCGTGAACTGTTCGATGCGGCGGCGAATTTCGTCGAAGGCTTCGGGGCCGGTGACGAATTGGCGCTTGAGAGTAACGCCGAGATAGGCTTCGAGAACATCCTGCTTCCATTTTTTCGTTTCGCCGGAGGCTTTGTCTTCGGTGGTGGAGACGGCGTTGCCGCCCTGATGCTTCGAGAGATACATCGAAGAATCGGCGACCTGGATGAGTTCTTGCGGCGTTGAGCCGTGGAGCGGGTAGGCGGCGATGCCGAAGCTGCCGGTGACGTTCTTGTCGCGCAGCAGCGGATCGGAAGCGACCCAGCCTCGGAGTTTGCTGGCTAGAGCGCGCGATTGATCGATGGTGGTTTCGGGCATGAGGATGACGAATTCGTCGCCGCCGTAGCGCGCTACTACATCGGAGCGGCGGCAATTTTGCTCGAGGATGTGGGCTACGCGTTGGAGGACTACGTCGCCTTCGAGGTGGCCGTAGAAATCGTTTACGAATTTGAAGCGATCGAGGTCCATCAGCACGATGGAGAAGGGGCGATTGGCGCGCGTGGAACGCTTCCATTCGGCGGAGAGGGCTTCCATCAGGAAGCGATGCGTTTTTACGCCGGTTAGGCCATCGGTGATGGCTTGTTCCTGGGCTTTCTGGAAAGTCTGCGCGTTGTGGAACGCGCCGGCGAAGAGATCGGCCAGCGTGCGCAGGAGTTGCATTTCGTCGGCGGTGAATTCGCAGGGCTCGGAGGATTCGACGTAGAGAACCGCGAGCATTTGATCGGCGTAATTGACCGGCAACGCGGCTGCTGAGACTGACGTCGGCAGGACGGGGCGGATGCTGCCGGAATGAACTTCGCGGATCACTTCGGCTTGGCCGGTGCGGGCGACCTGGCCGACTAATCCGTCGCCGAAGGCTATGCGACGGCCGAGCGCGTCGCGGCGGCGGCCGCCTTCTGCCTGCACGAGCAATTCCTTGGCGGAATAATCTACCGTGGCGATGCCGATGTGGTCGTAGGTGAGACCGCGCTCCATTTCCGCGGCGATTTTGAAGAGCATTTCGTCCGGATTTAGAGTGGCGATGGCGTGGCTCGAGATTGCGTTTACGAGCGAGAGCTGGCGCGTCTTGCGCTGCTCTTCGCCGAAGAGATGGGCGTTCTCGATGGCTACGGATGCTTCGCTCGCGAGCACGCGCAGCATTTCGAGGTGGCCTTCGTCGAAGAGGCGCTCGCGGCGGCTGTGAACGGCCATCACGCCGATGGCGCGATCGTGCAAAATCAGCGGAACGCCGCAGAAGCAGCCTGTTTCCTGCAGGAGCTCGATTCCCTGGCGTTCCAATTCTTCTGCGATCTGCTCGCGAATCAGGACGGGCTGGCGATTCTTGACGATGTGTTCGATCAAGTGATTGCCGGCGGGGCGCGTGCGTTTCGGCAGGCGCGCTTTGTCGTCAATTTCAAGCTCGAAATTCACGTTCGGCTGGCCAGGCTCGTAGAACGCGATATAAAAGCTGCTGACGTCCAGCAGGCGGCTCATCTCGCTGTAAATTCTTTCGAAGAGCGAATCGGTTTCGAGTGTGGAGCTGAGGACGCGGCCGATTTCGTTCAGGATGTGCAGCTCTTCGCTGCGGCGGGACGTTTGCTGCACGAGATAGCTATTTTCGACGGCCAGGCCGATCTGGTGGCCGAGCGCGAGGAGAAGGCGAAGTTCGGCGGTGGTGAATTTGCGGCTATCCGGAGTGCCGAGAAGGAGCACTCCGAAAACGCGCTCTTTGGCTTGCAGGCTGATTCCTACGACGGTGAGGAGTCCCTGGCTGAGAAGCTGTTTGCGGACCGCTTTGAAGGCCGGCTCGCGCTCGAGGGCTTCCCAATTGGAATCGCGCTCGAGTTCGGCGAGAACCATCAGGCCGCCGAGGCGCGCGACCATTTTCACCATGTAAACATCGAGGCGTTCATCTTGCACGGCTTCGCAGAAGGTGGTGCCGAGGCCGGTGGTGACTACCGATGCGGGACCTTCGGGGTCGCCGTAGTGCAGGCAGAGCGCGCCGGCGGGAATGCGGGCTACGTTGAGGACGCGGTCGAGAGTTTGTGCCAGCATTTTTTGGATTTCGCCGCCGGCGAAACTCGAAGTGGCGAGGTTGAGGCTGGAGAGAGCGAGCATGTTGCGCTCGACGCGGCGGCGCTGCTCTTCGTAGACGCCCATGACCATCAACACGCCGGTGAAGAATTGCGGCACAACTACGAACAAGCCGAAATTTTTGCCGGCGAGATAGGGAATCATGGGCTGAACGGCATTGAGCGCGACGAGCAAGCCCCAGGCGGCGAAAGCCAACGCGAGCAAGGTATCCGCGCGCGATTCCTGATTGCGACCGACCTTGGCGAATACACCGGCTACGAGCAGGAGCAGCAATCCCGCACCGAGCGATACGGGAACCAGCACCCAGCCGCGCGAAAACGCGAGAGCCCAGACGACCGCGCCAAAAGCGGCGACGGTCAAACTGTGCGCCCAGCTGGTATGCCCGGAATAAAGGCGCGCGGCGCCCAGGAGCGCGAGAATGGCGAGGGTGAGCGACCAATCGGCGAGCGCGACGCTCCATGCCGACTGGCTTCCGGCAAATGTGACGGCGGCGAGCGAAGTCGAACCTGAAGACACCATCAGCGCGAGATAGTGCACGGCCACCAGCAGCCACGCCAGCGACCATAGACGCAGATACATCTGCCGCTTCTCTCGAAAGATCGAGGCGAAGAAGATGGAGAGGAGCAGCGCGCTCGAGAAGAGTACGATTCCGCTCATTTTAACTTGGACAGTGCAACCGGCAGCCTGAGCCGGTGAAAGACACAACCTCAAACCGAGCGTAGCAGAAAATATAAACGTCGCCCGGGCTTGTATGGCCCTGAGTTACGTTGGGGTTAACCACCACCGGGAACCTGAGGGTGATGCCGTTTCTTCAGTCTCTGCTACCTCGATTACTTTAGGGTTGGAGAGCACCGGCGGCAAGAGTACTTTGGTACTTAGTGGGCCCGTGGCGAGTCGCCGGTCGCCCGCCGGGCGGGTCAGCTTCCGATTATCGGTGCGGGCGTTGACCGCCAAGACGCAATTGAACCGTGGAAGAGTTTCCGCCAAAAAAGAGAGATGTCAGCCGGAGTCGCGACCGCCATTCTCATGGGGGCAGAATGAATAGAGTCCTCGCCGCAGTGGTTTTGATGCTAGGTGTGGCTTACGCCCAAACAGCTTCGGAAGAGAGTGGCAGCCGTATTGTGCTGCCAAACTCGAAGCTGTTGAGATGCAAATCTTCTGATTGCTCTCAGCTGTGGTTGGAGAAATCCGCAGAAACAAACGCCGTATATCCGAAGCAGGTCATCATCGATATGAATCAAAGTTGCCTCTACGGTATGACGGCACTGTTCGACAAATCCATCCCCCTCGAAGACATCAAAGCGGCGATAGACGAACGCTACGGGAAGTGGGCTGTCCCCGAGTTCGTAAATTCACCGTTAAGAATCTGGCGCGTGGAACCCGAGATGTTTGCCATTCAGTTGAGCGTAGCCGATAAGAAGGACGAAAAAAGAAATACAGCCGACGCGGGAACGAGAGAAGCCATATACCTAGCGATTGGTGGGAAGTCCGCGTGCAACATCCCGTAGAACAATGGGTTTTTGGTTGAAGGTGCTGGGCGGGCAGTGACCTGCAGCGTCCTCAGTACAGCGGATCGTCCGCGATTCAAAATCTTGACCAACTCCTGAGAGACGCGTTTACCGGAAACTGAGTCGCGGACATCCTCCGTGGGTCGCTCGATTTTACGCGGCGCTTCCGCTAACATTGAGGATTGTTAATACTCGACTAGAGTTCACCGGCACATGACAACTTCTTCCAAGCCTCGCGTGCGCTTTGCGCCTTCGCCTACTGGATATTTGCATGTCGGTGGGGCGCGGACGGCGCTATTTAACTGGCTTTTTGCGCGACATGAGGGCGGAACGCTGCTTTTGCGCGTTGAGGATACGGACGTCGAGCGGAATCGGCCGGAACTTGTGGATGGAATTCTCGATAGTCTGAAATGGCTCGGGATTCAGTGGGATGAGGGGCCTTTTTTTCAATCGCAGCGTCTGGAGATGTATCAGAAAGCTGCGGCGAGCTTGCTGGCGAATGGCGCTGCTTATGCGTGCTACTGCCGCGCTTCGCAATATGCGGGCGCGGATGCGGCTCCGCCTGCGGCGAGACGGACGATGAGGGAGATTCCGAATCCGCCGGAGCCGAAACGAAGGCTGCACGCCGCGCGCCTTGCGAGTGCCGCAATCTGACAGCCGAGCAGCGGGCAGCGAAGGAGCAGGCGGGCGAGCCGCGCGCGATTCGTTGCCTTGTGCCGCGCTCTGGCGTGACGAAATTCGAAGATGCGGTTTTCGGCGCGCGTGAAATTCAGAATGAGGAGATCGAAGACTTCGTTTTGCTGCGCTCGAACGGATTGCCGACTTACCAGCTCAGCGTGGTGGTGGATGACATCGACATGCGGATCACGCACGTGATTCGCGGCGCGGATCATCTTTCGAATACGCCGAAGCAGGTGCTGCTTTATCTGGGGCTGGGCGCGACGCCGCCAATTTTCGCGCATGTGCCGCTGATTCTCGGCGCGGATCGCACGCGGCTTTCGAAGCGACATGGAGCGACGAGCGTGGGTTCGTACGTCGAGGAAGGATTTCTGCCCGAGGCGTTCCGGAATTTTCTGGCGTTGCTGGGCTGGTCTTCGGGTGATGACACGGAATATTTGCCGACGGCGGAACTGCTGCGGCGCTTTTCGCTGGGCGGCGTGAGCCGGACGAATGCGGTGTTTGACCGGCCGAAGCTGGAATGGTTCAACACGCAATATCTGCAGCAGATGCCGATTGAGGAGTTGCTGCCGCATGTGGAGGCGCAGTTGCGCATGGATGGACTTTGGCGCGAGGAATGGACAGGCAGCGAGCGTGCTTGGCTGGCTAGCACGGTGAATTTGCTGCGTCCGCGCACGCGTTTCTTGAAGGATTTCACGACTTGGGGGCGGGCGTTTTTCAGCGATGTGTTCGATTATGAGGATGAGGCGCGGGCGAAATTCTGGAAGGATCCGAAGTTGGGGGAATTGCTTGGCAAGCTGGCGGATGGGCTGGCTGGCGTTGCCGGAGTGGAATCATGACGCTTGCGATCAGGCTTTGCGGGGGCTTGCGACGGCGGAGGACGTGAAGGCCGGCCTTTTGATCAATGCTACGCGTGTGGCTATTGTGGGGCGGGCTGTTGCGCCGCCGCTTTTCGATACGATGGTTGCCCTCGGACGCGATCGCGTCGTCGCGCGGATTCGACGAGCGTTACCTTTTGTGGCGGGGAATTAGGAAACGTCAGCAGCTGAGTTTGTCTACTTTGAGGAACCTGATGAAGACCAAAACCGCGGGATCAGCTCGCGCGGTGTTTCTTGCGAACATTTCGGATGGCGTTACTGGAACGGGCGCAGCAAGCGGCCCCCTACGACGAAATTCTGTCGTTTCGCGCGGCGATTGTCGCGACATCTCGGCGGGCGTTACACGGAGCGGGCGGAGCAAGCCCCGCCCCTACGGCCGGTAATTCATGTTTCGCTTCGTGGCCGACTCCGCCGTGAGCGTCTCTGTGCTCAGGAAATCCGGTGACCTCAGCAAAATGAGTGATTTGATCGGCGTGCAGTGAAGGTCAAGAACGCCGGCGGGACGCCAGCGGTACGTTAGAGCTTGGGTTCGTTTTTGAAAATTTCGGGATGGCTGGGATGCGTTTTTGTTTCTGCTGTGGCTATGGAGACGTGAACCGGGACGGCTAGCTTTGCCGGCGGGCAAGCATGCTGTCGCGTTGCAGGCTTGGTAGCGCACGACTATTGGCAATGTGATTTCGCCTAGCGGGGCGTCGTTTTGGGCTTGGAAGCGCAGCCAGATTGTGGCGCTGCCGCTATAGACGGAGAGCTTGTCCTCCGAGAACGAAAACTTGATGGTTTGCCCCGCGGGATAATTGGAACCGGCCGGTTGGAATCCGGAGGTGTCGGCCAGCGTTACGTTGGTCGCGATCAGATAGCTCTGCGACGGCGTGTGCGAATTGATGTGATAGCCGGAAGTGATATTCAGCATCAGCGCCACGTCTACGGTGTGGCCACGTGGCACTTGCTCGAGAGAAACGTAGGCTACTGGCGTTACCACCGCTCCAGGCATTCGGCCGAACCGCTGGACTTGCGCGGATCCGCTTTGCGCGCGTCGATGCGGCGGGAAGTAGCGGTGGCTGAAATGGCGAGAGCCGCGCAGGCCATCGATTGTGTCGATTGCTGATTTCAGTTTTCACACGCTCACCGCCGCGCCAAGTTGCTGCGTCAGAATGCGGCTCATGACCTGATTCAATGTTTCGCCGGTTTTATCGAGGACGAAGGCTTGTGCTGCTCCGACCAGCCGAGCTTGAAGCTGGTGGTGAGCGCGGAAATCCAGATTTGGCGGACCGGCGCGTTCGGGCTGATGACGAAGCGCGTCTCGTCTTCATCCTCGAATTCGACTTCGAGCTTGCCGCTGCCGCCTTCCACCTGGAAATCGTGCGCGTCTTCGAGTTCCTGGAGGCGCTTCAGCAATGATTCGAACGCCGCGTCGCACTTCCGCTGGAATTCGTGTTCGTCCATCATGAATGCAGCTTAGGACAGGCGATGAAGCGTTTGCAAGTGCGCGGCAAGTTCCCGGCGTCTCGTAGGGAAGGGTTTCAGACCCTCCCGCGGTTCAGCTTCAGCGTGGCAATGGCGCAAAATAACATCCAGCAACACTACAAATTGCTCTGAATGATGCTCTCGAGATCGTCGTGATTCACTAGCCCCATGATGTGCTTGGCGATTTTGCCGTCGCGCGTGATTACGTAGCTTGTCGGCAGGCCCAAAATGCCGCCGAATTTGATCGCCGATCTCATCACTGCCCAGGACGATGGGATAATTTATTGGGAGCTTTTGGCCGTCCACATCGAATTTTTCTTTTGCAAGGTAGGGGCCGACTACGGACGCGCCTTCCTCATCCATTGCCGCGCCTAGAATGGTGAAGCCTTTGTCGGCATATTTTTTCTGAAATTCAATCATCCACGGAATTTCGATCTGGCAAGGTTCGCACCACGTGGCCCAGAAATTCACTACCACGACTTTGCCCTTTAGGCTTGCCAGTGAGACTTCCTTGCCGTCGAGGCCTTTGAAGGTCACGTCCGGCGCGGGCTTGAATGTTTTCGGGTCCGCTTTTTCGTTGGCAGCGGCTTTTTGTTCCATCGGGGCTGCAGCCGCGAATCCCCGTCGCCGACAAAAACCAAGACCAGCCCCAGAAACAAAAGCAGACGATTTCTCTTCATTCCGTACACTCCCATCAGAGCAAGAATCGATTCAGGAAGCCGAGCTTGCCGGATAGCCAGGTCAGGCGGTTCAAGAAGACCAGCCCGCCGACGGCGAGCAGCAGGACGCCGCTGAAGACTTCGACGGCGTGCATGTGACGGCGGAATTTTTTATAGAACTTCATGAAGCTGCCGAGGCCGATGGCCGTCAGCAGGAATGGGATTGCGAGGCCCGCGGAATAAACTGCCAGCAGGAAGACGCCCTGCGAGACCGTCTCGCGCGTGGCCGCTACGGCAAGCACGCCGCCGAGGATGGGGCCGATGCAGGGCGTCCATCCGAAGGCGAAGGCGAAGCCCATCAGGAATCCGCTGACTGCGCCCGGCCGGCCGCCTAGCTTGCGGAAATGCAAATCGCGATTGAGCCAGCGCGTCAGGACCGGGCCGATCAGGAAAATCAGCGAGATGGCGAAGAGATGCGCGGCGCGAAACTTTGGGCTGGTCAGGTCCGGCTTTGCCAGCAGAAATGCGCCCGCGGCAACGAGAATTGCGCCGACGATCAGTCCGGCGCGAATCGAAATTTTGTCCGAGCGCGCCGATCAAGTGCAGGCCGAAAAGCAGAATCATCGCGCCGGCAATGGGCGCGAGCAGGCTGCGATTGCGCAGCAGGAATGAGCCGACGGCGCTCGCCGATGCGCCGAGCATGATGAAGACGATCGAAAATCCCAGCACGAATGCGAAGGCGGAGCCGAGCAGGCTGGTGATTTTTCCTTCGCCTTCGCTTAGTTCTTCGACGCCTACGCCGGAGAGCATCGAGACGTAGCCGGGGACGAGCGGGAGGACGCAGGGGGAGAGGAAGGAGACTAGGCCAGCGAGAAAGGCGGCGAAGATGGAGACGTCTACCAAGTTAGCTCGTTGCTCCGGGTGCTGGGATTGGATGCGCGCGATTTCGAAAAGCTACGCTTTGAAGTTTTATTTTCTCATAGAAGTTGAGGGGATGTTGGGATTTGGAGTCGTCTGGTTGATGAAGTGGGGTGACTCCAGGTGTCGTGCGGATTCCGTCATGCGAGGGGCGCGGGACTGCGCGGGCGTATCGCGGTAAGTGATCTGACGTGGCAGTGATTTGCGCGCGGCGAGCGATGGCAGCGGCTATGCAATTGCTTGAGCGAGGCCCGCGGGGAGCACGCCGGGAGCGGCGAGAGATCGCCGTTCGTTCTCGCGGGCCCTTTCTTACCGAGGAGTGCCCAAGGAGTGGATGATGACGCCGAATCAGAGTTACCGGGGCGCGAGTGGCGGCTGCGTTTGCGGCGGTGGGATTTTTTGCCTGTGGGTGAGGGAGCAGCTGGCGGCCTATTTCGCGGCGCTCGCGCTGATTGTTGCCGCGATTGTGCTCGACGGGCTCGATGGTTATTTCGCGCGGCGGAAAAATCTCGCTACGGCGCTCGGCGCGCAGTTCGATATTTTCGGCGATCGAATCGTCGAGAATCTGCTTTTCACTTTTTTTGCCACCGGCGGATTGGTGACGGTGTGGGTGCCGGTTTTCTTCTTCGTCCGCGGCACGATTACGGATTTCTTTCGCGGGGTGGCGGCACGGTCCGGCCGCAGTGGATTCGGACGAAATGTCAATGCATGGAGACCTGGTGGGGGCGGGCGTTGGTGGCGTCGCGAGTGAGCCGCGGGGCTTACGCTGGGTTGAAGTGCATTTGTTTTTGTTATCTGGGGTTGGAATGGACTTTGGGGCATGCGGATGCGATTCGGATTTCTGCGCGAGCGGGAGATTGGGTGGCCACGGGATCGCATTTGCTGGTTGGGGCTACGGTGGCGTTTTGTTTTGTGCGCGCGGTGCCGGTTTTGTGGGAGGGGCGGAGATTTTTTGCGGCTGCTGCCGCGCCGCGGCGTTTGTTGAACGGCGCGCGGGGAAGGGCTGGAGGGAGAGCGATTGCGACTGAGGGCGCGCGATGAGCGCGGCCGGGGGGATGGAAGCGGGCAATCGCAACGCGAGCGGGGATGGGGCGGGACGAGTGGGGGCGTTTTTTGATCTGGATGGGACTCTGCTGCCGGCCGCCTTCTTTGGAGTGGCGATTCGTTGGTTATCTCCTGCGGCGGAGAGTGATTCGGGTTGCGTCGATTGCGCGGTGGATTGTGGGAGTGCTGGAAGAGGCGCCGATCGGGACGCCGTTTGCAGAAGCGGATCGGGAATATCTGGCGGGATTGAGTTGCGCGCTGTCGGAGGAGTGGCTGGATGATCGGCGCGCGCGATTGCCTTTTCTTGCAGAGGCGATTGGCGCGATGGAGATGCATGCGGCGCGGGGCGAAGTAATTTTTATTGTGAGCGGGACGCTGGCGCCGCTGGCACGGGCAGTGGCGCGGCGTCTGCCGGGGTGGGCGCGCGTTTGCGCGACGGAATTGAAGACGCGAGAGAGTTCGCTTGTTGCTGAAAATTCCATGCGCGGTTCGGCAGCGAGCGATTCCGGCGCGGCGGTTTGGAGCGGGCGGCTCGGGAGTGAATGGGTGAATGGAGACGCGAAGGGGCGGGCGGTCCAGCAATTTGCTGGGGAATTTGAGCTCGATCTGTCGCGCTGCTTTGCGTATGGAGATTCGGCGGGGGACATTGCGATGCTGGAGTCTGTGGGCGTGTCATGCGCGGTGAATGCGTCGCGTGGATTGCGGCGCGTCGCGCGGTCGCGCGGATGGAGGTGGAGCGCTGGCGGCGGGAAATTGCGGAGTGGCGATGACGCGACGGTGAAGTTAGTGTTGACGCCGAGTTCGTGTTAACGCTGCGAGGGGCTTATCGAAGGAGTAACGATGACGGTGATTTCGAAGTGAACGATTTGCGGATGTGCGCGGAAGCTTGGCAGGATCGCGGTCGCAAGAGTCGGCCCCTCGCGGCTCGACGCGATAGGGATGTGCTGCGCCGGTGGAGCGATGCTTTCGGCGTGCGGGGCGTTTGAATGGGTGACTTTCTTTTATCTGACGCTGGTCAACACTTTCTGTTTGCGTTCCAGCGGAATGTGGCGTCCGCGTGGGTCTACGTGGTCTGTTCATCAAAGCATAGCCGTCGGAATTATAGCGCTTTCGTATGCCGCGTCGCGGTGGTGGAGCGCGTCGTTGCGCTTTCTTCGCCATTGGTATCCATTGCCGCTTTACATTTATTTTTTCGAGGAGTTGCGCGGGCTCGTCCATCTCATTTTTCCTGGCTGGTTCGACGAATGGCTGATTCGCTTCGATTTTTCGCTTGGGCACGTTCACCCGTCTCTGTGGCTCACGCGTTTCGCCAGTGCGCCGCTGAACGACCTCATGCAAGCGTGTTACATGACTTACTTCATTTATCTCGTTGCGCTGCCCGCGATTCTTTACTTTCGCCGCGAGACACGCGCGTTCTGGACGGTGATGACCGCGACCGCGATCGCACACTACTCGGTCTACGTAATCTCAATTCTCTTCCCCATCGAAAGCCCGCATTTCGCGCTTGCCGCACTGCAGCCGCATCTCGAAGGCGGTGCCTCGACCGCGCTGATCAATTTGATCGAGCGCTTTGGGCGCGTTCACGGAGCTGCGTTTCCTTCGGCGCACGTGGCGGGCTCGATGGTGGCGATACTCGCTTCCTGGCGCTATCGCCGCTGGCTCTTTTGGCTCTGCTTGCCATTTTTCGTGGGGATGATGATCGCGACGGTTTACGGCGGGTATCACTATATCGCGGATGTGCTGGCAGGAATGTTAATCGGCGCGATTGGATGGACGGCGGGCAATTGGATCATGCAGCGCCGCGGTTTAGTAGCGCCGGCGTCCCTGTTTACCCCGATCCGTGAGGGGCCGGCATCTTGCGACTGGAAGTGTCCTCGAGAGTCGCAATTGTCCTCGGAGCGCAGGCCAACTAAATCGTGTTGGTCGTAGTGGGAAGTCCGCGCGTGGGTGTTGCTCGTGGTGGGAATTGTGATCGTCGGATGCCGGCAGGGACGCCGGCGCTACTTCGGATGCCTCGTGTGCCAATCGGTTTCGGATTCGTAGAAGCCGGCGATCTCGAGCAAGCAAGCTTCGTCCCAATGCCGCCCGATTAGCTGCAGGCCGATCGGCATGCTCTCGGACGTGAATCCACAAGGAATCGAAATCGCCGGATGGCGCGTGAAATTTGCCGGGCGCGAGACGCGCACCAGCGCGGAGCGCACGGTTTCTTCTTCACCGCGAATTCTTACTACGCTCTCGCCGATGCGCGGGGCGGCAATGGGAGCCGGCGGCGCCACGATGGCGTCTACTTCCGCTAGCGCGGCGTCAAATTCCGCCATGATTGGCGCGCGCGCATCGAGGGCCCGCAAATAATCCGCGGCGCGGATATTGCCGCCTAGCTCGAGCCGCGAGCGGACATCGGCGCCGTAGTCGGCGGCGCGCGCCGGATAGAATCCGTGGCTCTGGTGAAAATTGCAGCGCTTCGGCTAGAGCGATTTGCGTGCCTGCGTCGGCGGAATCGGCGATGTGCGGGAGTGAAATCTGCCGCACGCGGGCGCCGCGTTTCTCCAGTGACTTTCACGGCGGTTTCGATGGCCTGCGCAGGACTTCGTCATCCACTCGCTCGAAGAAGAAATTCGCGCGGCCAGCCCAGGGTAACGCGCGCGCGCCGCGATTTGCGCCCGGGACTCGCGTTCGCAGCCGGCGCGCGAAATGGATGCTCGTTCGCCGATATCGCGGCGAGCAGCAAAGCTACATCGTCCACGGTGCGCGCGAGCGGGCCTACATGATCGAGACTCACCGACAGCGGAATCACGCCGCGCGTGCTGACGCGGCCGAACGTGGGCTTCAGCCCCACGATCCCGCAGAGCGCGGACGGAATGCGAATCGAGCCGCCGGTATCCGTGCCTAGCGATCCAAAACCCATGCCCGAGGCGAGCGCGACGGCCGAGCCGCCGCTTGAGCCGCCCGAGACGCGCGTGGTATCCCAGGGATTTCGCGCGGCACCGTAATGCGGATTTTCGTTGGTGATTCCGTAGGCGAATTCGTGCAGATTGGTCTTGCCGATGATCACCGCGCCGGCTCTGCCGCAACGCCGCCACGACATCGGCATCGCGCGCAGGAATAAAATTCGCGAGAATTTTCGATCCTGCCGTGGTGCGGATTCCTTGCGTTTCGATATTGTCTTTGATGAGGAAGCGGGATGCCGTGAAGCGGGCCGCGATGTTTGCCGCGCGCGATTTCGCGTTCGGCGCGACGCGCGTCCGCGCGCGCTCGCTCGGCAGCGACGGTGATGAAGGCGTTCAGCTCGGGATTAAGTTGTTCGATTCTTTCGAGGACCGCGTCGAGCAAGTTCGACCGGCGAGATTTTGCGGCGCCGCAGCATCTGCGACGCCTCGCGGATGGAGAGATAGCAAATTCGTTGCTTAGGAAGGATCGGCACGCGATCAATGTTAGAACACTTTCTCCTGCCGCCGCAGATTCCCAGCGGAGCCGAGGTTCGCGATCAACAACACTACGCGGTATTGATTTTCGGTGCGCACGGTGCCGAGCGAGAGGCGCCGGTATTCGAAGCCGAGGCCGCAGCAGGAGCCGTTGTAAGTGATTTGCGCGACCTGATTTTGGAATGCGTGCTCGGCTAGATCGTAACTGAAACCGACGGCGGTATTCCATCCGCGGCGATTCATGTCGCCGTAGCCGACGAGCGCGCGGGCTTGATCGGTGCGGACGCGGAAAGTTGGTGTGGCTGCGGGGCGGGCGGAAGATTGAGAGTGGAAAAATCGCCGAGCGGTGATGAAAGTATTCGCGATAGGGCTTCAATTTGAGAAGCGTGCCGATGGCGGTCATCTGTCCGCGGGTGGGATCGAAATCGACGCGAAATTGCGCGTCGTAGCGGCCGCCGGGAGTGACGCGCAGATCGCTGATCACCGGAGAAAAATGGCGCGGCTCATCCTGGAAGGCAAAGGGCGTGAGCGAATCGAGCGCCTGGAGACACATTGCGCTGGCCGGGAAGCAGCGCGCCGCCGAAGGTGGGATCGAAGATAATATTTCTGCTTGATGTCCCAGCTGACCAGCTCGTCGCCGCCGGAATCGCCGGAGCGGCGGAATAATCGCTGGCGGATGCCGTATTCGATTTCGTTCGTGTCGGTGAGAGTTTCGTCGTCATCGAAGCGAATGAAGCGGCCGAAATCGTTGACACCATTCACGTAGCGGTAGACGAATTCGGGCTCGATGGTGTGCTTCCACTTTGCGCCGGCGCCCTCGAAGATGCGTTCGAAAGAGGGTGGGCGGACATCGAGAGTGAATTCTTCGGTGGTGCGGAGGAAAGATTGGCCGAGATATTGGCCGGTGGGCGTGAGTTGCGCGCCGTACGAGGTGGAACGCAGAGTGAAAGTTGGAAGTGACGCCGAGCCACGGGCCCCAGTGCAGCGGGATGGTGACGCTGGGGGCGATTTCGCTGCGCTCGACGAAGTGGGCGTATCGAAGCCGGTGACGGTGTCCGTGCGATGGACCGCGCCGGTGAAGGAATCGAAGGAAAAATAAATAGGGATATGCTCGAAGGGGGCTTGATCGACGGAACCGAAGCGGACTTCGGGAGCGGAGCGCAGCGAGATGTACGTCTGCGGCGAGGAGCTGAGGAAATTTTTGTAGCTCGCGGCGGCGACGTCGAATGCTGAATCCGGAGAAATTCTTGGTTGCGAAGGTGGTGTTGCGGACTTCGGAGTTCACGGCTTGCGAGAAAGTTTCAGCGAAGGCCAGACGGAAGGTGAGCGAGGTGAGTTGATTTAAGTCTACGACGGTGCGCCATCCGTGCGGGAGAAATGCGTCGAAGCCGAGATGCGCTTCGTGGCCGCCCTGCTTTTCGATTCCGCCGGGCTCGGGCAATCCGCGATCGATCACGCCGTAGTAGGAGATGTCGAGCTTGGCGTTTTCCCAGGGGCGCATGCGAATCGCGCCGGTTTGGCTCCAGCCGCGCTTGCTGAGGTACGTGGCGCCTACGGTTGCGTCCATCCAGTCGGTGGGCGCCCAGTAATAGGAGTCGCCGAAGAAAAATCCCTTGGCGGTGGAACTGCCGGCATCGGGAATCATGAATCCGGATTGGCGTTCGCGCGAGGCGGGCAGCGTCGCGTACGGCAGATAGACGATGGGAATGTAGAGCAGGCGGAAATCTGCGTTCACGCAGCTGGATATTCTTTTCCAGGCGGACGGTGGCTTCCGGCGCGTAGAACTTCCACGTGGGGCGATCGGGGCGGCAGACGGTGATCCAGCCTTTGTGGACTTTGTAGGTGGATCTCATCGAGGCGATCGGCTTCTTCGGCTTCGAAATGAAGCGGATTCGGGCTGACGAGCAGAGTGGGATTGGGGCGGCGCTGGATACCGAGCGTGGCGCGAACGTGATGGAAAGTGCCGCGGCCGTCGTTCAGATTGTATTGCGCTTCGTCGGCTTCGACGTGCTGGTCGAGCCGATCGAGCTGGATGTGGCCGCGCGCGACGACGACGCCGGTGTCGTCGTTGTATTCCACGTGATCGGCGCGCAGGCGGACGTCTTCGTAATGCAGATCGACATCGCCGTCGGCGTACGCGACGCGGCCCACCTGACTCTGCTTTTCGGCTTCGAGCGTGGCGATGGCGCCGGGACGGTGCTGGCCGCCGATCAGCGGGCGGGTCTGCGATGGGAATGATTTTTTCGGCGGCGTTTTTGCGCTCCGTGCGTTGGGCGCGAGCGGGGGACACAACGGCCGCAGCGAAGGTAGGGCGGCGAATAGCATGGGCTTCGACGAAGGATTCCGGCCCCGATCACGCTGCGCTGCATGCCAAAAAGAAACCCGAGCCTAACACGCGCTCTAAATTTGAGGCAACGCGAGTCGCGCGCAATTTTATGCGTCAGGGCGAGTCCGAGGCCGCTGCCAGCCGCGGAGGTTCGGCACCGCATTGGCGTATGCGCCACAATTTCGTGCGAGATCGGCCACGCCACTTCTGCGCAGTTGTGCTACGATGCTTCCCACTCCCAATCACCGGGACGTCCGCGGCGCAAAACGTACAGGTGATTAATACATGCTCGAAGTGTGGCGCAATTCTCTTTGAAGATGCCTCTCGTTGTTCCTTCTGTGACGCACCACTGACCGATGCCGCGCGCCCGGACGAATTCGCCGCGGTGGCCGCCAACGACGTAGAGCCCGACTGGCGGCTCGAGGTTGCCCAGCGCCTGGAACTCTACCGTGCGCGGCGGCGGCGCTTACATGCCGGACGAGACGCAATCGCCGCTGCCTTTCCGCGAAGAGTCGGCGCCGAGCCACGAAGACGAATATTTCGTAGTGGATGTCGACGAGGAACTCGATCTGCCGCCGAGACCGGCGCGCAAGGCTGTTCCGCCTCGCGGTCCGGAGCGCGTGGAGATTTCGATATTGCAGCCGGAATTCGATTTTTCAGCTTCGGGAGACGCACGCGCGCATCCGCAAACGGCGCTGATCGCCGTGGCGGATTTGCCGGCGCGCCGCAATGCCGCTCTGCTGGACGGAGTCTTCCTCACGCTGGCGTACGTCGGCTTTTTGGGGCTGTTTCGTTCGCTCGGCGGGCATTTGCGTTTGCACGCGTGGATGCAGTGGTTTACATGGCGCGACGTTCGTGCTGTTCTACGCGCTCTATTTCGCGATTTTCACGATCTTCGGCGGCGCCACGCCGGGAATGCAGCTTCGCGGGCTATACGTGGTGCGTCTCGACGGCACACCTGGCCGAAAACCGGCAGTTGCTTTGGCGCGGGTTCGCTTATTTGCTTTCCGCCGGTGCGCTGATGCTGGGATTTCTCTGGGCGCTTGTGGGACGAAGACCACTTCACCTGGCACGACCGCATTTCGCACACTTACGTCACGTCGGCGGTGCCGCTCGGCCAGGAGGAGTCGTACGAGGTAGGCCCGAGCAGTTCGCGGCAAACCTTGGCGCACAAGTAGCATCACATCATCGCCGGGCTTGGGATGCCCGACAGGAATGTTATACTTGACCATAGGCGAATAGGCTGAAACCTTCAGGGGCACCGTGAAGGCGGTCCAGGGAACCGAAAGCGCGTCGTAGCCGGCCGAAGGAAATTCAATGAGCCGTTTGATGAAGCAGATTGCTATCTCGCTATCCATTCTGATCATGGTGTTTACCGCGGTGGCGGTACGTGATGGCGCGTCCGCCCGACGACAAGACTTATCGTTCGCTGACGGTCTATAGCGAAGTGCTGGAGCACGTGCAGCGCGATTACGTCGAGGACCCGGACATTGCACCAGGTGACCAGCGGGGCGCTGCACGGGCTGCTGGATTCGCTGGACCCGGATTCGAGCTACTTGAGTCCGCTGGAATATACCGATTACAAAGAACGGATTCAGAGCAAGGCCGCGGGGATTTCCGGGCTGGCGCTTTCGAAGCGCAATGGCTACATCATCGTGATTTCCGTGCTTCCCGATAGCCCCGCGCAAGCAGCCGGGTTGCACTCGAGCGACTACATCGAATCGATCGCCGGATTTACCACTAGCCAGATGTCCATTGGGCAGGCACGCGTGCTGCTGACGGGAGCGCCGGGTTCGACCGTGAAGCTTTCGGTGATTCGCCGCGCAAAGGTCGAGCCGGAGCAAATTGATTTGATATTGGCGAAGGTTCCGGAGCCAAAGATTCTGGAAGAGCGATTCGAAGGCGATGTTGCTTACTTGCGGCTGCCGGCGCTCGATGCGGCGATGGTCGGGCGCTTGCGGATAAGCTGGCATTCATCGAATCGAAGGGCGCGCACAAGCTGGTGCTCGATTTGCGCGATTGCGCGATTGGCGAGCCGGCGGATGGCGTCAGCGCGGCGCAGCTTTTTCTTGGCTCGGGCACGATTGCCTCGTTGAAGGGGCAGACGGTTTCCGAACAAACTTTTATCGGCCGATGCTACCAAGCAGGTTTGGAAGGCGCCCGTGGCGGTGTTGATTTCAAATGGAACGGCGGGGGCGGCGGAAGTGCTGGCTGCTGCGCTTACGGATAATCACCGCGGGGAGATCAGTGGGCGACCGGACTTTCGGAACAGCATCGTGGCAGCGAGTGATTCAGCTGGATGACGGCTCGGCGCTGATTTTGACCATCGCCAATTACTACACGCCGGCCGGGAAATCGATTCCGGCGGAAGGCGTGGTGCCGACGGTGCAGGAGACCGCTGAAGATATCGCTGCGCTGAATGATTTGCAGCAGACGACTTCACCGCCGCCGGGGCAAGTGGCTTCGCAGGATGATCCGCTGCTGAAGAAGGCGATTCAGATCGTTCAGGCAGGCGGCGCGGCGAAGAAAGCGGCGTAGTAAGTTCGTGGCGCGTGCGCGGCTCGCCGGTGGGATTGGCGGGCCGCTCGTTTCCTCTTCGATTCACTCTTCGGCACAAAATCTGGGACTTGGTATCCGCTTCGCGTTTGTGTTCTGCTGCATCGCCCTCGCTCTGGGGATTACCGGTTGCTGGAAAAAACGGCTATCTCCCAATCAAGTGCACGGAATCTCGCAAGAATTTGTTGCCGCGGCGCGAAGCGTGGTCGGGAAGCAAGCGAAGATCGAGGTGAGTCCGCAGATTGAGGCGCTTCCCGGCGGGACGAGCTATTTCGGCGGAGACCAAATTTTTATTTTGCTCGGGATCCCGGCAAGCTGGCGGCGCTGGAGGCTGCGTTGGATGCTGTTGCACGCGGGCATCATCTGACGCGCGGCGGCGCGGCAAAATCCGGGCGCGCGATGCGCTTCGATTATTCGCGCGATGGCGTGCGGACGCATGCGATTCATCTGCTCGAGCCGCCGGCCACCGGCGCATCGAATGCACGCACCGCTCCGCATTCATCGGCGCTTCCGGCGGATGCGCCGCGGATTGCGATCATCATCGATGATCTGGGCCACGATCTCGCGCCGCTGCACGAAATTCTGCAGCTTAACTATCCGCTCACGCTTTCGGTGATTCCCAATCTGCCCGATTCCGCCACGGCCGCGAACGAAGCGCACCAGCACGGCGACGAAGTGCTGCTGCATTTGCCGATGCAGGCGATCGAAGCGGACGCGAAGACGGAGCCGGTGGAACTGCGCGTGGGGATGAATTCGAACGAGGTGGATCAAATTTTGGGCGCGATGCTCGCGACCGTACCGCACGCCGCGGGGATAAATAATCATCAGGGCTCGCGCGCCACCGCCGATCCCGCGCTGATGGGAACGCTGATGGCTTCGCTGCAGCGCCGCGGACTTTTCTTCGTGGATAGCCGCACGTCGAAGGAGACGGTGGCTTACGACACGGCGGAAAAGGACGGCGTGCGCGCGGCTTTCCGCAATGCGCAATTTCTGGACGACACGGCGACGAACGCCGCGGTGCTGGCGCAGCTCAATCGTGCGCTCGGCGATGCCAAACGCAAAGGCTGGGCCGTGACCATCGGGCACCCGCATCCGGCTACGATTGCCGTGCTGCGCGCAGAGCTGCCGAAGATTGAAGCGCGCGGCGTGAGGCTGGTGTACGCGTCAGAAGTGGTGAAGTAGCGGCGACTGCGGCGTCACGGCTTGATCTCGATCACCGTTCCGACGGGTACCAGCGGCCAGATTTCATCGATCTCTTCGTTGGTTACAGCGATGCAGCCGTCGGTCCAATCCCGCTCGCGATGCAGCGCGCCCACCTACCCGAACTTCGTGCCCAGTCCGTCAATTTCGATCTCGCCGCCTGGATCGCGGCCCAGTTTTCTCGCGCGCTCGCGATCCGACGCGTTCGGATAGGAAACATGAAGCGCTTTATGAAATTGGCTCTGGGCATTCTTCCAATCAACTTTGTAGAGGCCCTCGGGGGTCTTGTGGTCGCCGGTGTGTTCCTTGGCGCCGACGGGCACGGTTCCTAGCGCGACCTTGTAGGTTTTCAACACGCCGCCGTGGCTCATCAACGTCATCGTGCGCGCGGATTTGACGATCACAATTTTGTCGGCGACCTTAGCCGCCTGCGCGCGAGATTGCGGAGCGGGCGCGACGAGCCAGAGTGCGGCCAGACCGGCAATCGCGAAAACCAGTGGGCGCAAGTGCACTACTGCCACCTCATGACGCCTTAGTGTTTGACACCGAACGAGCGCTCCAAGAGCCCGCGGCGGACGATCGCCGCAAGATTTCCACCGCGAAATGCAATCAGAGTATTGACACCGCCGGAAATCAGCCTACGATACGCATTAGACATGGCTGCCGCTGCTGCTCCCATTTTGAGTGCCTTGCCGCCGAAGAGCCTCTTTCGCATCGGCGAAGTGAGCCGCATAACCGCGACCAAGGCCTTCGTGCTGCGTTACTGGGAATCCGAGTTCCCTACCTTACAGCCGGTGAAAAGTCCAAGCGGCCACCGGCTCTATCGCCGCGAAGATATCGAGACAGTATTCGAAATCAAGCGGCTCCTCTACGATGAAGGTTTCACCATCGCCGGAGCGCGCAAGCATCTTGCCGATTTGGCAGCCGGGGGCGGTGGCTTGAAAGTGGAGGTTGCCGGACCCGCGCCGGCGCGAGTGGCGCTGAGCGGGCCGCCGCAGTCGGCGTCTTCGGCGCGCGCCCATCGCAAAGTGCTGCTGGATCTCCGCGAAGAGCTTGGCGCCATCTTGACCCTGCTTAAATCCGAGTGATAACCTGATTTGTGGGCAGTCCCGTCGGGACGTGGCGCAGCCTGGTAGCGCGCACGCTTGGGGTGCGTGAGGTCGCTGGTTCAAATCCAGTCGTCCCGACCATCTTTTTCTCCACGCATCGGCGCAATCAGCTTCCGAGAAAGCATCGCCGGGTCAGGCCCGTTCGAATTCCATGCCACATATTGTCGTAACCAACGATGACGGAATATCCGCGCCGGGACTTCGGGCGCTGGCGAAAGAGCTCGAGGTGGTGGGCTCGGTGAGCATTGTAGCGCCGAGCAGCGAACGCAGCGCGACGGCGCAATCGTTGACGCTGCGCCAGCCGATCTATTGCGATGAAGTGGCGCCGCGCGAATGGGCCGTGGAAGGCACGCCGGCGGACGCAATGATCATCGCGCTGCACACACTTTTTCCCGAGCCGCCCGATTTGGTGGTTTCGGGGATCAATCGCGGCGGAAATTTGGGCGAGAATATTTATTATTCCGGGACAGTGGGCGCGGCGATGGAAGCGGCGATCAATCACGTGCCGGCGTTTGCGATTTCGCTTTCGTATCGCGACAAGAACACGATTGATTTTGGGCCCGCGGCGCGATTCGCGCGCGAGCTGGCTCCGCTGATTTTGAAAGAGGGATTGCCGAAGGGCGTGCTGCTGAACGTGAACGTGCCGCAGATCTGGAAGGGCGAAGTGCGCTTCACGCGGCAGTCCTCGAAAATTTCGCGCAATCTGCTGCAGCCGGGGAAGGACCCGCGCGGACGGAATTATTTCTGGCTTCACGAGCAAACGATCAAAGAGGGCATCGAACCGGATACCGATTACGCCGCGATTTTTGCCGGAGCGATTTCGATTACGCCGCTAAAGCTGGACCACACGCACGCGCCGACATTGAATCATCTTTCGCATTGGGCGGAGCAGCTTTCGAAGTAACGGCTTTTGAGTTGCTCGTCAGGCATGTGCAGGACATGTTGAGATCTTGATGGCGGCGGCGGAAACGCCGCCCTTTTTATTTCTGCACTCTTCGCAGCCGCGGTTAGGTCCCGGTTACTTCGTTCCCGGAATCGGCGGTGGAGGATACTCGGGCAGCTTGTCCTTGGGCGTGTCGGCGCGCTTCACTTCCAGTTCGTCGAAAAGTAACGCGGGAGCGACTACCGTTGTGGGGACGTTGCCTTCGCGATTGCGCACCAGCGGGGCATCGCCGGTCAGAATCAGATCGTTGCGCAATTCGCGCGTGTCGAGTTCGTTGAAGACGGCGCCGCGAACCAGTTCTTCCTTGCCATCTTTCACCCAGACGCGATAGAGCAGGCGCGGGCTGAGTTCTTCGCCCAGCGTTTCAACGAAGTAGCCGTAGGGTTTTCCTTCATCCTGGCACATGGCGATCAATTTCTTTTTGAGCTCTGCGAGCGGCATCGTTTTTGTGGATTGCAGGAAAAGATTGCCGATGTTTGGGAGCGCGGGGCCGCCCGGTGTGGCGCGGCCATGGCCGTTGGAGGAAGGAAAATCGCGAATGGGCGCGCGGCCGAGCAAATAGTTCGTGAGCACGCCTTTTTCGACCACCGTGACCGGGCCGGCCTTCACGCCTTCGTCATCGAAGGCGTAACTGCCGACGAGGCTATGGCCCTGAAATGTTTTCTGAGTGGGATCGTCGACGATGGTGATGAAATCGGGCAGCACGCGGCTTTTGTAACTGGAAGCGAAATCACCGGTGGTGCGCGCGCTGGCGCCTGGCTCGGGTTTTGCGCCATCCACATTGTTTCCCACGAGCTCGGCGAAAACATCGTCGGTGGCATCGGCGGCGAAAAGAACCGGCCCGCGATATTCCTCATCCACGATCGGTGCTAACCGAAGATCTTTCAGCGATTGCAGAGTCGCCTCCGCATCGGCGACGAATTTTTCCGGCGTGGGCAATTCGCCCGCGTCGGCGACCATTACGAACGGCGAACGCGCGAGGCGCATGCCGTCTTCGGCCTGCGTGGAGGCGTAAGTGGTGAGGAAGTATTGCGTCCAGCCGCGCCGTGCGACGGTGCCTTCCGTGTTGACGTAGTATTCGTTTTCGGCGGCGAAGCGCAGCAGCGACGAGACCGATTGCACTTCGGGATATTTGGCGTAGAGCGCGGAAGCGTCTGCTACGGCTTTCTTCCATTTTTCGGTGTCGACGTCGACTTTCGCCGGCGGTTCGAGCGATGCGAACGCAGGAGCGGCGACGAAATCGTCGGGGCTGTGCTCCATGGAAATTTGCTTCGAGAGCGATTGCTTCGCGGCGTAGGATTCGGCGGCGCCTTTATAGGCGCGATCGGTGGCGTTCCAAAGTTGCTGGCGCAGGGCCAGAATGTCGTTTTCGTAAGGCGCGAAATCCGCGATGCCCAGGCCACCGCGGAAATAACTATCCTGTTTGTAATTTCCAATGCGCACGGTGACGCGCAGGATTCTTGCGCGCGATTTGGCGCTCGATTCGATGGCGCCGAAGACGGCGGTGGCGGCATCGCCGCTGATATCGATCACGCGGTACTCGATGAAATACGGCGCTTGCACGCCGTCCATTTTCAATTGCGTTTTCGATCGCTCGATTTCCGCGAGCATGGCTTGCAGAACGGGATCGGATTCGGCGGCGGCGCGCGCTTCGGCGGAGAAAAGCGGCGCGGCGATCGCGCCGGCAGATGAGCCAGCCGCAGCTGCTGGAGCGGAAACGGCGGACGCCGTGGCGCCGGCAGACGCGGCCTGGCCGCGAGCGTTGGGCGCAAGCAGTGCGGCGGCGAAAAATGCGGCGGCCAGCGCCATTCGAAAGATCACGCGCGATTGATTTTGAATTTCGCCGGACGCGAAGAATTTTGAGTTCATGGCTTCACCCCGGCGGCCGGCTCGGCCTTTACGGGAGCCGCCGCTGTCGATTCAAATCCCGGCGGCGAAAGAATCGGCGGGCGAGTGTGCGACTTCGATCGTTTCTGCACTTCCATTTCGGAGAAGAGCATCGCCGGCGCGACCGCGGAAACAGGAACCCATCCGGATTCCGCGCCGCAGACGCCGTTGAAAACATCCTGCTTGTCGCCGGTGATGGTGATGTGCGTGAGCGCGGCGAGCGGAGTGCCCACGATGTCCACGCCGCGAACGAGCTCATCGGGGCGGCCGTCGGGATAAACGCGCCAGACCATCACGGGCAGCACTTGAAACGCTTGCGGCAAATTGCGCATGGTGAGCGTGAAGCCGCCTTCGATGTCTTCGAAGTAGAGGCCGTAGGGCTTGCCTTCTTTTTTGACTTCGTCGATGAGCTTCTGGCGCATCTCGCCATCGGGGAAAGTCTTCGTCGAAGTTACGATTAAATTTCCCTGGCGGCCCGTGGGCATCAAGCCGGGCTGGCCGCGGCCGTGGCCGTTGGACTGGCCGAAATCCTTGAAGGGCGCGCGCGACATCAGGAAATTTTTAAGTACGCCGTTCTGGATTACGTCGGCGCGCTCGGCGGGCTGGCCCTCGTTGTCATATTGATACCAGCCGGCCAGTGCTGTGCCGTTCAGTTCGCGCTTGGTGGGATCGTCGGAGACGCTGAGAAATTCGGGCAGCACAGTTTGATTTACTTTTTTCGTAAAGGTCTGGCCTTCATTTTCGCCGCGCTGGCGATGGCCTTCCAGGCGATGGCCGAGAACTTCGTGAAAGAAAACTGCGGCGGCGCGCCCGGAAAGCAGCGCGGGGCCATCGAACGGCTCGGCGACGGGCGCTTTGCGCAGCGCGGCGAGATCTTCAGCCATTTTCGGAATGCGCTTCGCGATTTCGGCCTCCGAGGGAAGTTGGTCGGGCGCCAGCGCCTGGAACGTTTCCACGCGCAGCAAATCCATGCCGTCATCCGCGCGCGTTTCGGCTTGAATTACCAGGCGCACTGAGGAAGCCGGTGCGACGACGCCGCTGCCTTCGGTGGAAACGTAGGTGGATTCGGACTTCGAAACGGAAAAAACCACCAGCGAGGAATACACTTCCGGATATTTGCGGAATTCAGCGGAGAGCCGTCGAATCCTGTCGGTCCAGATTTTTTCGTCGAGATCAAATTTCGGCAGCTTGTTGTCCACATGCTCTTGCGGCTTCTCGGTGGAAAAATCCGGCGATTTGTCTTCTTCCTCGGAGCGCACCGCGGTGTTCGTCTTGGTTTTCAGAAACGCGGGCGACGCTTTTTTGTATTCGCGATCGGAAAGTTCCCATAGGACGCGGGAAATCGCGGCGGAATCGTTATCGAGAGGCAACGGGCCGGAAGTGATGCCGGAAGCGCGGCCGTCGCTGTGCGTATTGTCGAGCGCGGCGCTGCCCACGTGCATGACCACGTCGGCGGTGCGGCGGTGCCCGCCGGCCGAGGCGATGATCGCGCCGTAGGTGGCGACAATTTGAATTTCGTTCTGATCGTAGGCGGTGTAGCTGATGAAGTAGGGAGCAGGATCGGTTTTTGCCAGCGCGGTCTTGGCGCGGGCGAGTTCTTTCTGCATCGTTACCAGCAGGGTTTCGGGATTCGACGGAGATTTCGATGGCGCGGGACCGGCGGCATTGGCGGCCAGAGCCAGGCCGAGAATGGCCGGCAATAAAATTTGATGCAGTAAGCGAGCACGTTTTTTCATTGAGTTTCCCGACTGGCTTTGAAGCCGATTCGCTTTGGGCCAAAAACTAGCTTAGATGCAATATTCGATTATGAGGTATTGGACGGAGGCGGGCAAATTCTAGCTCTGCGGATGGTGAATCGCGGGCGCGAATTGGACCAATATGCGGCGATTAGAAGCGGGTTCCGTGCTTTGTTTTGTTGAAGATGCAGAACGCTCCGAATCTGGATGTGTGCCATTTAGAAATTGAACACCGAAAATTTTGATACCGAGCTTGGGCTTAGCGCTATCGACCTCGATTCTCCTCATCTACCGGCGTCTAGATGGCGTAGGGGAAATGTGACTCGGGAGCGCCGCCGGATCAGTGCGGGAGATGCGCCAGAGGCGAAATTCGCGGTAGGGAAAATAGAAAAGTGTAAGGAAATCGATGCCGAATAATTCGAGGCGGCCGGCGCGTACGTCGCTGCTCACCAGCCGCGCGAAATAGGGCAGATGAATTTTTAACGCGTAACCGGCTACACGGCGAAGACTGATGCCGGTGGCGTACCAGCGCGAACCGAATAAAAGCCAACGCCAGCAGGCGTCGAGGATCGAGCGCGTCGTGTCATGCCTCAGATGGACAGCGCGAGCGCTGGGATCGTAAAAGAGTTTCCATCCATGCTCGCGAAGCTTGCGGGAAAGATCGGCATCTTCGCCGTTGGTGCGCATGGCTTCATCGTAGCCACCCGCTTCGAGGACGGCGGATTTGCGGAAAATATTATTGCAGCCGAAAAGAAATTTCAGATCGTGAATGGGATCAGGACCCCACTCCTGGGGCATATGCGCGCGGCGCCAACGATCGGCGAGATTGCGTTGGACGCCTTCGATCAGCCGCCCGCCAACGCCGGCGATTTGCGGATCGTTGAAGCGCGGAACGAGCGCCGCCAGCCAGCCGGGATCGGCGATACAGTCGGCGTCGAGCGAGGCGACAAGGTCGTGGCGCGCGGTGAGAAAAGCGGTGTTGCGCGCGGCGGCGAGGCCGAGATTGAGCTCTTTGCGAATCAGAGTGACTTCCGGATAGCGCGCGGCAATTTCCGCGGTGGCGTCGCGCGAGCCGTCATCAATCACCAAAATTTCATCGGGAGGCAGCGATTGCGTCAGAAGGCTTTCGATCGACTGCGCCAGAAATTCGGCGACGTTGTAGGCGGGAATATAAACGGAGACGGGCGGTGTGGGCATTTATATGAATTTGACTACGAGCGGGATTTGGGCGCGAATGGGCACGAATGTTGCGATTCTCCGTTGGGCGCGAGCGACGAACGACCGTAGCATGGAATTGCGGAAAATTCATGGGTAGGATAGGTCCGGTGCAGTCGCGGGGAGAAGGATGAACGAACGGGCACATTCGCCGGCTGAGTTGCAGGAGCTTTACCGGACCCGGTTTGCGCAGCGGGCAGAATATCGCCAGCGAGTGTGGGCAGTGCTGACTTCTTTTTTTTCGCGATGGATTTCGCATCAAGCAGCGGTGCTGGATTTGGGATGCGGATGGTGTGAATTCATAAATGGGATTCACTGCGCGCGGAAATTTGCGATGGATATGAATCCGGACGCGCGGCGGCATGCGGCCGCGGACGTGAATGTGCTGGAGCAGGATTGTTCGCAGGAGTGGAATCTGGACGCCGGCAATCTCGATGCGGTTTTCACGAGTAATTTTTTCGAGCATTTGCCAACGAAGGCTGCTTTGCACAAAACTATTTTGCAGGCGCATCGGGCGCTGAAGCCGGGCGGGCGCTTGATTGCGTTGGGACCGAATATTAAATACCTTCCGGGAGCCTACTGGGATTTTTTTGACCACCATTTGGCGTTGACGGAGCTTTCTTTGTCTGAAGTTTTGATGAATTCGGGGTTTGAGGTGCGCATTTGTTGGGCGCGATTTTTGCCTTATACGATGTCTACGGGCGGCGAGTATCCGATTTGGATTTTGAGAATGTATTTGGCGATGCCGGTGGCGTGGAGATTTTTTGGGAAGCAGTTTTTGATTGTGGCGGAGAAGAGGGCTGCGTAAATCGCAAAGGACGCTGAGGGCAAGCGCTACTTTTTCCGGTAATCGCCGCGGCTGAAGAATTTCTCCAACCAGACATACAAGCAGATGAAAACGTAGCGGCTTCCCATTTCTCGGAGCGCGAGCTTGGCCGTGCCGGTGCGGCGATTTCTCCAGGTGATCGGAATTACCGTCCACGTGTATCCGCGAACGATCGTCTTCAGTGGAAGCTCCACCGTCAGATTGAAATGCGGCGAAAGGATGGGGCGGCAGCCTTCGATGAGCGTGGCGCGGTAAGCCTTGAAGGCGTTGGTCGTGTCGTTCAGTTTGATTCCGAACATCATCCGTATAAAAAGATTTCCGAGGCGATTGAGGCGGAGCTTGATCCACGGGTAATCGATCACGCCGCCGCCTTTCATGAAGCGCGAGCCGAAGACGGCGTCCCAGCCTTGATTTAGAAGCTCCCAGTAGCGAACCACGTCGCGGCAATCATCGGATTCGTCGGCCATCATGATCACCACGGCGTCGCCGCGCATATTATCGAGCCCCAGCGTGATGGCGCGGCCGAAACCATGCTGTCCATTGTTCTGCATGGGCCGCAGCGCGGGGACGCGGTCGCGCGATTCTTGCAGCTTTTGCCACGTGGAATCGGTGCTGCCGTCATCGACGACGATGATTTCGTGAGGCACTCCGCGCAAGCGCAACTCCAAATGCAGGTGCTCGACGGTTGACGAAATGCATCCCTCTTCATTCCGCGCGGGAATCACGACGGTGAGGAGTTGCAGCGGTCTCTGTTCGATTTTTTCGGGTGAGTTCATCCGGGAATTGGCCGCCGGAATCATAGCATCGCGCGCCGAGGATGCAGAGCTCCGCGGATTTCTCTGCAACGCCAATTGCAAACGATCAGGCCGTTACTCGCGGCGCCGCGACGTTCGCAATAGACTGAAACTCGCTTCGAGCATTTGCCTGCCGTATTGAATATCCTGATCTCGAATCACGCCGAAAGCCCATGCTCCGGCAGGATAAGCGATGGCGGCAATCAACAACTTCCACCAAAATGCCAACGGTAGTAAGCCGAGGCCAAACGTGATCGCCAGCGCCAGTGCGAACGGTAAAACAGAAATTCGCAAGCCCAGCGTGACGAACGGCCGCACTTCCGAAAACGCCAGAAGGAAAAATATTCCCGAGATGCAATAGCTCGCGACCGTCGCCCAAGACGCGCCGAGAGCGCCGAAGCGCGGAATCACCATCAAATTCAACGCAATATTGCTAATCGCTCCTGCTCCCGCTGCAAACGGCAGATATTTCTGGAGGCCCTTCGAGACCAACACGTTTCCGAGAGCGACGCCGAAGAAAATCGGCACCTCGGACCAGATCAGCACGATCAGCAAATCGGCGGTGGCGCTGAATTGCTTGCCGTACACCAGCTCGATAAATGGACGCGCAACGGGAGTGATGAGCGCGCACGCGGCGAACGCCACCACGAGCAGGAAGCGATAACTTTCCGAAAGATAGCGTCGCACTTTCACGTCGTCTTGCGTAGAAATGGCCAACACGGGAAAAAGCGAAGACATGAGCGCCACCGGCAGCGTGCTAAATAATTCGGTGAGCTGCACGGCGATGACGTAGGGGCCGAGAACTTTGTCGCCGGACATCTTATGCAGCATGACCTGATCGATGCGGTGATAGATGTTGATGGAAAGATTGACCAGGACAAGCGGGAAAGCATCGCGCATCATGCGCAGCGCGTCCGCTCGCAGAAAAATTCGGGGGCCATCGAGAAAGCCGGGACGGTAGATCAGGCGGACGGTGACGGCGGCTTCGAGCACGCCGCAAATCGTGCGCGCGAGGATCACTTCGTAGAACGCGGCGTGCCCGAACGCAACCAGCACGACAGCGATGAGCCACAGCGTCTGGCGCAGGAATCCGAGACCCACGGCGTACCACTGCCGCATGTCTACTTGAAAGATGATGCCGGGCATTTTGAACGGCGGCATGATCATCAAATCGACCGCGGCGATCGCGATGAGCCAGCGCAGCGGCCCAGAATATCCGAAGAGCGGCGCGGCGACCGGCGCGAGGATGCCGGCGGCGGCGGCGAACCCGAATGAGATCAGTTTGCCGGTGTGCAGCAGAGCGGTCGCTTCATTGCGGCGCTGGGAAACATCGCGGGCGAGAATCTGTTCCAGCGAGAAAGTAACCAGCCAGGAATAAATCGAGAGATAGGCGTAGATGGCGCCATATTCGCCGAGCCGCTCGCGTCCCAGATAGCGCGCAAGGAGAATGCTGGTGGCGGCGGAAAGAATGATGCTGATGCCTTTTCCACCGAGCTGCGCGATCGTGTTCTGGAAGACTTTGAAGCCGATGCCTGGCGCGGAGGCCGCAGAGTCTGCTGGGGCGACGCCCGTCGGTGATCGTGCGGCAATTTCCTGATACCCCGGATCCGAATCGAGTGCCGGTTTCGCCAGCGGAGCGTTTTTCGCCACGAGAGCCGAGAGCGTAGCAAAGTCGTTAGGACGCGCGCACCTCGTAGAAATGCGCAGTGGAATTACGGATGCGTATAGCCGGATACGCTAATTTTCACAAATGTCGCCGCAACCAAAAATAGTCGCGAAAGCCGATCCGCATTTTTAGGAGGGATTCGCGCGGTAAATCCAGGATGGAGCGATGAGTGTGGATGCGGCAATTGCCGCTGGGGGCTGCGTTGTCGCTGTGGAATTTGCGCGCTCCACTATCGCCTCCACGATTTCGTGCTTGGGAGAAAGCGAGCAGACGGGATCGGTGAGCTCGGCGTCGCCGGCCAGCAGCATTGCCTGGCAGCGGCAGCCGCCGAAATCCTGCGCGCGGCGGTCGCAGGTGCGGCAAGGGTCGGGCATCCAGTCCTCGCCGCGGAATTTCTGGAAGCTGGGAGATTCCTGCCAAATCCACGCGAGCGGACGCTCCTTCACATTTTCGAATTGCAGATTGGGAATGACTCGAGCAGCGTGACATGGCAAAGCTTCGCCCGCAGGATCAATGAGCATCAGCTTCCGGCCCCAGCCGCCCATGCAAGCCTTGGGATAGCGCGCGTAGTAATCGGGGACCACGTACTCCACGCGCAGGCGTCCGCGAAGCCGCGCTTCGGCAGCCTGAATGATTTCAAGAGAGCGATCCAGTTGCGCGCGCGTGGGCAAAAGCGCCGCGCGATTTTCGAGCGCCCAACCGTAATACTGCACGTGCGCGATTTCCACGCGCTGCGCGCCGAGTTGCTCGGCGAGCCCGATCATTTCTTCCACGCGATCGAGATTGCCGCGATGCACCACGAAATTCAGCGTGAAGCCGATGTGATGCTTCGCGATCGCCGCGGCCACGGCCAGCTTTTTCGCGTGCGCCGGAGTGCCGGCAACTTCATCGGCCTGCGCAGCTTCGAAATCCTGAAAACTCAGCTGAATATGATCCAGGCCGGAATGTATCAGCGCGCTCAAACGATTCGGCGTGAGGCCGATGCCGGATGTAATCAGATTCGTATAGAGCTTCGCGGCGCGCGCGGCGGCGATCAGTTCAGTGAGATCGATGCGCGCCAGAGGTTCGCCCCCGGTGAGATCCACCTGCAGCGTTCCCAACGCGGCGGCTTGCTCGAAGACGCTGATCCATTCCCCAGTGGAAAGTTCATCCGCGCGCGATTTCATTTGCAGCGGATTCGAACAATACACGCAATGCAGCGGGCAGCGATGCGTGACTTCGGCGATGAGCGCCAGCGGTCCGGTCATTCGAAATCCACGGCGCGGCGGGCCTGCAATTGTTCGAGGAATTCCGCCGTGTCGCTTTCCACTTTTTTCGGATCGGCCTGGCGGAACTGCGCTTGCAGGGCGGCAATGATTTCGGCCAGCGTGTGATTCCCGTCGCAACTTCGAATGATTTGCAGGCCAGGGCCGCGAAGTTTTAGCGCGCCTTCGGGCATCAGCAGAGTGGCTTCCTGGCCGGCGGCGTCGCTGAGGCGGCAGCCGGGTGCGAGTCGCGGCTTCGATTCGGCAGACGGGCGCGGCATGGCTAGATTTTTCCCTGTGCTCGCGGCGGATTTGGTTTTTCTTCGGCGGGAAAGAAAGCACCGGGCGGCGGCCAACCGGGTTCGACGTAAGCAAGATACAGCGCGTCGAGCTGCGCCCAGAGAATATCGCATTTCGCGCGCAAAGCGTTGCACGCTAGATCCTGCTCGGCTGCAGTGCGCGCGTGCTGTATCACCCAATCGAGTGCGAAATTTGCGTCTTCGGGAGCTTGTGTCAGGCGGCCTTCGAAATACGCCAGTCCGCCCGAAAGCCACGGGTAATGCTGGCGCAGGCGATCCATGCGCAGAGTAATCAGCGAGCCCGAAAACATCTCCGTGAGCGAAGAAGCGATGGCTTCAAGCAGAGATTTTTCACTCACGAGATGAACGTAAGCATCCACGGCGTAGCGCGTGGCCGGAAGCACCCCTTCTCCGTGCACCGCTTGCTCGCGTTTCAGGCCGGTCGCTTCCACCAGGCGCAGCCATTTCTCGATGCCGCCGGGTTTCGCAGCGTCGCCACCGCCATCCTGGTCTCCATCGTGATCAATGATTCGTTTGCGCCACGCGCGGCGCAGATCGGCGTCTTCGCAGCGCGCCAGGATGGCTGCATCTTTGATCGGGATGCGGCTCTGATAGTAGTAGCGATTCAGCGCCCAGGCTTGCAATTGGCCGCGCGTGAGTTGGCCTTCGTGCATGCGCAGATGGAACGGATGCCGATGGTGATAGCGCTCTTCGCCGATTTGCCGCAGGCGCGCGGTGAGATCGCTGCTTGCGGCCGGAGTTGAGGAGGGGGCGTTCATTGAATTTTTTCGCTCGCGCGCTGTTGCCCGCGTTGATTCGCTATGGATTAGCTATCGGCTCGCGCTCATAAATCCACCACCATTCCATCGTACGCGATTTCCCATCCCGCTTCACGCACGGCGCGGTGTTCGGCGCTCTCCTCATCAAGGATCGGATTGGTGTTGTTGATGTGATAGTAGATCTTGCGCGGAGCCGTGAGTTTGGCGAGCCGTTCGAGCGTTCCGCCGGGGCCCGAAATGGGTAAGTGCCCCATCCCCCGCGCGAATTTACCGCCGCCGCGGACGCGCACGAGCTCATCGTCCGACCAAAAGGTGCCGTCGATCAGCACGGCCTCGCACTCGCTCCATTCCGCCAGCCACGATTCTTCGAGGCGAGGCAACGCGGGCGCACAGAAAAATTTCGCCCCGCTCGCAGATTCCACTCGCAGCCCAATCAGAGCGTCATCGGCCGGCGCGCCGGTGATGGCACGCCGCTCGGAATATCCAGGGAGTTTCGAGGCAATAGTCGTCGCGGTGATGGTCAAGCCGAGTTCCGCGCCATCGGTCGATTTGACCTGCATCGCGCTTCCCGTCGCGATGGATTTCCATTCGGCCTGCAACTGCGTTTGTTGCAGCGCATTAAAGAGCGAATTTTCGCCGCGCAGCACGACTTCCACCGCTGGCGTGGAGTAAATTTGCAGCGGCTGGAATTCGCGCAGATGAAGAAGGCCAATCGCTTGATCCACGTCCGCGCCGGTGAGAACCACGGCGGCAATCGGCGAATTTCGCGGCGCCGATTGTGGCGCGAAATCGGGATCCGCGAGAATTTGCGTGCGCAGATCGGGCGAGGCATTGATCAGGCACCACGGTTTACCGGGTTCGCGGATGGCGAGCTGCGCTTGCGTGCGGGCGCTGCCGTGAAAATCGTCGGCGCGCAAGCGGGCGCAATTCGAGCAGGCGCAATTCCACTGGGGAAAGCCTCCCCCGGCGGCGGAGCCGAGGATTTTTACCTGCATCGAGTGAAACTAGAGTTCAGCGTTGGCGTAGGAACTGATTTCGCAGTTGAGGCAGATTTCTTCGAAGCCCGGCTTGGTCCACTCCATGGATCCCTCCAAAAGCGCAAACATATGATACGCAAGGCCGCGCTTCGGGTGCAACGAAATTTTGGTACAGGTCGCCTGACCCGCACGTTGCGATAAACCTTGTGTTTTCATTGACTAGCAGTCAAGGGGACGCGCAAACGAAATTTGCTCCGCCGTCCGCGGAGCACCGTCGCAGCGAATGAATTGTGATAGTCTGCGAGTCGAAATTAATGCGCATGTTTCAAAATTGAATTGCGCTCGCGACTTCCGGTGACGACTTCCGGTGACGAGTTGCCGTGAACTGATCCGGCGAATTAAATTGTTCTTCGCAGCAGGCAGATTCGTAAATCTACTCTGAGGCTTTCATGAGCAGACATTTGGCGGCAAAGATTTCGCGCGGCGCAATCGTGGCGCTGATCGGCACTGGATTCGCCTCGCTGATCGCGCTCGCCGAGCGCCCCGCCGCGGACCGAACGCAAACGAGCGCGCACATCGCAGCACAGGAGCCCGTTCAAGACCAAAATTCGCCGCAGAAGCCCGCCCAAGACCGGACACTGGACCAGACACCGCAGGAACAGCCGCCGGAGAAAGCTCCCGCGACCGCTCCCGGCCAGCCCGCGCAGCTCGGATTCGCGCGCAAGCCGGTAGTCACCAAAGAAAATATTCGCATCGAGAAAACCTGGATCCCCATGACCGACGGCGTGCGTCTTGCCATCACACTTTATTCGCCCGCCGATGCCAAGCCCGCCGACAAATTCCCCGCCATCCTCGAATACTTGCCTTACCGCAAGGACGATTGGGAAGAGCAGTGGGATTACGAAATGTATTCCTATTTCGTCCCGCACGGATATGTCTGCGCAAAAGTAGATATTCGCGGCACCGGCACCAGCGAGGGCGCGCCGCCGGAGCGTGAATATTCCGAGCAGGAGCAAAAAGACGGCCTCGAAGTGATCAATTGGCTCGCCACGCAAGGCTGGTCGAGCGGCAGCGTCGGCATGATGGGCATTTCCTGGGGCGGCTTCAACGGCCTGCAGCTCGCGTCGCGGCGTCCGCCGGCTTTGAAAACGATCATCGCCGCGCATGCCACCGAACAGCTCTTTCACGACGACATTCACTACATTGACGGAATCCTCCACGCCGACGAATTCGAATTGGGCATGGATCAGGAACTGATGATGCCCGCGACGCCGGATTTCCCAATGGACGACGCGCACCTCGCTCCGCGTTTCGATTCGCCCCCGTGGTTCATCACCTATCTGCGCCATCAGCGCGATGGAGATTTCTGGCGCAAGCCTCTCGCACAGCCCGTCTATGACTCCATTCAGATTCCGATTTTCCTGATCGGCGGATACTACGACGGTTACCGCGACACCATCCCACGCGTGCTCGAAAAAATGAAAACGCCGGTGAAGGCGTTGCTCGGCCCGTGGAATCACAATTATCCGAACGGCGCCGTGCCCGGGCCGGAATTCGAGTGGCGCGAGATGGCCCTGCGCTGGTGGGATCGTTGGCTCAAGGGCAAGGAAAATGGAATCGAGAAGGAGCCCAAGCTCGCTGTCTATCAGCGCCACTGGTATCCGCCGGGCCCGGAGCTCAACGAAATTCCCGGCGAATGGCGCAGCGAAAATTCCTGGCCGCCGGCGGGATTGAAGGACGAAACATTTTATCTCGGCGCGAATCATGAATTGAACTCGGCCGCGCCCGCGAAGTCCAGCGACAAGCTCCGCTACATTCCCACCGCGGGTGTCGAAGGCGGTTTCTGGTGGGGAGAATTGACCAACGATCAGCGCCCAGCCGACGCATTCAGCCTGGTCTACGATTCGCCGCCGCTCGAAAAAGAAACCGCCATACTCGGCTTTCCGCGCGTGGAATTGAATGTATCCGCGAACGCCCCGCTGGCCAACTGGGCGGCCCGGCTTTCCGACGTCGCGCCGGATGGCACCACCACGCTCATCACCGGCGCGGGAAAAAGCGGCGCGCAACGAACTTCCGCGGATAATCCGCAACCGCTCGATCCGCAAGCAACCTACCGCCTCGGATTCGATCTGCACGTCACCTCATGGGTCTTTCCGCGAGGTCATCGCATTCGACTAGCAATCTCGAATGCGCTGTGGCCCATGTTCTGGCCGACGCCGTACGCGATGACCACGACGCTCGATCTCGGCGGCGACAACGCCTCGCGTCTGGTGCTGCCGATCGTGCCCGTCTCGGCCGCCGCGATTCCGCATTTTCCATCTTCCAAGCCCGATCCCACTCTGCCGGGATTCAAACACTCCGGCTCAGCCTGGCCGGGCACTTTCGAAATTATCCGCGATCAGGCGCATCGCACCGCGCGCGTCCACTGGCACGGAACCGCGAGCGCGCGATTTCCCTGGGGCGTCGAGGAATACAGCGAGGAATTATTTTATTCCGCGTCTGACGATCATCCCGAATTGAGCTCGGTTCACGGCGTCGCCTTCACGAAAATCTCCGTGCAGGGCCGCACTCTGCTTTTTCAATCCGTGCTCGATCTATCGAGCGACACGAAAACGCTGAAATATCAATACCAGCGCGTGGCCCGCGAGAACGGCAAAATCGTCCGCAAGAAAGAGTGGAAGGAGCAGGTGGCGCGCGACCTGCAGTAACGCCCGCTCGCTCAACGAGGAATTTTGGCGCGAAATAAAAACAGCGCGATCCTGTTGATCAGTTGCCCGGATCAAAAGGGCCTCAACGCCGCCATTGCGGAATTTATTTTTCGCAATAACGGCAACATTCTCCACGCCGACGAGCATCAGGACGAGGATCTCGGCCTCTTCCTCATGCGCGTCGAATGGGACCTCTCAGGGTTCGCGATCGCGATGGGCGATTTCGCTCGCCACTTCGCGCCCATCGCCGAAAAATTCCAGATGGAGTGGAGTCTTGCGGCCTCAGGCCGGCGGCCCAACGTCGCGCTCTTCGTCTCGAAATACGATCATTGCCTCGCCGATCTGCTCTATCGCCACCGCAGCGGCGAACTCGCCTGCGAAATTCCTCTGATCATCAGCAATCATCCCGACGTGCAGGCGCTCGCGGATTTTTATCGCGTCCCGCTGCAAGTCGTGCCGGTAACCAAAGAAAATAAAATCTCCGCGGAAGCCCGTGAACTCGCATTGCTAGCCCCATTGAAAATCGATCTGATCGTCCTCGCGCGCTACATGCAGGTGCTCTCCACCGATTTCATCCGCAATTATCCGCATCGCATCATTAACATTCACCATTCGTTCCTGCCGGCGTTCGTCGGCGGCAAGCCCCATCATCAGGCCTATCAACGTGGCGTGAAATTGATCGGCGCCACCAGCCACTACGTAACCGAAGTTCTCGACGACGGTCCCATTATCGAGCAGGACGTAGTCCGCATCTCGCACCGCGATACGTTGGAAGATTTAATTCAGAAAGGCCGCGATCTGGAAAAGGTGGTTCTCTCTCGCGCCGTCCGCTGGCACATCGAAAGCCGCATCCTGCTCTACGGAAATAAAACCGTAATCTTCGACTAGACCCGCTCCAACTACAACCGATTGATCACCGTCGCCACGCAAGCCGCACCGAATCCATTATCAATATTCACCACGCTCACATTCGACGCACAAGAATTGAGCATCGCCAGCAATGCCGCCACTCCCCCGAAGCTAGCTCCATACCCCGTGCTCGTCGGCACCGCCACCACCGGCGCCGCCACCATCCCCGCCACCACGCTCGGCAGCGCTCCTTCCATTCCCGCCACGCAAATAATCACCCGCGACTCATTCAATTTCCCGCGATGCTCCATCAACCGGTGCAATCCCGCCACGCCTACATCGTAAATCGCCTCCGCGCGATTCCCCATCATCTGCGCCGTCACCAACGCTTCCTCCGCCACCGGAATGTCGCTGGTCCCCGCCGTCACCACCAGCACCAGTCCCTTCCCGCGCACCGCCTTCTCGCGACGGATGGAAATCACCCCCGAAAGCGCATGAAACTCCGCACCGCGCGCCAGTCGCCGCACCGCCGCAAATGTTTCTTCACTCCCCCGCGTGATCAATATATTGTGTGAGCCTTTCGCTCGCAGCATCCCGCGCGCAATTTCCGTTACCTGCTCGGCGGTTTTCCCCCGCCCATAAATCACTTCCGGATAACCCTGCCGCAACGAACGATGATGATCGATCTTCGCAAATCCCAAATCCTCGTACGGCAGCCCACGCAAGCGCTCCAGCGCCCGCCCCGGCGAAATCCGCCGAGCCCGCACGTCCCGCAGAAATTTCTTAGCGTCGCTCTCATTCATCTCAGCACCAATCCGCAAATTGTAGCACCCCAACGCGCAGCCGTACCGCACGCGCGCAAAAGCAAAAGATGTACAATGCCCAAGTCTCTCGATTCCCAAAACGCTCAACTCGCACGCAGGAGCTCGCGTGGATCAATCTTCACAATCCGAAAAAGCCTCCGCTCCCGGCCAGTACGATTCCATGTACGGAAATTTCCAATCCGATCTCTACGCGCAAATCCGCCGCGAAGCTTTCGGCGAAGATATCGGACAAAACAGCTGGCACACTGCCGCCGAGCAGGATCGCTTTCTGAAATGGCTGAATCTTTCTCCCGGAAAAAAAATCCTCGATGTCGCCTGTGGCGCCGGCGGCCCCGTCCTGCGCATCGCCGCCCTCACCGGCTCCTCCGTCGCTGGCATTGACGTTCACCCGCAAGCCATCAGCACCGCTCGCGCGCTGGCAACAGAACGCGGCCTCTCCGCGCGCGCCGAATTTCAAGTCGCCGACGCCACCAAGCAATTGCCGTTCCCCGCAGCCGCTCTCGACGCCGTCATTTGCATTGACGCCATCAATCATCTTTCCGATCGCCCTCGCGTGATCGCAGAGTGGGCGCGCATTCTCAAGCCCGGCGGACGCATCCTTTTCACCAACGCCACCACCGTCACCGGGCCGCTCACCAATTCGGAAATCGCCATCCGCAGCTCCGCCAGTTTCTACCTTTTCGTTCCGCAGGGCTACGACGAGCAGGTAATCGCCGAATCTGGCCTGAAGCTGATCGCCGCCGAAAACGCAACCCGCAGCACTGCCGAAATCGCCGAACGAAGACGATCCGCCCGCGCCGCACGAAGCGCCGAACTCCGCAAAATCGAAGGCGACCAATCTTTCGAGCAGTTGCAGACATTCCTCGAAATTTGCGCCCGAGTCGCCGGCGAAGCCCGCCTCTCGCGCTTCGTCTTCGTAGCCGAAAAGTAGCCCAGCCTGTTCCACCGCGCGGCAAAAAAGTCCCGCCACAATCTTGCGCTATACTCAGCACCGCGCAGCCGCGCCACAATTCGCATGAGCCCGCGAAAAGCAATCGGCAAAACCATCACCGTCGGCATCACTGGCGCCAGCGGCGCCATCTACGCGCAAACTCTCCTGCGCCTCCTCGACACCGACAAGCGCGTCGCCCGCGTCCCCCTAGTCATCACCGAAACCGGCCTGCGCCTAATCGCCACAGAACTCAAGATCGTCGCCGCCGATCCCAAAAAACTCCCGTCGCAACTCACCGGCACCTCCGCCGCGAAAATCGAATACCTCCCGAATAAAGATGTAGGCGCGACGATCGCCTCCGGCAGCGCTCCCGTGGACGCCATGGTCATCATCCCGTGTTCCGCCGGCACCCTCGCCTCCATAGCCGCAGGGCTCGCCGACGATCTCCTCGCCCGCGCCGCCGACGTCTGCCTCAAAGAGCGCCGCCAGCTAATCCTCTGCCTCCGCGAAACCCCGCTAAATCGCATCCACATAGAAAATATGCTTCGCGCCAACGACGCCGGCGCCATAATCATGCCCGCGATGCCCGCCTTTTATTTCGGCCCCAAAAATCTAGAAGCCGCCGTCGAACAATTCGCCTGCCGCGTCCTCGCGCAAATCGGCCTATCGCAAGAAGCGCAATATCACTGGACCGGCAGCAAAAAGGAAAATCGAAAGTGAGATTCCCACTAGCGCCGGTTTATCCTGAGCGAAGCCGAAGGGCGTCCTTCTGGCAAGGTTTAGTAGCGCTGGCGTCCCTGCCGGCATCCGACGAGCAAGAAACAAACCTAGAACCGAACTCAAGCGCGGACGAAAACATGAACTTGATTAATCCGCGCCCCCAACGCCACCAAAAACTCTAATGCCCTCCCGCCTCCGCACCATCCTCGAAATGATCAAAATCGAACACTCAATCTTCGCCTTACCCTTCGCTCTAGTAGGCGCACTCCTCGCCGCCCGCTCCGCCGGCCACTGGCCCTCAGCAATTCAAATCCTCTGGATCATCGTCGCCATGGTCGGCGCACGCTCGGCGGCCATGACCATGAACCGCATCGCCGACATCGAATTCGATCGCCGCAATCCGCGCACAAAAAATCGCGCCCTGGCAACCGGCGCCCTAACTCTCGCCTTCGCCTGGGGCTTCACCATCGCCGCCGCCGCGTTACTCGTCCTCGCAGCATGGCGCCTGAATCGTCTCGCGCTCCAGCTCTCCCCAATCGCCCTCGCCGTCCTCTTCCTCTATTCCTACACCAAGCGTTTCACCTCCTGGTCGCACTTCGTCCTAGGCTTCTGTCTCGGCATGTCCCCAGCCGCCGCGTGGATCGCCATCCGCGGCTCGCTCGACGCGCGCATCCTAATCCTCTGCGCCGCCGTCACTCTCTGGGTCGGCGGCTTCGACGTCCTCTACGCCTGCCAGGACGTCGAATTCGACAAATCCGCCAACCTCTATTCCATCCCCAAAAAATTCGGCATCGCCAACGCCCTAATCATCGCCCGCCTCATGCACACAGCCGTAGTCGCATTACTCGCCTGGCTAGCCTGGAGCTTCAGCCTAGCCTGGCCCGCCTGGGCCGGAATCGTCGCAGTAGCCGCGCTCCTCGCCTACGAACAATCCCTCGTCAAACCCAACGATCTCTCCAAAATGAACGCAGCCTTTTTCACCGTAAACGGCTACATCAGCCTGCTTTTCCTGATCTTCTGGGGCGCCGCCGCGTGGCGGATGTGATCCGCTCGGAACCCAGCCCGGCGTGATATGATTTTAGTAGGCGAGATACCAGCGACGAGTTACCGGCGAAATGACCTCTGAACTCCAAATCACCGACGCCCGGCTGAAACCCATAGCCGAAAAAGTCCTCGCCGGCGCGCGCCTTAACGCCGAAGAAGGCCTCCGCCTCTACGAATCCCACGATTTAATGGCCGTAGGCTGGCTAGCCAATCACGTCCGCGAAAAGCGCCACGGCGACATCTGCTATTACAACGTCAATCGCCACATCAATCCCACAAACGTCTGCGTCGCCCACTGCCGCCTCTGCGCTTTCGGCCGCGACGAACACGCCCCCGGCGCCTACTCCTTCAGCCAGGAAGAAATCTGGACCCGCGCCGCCGACGGCGTAGCCGAAGGCGCCACCGAATTTCACATCGTAGGCGGCCTGCATCCCGATCTTCCGTTCGAGTGGTATCTGGATCTGATTCGCGGCCTGAAGCAGCGTTACCCGCAAGTCCATCTCAAAGCCTTCACCATGGTCGAAGTCGGCTACTACGCCCGCATCGCGAAACTCACCATCCGCGAAACGCTCGTTGGCGATGAAGGAAGCCGGCGTGGATTCCCTACCCGGCGGCGGCGCCGAAATTTTCGCCCCTCGCGTCCGCAAAGTAATCTGCGATCACAAAGTCAGCGGCCAGATGTGGCTAAGCATCGCCCGCACCGCCCATCAGGTAGGCCTGCGCTCCAACGCCACCATGCTCTACGGCCACATCGAAACCCCCGAGGAGCGCGTAGATCATCTGCTCCGTCTGCGCGAGCTCCAGGACGAAACTCACGGCTTCGTAACTTTCATCCCGCTGGCATTCCATCCGGAAAATACAGCTCTCAGCCACATCCCCAAGCCCACCGCCTTCGACGATCTCAAAGCCATCGCCGTCTCTCGCCTGCTTCTCGATAATTTCGATCACATCAAAGCCTACTGGATCATGATGACTCCGCGCGTAGCCCAGGTAGCCCTACGCTTCGGCGCAAACGACATAGACGGCACAGTAGTCGAAGAAAAAATCTACCACGACGCCGGCGCCATCACCCCCCAAGGCCTGACGCTAGCCGATCTAGAGCGCCTGATCCGCGCCGCAGGCCGCACCCCAGTAGAACGCGACACCCAATATCGCAAGGTCGATCGCACCCACATGCCCCCAATCCGCCCACCCCGCAAGCCATCCGACAATTTCGTCCCGCAATCCACCCTAACCGCCAATCTCCAATAAAGGCTGCAGGTGCAACGGGCGCCTTAAGATTTTGGGCCGTAGGGGCGGGGCTTGTTTACCCGCCCGCCGACGGGTACGCCCTAGGAAAAAACTTGCCACGCGCACCCAACGCCCGCCCTTAAGATTTCCGCCCATGTGTTCGGAAGGAGCCTCCTGCTTCAGCAGGAGGAGCTGGACTTTCAGCCCAGCGAAAAAGACTCCGCCTCAAACTCGGCTTTAGCCGCGGGCCTTCCTTTCCGGCGGGTGGCCCACCCTTTCTTCTTCTGCGTATTTTCCGTTTGAGGATGTTGACGCTGCAGTATAGGTGTTTCCGGGACTTTGATTTTTCGAGGGGTTAGGGTGGGTGCCCGATCCTTCCCGAAGTGTGGGAAGGGTCGGGTTCTCGGCCCTGTCTTCGGCCATGACGTGCGGTCCCAAGTTTCGGCTTCCTTTATTTCTAGGCATCGAAAACCCAAACGCTATAGGATCGATCCGGTGCGCCGTAGAAAAAGGGAGAACGAAATCAGAAAGAAAGGTCAAAGGCGGGGCCGAAAAGATGACCGGAACCCCGACCCTTCCCAAAAGCCGCGAAGAGTCGGGCACCCCGGCAAAATCTTCAAAAAAGGCTGAGCCACCCGCCGAAAAGTGTAGGTGACGTAAAAAGTCTCTGCCTTCCCTTGACGGAAGCACTACTTTTTAACATTTGTTCTGGTGCTGACGAACCCAATCCAGCCAAATTACCATGTCGCGCAAAGTGCGAGTGGGCTGCCCCGGCCATTCGCGGAGTATGTATTCCGGCGGGAACATCATACCCAACCGAGAGATTAGGATCCGCTCGTCTTCGTGGAGATCCAAGGGTTCATCGCGCAATACTTTGGAATATTCATCATCCGGGGAGAACGGAAAGTTCCTCCAGGCAGGCAGCGAGGCGTAATAGTCATACACTACCGCTGGAATTTCAACTGGAACCGCAAGATCGCGGAAAGCCTCAAGAAATTGATCTCGACCGTAGCCCTCTTTCTTTCTCCGAACGCGTAGTCGGCGCAGGCTCAATCGATTGACAAGCATCCAAGCCGCGATGAAGGAAAGGATTCCACCGAAGATGTAAAGCAGCGCCACTATGGCTTACCCGGATTACTATTAAGACACTGATTGGTTTTGATTGAAGAATAGATCGCCGCCGCAAGGCCAACGAAAGGCAAGTAGCGTGCGGCGGCCCCGCCCACCGAGGTTGTAGTAGCAACCCTAAATGGCGTTCCGGTCGTTGGCCCGCCGACAGGTGTGGGGATAGGCACCGGCGAGCTCTGAGGCAGTGCGTCTCGGAGCGCTTCCGAGACATTCGAGGTGCCGACAGAGGAACCCGGCGTAACAAAGGGTTTCGATCCCGGCACGGGCTGACTCGCCGCGAACGTACCGCCGCCTGCAGCAAATCCTGCGCCCGGAATGGCAACGCACCCAAGGTCGTGTGACGCTTCATCGCCAGCAAGCTGAAGCGTGACGCTCGCCTTTTCCTGTGAAGTCATGGTGGGGACGAACATGCCATCACAGGAGGATCCTATATAGCTGCCGTCGACGTAGTAAAAGGCGCAGCCGCCCGCTGGCGATCCCGATCCGTCTCCTCCTCCGCTGTCGTCGCCATTCACGACAACTGTTGTGCTATTATCAAGCCAAGTCCCACCGGCGGCCGCGCAGTCGTCTGCGTTACCTGCATTGATTTCCTTATCGCTTATCCCGATGGTGCCGTCATCATTTAAGACGTTTTGGTAGCACGTCTGACCCAAGGGATCAATAAATAGGTTGGGCTCATTTAACACGTATGCGTAGGCGGGTGGCCCACCCTTTGCTTCTTCTCCGTATTTTCCGTCTAACCCATCCATCCCCATCCGACGCATGATAACACCGCTGACGTTAACGGCGCAGTATAGGGCCTGTCGCAGGTTTGGGGTCTTCCGAGTTCTTGAAGTGGGTGCCCGACTCTTCCCGGTTTGTGGGAAGGGTCGGGGTTCCGGCCCTCCTTTCGGCCCTGCCTTTGACTTTTCTTTCCAATTTCGTTCTTCCCCCTCATACCGGATCGATCTTCACCAACCCATCATCATTTCCCTGGTACCACGCACAGGAACTCCACACCCAATCCCTCGGCGAACTGACCAATCCACGTTTTACCGGATTCATGTGCATGTATTCCAGCTTCTCCATCCTTTTCTTGTGACTCCACACATTGAAATTTCCGAGTTCTTGAAGTGGGTGCCCGACTCTTCCCGGTTTGTGGGAAGGGTCGGGGTTCCGGCCCTCCTTTCGGCCCTGCCTCTGACTTTTCTTTCCAATTTCGTTCTTCCCCCTCATACCGGATCGATCTTCACCAACCCATCATCATTTCCCTGGTACCACGCACAGGAACTCCACACCCAATCCCTCGGCGAACTGACCAATCCACGTTTTACCGGATTCATGTGCATGTATTCCAGCTTCTCCATCCTTTTCTTGTGACTCCACACATTGAAATCGTAAAACCTCCGCTGCCAGAATTGCGGCAGCCGATCCTCAGCGGCAAACTGAAAGTTAAATTGTCCGGGCGGGTGGCCCACCCTTTTCTCCTTCTTCGTATTTTCCGTTGAAGCATTTCTCCCAAGCCGCGGCATGATAACACCATTGACGTTAACGCTGCAGTATAGGTGTTTCCGGGACTTTGATTTTTCGAGGGGTTAGGGTTGGGTGCCCGATCCTTCCCGGGGTATGGGAAGGGTCGGGTTCTCGGCCCTGTCTTCGGCCACGACGTGCAGTCCCAACTTTCGGCTTCCTTTATTTCCATGCATCGAAAACTCCAACGCTATTCGGCTTCCTCCGCAGCCAACCCTACGTACTCCTCGCTGCGTAACTTTACTCGCCCGCGCATCCGTATTCTTTCACGCGCCTCCGTATTCGTCCGAATTGACCCTTTCGCGCCGCGCGCGTATTTTTCTCACCCCAACTCCAAAGATCGCTCGCCGCGCTCAGCTTCACCGCCCTCCCGGTTAGCCTCGCGACGCATTCCTCGGAGCAATTCAAATTTAGAAAGGTCCTCAGCATGCGCTACGGATGGCGAAGACGTTCCGAAATTGGCCGGCCCAGGTACTGGACGGCATTGATCTTTCCCCTGATCGGCGTTGCCGTGATTCTGCTTCTGCTAGGCTGGGAAGTGACTCACGCGGATATGGATGGCGATTACGGCGGCAAGCTTTCCGCCTCGCCCCAACCCGATTCCGAACTAGCCTCCACGTCGGGAATCGGCGATGTAGACGCGATTCCCGAGACTCAACCCGATGCCGGCCGCTTCGAAACCGCCAGCCTGCGCCAGCAATTGACCGAAACCGATCTAAAGCTGAATCAAGGCGACGCCGCTCTCATCTCCACCAAGCAGCGTGTTCAGCAACTCGAGGTCCAGCTCGCCGCCACAAAAGACAGAATCGCCGATGCCGAATCCCGTCGCGATGAAGCCCTGCGCACAGCCGGCAAAATGTGGGAAGACTGGCGCCACCTGCGCGTAGAACTAACCGCCGTCTGCGCGGCGGTGAACACGGCCAAGAAGCCGGCGCCGGCGAATCCGGACGCGGCCGCAGCGGCTGCCGCCTGCCGCGACGCAAACCAGCAAAAATAAAATTCCACCCGCGGGACGAGCAGCGCGTTCACCGCCGCAGGCGCACGGAATACTGCCGCGACGCGCGAGCCCGCGGGCCGAAACGCGCCGCGGAAACGCTTGCGCTGGCGCTTTGCTGCGCTCAGAGGCGCTCGAGCGGCCAGATCCAGACGTCCTGGAAGCGCGCGAAGTGCAATTGCGGCGGCGCGGGCGGAAGCTCGAGACCGTGCGACGCGGCCATCGTGTTCAGCGCGATTTCGGCTGTGGCCGGTTGCAACGGCCACGGCGCGTGGTGAATTTCGCCGCGATAAATATTTTCGTTCGCGGCGGCGTAAAGGCAGTAACGCTCGGTGAGAAAATATTCGAGCGTGCCGGCTGCGCGCGTTGAAAATTTTGCCGCTCGGCTCGTAGCTCATGCGCAGGTCCGCCGGTGGCGCATCTGCGTGCGTGCGATGGCTGCGGTAACGAATTTCGTCCGCGTGCGCTGCGAGTGACATGCGCGCCCGAAAATAGGGCAGATGAAACCACGCCCGCGCGGCCGCGACGGCGATTGCGCTCGCGGCGTCGAGTCTGAAAAACCAGACGCCGGGCTTGCCGCCGGCGCTCACATACGTGCGCACATTCAATTCCGGGAACGCGGAGAGCCCCGGAATGTTCGGCGTTCCGCGAAGGCGCACGCCCGTCATTCGAAACGGGACGATTCCGAGCCACGCGCTTCCCTCGAAGCTATCCAGTTCCAGACTCCGCGGAATCAGCGGCCGCAGCGTTTGCGGCGGAATGCGCCAATGCATGAAAAGCAAGTCATGCCATTTCTGGCGCATGATCCATGGCCGCGAAGGAAGCGGCCAAGGCCGATGATCGGCGGAGGGAAGTCGCGGCGTCATTGCCAGTCACCCGGCTTGGCAGGCTTGGCACTCGGCGGCTTGGCACTCGCGCAGCGCTGTTGTTCCTCGCTCGGGTGGCCGACCGGGCACGGGTGGCGGATGGTGCCGCCAACGCGTTTTGTTTGCCGCTTGCTGAAGATTGCCTCCTTTCAGTGTAATCGAAACAATTTCTAACCGAAACATGGTGCGATTAGAATTCCTTGTATCTCCTTGTAAACAAAAGGTCGAGGTCATTTCTAACCGAAACAAAAATTTGGGGCTGAAGGCTCGAGGCAGGCGGCTGAAAGAGGCAAAGAGCTGTGTTTTCATCGGGATACGCGAGCTTGTCGTGAATTGGGTGTTTGCGACTCGAAAATCGGCTATCGCCTTTAGATTCAGCGATTCCTGGCGATCTTGAATCGCTTTGCACGCGACTAGAAATTGTAACTGGGTCGTTCGTCATGGCTGCCCTTTCTGCCTTGGCGGGGTCAGGGGATCCTCTATTTTTAGTTTTTTACGGAGCCGCTTTGCGTTAGCTCAGTTTGCTTGCAGCGGCGGGGCGGCGGTGGGGTCCTGGTGCGGGGCCTCGTTGGTGGTGCTAGGCCGCCCGGTGGTGCAGGTTTTTGCGGCTCACGTACACTGCGGAGGAAGGGTAGCATGAGTTGGCGAGTTAGTCAATGGGGAATTGGAGGTTTGAGATTGGAAGTTGGAGGTTGGAAGGAGGGGGAAAAGCTGAGGCAGGGCTGAAGTCCCTACCCTTCGCCGCTCGAAATACGGGGCACCTGTGGCGGCAAAGCGTCGGAGTGAGGGTGTGCCACCCGCCCCCGCCGTCCAGGTATCTCCGCCGTCCTTCGTCACCACAAACGTGCCGCCCGTTCCCGCGGCCCATACCACACGCGCGTCCACCGGACTAACAGCAATCAGCAGTTGCGTCGTCCGCTCTGCTGCGCCGTGAATTTCGGTCCGCGATGCTCCCCACGTTCCTGCCCCGAAGCAAAAGTAGCGCAAGCAACAACCAACAACACGGCCAACGAAATTTTCGACATCGCAGCACCCCAGCCATCAATTCGCAGCGCCGGGAGTATAGAAACGCTGCAAAATGGAGCCAAGCGCACGCAACGCTGCGATCCCGAAAACAGCGCCGCAAAAACGCACAGCGCTTCCCAAGCACCGGGAAGAACGGGCCACCCAAAAGCGTAAGTTTTCAGGAAAGGCTGCGCCGCCCGCCTATCCCCTATTCGTCAAACCACCGACGGCGGCGGCCCCGAGTGAAGTGAATACCCACCCGAATACAATTTGCGCATATCGGGAGAATTCAGGATTCCGAACCACGTGATGCTCGGACAGATGCAGTCGAGATTGTGGGAGTGCGGCTCAGATTTGTCCGGAGTCGGATCAGGTTGCCACAACTTAGTCTGCTCGAGGTTTAAAAGGGGAAACGAATATCCGAGAGAATAGGCTAGGGCATGAAAGTGATCGTAATGCTCGGGAAGTTGCCGCTTATATTTGAAGCTGCAGTAGGCAGCCTTGTCCGTCGGCATCATTCCGCGGTGGCAATAACTAAACCAGTAGATAGCGGTCCAGAGAAGCGTCATGCCAAAAATCCAGTAAAAAATCCAAAGAGGATGATAGCCGTAGCCCACGGTTATGCCGTGCACAAAATTCAAGAATCGGCGCCAGGCTGGCTCGTTGGGGATACCGGCCTTGCCTTCTTTCATTTCCTTGCGACGCCGCTTCTCCATTTCATATAGAACTTCGCGTGCTCCATCGTCGTCACCATCGTCTTTTAGTATTTTGGCCAACTGCCTCCAAGGCTGACGCGCGAATTCAGGCTGGCGACCGAGCCATCCAAGCCACCATGGAATCAGGATTTTCTCTCTTACGAATCGCTTGTAGACAAATCCTTCGAGACGGAGGATCTTCACGGGATTCCAGCTGTTTTGGATCTTCATCAACCGCGCCTGCCGAGGAATCCCGTAGATCGAGTTCGACTGAGGAGCCGCTCGCGATCTTTCGCCATTTAAAAACACCCTTAATGCTCGCCCGTTGAAAGTCCAACGACCCCGAGAACTTTCCACCGGTGCAATCCAAGTCGCCGTCGATACCGGCACCTTCCAGATTCACATTCCCCTTGACCACGTAAGGCGGCTCTGACTTCTCCTTCAACACCCCACGCAAACGGACATCCCCCGTAACCTTGATGCCTTCTGCGTTCAACGCGACACCCTTGTCCTCGTCTGGCACTTTCTCGTCGCGATATTCGAGAGAGCGCACGTGCTCAGACGCCAGATCATCGCAGATCAATTCTGCTCCGCCGCTAAATCCAAATCCCCACCGACTGTCGCACCCGCGAGCTTAATGTGCCCTTCCGATCGAAAGCCGTTTCGAAGATATACGTCGCCTTTAACTCTGAGGACGTCAGCCTCAATCGAACCGGCACACGATCCTTCTAAGTTCAAGAACGGAAGATCCGCACCCATCAAGAGGACGCGTCCAGGCAACATACAGTTCTTAAGAACGACGGGAAACGGGATGACCAAGCTGGAAAGATCGAGAACGCGAGTGTTAGTGAATTTGTCACTAGGGTGTTGATCGCCCTCAATTTCTATACCTTCGATTTGAACTCCAGAAGCGCTCACCCAGTCCCTAGCGTCGCGATCGCTGCACAGCCATCGAATCAACTTCGCGCGAATGGTCTGGTTGCGGTCACCCAGAGTCCAAGCCGCCTTACAAGGCGCGTCAAAGACGCTCTTGTCCGCATCCGTACGTGGGTGCTTGGGACTCCCAGTTTCGAAAATCTTGCCCGCCCGTCGCAATCGAGAAAGCCCCGCTCCGGTTCGTTGAGGACTTGAAAGTTCACTTTAATTTTCTTATCAAACTCTTCTTGGGTTAGCATTGGATCAGTCTCCTACGCTAGGACAATGCCCGTCGAGAGGGTAAGACGAATTCGAGTGGAATGTACAAATCCTGCATACGAGCAA
>CAWIRL010000024.1:0-12562 GCA_963838545.1 uncultured Acidobacteriota bacterium
CGGACGAGCCGTCGCCGCCTGACGGCATGCGGGAAGGAAGCCAAGCCATAGTCGCCGAGAGCAGCGGCCTGTCGGCGGTCGCGGATCCCGGAGCCGCTCCCAGGCGATGTCTCGCCTCGCCGACTCAGACGCGGACTGCTGAGGCTCTGCGGGTTGGTCGCGATCGCGGTGGTGGTCGTGACTCTCGGGCCGGGCCTGGGGGAGCTGCGTAGCCGGTTTGCCCGTGCGCGGCCGGTCTGGATCGTGATCGCTTGCGCATTCGAGGTGCTCTCGGTGCTGGCCTACGTTCCGGCCTTCCGGGCCGTCTTCTGCACGCGGATGAGCTGGACCACGAGCTACAAGATCGGGATCGCCGAGGAGGGCGCTGGCTCCTTGTTCCCGCTCGGTGGCGCGGGCAGCTTGGCGCTAGGGGTGTGGGCGCTGCGCCGCGGCGGAATGCCCGCTGACGAGATCGCACGCAAGACGGTCGCGTTCTTCTTGCTGACGAGTGCCGTGCCCGTCGGAATGCTCTTGCTCCTCGGCGCCGGGTTGGCCGCGGGCATCCTCCCTGGCGGCGGCGGGCTCCTTCTCACCGTGCTCCCCGCGGTTGTCGCCGCGGGAGCAGTCGCGGCGACGCTCGCGTTGCGCCGGCTGGCACGCGGGGCCGAGGCGCGGATCAGGGCGGCAGGGTGAGGGGTCGAGATGGGTCCGCCTCGCTCCAGCGCTGTCAGCCACGTCCGATGGCATCGATGAGGCGCTACACCAACTCAGGCAAGCTAACCCGCTCCTGCTTGTCGGACTCGTGGGGTTCTTGGCCTTCGACCAGCTCGCTTTCTGGGCGAGCTTCCGGGCGGTGGGAGCCTCGCCGGAGCTGCCTCTCATCTGCATGGCCTACCTGATCGGCCAGCTCGGTAACTGGCTTCCGGTTCCCGGCGGGATCGGCGGGGTCGAGCTCGGGCTCGTCGGAGCACTCGTTCTCTACGGGCTGCCCGCCCTCACCGCGACCGCAGCGGTCCTGCTCTACCGCGTGATCGAACTATGGATTCCCGCCGTCCTGGGCATCGCCGCGTTCGTGCAGCTACGCCTGCTGCTCAGGCGAGAGACCGAGGCAATCAAACTGTGCAAGCCGGGCGACACCATCGAGATCGTCGGCCTCGGTCCCACGACCATCGATCGGTCCGGGGTGAAATCGACCTCGAGCGCCACACGCTCGCCCCGGCTTAGCAGTTAGTCAGTGAGTTAGGGTGAAGCGCGCCCCGGATTGTCCGGTGGCCGCCTACTGGGAGAATCTCTGGCCACGCACATTCAGTCGTTCGGGCCGCTGATAGCTGTCGGCGCAAGGCGAAGACCTGCATCGTCCCTCGCGAGAACGGCGATCAGAACATGTGCCGGTTGTGCGAATCACCCGGATCCGGCGATGCGTAATCGCCTGATCGTTCGGCATGTTCGACGCGCATTTGTAGAGGAAGAAGCCGTCCCGATTGGAAGCCAAGCCGTCCGCAAGCTCGCGGACGATCTCAGCGATTCGCAGCGCCACCCGACTCGATTCTCGGGCCGCGAGAACACCCCGCGGAACAGGGCGACTTGTCCGGCGCATGTCGATGCAGAACGCGCATCCATTCATCTGGGACGCGCGCACCTTGACCAAATCGCGAAGGGGCTCTTGGAGCTCGATCGATCGCTCGAGCCGGTACATCGCGGCGTACTGCTTGGACGCGGTGGCGATCGTGGAGTCTGCTTTCGGCGGGGAAGATTTCACGGCGCGGATTGCGTTCGATTCATTTGCGCCGGCGGAGTACGCGCTATTTGGGGAGAGCGGGGCGCGTGCGATCGTGAGCACGAAACCAACGGCGCTTGCCCGGGTGATGGAAATTGCGGCAAAATGTAAAGTTGGAGCGCGACGGATCGGCGAGGTCGCGCGGGGCGATCTCCGCATCGAACTAAATGGAGTGCTTTACGCGGGGGCCGCAGTGTCGGCGCTGAGAGAGATTTGGGCAGGGGCGCTGGAAAAGGGACTGCAGGCTTCGTAGCGGAGGCTGCAAACAGAACCTCAGCGGCTGAAGCCGTACTGCTTTGCGGCGCTTTCGGCATGACTGAAGTCATGCCCTGACAAAACTAACGTTGAAGTCGGCAGTTGCAGTCGTTACACAGGCACTGAAGTCGAAGCATTGAGGCCAATGAGCTCACGCGTTCATCTCGATTCGGATCACTTTCACGACGAGTGCGGCGTCTTTGGGATTTTTGGGCGCGAAGAAGCGTCGAAGCTTGCCTATCTGGGGCTTTACGCGCTGCAGCATCGCGGGCAGGAGTCCGCGGGGATTGCCTCCAGCGACGGCAATGCGCTGGAATTTTTCAAGTCCATGGGATTGGTGCAGGAAATCTTTACGCCGGAAGTTCTGGCGCGGCTTCCCGGTACTTCCGCGATTGGGCATACGAGGTATTCGACGGCGGGCGAAACGGCGTTGACGAACGCGCAGCCGGTCGTGATTGATTGCAACAAGGGGAAGCTGGCGGTGGCGCACAACGGGAATCTGACCAACGCGTTGGAGCTGCGGCGCAAGCTGGAACATGGCGGCTCGATTTTTCAAACGACGAGCGATACGGAAGTGATCGTGCATCTGGTGGCGCGCAGCAAGGCGCGAAATCTGGTGGGGGCGCTGGCGGATGCGGCGCAACAGGTGGAAGGCGCGTACTCGCTGGTGATTTTGACGCGCGATGAACTGTACGCGGTGCGCGATCCGCGCGGATTTCGGCCGCTGAATTTGGGGCGGCTGGATGGGGCGTGGGTGGTGGCGTCGGAAACGTGCGCGTTCGATTTGATTGACGCCGAGTATGTGCGGGAGATCGAGCCGGGCGAAATGGTGCGGATCTCGCGCAGCGGCGTGGAATCGATCCGCTTCGGGCCCGAAAAGCCGCATCAATTTTGTATTTTCGAGCACGTTTATTTTTCGCGGCCTGATAGCGTGATTTTTGGGCGGCCGGTAAATCAAAGCCGCGAACTTCTCGGGCGGTTGCTGGCGAAAGAACATCCGGTGGATGCCGACGCGGTGATTCCAGTGCCTGATTCGGGCGTGCCGGCGGCGGTTGGCTATGCCGCTGAATCCGGGATTGCATTTCGCATGGGGCTGATTCGCAATCATTATATCGGGCGGACGTTCATCGAGCCGGTGCAGGCGATTCGGGATTTCGGAGTGAAGTTGAAATTAAATCCGGTGCGTCGAATGATCGAGGGGCAGCGGGTGATTCTGGTGGACGATTCGATCGTGCGCGGCACCACCAGCCGCAAAATCGTGCGCATGGTGCGCGAATCCGGCGCGACGGAAGTGCACGTGCGCATCAGCTGTCCGCCGACGATCTCGCCGTGTTTTTACGGCGTGGATACGCCGACGCGCAACGAATTGATCGCCGCAAATAATTCCATCGAAGAAATCCGGCAATTTCTAGAAGCCGATTCGCTCGGCTATTTGTCGCTCAACAGCCTCCGCGAAGCCGTGGAAGATCGCGATGGGCAGTTCTGCACCGCCTGTTACACGGGCGTATATCCCACCGATCTGGTGCAACTGGAAGTGGAGGCACAACGTGAAAGCTGACGCAAAAGCCGAAGCACACGCGGAAGCGTTCGAAGCGCCAAAGGAAAAGCAGTCGGTCTGGAAGAGCCGCGCGATGCGCGAAGCGATTTCATGGTTCTGGGTGATCCTTGCGTTTCTTTTCATCGAAGGCGGAATCGTGCAGGCGCGGGTGATCCCCAGCGGGTCGATGGAAAAGACGGTGCTGATCGGCGATCATTTGATCGTGAGCCGCATCGGGTACGATGCCGGCGTTCCGTTCACGCCGTGGCACACGACTTTGTGGCGCGAACCCAAGCGGCAGCAGATCATCGTGTTCCGCGCACCGCTTCCGGAGATGGGCTATCCGGATTTCATCAAGCGCACGATCGGACTGCCCGGAGATCTGCTGGAAGTGCGGCGGGGCATCGTTTACGTGAATAATGAAGCGCTGGTGGAACCTTACCGCATGGACCCGCCCAGTCCCGGGGATAATTTCGGCCCGGTGAAAATTCCCGCCGGGGAATATTTCATGATGGGCGACAACCGCAATAATTCTTACGACAGCCGATTCTGGGGCTTCGTTCCCCGCGCCAATGTCGTCGGAACTCCGCTGCTCATCTACATGTCGATCGATGCGCCCGAAGAAGTCTGGGAGCCCGGGCACATCGAACAGCGATTTGCGACCTATCTCAACGCTCTGATCCATCCTCACGAAGTGCGCTGGAAGCGATTGCTGCACACGTTCTAGCGCGGCTGCCGGTTTCGACCAATCGAGGGCCTGTTTTGATGCGCTACGCCGATGCAGGAGTAGATATCTCGGTCGCTGAAGAAGCGAAGCGCCGCATTCGCACGATGGCTGGACGCACGTTTCGACGCGGCGTGCTTTCTTCCATCGGCGGATTTGGCGCGCTCTTCGAACTCGACCGGAAACGATTTCGCGATCCCGTGCTGGTGGCGAGCGCGGATGGCGTGGGCACGAAACTCAAGATAGCGTTTGCCACCGGCGTTCATTCCACCGTGGGCGCGGACATTCTGAATCATTGCGTGAATGACATTTTGACGCAGGGCGCGGAGCCGCTCTTTTTTTTGGATTATTTGGCGATGGGAAAGCTGGATCCGCGAGTGGTGGAGCAGATCATTGAGGGGATGAGCCGGGCGGCCAAGCAGGCGGGGTGCTCGTTGATCGGCGGCGAGACGGCGGAGATGCCGGATTTTTATGCTGCCGGGGAATACGATCTTGCGGGATTTATCGTCGGGGCCGTGGAACGTTCGAAGCGGCTCGAGCCGCGGAGAGTGCGGCCCGGGGACACGCTGCTTGCTTTGCCATCGAGCGGGCTTCATACCAATGGTTATTCGCTGGCGCGCAAGTTGATTTTTAACGTGGCGAGGTTGAAGGCCGATACGTACGTCGCGACGGTGGGAAATAAAATCGGGGCGGAGTTGCTGAAGCCGCATCGTGCTTACTGGCCGTTGCTCAAGAATATTGTGGGCAAGGGCTGGCTTTCCGGCATGGCGCACATTACCGGCGGCGGGATCACCGGCAATCTTCCGCGCGTGCTGCCGCGAAATGTGCGCGCGGTGATTGAGCTGGGCTCCTGGCCGGTGCTGCCGATCTTCCGGTACCTGGCGACGCTGGGAAAAATCGAGGCGGGCGAGTTGCTGCGAACTTTCAATATGGGCGCGGGAATGATTTTGGTGGTGCCGCCGAAATTCGTGCGGAAGGTGGAAGCGGAGTTGCGGCGGCGGCGAGAGAAATTTTACGCCATTGGGCACATCGAAACTGCCGCCGGGGCGCCGAAAGTTGCGTACAACGGAAATCTTTCCATCTGAGTTGCAGCGCTACTGGCCGGAATTGTAGATATCCAGGGCTGCCTTCCACGAACCATCCGGCTGCTTTTGCCAGACCTCGACGTACTTGCCCAGTTGAGTTGTGGACTTGCCGGCTTTGTCCTTCGTGGTGAGCTGGAACGTGCCAATGTCATAGGCCATGTCGCCGGCTTCTGCTACGGTTACTTTCGTTGAGCCGAATGTGAGGCTGACGTAATTCGGGCCGGTGACTAATGCGGTCCAGGACTTACGAAAAGCTTCCTTGCCGCTTGCGATGGGGGAATCGGGCTCGAGCAGGACGCCATCGTCGGCGTAGTAGGAGATGCATTTCTCGACGTCGCCGACATTCGCTGCGTGGCTCCAATCGGCGTCGAGGCTTTGAATTTCTTTGGCGATAGCCACTGGGTCGACGGGCGGCGGGACTTGCACCATAGGCTGCGGGGCCGGGGCTGAACATCCTGCGCCCGCCGCGCACAGAATGAAAATCACCGCCGCGAAATTGCGGATGTTCTTCTTCATCGTCATTGCAATCGCCATCGCCATCTCTATCTCCTCGCCGCCAGGTTTGCACAGCAAGATGCCAACGGGAAGAAACGAAGTCAAGCGATTGGCGCGTGCGGGTCTTCGTCGCTCGCAGAATGTGTGCTAATTTTCTTCGCTTATGCGCAAGCGCATCGGCGTGCTTTTATCGGGGCGCGGCTCGAATTTTGAGGCGCTGGCGGAGAGTATTGCGCGCGGGCCGGTTGCCCAACGCTGAGATTGCGTTGGTGGTGAGCAATCGCGAAGGGGCGCCGGGGATTGAGAAGGCGCGAGGCGCGGGGGATTCCTACAGGGGAGATTCCCTCGAAGGGATTGGAGCGCGAAGCTTACGATCGTCAGGTGGCGGCGGCGCTGCAAGAGGCGAAGGTGGATTTAGTTTGCCTGGCCGGTTACATGCGGCTGCTTTCGCCCTTTTTTATCGCTGCGTTCCCGCAACGAATTCTGAATATTCACCCTTCGCTGCTGCCTTCGTTTCCCGGGCTGGAAGCGCAGCGCCAGGCGCTGGAACACGGAGTGAAATTCGCCGGGTGCACTGTGCATTTCGTGGATGAAAATCTGGATGCCGGGCCGATACTGCTGCAAGCCACGGTTGCGATTCGCGATGACGACACGGTGGAGACGCTTTCCGCCCGCATCCTGGCCGAAGAACATCGCATCTACACCGAAGCGGTGTGCATCGTGCTGGAAGGACGATTTCGGATCGAGGGCCGCCGCGTGCTGATTGCTCCGGAGAAAAAATAGGGATGGCCAATTTCAAGCCCGTTGACGAACAGCTCGCCTACCTGCGCAAAGGCGTGGCGGAAATAATTCCGGAGAACGAATTTCGCGCCAAGCTGGAGAACTCGCTGAAAACCGGGAAGCCGTTGCGCGTAAAACTCGGCGTTGATCCCACCGCGCCGGATCTGCACCTGGGGCACACGGTGGTGATGCGCAAGCTGAAACATTTCCAGGATCTGGGGCACACGGCGATTTTTTTGATTGGCGGATTTACGGCGATGGTCGGCGATCCGACCGGGCAATCGGAGACGCGGCCGCCGCTTACGCGCGAGCAGGTGGACGCCAACGCGAAAACTTACCTGGAGCAGGCGTTTCACATTCTCGATGCGAAGAAAACGGAAGTGGTGAATAACGCGGATTGGCTCGGGAAGCTCTCGAGCATCGAGATGATTCAGCTTGGCGCCAAGTACCGGCTGGCGCGCATGCTGGAACGCGAAGATTTCCGGTCGCGGCTGAGTTCCAATCAGCCGATTTCGGTGCACGAGCTTTTTTATCCTTTGCTGGTGGCTTATGACTCGGTGGAGGTGAATTCGGATGTGGAGCTGGGGGCCACGGAGCAGAAATTCAATCTTTTGATCGGCCGGGAGATTCAGCGCGAATACGGGAAGCCGCAGCAGATCGCCATGACTATGCCGATTCTCGTGGGGCTCGATGGCGAGCGCAAGATGTCGAAGAGTTTGAACAACTATGTGGGAATCACGGAAGCGCCGCAGGAGATGTTCGGGAAGCTGATGTCCATTTCGGATGAGCAGATGTGGCTTTATTACGAGTTGCTGACGGATTTGGACGAGCGAACGATAACGCGGGTGAAAGAAGAGGTGCGCAACGGCGATTTGCCGCCGATTGATGCGAAAATGCGGTTGGCGCACATGATCATCGCCGGCTTCCACGGTGAATCCGCGGCTAAAAAAGCTGCGGAGGAATTCCAGCGCGTTTTTCGCGACAAGAAAGCGCCGGAAGACGCGCCGGTGATCGCGCAGGCGATTTCTGGGCCGAAGCGTCTCTCGGCGCTACTTGTGGAATGGACGCTGGTTGCTTCGCGCAGCGAAGCTGAGCGGTTGATCAAGCAAGGCGGCGTGGAAATCGATAATTTGCGCGTGGAGGATGTTCAGCGGCAAATCGATTTGAGTAAACCTTGTGAATTCCTGCTGCGGGCGGGGAAGAAGAAATTCGTGCGTGTGGTAGTGAAATAAGGCCGGGGGCTTCGAAAGAAGTGCCCAGCGCTAAAGCGCATCCTTACGGGTGACGTAAATTTAAGGCTCGCTCCGCGGATGATTGCAGCCGTTGCTCACGCCCCGCTCGTCAGATGCCGGCACGGAGGCCGGCGCTACAACTTCCGGGCTCCCTCCCTGGTTGGCGCTGAAGCGCGGCGGGAGTATTGGCGCGATTGTGCGTGTGCCACCCTGAAAAGGGTGGCGCTACATAATGCTGCGGCTTTGTTGCGACGAATGCGAAGTCGAGAGTTCAGGTCAGATCAAATTAGGACACTGCCGTTTGCTGCGGTGGCTTCTTGTGACGGGACTCGGTTCTTGCCGCAATTCCGCGGCGTTAAAGTGTGCAAGGTTTTTGGGGTTGTGCGTTCTCCGGATGAGCGATGGCGTTTGCGCGCCGCTCACAAGCCTCGCCCTGCGGCGCGCAACGCCTTTTCTGCGTTGCCGCAGCCGGAGAAAATCAAAGTCAGCGCGACGGTGCAGTGCGCGTTTCAAATTCAGTAGCGGCGACTTACTCCAGCGGAGTGGCAGGGCGATTCTAAACGCGGCGCTCCGCGAGGCGGGTTAAGCGGGCGAGCCAGGCGCGGTCGCGGCGGGCTACGGCGTGGCGGGTGAAGATGGCGTCGATGAATTGGGCGAAGCGGCCGGGCATTTCGTAAACGTCGCGCATGTGCACGATGGCCGCTTCCATTAAGGGCGACGCATTGGTTGCCGGGGCGATTTCCCAGGATTGCGTGCCCTTGACGCCATAGGCATCTTGGAATTGCCACTCGAGCGCGCGGCCGAATTCGTAGCGCGTCACCACCGCCGTCAGGGCCACATCGCGCGCACCCAATTTGCCGATGATTCGCACTTTCTGGCCCGGCGCAAAATCGGCAGCGCCACCGAGCACTTCAAATTCCGCTTTCATTTCGTAACCATACCAGTACGGCATCCGCTGCGGCACAAAAAATGCCGACACCAGCGCCGGGGTTGCACTGATACGCTGCGAAAATTCCAGGCGGGCCATTCGGCAGATAATCCGGCGTTAGGAAATTTCCACGAGCACGAGCGACATATCATCCGCCGGTGGTCCATGGCGGAATTTCGCGATGCTGTCCAGCACTTCCTGCTTCATCTGCGGCAGCGGCAGCGTGGACGTCTGGCGCACGATGTCGCTCAATCCCTCGATGCCCAGCATTTCATTCTCGGCGTTGAAATTTTCCGTAAGCCCGTCGGTGTACATCAGCAGGCGATCGCCGGCAGCCACGGGAACTTCCATCGTCGCTTCACCGTCCACGGCATCCGGCAAAAATCCGAGCACCACGCTGCGCGACTCGAGCAGCCGCGGCGTTTCTCCCGGGCGCACCAGCATGGCGGGAGGATGGCCGGCGCCAGCAAATTCGAGCGATCTTCCATCGCGGCTCAAGCGCGCCGCGGCCATCGTAAAATAAAATACGGAGCTACCGAGATTTTGAATCACGAAGCGATTCAAATGGCGCATCATCGGGGCCAAGCCTTCGCCGCGCTCGATTTGCGACATGGTTTCGGTGTAAATCCGGTTGGCCACCAGCGCCGAGCTGATGCCGTGGCCGGAAACATCGCAGACCAGCAAATCCAGCGCGTCATCGCTCGGAGTGACCAGGCCAAAATCACCGCCGATAGAGCGCACCGGCTGATAAAAAGTCTCGACGGCCGCGACGCCCCAGACCAGACTTTTGGGCGCCAGGCTCTGCTGCACGCGCGAAGCGAGCGTCAATTCTTCTTCGATTTCGTGCGCGCGCAACTCGAGTTGCGTATTGGCGTCGCGCAGATCGGTTTCCGCGCGCTTCTGCTCGGTAATATCGGTGAAGGTGACTACGGCAAATTCGCGCCCGTCGGGATCTTCCAGGCGGCGCGCGCTAATCACCACCGGCAAACGCGTTCCCGTGGCCTGCGGCACGTAAAATTCAAAGCGATTGCGGCCGGTGCGCTGCCCTGCTTCGATTTGGCGCGCCAGAATCGGTTGATCTTCGGCGGCAAAAAAATCCTTGCCCTGGTGGCCGAGAATTTCATCGCGCTGGCGCCCGATCATATCCAGGAAAATTTCATTGGCGAAAACGATGCGGTGGCAATCATCGGTGACGATCACACCCTGATTGAGCGTTTCGAGAACGCCCTCCACCTGATCGAGCCACTCGGGCCGCTCGTGCTCCACCGTTCCGCTCCTCCGCGAATTCCCAGCCGCAAGGCTTGGCGTGTTACGAGCGCGCAAGCCCGCTTGCGCTTATCTTAGGCGCATGGCAGTTCCCGCGCAAATCAGGGCGCGTTTCCAGGGATGCGGCGGCGCGGCAGAGGTCGCTCGTCAAGGTTTTTACGAGGGCTTTTCGGGGCTTTTTGCTCATTTGCAATCTTCGCGCATCGAAAATCATGCGCGCAGCGTCAAAAGGGAGCAGCAGCCTGTGGCAAATTTGATCGCTCGAATCGAGGTGCACTATGCCGACGCGGGAAGAAAAATTTAAAGCTTTCAAAGCTCTGCACGAACGCCCGGGAATTTTCCTGATCCCCAATCCGTGGAGCGCCGGAACGGCAAAGATTCTGACGGCGCTGGGCTTCGAAGCATTGGCGACCACCAGCGCCGGTTACGCGTTCTCTGTGGGAAGCATTGATTCCAACGCGGCGATCACGCTGGATGGAGTGCTGCAAAATGCGAAAGCCATCGTGGACGCCACATTTTTGCCGGTGTCCGCCGATCTGCAAGATGGTTTCGGCAGCTCGCCCGGTGCGTGCGCTGAAACCGTTCGCGCGCCGCGGCGGTGGGGCTTGCGGGCGGCTCGATCGAAGACGCTACCGGCAACGAAGACGATCCGATCTATGAGTTCAATCTGGCGGTCGAGCGCGTGGGCGCCGCGGCAAAAGCTGCGCATGATTCTCACTTTGTTCTAACCGCGCGGGCCGAAAACTATCTGCATGGCCGGGCGGATTTGAAAGACACCATTCGGCGGCTGAAGGCTTTCGGCGAAGCGGGCGCCGACGTTCTGTACGCGCCGGGCCTGCCGAGCCTCGAGGCGATCCGGTGAAGTTTGCGGGGCGGTGGGGAAGCCGGTAAACGTGCTGATGGGGCTGAAGGGCGCGACGTATACCCCGTCGAGCAGCTCGCGGCGGCCGGCGCGAAACGCATCAGCGTGGGCGGCGCGCTGGCACGCACGGCCATGGAGGCGTTCATTCGAGCGGCCCGCGAGATGAAAGAAAAAGGCACATTCACTTTTGCCGCGGACGCAACGTCTCACGCCGACGCAACCGCGTACATGGCGGGCACCAAGCGCGGCTGATCATTTTGCGCGGCGGATTCAATCGAGGTGAACTGACTGAGCGAAGCGCAACAATCTCGAGGCTTGCTCCGCAGCATCGGCGCTGTGCTGGCGGGATTTTTTGCCGGCGCGGTACTGTCGCTGGGGACGGACGTGATGCTGCACGCAGTGGGCGTCTTTCCGCCGTGGGGCCAACCCGTGGGCGACGAACCGCTGGTGCTCGCCACGGTGTATCGCGCCATTTACGAAATCGCCGGCTGTTACATCATTGCGCGCCTGGCGCCGCGGCGGCCGATGTTTCACGCTTTGGCGGGCGGAGTTGTGGGATTTGCTTTGAGTATCGCCGGAGCCGCGGCTACATGGAACGGCGGGCCTGCGTATGGAGCGCACTGGTATCCCGTGGCGCTGATAATTCTGGCCATGCCGTGCGCATGGACCGGGGGACTGATCCGCGAAATGCAATTGCGCTCACATTCCCGGGCTTAGCGGCGCGTAAGAATTGCTTGTTCGCGCTGGCAGAGGAGTTCGCCGGCAAAAAATATCGGACCATTGAAAGTCACCGCGCTGGAGCTTCCCCAATCAAACTCCAAAAGGAGATGCCCATGCAGAAAATTATTCCGTTCTTGTGGTTCGACAACAACGCGGAGGAAGCGGCGAATTTTTATGTCTCGATTTTCAAGGACTCCAAAATTCTGAGCATCACTCGCTGCAGCGACGCCGGGCCGGGACCGAAGGGAAGCGTCCTGCTGGTGAAGTTCCAGCTCAATGGACAGGAATTTTTCGGCCTGAACGCCGGGCCGCGCTTTAGGTTCACGGAAGCCATCTCCTTCACGGTGAATTGCGAGACGCAGGCGGAAGTGGACGAGTACTGGAACAAACTCACACAGAACGGCGGAGAGGAAAGCCAGTGCGGCTGGCTGAAAGACAAGTTCGGCCTCTCCTGGCAAATCACTCCGATCATTCTGGGCCAGATGATGGCCGACAAGGATGCCAAGAAAGCGGGAAACGTGATGCAGGCGATGCTGCAGATGAAGAAAATCGACATCAGCAAACTGAAGCAGGCCTACGATCAAGCGTAGCGCTTTCACCATTTGCCCGGTGCTGCGCTAGACTGGGATGCGGCATTTTTCGTGCTGCAGATCGAATGGCTACCACGCGAGTTACCCAGGGGGCACAAACTTCTACGAACGGCGCTCTGCCGCCCGGCCCGAAAGGCCTGCCGCTATTCGGCGTTTCGCTTTCTCTGCGCCGCGACGTGCTCGGCGTAATCACGCGTATCGCGCGCAGGTATGGCGACATCGCGTACTCATGCCGCTGCTGATGCAAAGCCGCATCCTCGTCAATCGCCCCGAATGGATCGAGGATTTAATCGTCCGCCAGCCAAGAATCGATAAAGGTCCCGGGCTCAAAG